>JBEKPO010000006.1:0-84976 GCA_049520675.1 Occallatibacter sp. | reverse complement strand
GTACGCATCGCGCACGGTAAACGGCCCGCGAAAACAGTGAATCAGCGTGCCGGGTTTCCCTGGCTTGCGCTCCATGCTGAATGGACCGCTATTCCACGTCTGCCACGAAAATGTCGCCGTCGCCATTCGAACCTCCGTCGTACACGCGGCTCAACGGTTCGCTGCATACCGCGTTGCTTCGAGATCGATATTGGGGGAAGCCTCAACCCGAAAATCCCAAACTCGAGGCTTGGTACTTGGGATTGTTATGGAGCCGCGATGGAAATGCAAGAGCAAATGGGGATCGCGAGCCGATTCTGCGAAAAAGCGTGAAAATCGCGCCAAAAGTGCGGCGCGTGGTGCCAAAGGGGTCTGCGCAAAGCCCTTTTTTTAAGGCCCCACAGTTTTCTGTGTTTCTGTGAGCGCTTCGCGCCGCCTCTGGATCTGATTGATTGCGGGCGGGTTCATGCGGCTCACAGTTTCACACTTTCGGAGCCCCCGATTTTTGAGGATACCTGGGGGGGAGGGGGGTAGAGGCAGGGAACGAGAGAACAAGAAAACATGCGGCGGTGCGTGCGCGGGCTCATCGGAGTATCTGGATTCATTCTGGCAGAAATGAGGAAGTAACCCGCACTTTTGGCGCCGCGGGAAACTATTGGATCGAAGGGGTTTGTAAGGTATTTTGCGCTGAGGGGCTTGACAGGGGGAAAGGCGCGGCGTCCGAAGGCGTTCGCTACTCCTCCTCACTTCCCATTCGCCGCAAGCTCCTCCAGCTTTTCTGCCGCGGCCGTCGCGCCACCATACTTTCTCATGCTCTCCGCCACGCGCCGCGCCGACTCGCGATACCCCGGCTCGCCGAGCACGCGCTTCACCTTTGCGGCGAACTCCTCGTCATCTACGCGCTTCTCGCCGTCGTCGCCCGTCACCGGCATCACCACCTCGCCCGCACCCAGCGCCGCCAGCCGCCGCGCATTGCTCACGCGCTCGGTAATCGTGGGAATGATCACCGCCGGCGTTCCCGCTTTCAGGCACGTCATCACCGAGCTGTGCCCGCCGTGGAACACGATCAGGTCCGCGCGCTCCGCCATCAGTGGCCCCGGCACGTATGCCGCGTGGCGAAAATTCTTGGGCAGAGTCCCAAACTCTGGAGGGAGTTCCTGGTAGCCCGTAGTCAATACCACGTCGACGGGTTCGTTTGCCAGCGCCGCAATCGCCGCGCGAATCACGACGATCGAATCGACCGGCGTCGGCGCCGTAAAGTAGCGCGGATTTCCGGAATATACCCACACCAGCGGCCGTCCCTTACGCGATCCCCCGTGCCCGTCGCGCCCACCCAGTTCTTCGACCCAACCGGGCAGCCTCGCATTGCCGCGCTGGAACACCATCGGCCCAATGTAGGTCACGTTCGCCTCCGCCGCCACGGGATCCGTCTCCGGAGTCCCCACAATCAACGGCAGATCCCCCGCCATCAGATCGACGACACGTTCGACGGGCGCCAGCCCATTCTTCCGCGCCACTTTGCTGAAAAACGCCGCGGCGCTGGGCAGGTTTGCCGGCCGCTCATCCTGCCACCATGTAAAACCGCGGCTTGCCGGATGAATATTGCCCTGCAACACCGTAGCCAGCGGAACTTTGGCGATGCGCGCCGCCAGGCAGGCGATCGGCTCAAAGGAGTCCACCACCACATCGGGCGCGTAATCGCGAATCAGGTCGAGGTAGACCGCAACTGCGTCGCGCACGTACGACTCGCTCATATAGACGCCGGTGAAGAAGTGCTCCACATCCCAGCCCTCGGCCACGGGCGTCAGGTCCATCGCGGGGACCGGCATGGGCCGCGCCGGCGGCGGAAGGCTCGTCAATCCGGCTTCGGCGATCAGCTTCTGCGGCGCGGGAGAGGGGTTGAAGACCGCGACCTCATGCCCGCGATCGGCCAGCGCGCGCGCAATGGGAACCATCCGCGTCGGCAATCCCAGGTCGTTGGCGGGAAGCATGGTGAAAAGAAACCTGGCCATTCGGCCCCTCCGGTGGTCGTCGTTCGGTCGGCCGCCCGCGCCCCCATCAGGCCCGCAAAAGAAATGCGCGATTCGTGCGGCTGGGATGATTGTGTTTGACCTTCAAGGAACCCGCGGGAGTGGTTGAATTCTAGAGGGCGGCGGGAAAGGCGTGCAAGACGAGCGAGATAGGCCCAGCACAACGCCGGGTGCCGGGTGCCCCATCCTTTCATCCATGCGCTGTCAATCCCTTGCCCCTCCGCAACTCGTCGCATCTCCCTCATCCCACGCGAGATATTTTCTCGCGCAACATTGCGGGTTTTTTCCGCGAAATCGCTAGACTGAAAATGTGTCGGGAAAAGGCCAATAATCCGGCCAACCACGCCGACCTCCGCTAGCTGTGCTATTAACTTCTTGTTTTTGAATACTTTAGATCATCAGTATTTTAGAATCACTGGATGAGCTGGACCCATAGATGGCTAACTGCTTGCGAATGAGGACTTTGCCGAAAAATGGGGGAGGGGGCGGGGGGTACCCCATCCATGACCTGCAGGTCGGGAGAACGCATCGCAGCCCGCCCCTTCGCTCCCTTGTTCCCCGCTTTCTTGTTCCCTTGGCCCCTTGTTCCCTTGTTCCCTGCTTTAAACCACCTTGCCGAAGAAGAGATAGACCAGCTCGATGAGCAAGATGAGCACCACGACGACTTCGAGAAAGAAGCCGCGCGACTGGTTGAACTGCTCGATCATGTCGTGGTAGAGGTCCTCGGCGGTTTTGAGCTTTTGCGCCACGAGGAGCTTGTAGTCGGGCACGCCTACTTTGGATGCCGCGAGCCGGTAAAGCCGCGCGGCGAACATGTCGCTCAGGAATTTAATCGAATTGTCGGCCCGCTCGGTCAGCTCGGCGATGTCGAGCAGCACTGTGTGCAGCCGCGTGGCCCGGCGCGCCATGCGCCAGCGCGCCGTAAAGCCCTGCCTGCCTTCGAGCGAATGGTAGACGTTGGAGAGAATTCCACTGAGGAGCTCGTCGTAGTGGCGGAACTCGAGCAGCTGCGAGTTGGCGTATTCGAGTAGCTGGATCGCCGTCTCCGCGCCGGCCGGGGTGTCGTAGAGGAACGCGGCGTTCCAGCCGATGACGGCGAGGTCGCTTTCGTAGTAGGAGATGCGCGACTGCAGCACCTCGGCGCACTCGCCGGTCGAGAGCTGCAGCCGGTCGCCGCGCACAATCTGCGCGATCTCAAGGCCGTGATCGCGCGTGAGGTCGGCGGACGATTGCGCCTGGTCGCCGGTGCGCAGGTGGAAGATGAAGTAGTCTTCGCTGAGCCAGCGCGCATAGGGCTTGATCATGGCGCCGGCATTGCGCTCAAGCCGCTGGCGCACGATCGGCTCGACGCGCGCGGCAAAGTCGACGTCCCACACCCAGCGGCTGGCCAGTTGGACGATGCTCTGCCAGTCGCCCGAAAAGGCGAGCTGGTAGATGACGCTGACCACGCCGTAGTCGTAATACTTGATCTCGCCCTCGAGGCGCTCCCCTCCGGCGAGCACGAGCGGATCGAGCGGGCCAACCACCGGCGGCCGCTGGTAGCGCACGTACGAAGGCACGGAGTGCTTGATTTTGGGCTGCTCCACGGTGCGCGCATCGACAGCCTGCTGCAGCTGGTCGAGGCGCAGTTCCTCGCACACGTCGAACTGGATGAGAACGAGGACCGAACCGCCGAGTGCGGTCGAGGCCGGGTTGGACGCGGGAGTTGGAATCGTGGTGGTCATCGTGCGACACCCGGCTAGCCCTTCTTCGGACGCTTGTAGAAGGGGAGCGCAACCTGCTTCGCGCGCACCCGGTTGCCGCGCACATCGACGAGAACGTCGCTCCCGGATTCGGCGACCGGCGCGGGCACGAGCGCCATGGCGATATTGGTTTTCAAGAATGGCGCCGGTGAGCCGGAAGTGATTGTCCCAATACTTTCCCCGTCCAAGGACAGTACGAAGTACGAATCGCGGGCGATGCCGCGCTCGATCATTTCTAGCCCGATGATTTTTCTCTTCGGGCCGCCGGAAGATTGGACGGCAAGCAGCGCATCGCGACCTATGAAATCGCCTTTGTCGAGCTTGAGCCAGCGCGTCAGACCCGCTTCGAGCGCGTTGATTTCCTCGGAGATTTCGTGACCGTAGAGGCTCATGCCGGCTTCGAGGCGGAGCGTATTGCGCGCACCCAGGCCGCACGGGCGAATGCCGAGCGCGGCGCCTGCGTCGAGCAGCGCGTCCCACATCTTCACCGTCGTGGCTTCGTCGGCCGGGATGTAGACTTCGAATCCATCTTCGCCGCTGTAGCCGGTGCGAGCGATCATCACGTTGGGGACACCCGCGACCGTTCCCCACGTGAACCAGTAGTTCTTAATCGATGCAAGATCGACCTTGGTCAGTTTGGCAAGCGTTTCGAGGGCGCGAGGGCCCTGCAGCGCAAGTTGCGAGTAGTAGCTGGAATAGTTGCTCAGGTGAATGCCCGGGAAGCCGCCCACATGCTGCCTGATCCACGCGAAGTCCTTATCGGTGGTTCCTGCGTTGACCACCAGCATATAGTCGTTGGCGCCGAGCCGATGGACGAGAATGTCGTCTACGAAAGCTCCCTGCGGCGTGAGCAGCGCGGAGTAATGCGCCTGGCCGTCGGCGAGCTTCGCGGCGTCGTTCATGGTGATGTGCTGCACTGCGGCGAGTGAGCCCGGCCCGCGGAACTGGATTTCGCCCATGTGGCTGACGTCGAAGAGGCCGACAGCGGCGCGCACGGCGTTATGTTCTGCGATCAGGCCTCCACCAGGGCATGGGTATTCGACCGGCATGTCCCATCCGCCGAAGTCGACCATCTTGGCCTTGAGGGCGCGATGCGTAGCATTGAGAGCGGTCTTCTTGAGCGCCGGCTGTGGCTGCCCGGCGGCGCTGGTTCCCGGAGCGGTAGTGGCCATGACAACTCCTTCAGCTTGTTGTTGTACCCTTACTCACGATAGGGATTGAGCGGCAGCAGGGTCAACCGAAACCAGGCCGCGCCAGATAGGGAATGAACTTACGGTCCGTCGTTCCTTGGTCGATGGCAGTCTTTCGGGCGCTGCTTGGCCCGGTATTGGTCGCTGTCGCCGCGATCGTGAACAGGCCGGAAGGCTGGCTGGGCACGATGATCGTTCTCGGCTTCGCTTCCGATGTTTTCGACGGCATCCTGGCACGCCGCTGGCACACCGACACAGGTGCAATGCGACTGGCGGACTCGATTTGCGACGATATCTTCTACCTGAGCATGGCGGTGGTTGCAGTACAGCACCATTGGCCGCTGATACGCCCACTGATATGGCTCCTGGGCGCAGTTCTTGCCCTTGAAGTAGTGCGCATTCTCTGCGACCGCCTCAAATATGGACACATGGCCAGCTACCACTCCTATGTCGCGAAAGCCTGGGGAATCCTGCTTGCTTCTTCAGCAATTGCGCTCATTTGTTTCAACGCCGGCTCGACCTTGCTCACTGTGGCTCTGGCGTGGGGAGTCGTATGCAATCTTGAGGGCATGGTGATGACGGCTCTGCTGCCGCGCTGGACACGCGACGTCAAGTCCATCGGCCACGCGCTGGCGCTGCGGAAAAGGATGCTGGCATGAACCGCTTGCGAGGCATCTTGATGCTGCTGGCTGCAGGGGTGGCCGCGTGGAAAGGCTGGCAAATCCATCACGGCGAACGCGCCGTGATTGCCTTTGGGCTGGCGGTGCTGGCGCTGACGCTGGGTGTGTGGCACCTGTGGCGCAAAGAGCCTCACCCTATTGGTTCGGTCCGGCCCGGTGCGAATTCGGCCAAGCCAACCTGGAGGAACGGACTATAATTCCCGCCAACTCCTTTTATGGATAATCTTGTCCTGCTTATTGTCTTGCTTCTCGTCGCGCTCGTCGCTCTGCCCATCATTGCGCTGGTAACGTCGAGCTCGCGCGCCCGCGAGTTGCGCGCGGAAATGGCGAACCTGTCGAAGCGTGTCTGGGATATGGAGTCGCGCCTGAGCGGGCTGGCTGCGGGGCGCGCCGAGGGTCTCGCTGCTCTTACCGAGCCGGCTGCGCGCGCGACGGTCCAAGCCCTGCAACCCGCGCCTCTGGAGGTAGAGCAGGCGCCGATTGCTGTCGAGGCTCCTCAAGCCAGCCCGACCCTGAGGCAAGCTGAGCCAATTCCTCAGCCACCTCCGCCGGCCGTTCCTGTCGCTGCGCCTCAGTTTCGGTCCGTCGAACCGGCCGCGGCCAGCGACACTCCCTCGCTCGAAAGCCGCATCGGCTCCCAGTGGTTCAATCGCATCGGCATCCTGGCCGTGCTCATCGGCGTGGCATGGTTCCTTAAGCTTGCCTTCGATAATCACTGGATCGGTCCACTGGGCCGCATTTTGATTGGATTGCTGGCCGGCGCAGCGCTCATCGCATGGTCAGAGCGCTTTCACCGGCGCGGCTATGCAGTCTTTTCCTACTCGCTGAAGGCGATCGGCAGCGGCACGCTCTATCTATCGCTTTGGGCGGCCTTCCAGCTTTATGGGCTCATTCCCGCGGGCGCAGCGTTCGCGGCCATGATCGCGGTGACTGCTTTCAATGGCTACATGGCTTGGATTCAGGATGCAGAGTTGCTTGCGCTCTACGCCATCGCCGGCGGCTTGAGCACTCCGCTATTGGTTTCTACAGGCGGCAACCATGAGGTGACGCTCTTCACTTACCTGCTGATGCTCGACCTTGCGGTTCTCGTCCTGGTAACGCTGCGGCCCTGGTCGCGCCTGCTTTTCGGCGCATTTGTGGGCACAGTGCTGTTCATCTTCGGTTGGTGGACTGCGTTCTATACGCAGAGTCAGGCGCCGCGCACGGCTCTTTTTCTCGGCTGCTTTTTCCTTCTCTTTGCGCTTGCGCCGCGCCTGGTGAGGCTTACCGTCGAGCCTGGCGGAACCTTGCAGGCATGGGATGGGCTTGCCTCATTTGGGATCCCGGTCGCCAACGCGGCCCTGGGCTTTCTGGCATTTTACTCGCTGCTGAGTCCTGCGACCGCTGACTGGTCGGCGCCGTGGCTTGCAGTCGCCTTCGCCGCGTTTTATCTGCTGCTGATGCGGCTGCCGGAGACCGGCATTCTCCAGCGGGGCGCTCCGGCGCTAGCGTCTCTGCACCTGACGGCGGCGGTTGTCTTTCTCACCATTGCAATCCCCCTGAAAACTCACGGCCGATGGCTGACGATCGGGTGGCTGGTCGAGGGCGCTGTTCTGCTTTGGCTCTCACGGCGCCTGCGATCGGCGCTGCTCCGTGTGTTTGGGGTACTTTCGACAGTTCTCGGATTGGGCGCACTGCTTCTGGTCAATCCGCCTGCGGCCATCCGGCCCATCTTCAATGAACGATTTGGAACCTATTGCGTGGCCATTGCGGTGTGCGCCTTTATTGCATGGCTGGGAAAGCACGCGCAGGACGAGAGCGAGGCCGGTGGCTACGATGCCGCGCCGATTTTACCGTGGCGAAGCCTGGCCGCTGTCGCGGTGATCGCGATGAATGTTCTCATCCTGCTGGCGTTGAGCCTTGAGATTCATAGCTACTGGTGGTTCGAACGCTGGCACGGGTATCGCCCCTACTACGGGAGGGGGTACCGTAACTATTACGCGATGCGCGAATACTGGATGTATGCGCAGTTCTCGTACTCAGCGCTTTTCATGCTTTACGGGGGAATTCTGCTCGCAGTGGGGTTCGTGAGACGATCGGCCTTCCTGCGCTGGCAAGCGCTCATCCTGATGGCAGCCACCGTCGCCAAGGTGTTCCTCGTCGATATCAGCCAGCTAAGCCGGGGATTCCGCATCTTGAGCTTCATGGGCCTGGGCGTTCTGCTTCTTGGCGTGAGTTACGTGTATCAGCGCGACTGGCTCAATCTGCGCGAGCGGAAGGAAAGCCAATGATGAGGGCCATTGCCGCATTCTGGTTGTTGGTGCTGGCGGCACCGGCGCCGGAGATTCGCTACTTTCATTTCGAGCGGCCCGTGCAGACGCCGACGCAGGCAGCCGGGCAAACCTGTCTTGTCGTTCAACCGGACGTCTTTGCGCACTCGTCACCGCAGCTTGCAGACATTCGGCTCTATCAGGGCGCTGCAGAAGCAGCGCAGGTGGAGACGCCGTATGTTGTGCGCTCAGATGTTCCGGTTGTCCCTTCCGACCAGACGCTTTCCCTGCTCAATCTGGGCAAGAGCGGGAGTGAAACGGTTTTCGATGCCGGGATGCCCTCGGGCCACTACAGCGACCTCAACCTGGCTGTGACCGGCCACGACTTTCTGGCAACGGTTGTAGTCTCAGGGAGCCAGACGCAAGCCGCAGGCTTGCGAACGAAGCTCGGTTCATTCACCATCTTCGACCTGACTCGCCAACGGCTGGGGCGAAGCACAGTTCTTCATCTGCCTGAGTCGGATTTCCGTTATCTGCATTTTCAGATTGACGGTCGGATTGCGTCGCAGGACGTGACAGGGCTTTCTGTGATGCGGGTGCCGGAAAGCCGGCCGAAATTCGTCAGTGTGGCCGAAACGGCGACAAGCACCTTGAAGGAGCGCAACTCGATCATTGAATTCGTTGTGCCCGAGCACACCCCGGTCGATCGCATTGTCTTTGTTCCCGGGCCAAATCCGCCCAACTTTAGCCGCGACGTAGAAATCGGCGTTTCTCCGGTTGCGCGGCCGCCGGGTGACGATCGAACGGAGCCGCCTCAACCTGTCACCACAACAGGAAATATTCTCCGGGTGCACACGGTGCGGGAAGGCCGCCGCATCGACGAAGAGCATCTCTCGGTTGACGCGCCGCAGATGTACTTCGATGGTCCGGCCAAGTGGACCATTACGATTGAGAATCACGACGACGTGCCGATACAGAATTTGTCGGCGCAGCTTGAAATGCTCGAGCGCCGGCTCTGCTTCGATGCGGCTGCAGGAGCCTCGTACACGCTGTATTACGGCGACTCGGCGCTGGCGGCGCCGCAGTACGATTACGCCTCGCTTTTCGCTCCCGAGAAGAACCCGCTGATTGCGCAGTTGGGGGCCGAAGCAGTGAATGCGGCTTATCAGGCCCGGCCTGACCAGCGGCCGTTTACTGACAAACATCCCGCTCTGTTGTGGGGCGCACTGATTCTAGTGATTGGGTTGCTCGGGACCGTGGCTTTCCGTTCGTTCAAGACGGTGTCAACGAAACCATCGTAGGAATCGAGGGGAATCGCCGGCGCCGATGCCGACGCTTTGCAACCGCATTCAGGGGCGCAATGTGGATGGCCAGGCCGCGCTGAGCGACGGCATCTTTGCCGTGGCCATGACCCTGCTTGTGCTCGACCTGCACATCCCTTCGGCGACAACTGATCCCGAAGCAACTTGACTCAGGTTTCCGGGTCTTTCCTGATGCGGCCGGGCTTCACTCCCTGCCGGTGGAGGAGGACCATGTTGACGGCAGCAACAAATGCACTGGCGTTAATGCGGTTTGGAGGGCTTCGGGTCTTTCATGGCGGAGGGCACGGCGGCGGGCACGACGGATTCGCCTGGTTGCTGATCGGCCTGGTAGCGATTGGGGTTGCCGTTTGGGCCATTTCGCGACCCACACGCAGCGAACCGGTAAAGAGCTAAGGAATTTGGGTGAGAAACATCGCCTATCGGCGACGAGCACGCCAGAACGAGGACACGCTCAGATAGAGGAAGACAGCCACAACCAGCGCTGCCGTCCAGAACGTCCGGTGGTCGGTGGTGTGCGAGTAGTCGACGCTCGCCCGCCAGAGCGCGGGGCCAAACACAATGACCGGCAAGAGGAAGAGAACTCCCGTAACCTCGAGCCAGAGGATGCCGCCTACCCGGCGAAATGGCTGGAGGAACCCACCGACACCCTGGCTGGCGACACGTCTTGCCTGGGCAGCGACCTGGCCCGTTGTAAGCCCGGTATCCCGACTCAGGGTGGGGCCCGTGGGCTCGGCTGGACGCTGCGCAACCCGTGCCGCAGGCGCCGTGGAAGCGGCGATGCGCTGCCCGGCAACGCGACCTGCCACGCGCACGCCAATCCCCAAGGCGCGCCCAATGATTCGAGGTTGCATCCCATTTATGATGGTAGCAGTGGCTTGAGCGCTCATGGATGCTGCATCCGCGTTCGTTGCTGCACGCCTGAGTTGCTCTCAAGCAGAAATGGCAGTAAGGTAGAGATTCCGCGAAGCAACCCGCGCCATCAGCCGCCCGGGGGCTGCTCCTGGAGGTATTCATGACATCCCGTCTGCGCGAATTGATTCAACAACTCGGCGAGGCTATCCACGAGTCGGTCATTGAGAGCGAGCAGATCGCCGGTGTTGTCCAGGACATTCGCAAGCACGGGTTCGACGTTCTCTTGATGCTGGAGGCCACGATCGGCCTGAACGAGGTGGTGGCCGCGAACAAGAAGGGCGCCGAGGGTGAAGTGAGCGAGGAAACAAATGGCGATGCAGGATCTTTCACCCAAAACGACTTGCATTTCTTGAAGTCGCTGCGCATCTCCGTCGAAGGCGAAGACAGCGCAGACGAGACCGGCTCCGAATAAAGTCCGAAAGCGGAAGATTCCTGTTCGCGGCCCCCCCGAGAGTCCTCTTTGATGGGCGCCAGCTCTTTGAGTCGTATCGGGTCGCCGTACCCGGTCATTGACCCTCATTCACCAGATTGATAAGATGGGAATGCGGGGTGGAGCAGCCCGGTAGCTCGTTGGGCTCATAACCCAAAGGTCGCTGGTTCAAATCCAGCCCCCGCAACCATTTTGGACCGCCAGAAAAGGCCGCCAATGCGGCCTTTTTCATTTGGGCGCGGGGACCGCGAAGGAGCCAGAAGGTCGACACTTCTAGCGTCCACTCTCGATCTTTTCGCGGTTTATCAGATGGAGGATGTAGGCGCCGGCGCCGTATCCTGCCATGGGCAGTGCGCCTGTCGGGTCACCCAGCGCTCCGTGGAAGAGTTTGCAATCTTCGGCAACGTACATTTCGGGAATGATATTGTGATCGGCCGCGGCCTTTTCGACAATTCGCCGCAGCATGGCGTCGGCTTCGGCTGTACGTCCCATGCGCCTATAGACCTCGGCCAGACTCAGGTCGACAAAGACGAACTCCTGCTTCTCATACCAGTACTCGAAGATGGCGGGATCAGTGTAAGTGCCTCTCACCCTTCGGTAGCCGCCCGAGGCCACCTTCAGAAGCTCCATCCGGTTGACCGTGTTGCTGACCACAGCAGGATCGGAGACGAGACCGAAATTGATGATCGGAAGCAGGGCACCGTCGATATCGTTCTTCACGCCTTCCTCTAACGTTCCATGCATGGTTCCATTCCGGACAAACGCCGCGTCGAATCCCTCTTTCAGCAGTGCAACGTGTTTAAGGACTTCGCTTCGCGCTGACGAGTCGCCCTGGCGGCCGGCAATCTCGGCAAAATCGCTGAGACCCACAATCGCAGCAGCCGTCGAAAAGGCAAAGTGTTTCTTGTCCGTTTGCCGTTCCTCCCAGATGGATGTGTCTGCGGTCACGACCTGACCGTCCTTGTAGGTTTCCAGATTCTTTTCGAGAGGCCCGACCACAAAGTCGCGGGCACTTGTATACAGCGGGCCGCGATAGGTGGGCGTTGCCAGCAGCGCGGTGTCGTTGAATTGCCGCATGTACTCGCTCAGTGCCCACAATGCCAGGGCCCAGTCGTCAAACTCGATGTTCGGGGCTCCCTCCATGGTGAAGAACGGCTCCTCTGACCCATCGCCAAAGTAGCGGACCACCGAAATCTGATAATCGGCCCCCGCCGTCAGCTCACGCATCTTGCCCGTCGGCTGGGCGTTAAAGTAGGCCAGCAGCGCGGCACGCGCCTCCGCGCGATGTCCCATGCGGGCAAAGGCGACTGTGGCATAAGCCATGTCGCGCACCCACGGCGTAAACCACTGCCCATCCGGCAGGCTTGCCACAATCAGACCGTTGCCATGGCGTCCGGGGCGATCGGGCTCGCGGCATTGCGCCATGCGCAGCAGAACTTCACTTTGGCGCCAGAGATGCCGTTCGCTCTCTGACCTGAAGTGCACCACCGGTTTGGTGCGCCACGCTTCCAGCTGGGCGATCTCGCGCTTTACGAGCGCAGGCGCCGTCATCCCCGCCCTCCAATTCATGAAGTCCCGCGCCGCCTGCGCCCACTCTTTTTCGTCTTCGAGCGAGATCATGGCCCACGACGCACATCCGGCAAGCGCTTGCCGCGCTGTGACGGTTTGCGCCCGCAACCGGCCGATGGGAATGAGCAGGAGAGATTCTTCGATTCCATCGAACTTCAGCAATCGCATCTCGATACCGGCAGAGTGAACGGTGCGGAAAGATTGGATTGGCTGCCTCCATTCCGCCACGAAGCCGGCGGGGGGGGAAGCCGTGGAACCTGACTCCCATCCCGCCACCAGAACCGGCCGCCCGACGCCAAAGGGCATGAAGGCGAACCCGTCACCTGCGCTGCTGCGAATGTGAACCACTTGCGAATCTTCGAGGTATTCTGCCGCGCCATCATGAGCCGCGGAGCCAAATAGACGTAAAGACTGGATGAAGTTGACCGTGGGAACTCCCTCGCTCAACGGATGATTCGCGTCGGGGCGGACAAAGCTATAGGGGTGGGGATAGAAACTGGTCACGCTCGCAGATTCAGCATCGACCACAGCGAAACCGAAGCCGTTGCCGGTAACTGGATTGGAAGCAGCCGCAAACCGGCACGCCATCAAGCCAACCGAGAACAAGATGCCGAAGCTTCGCGCCGGTTTCATAGACCAAGCATAGTCGCCGGGTCTTTGCAGGCTCAGAAGGAATCGCGGGTGATTTTCCAAGACAATGCGAGGTTGTTATGATCCATTCGACCCCGATCAGCGTCTTTCAGTAGAGGTGGACGTTGCGGACGTAGAATTTCTACACGAGCCCGACTGAGCACGGTCCACCCCGGGCGCGCGAGGATGGTATGCATAAGACTCCCGGGGAGATGAGTACGTTGTCGAAGATCGTGAGCACGCGGCTACGGGGCGCGCTGGCGGCAGGAGTTCTTCTTGCGGCCGGGTGCAGCAGCGGCGGAGGGTCGACGACGGGCCCCGTATCGGATACGGCCGCAACTCCCAAATTCACCACTTCCGCGGTGCTAAATGGAGCCGTGGTGGTGACTCTGGCTTCGGCAACGTCAGGAGCAACTATCTACTACACGGTCGACGGTTCGACTCCGACCACATCGTCGCAAACTTACCTGGCGCCGTTTCTGGTGGCGTCGAACCTGACCGTAAACGCGATCGCAACGGCTCCCGCTGTTTCAAACAGCTCGGTGGCTTCGCAGTCATTCACGCCCAACATTGCATCGGGAACGCTGGTATGGAGCGATGAGTTCTCAAATTCGACCAACGCGAATGCGCAGCCCAATCCTGCCGTGTGGACTTACGACACGGGAACGGGCTTTGGCAACGACGAACTCGAAGACTATTGCTCGTGGAATTCGTCGGATTCGCCCTGCAGCGCGGCGAATCCCAGCGTTTACGTGGGCACGGATGGCTATCTCCATATCGTGGCTCAGCAGCCGTCGGCGGGCGTGTACACCTCGGCGCGCCCCAAAACCGAAGGGCTCTTCAGCTTTCAATACGGGCGCATCGAGTTCAGGGCGCAGGTGCCCGAGGCGCAAGGGCTCTGGCCGGCCGCGTGGCTGTTAGGCAACACTTTCGCCACGGTGGGATGGCCGGCATGCGGCGAAATGGATGTAATGGAGCGCATCGACTCAGCCGAATCACCCGATTGGAACCAGGGCTCGATCCACGGCCCAGGATTCAGCGGTGGCGAGGGCGCAACCTACAATTTTCCGGCGGGCGAAACGGCCGCCAGTTGGCACACCTACGGGATGATCTGGAGCAAGGGCAGCGTGGCGTATTACGTGGATGATCCCACGCAGCCATACGTCACCTTCACTCCATCAAGCATCAGCGGCGTTGCAGGCGCGTCGTGGCCGTTCGATGGGGGCCAGGCGAGCTTCATCATTCTCGACCTGGCGGTGGGTGGCTCGTGGCCGGGATCGCCCAACAGCAGCACGCCATTTCCGGCGCAAATGCTGGTGGATTACGTGCGGATCTACACGGATTGAGTTTTTGCCAACCGTGGAGGGATCATTCTCTGCTCGCCGGGGCCCGTGCCCTTGCAATCAAGAACCGCAGCAGCAGCAGCTTGGCTGATGGACGCCCCATCCCCGCCTGTTCTAGATTTGCCGTTCGTCGTATCCTAAATATGTATCCCGGAAGCTTCCATGAAGACCTTCACTCTCGACGAAGCACAGTCTCTGTTGCCTGTGCTGGAATCTCTGCTCAAGCGCGCGATCGACTGCCGGCGGTCGGCGCAGGAGGTTGAGGCAGATCTCAATGGAATTGCGCAGCGTATCTATCTCTCCGGCGGCATGCGAGTGAATGCGGCGGCCATTGCAAAGCAGCGCAGTGAGCTGGACGATCACCTCAAGCATGTGCGCGACAGCATCGCTGAAATCGACGCCATCGGCGTGCAAGTGAAGGACCTGGAGACGGGCCTCCTCGATTTTCCTTGCCGCGTCGACGACGAGATCGTTCTGCTTTGCTGGCGGATGGGCGAATCGGCCATCGAGCATTGGCACACGATGGAAGCTGGCTTCAAGGGCCGCCAGCCTGTCGATGAACGCTTTCGCCGCCGCGCTGCATCGGGTGGCCGGCCGAACTAGCACCTTCGCAAACAGCGAGCGCCTTTCATCTCGAGCACGCTCAGAGCGTAGGCTAATAGCTGGGAGCTAGAAGGTAATAGCAGCCTTTCTATGTGCGGACGATTTGCGCGCCGGTCCACACGCGAGGTTCTGGCGGAATGGTTCGGCGTCGATCTCGAAGACGCGCCGGAATTCGCGCCGAGCTACAATGCCGCACCGCAAAGCGTGCAGCCGGTGGTGCGCCTGGGCGGCGACAGCGGCAAACCGAAGTTTGCTTTGTTGCGCTGG
Source organism: Occallatibacter sp. (assembly GCA_049520675.1). Taxonomy (GTDB): domain Bacteria; phylum Acidobacteriota; class Terriglobia; order Terriglobales; family Acidobacteriaceae; genus Telmatobacter. The sequence goes on along the minus strand of JBEKPO010000006.1, from coordinate 70,030 downwards.
GGCCTTGTGCCCTACTGGGCCAAAGATGCAAAGATCGGTTATTCCACAATCAACGCGCGAGCAGAAGAGGCCCAAGCCAAACCCGCCTTCCGAGATGCGCTGCGCAAACGGCGTTGCCTGGTGCCTGCCGACGCTTTTTACGAGTGGCAGAATCTCACTCCCAAGAGCAGGCAGCCGTTCGCCATTGGGCTGAGGAGCGGAGAACCTTTTGCCTTCGCCGGCCTTTGGGAAAGCTGGCGCCCCAAGGATGCCGAGCCGCTCGAAACCTTCACCATTCTCACCACCGACCCCAACGAAGCTCTCGAGCCGATTCACAACCGCATGCCGGTAATCCTGGAACCCAAAGATTACCAACGTTGGGTCGAACCCGCTGACGCGGAACGCCTGCCAGTGGATCTGATGCGGCCTTACCCAGCCGAGCGCATGGTTGCGTGGCCGGTGAGCGAGCGCGTGGGTAATGTGCGCAACGACTATCCCGAGTTGCTGGCTCGAACATGAGCAACTTCGGTTGCCTTGCCAGCCGTGGACCCGCTTTCCACCCGATGCCGTTCGCCGAGCGTAATCAGTCGTTTCCGCGTCTATCCAATCGAATCAATTCTTTGACGCGATGCCCGTGGGACGGTCAAGCAAGACAGGATGCATGCCCGGGCGCTAACCTTTCTTATGGGACAGGTTAATGTCGAGCTGGCATGATTTACATGGTCGCACTATCGGTGATGTCCGGAGAGGAACAATGAACTTGCGACGCTGGGCTGTGCTGGGGTTGGTTCTTGCCGGGTTTCTGGCGGGATGCAAGAACTTCTGGAAGCTGCCGTCTGGAAGTGGGAGCGGAAGCGGCACCGGCACCACGCTTTCGAGCGGCATCTTCTACGTGCTCGACCAGACGGCGGACCAGATTGTTGCCTATGACATTTCGTCGGGTGTTTTGAATAAGATCGGCACGTACACCGTCACTGGACCCACGGCCATGGCGGTCTCCCCTAACGGGAGTTACCTGTACGTAAGCACTCTGATCAGTGGAATCTTTGTTTATAACGTTGGCTCCGGCGGAGCGCTGACTCTGGGCAATAACGGAGCGGCCATTTCGTCAGATCCGGCTTTGGCACTAGCGGTCGATACGACAGATTCGTGGCTCATCGACTCTTTTATCAATGCGGGCGGCCAGGTGGTGGTGGATGCCACGCCTCTCAATTCAACCGGCACTTACACGGCCGGTGCGACCGTTGCATCGGCTGCCTTTACCATCAGCAACGCAACGGTGAAGCAGATGGCGCTGTCTTCAGACGATGCCAATATCTTTATCGCACTCGGCACAGGCGGAACGATCATCGTTCCGTTCAGCTCGAGCACCCCGCTTCCGGCAGGGGTTGCGGCACATACGATTTCGGTGCTGCACAATGAGGGTTCTGACCTGTCGGTGGCGGTTGACCCTTCGACTCGGTTGTTCTATATCGGCGAAGCGAACGGAAACTCGGCGGGAAGCTCAGGTGGGCTGCGCTACTTCGACTACAGCACCCTGGCTGAGGCTTCCGGCTCGCCACTTGCCAGCGGTGGGCTGGCACCCGCTGCGATATTGCCTCTCGCAAATGGGGATTATGTTTATTTGGCGAACGGACAAGGCGAAAGTTCCGCCGGCAATGTGGCCTGGTTTTCTGTTTCGACATCTGGAACCACCACCTCGCTATCCTCAGGAAGTACCGCAGGCTCCGGCGTTCAGCCGATCGGATTGGCCGCCGAGAGCGACGGCAACTTCGTCCTGGCAGTGTCAGAGGGCGACAACACCAGTTCCGGTGGAAACCCCGATCTGGACGCATACACCATGAGCACGGGCGCGCTGACTTCGGCCCTCACTTCCTCAACCGGAACCGATCCGGTGGGAGCCATCGCGATTGTGGCACTGCCGTGAGAGCGGTTTGCAATTCTTAGTTCGCGGCAGCAAGCTGGATGGCGCGTTCCGCAAACTACGAACTCTTAGCGGGGCGGTGCTATGCTCAAGGCAACGCCACGGTCTGTGTTCATTCCGCTCCCCACCCTTATCGCCTCTCTCGAAAGCCGCATGCGCGTCCTCGTTTCAACGTTGCTCCTGATCGGCTTGCTCGCTTGGGTTACTGGGTGCGGCCGATTCCGCCAGGAGAAAAAGGAGATGGTTTACGTTGCCATCCGCCAAACCTATCTTCATGACCGCGTGGCTCCAGTTTCGAACCGCGTTTGCGAAGTCACCAACGGGCAAGAGCTTCAGGTGCTGGAACACGGACGGCGGTTCCTCAGGGTTCAGACCGACAAGAAGCAGATCGGGTGGATTGAAGAGCGCGCGGTAATCGATCAGAAGGTCTACGACGGGTTTGCCAATCTGGCCAGGCAGTACAAAAACGATCCAGTCGCAGCCACTGCGACACTGCGCGACGATCTTGCCATGCATCTTTTGCCCGGACGCGAGACGGAGCGGTTCTACCTGCTTGCCGGCAGCACCAAGGTGCAGCTTCTGGCGCGGGCATCGGCACCCAAGAAAGCCTTAGAGGCAGTTGCATCGCTGCCCTTGGCCAATACGCCGAATCCCGCCGGAAATAAATCGAGCACGCCGCCTATTGCGAATGCAAAAGCCGGCCCGCCCGCGACATCCGCGAGCGCCATCTCAGTTCAGGCGGAGCCACCTCAAATGGAGGACTGGTGGCTGGCGCGCGATCCCCATGGCCACACTGGATGGCTGCTGGCGAGCCGCCTCGACGTCGATGTGCCCGACGAGGTGGCGCAATACGCCGAAGGCCAACACATCGTGGGAGCATGGGTCCTGACGCGAGTAACCGATCCCGAGTCTGACGCGCCGAATCATCAGGTTCCTGAATACTTGATGGTGCTGACGCCCGGCTCGGGAATGCCCTTCGACTTCGATCAGGTGCGCGTCTTCACCTGGAGCGTCAAAAAGCACCGTTACGAGACGGCGTTTCGTCTGCACCCCATCCAAGGCTATCTGCCGGTGCGAACCTTTATGCAAAGCACTCCGAAGGGCACGGTTCCGGCATTCAGCTTCGAACTCGGGAGCAACAATGCGATCGTCACCGACGCTGCGACCGGAATTACAAAGCCCGTTTCGCCGCGCACCATTCGCTACGACATGATCGACACGCGTGTCCAACGCATGGGGCCGGATATGGCGCCGATCCAGATGACGAAGACCGGGAACGAGGGACCAAGGGGACAAGGGAACAAGAAGGCAGGGGCCAAGGGACCAAGGGGACGAGGGGACAAGAAGACTGGACGGAAGAGCCAGTAGCGAAGACGGGGATCGGGGGGAGAAGGGAACAAGAAGGCGGGACGTTCACGGTGCCGAAAGGGGTTGGGAAGGCGGAATGGTCAAAATGCAGGTCCTTCGACTCCGTCCGCCGCGGCGGACTCCGCTCAGGATGACCGCAGAATTTATGTTGGTTTCGGTTGCGTAGTTAAGGGACGATGACGGCGGAGCCGTCGGCGGTCTCGTCCTTCACAGCTTCGAGTGCGCGGTTCGCCTCTTCGAGCGGGAAGGCCGCGACGCACGGTTCGAATCTTAGGTCACGGGCGAGGGTGAGAAAATCGCGGGCATCCTGGCGCGTCATGTTGGTTACGCTGCGGATTTGCCGTTCACCCCAGAGCAGGCGATCGTAGTCGAAAGCAGGCATCTGGTCGAGGTGGATGGCGTTGATGGCGACGACGCCACCCTTGCGAAGCGCAGCCAGTGCGTCGACAACCACTTTGCCTGCGGGCGCGAAGGTGATGGCTCGGTCGAGCGCAACCGGCGGCCTGGCATCTTCGTCGCCGACCCATTTCGCGCCGAGAGCTTCAGCCGCTTTGCGGTGTGATTGCCCGCGCGTGACGACGTAGACTTCGCAATCCCAGGCGTGAAGCACGCGGATAGCAAGCGAGGCGGAGCTGCCGAAGCCGTAGAGGCCGACGCGCTCGCCGCGCTCGACGCCGGCGACACGCAGGCTGCGGAAGCCTATGACACCGGCACAAAGCAGCGGCGCGGCGTGAATCGGCTCAAGACCGGCGGGCAGCGGATTGGCGAAATCGCCGCGCACCGCGGCGAACTGCGCGTAGCCGCCGTTGACTGAGTAGCCTGTGAATACGGGATGATCGCAGAGGTTCTCCATGCCGTGGCGGCAGAACCAGCAATCGCCGTCGACGCCCCCGATCCAACTGACGCCCACCCGCGTGCCAAGCGGTAAAGCCGTCGCCGTACCAGACACCACTTCGCCGACAATTTGATGGCCGGGAACGATACGCGGCTGAAGGGGTGGAAGATCGCGCTCAACGATGTGGAGATCGGTGCGGCAGACGCCGCAGGCGAGGACTTTGAGAAGCACTTGACCGGGCCCCGGCTCCGGAATTGGAAGGTCTTGGATGGAAAGCCACGCGCCAGGGGCGGTGATGGATGTGGAATCGAAGACGGCTGCGCGCATGGGGACAGGATAGCGGAGTGTGCGGAGGTTAGCGGTGTTAGCGCGCTTAGCGGAGAGGTTCCTCGTCACGCCAGCACCGTCTCCGGCCCTAAACGCAAAGAACGCGTTAAAGATGGGATACCCGGCAGAGTCATCGGATCAAAAGGCGAGTTGATGGTCGCCTATAATCCGACTCAATCGATGGACGCCCCAAACCACTCCCCTTCGGCGATCGCTGACTCAAGCAACCATGCGCTCGGCGGTTCATCGATCTCTCTAATCCTTTTCAGTCTTTCGATGTTTCTGAGCGCGGCGCTGCTGTTTGTGGTTGAGCCGATGATCGGCAAGATGCTGATGCCGCTGCTGGGAGGGACGCCCGCGGTCTGGAATACCTGCCTGGTGTTTTTTCAAGCCGTGCTGTTGGCAGGGTACCTTTATGCGCATGCGGCTCTCAGGTTCCTGGGACGAAAGGTGCAAATTGCGGTTCATCTGGCGCTGGTAGCAGCGCCCTTGCTGATCTCGGGCATGCTGCCTCCCCATCTTCCGGCGGGTTGGGAACCGCCTGTGGAAAGCAATCCTGTGGGATGGGTGCTGTTGCTGTTGCTGGTCGTGGTTGGGTTTCCCTTCTTTGCTCTTTCGTCTACGACTTCGATGATGCAGCGATGGTTTGCAGATTCGGGGCGGGCGGACGCTGCGGATCCATACTTCCTCTATGCGGCGAGCAATGCCGGAAGCCTGCTGGGTTTGCTCGCGTATCCATTGCTTTTGGAACCACTGTTGCGCCTGCACACGCAGAGCCGGCTGTGGAGCACCGCCTATGCCGTGTTTGTCGCATTGACGGCGACATGCGGCTGGCTGGCGTGGCGCTGGCGAGTGGGATCGGCGATCCAGAGCGCCGGCGGAGCCGGGGAAGCGACAGCGAACGCTCCGGGGGCGACGATTGGGTGGCCAACGCGATGGCGATGGATTGGCTACGCCTTCATTCCCTCGAGCGTGATGCTGGGCGCGACCAGCGCGATTACGGCCGATGTGCCGGCGATTCCTCTGTTCTGGGTCTTGCCTCTGGCTGTTTACCTCATCAGTTTTGTACTGGTCTTCGCGAAGAAGCCCCCCATCTCGCACCGGTGGCTAGTAGAACGGCTTCCGTTTCTCATTCTTGCCGGAATTTGCCCGGCGGTGTCGCAAACGCGGTTCTCGCTGGCCGTGCTTCTGCTGCTGTATCTGACAGTGCTTTTTGGCCTGGCGCTGGCTTTTCATGGGGAGCTTGCGAAAAGCCGGCCGGCGGTCGAGCATCTCACCGAGTTTTATCTTTGTCTCTCGATCGGCGGAGTGCTGGGCGGCATCTTCAACGCACTGATCGCTCCGGTAGTGTTCCACACCGTGATGGAGCTGCCGCTGGTATTGATCCTCGCGGCGCTGATCCGCCCCCTGCCAGGTGACGAGAAACCTGCAACTGCCGGAGCTAGGAGAAAGGACTGGCTGCTGCCTCTGGCGCTCGGCCTCTGCATGGTGGTTGTCATCCTCGGGCTGGCGCGCACCGGAATCCAACCCGGACACGTGGAGACGACGCTGGTTTTCGGCTATTCAATGTTGTGGTGCCTGAGTTTTGGCAAGCGGAGAATGCGCTTCACGCTGGGTCTTTTGGCAATTCTCTTTGCCAGCTGGCTCTATGCGCCGTTTGGTCAAACGCTGCTTGCGCGGCGAAGTTTTTTTGGCGTCTACCGCGTCAGGAACAGCCCCGACGGGAAGTTCCGGCAGCTCTATCATGGCGGCATCGCGCATGGAACGCAGAGCGTGGATCCGAACAAGGGTTGCGAGCCGCTATCGTACTACGCGCGCAGCGGACCTGCTGGAGCCATTTTCGATCGTGTGCAGGCGAAGATGCCACACGGGAACTGGGCTGTTGTCGGGTTGGGCGCCGGGGCGATGGCGACTTACCTTGAGCCCGGACAGACGCTCACTTTTTACGAGATCGATCCGTTGATGGCGCAGATCGCCGAAGATCCGAGGTACTTCACGTACCTGAGCGGATGCGCACCTGCGACGAAGATCATGGAGGGCGATGCGCGGCTGCGGCTTCGTGAGGCGCCAGACGGCCATTATGGCCTGATCGTTCTCGATGCCTTTAGCGGAGACTCGATTCCGATGCACCTGATGACCAGGGAGGCGCTGGCCCTGTATCTTCGCAAGCTGGCCTCTGGCGGCCTGATTGCCTATCACGCTTCCAATCTCTATTTCGATCTGGCGCCGACACTGGGCAACCTGGCGCAGGACGCGCACCTGGCGGCTGTGATTGGGAACGACACGCAGATTTCGGATGCTGAACACGATGCCGGCAAGCTGCCATCGATCTGGGTGGTGATGGCGCGCGAACCGGCTGATCTGGACACATTGATGGCCGGCACGGGGCGAACGTTTCGGTGGGTGCCTCTGCGCGGCCGTCCCGGTTCGCGATTGTGGACAGACGACTACTCGAACCTGCTTGGGGTAGTGAAGTCATTCACAAGCGCGGAATGAGGACTTACCGGAGCCAGCGGGAGTCATCAGGCGAGGGCGGAGTCGAGTGGTCTTCCGCCCCGGTCCTCAAAAGCGAGGGACCGGGGGCACCCACATCCTTCTTTACCGGCGATTCCGTCGCCTATTGCGCGCGCCGCCGGAGTTCGAGCTCGACGGCGTGGAGCATTTCGGATTCGGGTGCGGGCTTGCCGGTCCAGATTTCGAATTGGCGCGCGCCCTGTTGTGCGAACATTTCCAGTCCGCTGATGACCGCGAGGCCGCGGGCTTTGGCGAGCTTGAGAAGCGGGGTTTCGAGCGGCGTGTAAACCATGTCAAAGACCAGCGAGGCATTCAGCTCGCTCTCTTTGATAGGAAGCTGCTGTTTGATTCCCGTCATGCCGCAAGGAGTGGTGTTGATGATGGCGTCAAAGCGAGTCTTGCCCAGCGCGGACTGGCGAAGCACGTGGGCTTTGGCCTTGCGGGCAAGCGCAACTGCTTTCTCGTGCGTGCGGTTGACGATATAGACGTCGGATCCCTGCTCGACGAGGCCGAAAACTGCAGCACGCGCAGCCCCACCCGCGCCGAGAACGAGGATGCGTGCATCCTTGAGGCGAATGCGCCGCTCGAGCGGCCGGACTACACCGGCCACATCGGTGTTGAAGCCATAGAGCTTGCCGTCGGCACCGGTGCGCAGGGTGTTGCAGGCGCCGATCTTCGCGGTGAGCGGGTCCATGTTGGCGAGATGCGGCAGTACCTCCTGCTTAAGCGGCATGGTGACGGCCACGCCATCGAGCGGCAAATCGCGGACGACGGTAAGCAGGTCGTCGAGCGACTTCACTTTCAGCGGCAGCATGATGGCGTTCACGTTCTCGCGGCGAAAGGCGGTGAGGTGCATGATCGGCGAAAGCGAATGGGCGATGGGGTTGCCGGCTACGGCGAAGATGCGAGTTGCCTGGTCAAGCTGTTCTAAGCGATAGAGGTCGAGCAGGGTGCGCGCCGAGACTTGCCCGGGAGCGGTTTCTGCCCCGTCGGCGCCGGAGGCGAAGGTAAATGCAGCCCCCGCGCGCGGGCTGAGGACCCGGCTGATCAAGCCTTCCTCGCCCATGGCAATGCCCACGAGATGGGCGCGCAGGGACTGGTCCTCGACCATGCGAAGAACGGAAAGATTGTCGGCGAGGCTGCGGGCGGTGGTTACGACCTTGACGAATTCCGGTTCGTAGGCCTCGATGCGCTGGGCGGATTGGGCAAGACCCTCGGGACGGCGGGTACGAGTGAAATCGTGGGAACTGATGAGCAGGGCAGCTCCGGCGGCGCGCAAAGCGGCGCGGAACTTGGCCATCTGCGGGCGGGACATCTGCTCGGCCGACTCAATTTCGAGGTCGACGATGTGGCAGCCTGCCTCGGCGGCCTTCTGCAGCACCTCGAGCTCGGCGTTCAGCGACCCGGTAAACCGGCCGCCGAACTGCTTGCGCCGGCAGGTTGCAAGGACAGTCAGTTCGTGATGACGGTTAAGAAAGGCCTTGACCTCGGCTAAAGCGGCCACGGGCTTGGAGAGGAAATCAAGGCGCAACTCAATAAAAATAGAGTCCTTAATAGCACTTTCGGCGCGCGCAAGAAGCTCCGCAGGCGTAGCCGCCTGAATTGCCAGACAGAGCTTGCCAACCCGCAGGCGGGGCGCAACCGGCACCGGGGCCGACACCGGATCCATCGTGTTGGAGACTGCGAGTGGCATTTCCTTCAATTGACGCATATTAAAAGGGATTTGCCACACAGCGCAACCGATTTTGTGCACTTTCGTGACGCCGACGGGGTGGGATCCGGGCCTGAGCGAGTTACGCGGGTAACAGAAGAGGTTCCAATCCAGGGGGCTCCACATCCTCGGTTTTTTCTGCACGAGCCTTACGGGACCGTCTTGTTACTCTAGTCTTTCGGAGGAATTTCATAGAATGAGCACGGAGACGCTTCCCACCTATGCCGCAGAAAATAGTCATGCGTGGGTGGCGGGAGGCGCAGCGTCTGCCGGGGCGCTGACCGAGTGGATCAGCGGCCGGCTGGCTGCTCATGAAAGCGCGCTGGCGCGACTGCTCTCGGTTAAGGGAGACAGAACCCCGGAAAACTCGCTTCTGTTGTACGACACAGCAATTGAGCAGTTGAGTTTGGCGGGGGCACAGGCAGGACTGCTAAATTCGGTTGCCGCGGACAAGTCCGTGCGCGACCAGGCGCAGATGGAAGCACAGCGCGTGGCGATGGCTGGAGCCGCTCTCAGCCTGAATCGCGAAGTTTACGACGCATTGTCAGCAGTCGAATTAGACGCCGCGAGCCCGGCAACGAAACACTACCTGGAGCGCACGCTGCTGAGCTACCGACTGGCGGGCGTAGACAAGGACAAGCCGACGCGCGACCGCCTGCAGGCATTGCACGAAAAGGCAACCCGGCTGTCGCTGGAGTTCAGCCGCAACATTCAGGAAGGCGCGAAGACCATCGAAGCCGCAGCGGAGGAGCTGGAGGGTTTGCCCGCCGACTACATCGTGCGGCATGCGGCGCAGATGGACGAGAATGGCCGGGAGCGCGTGACGCTGACAACCGATCCGCCCGACATGATGCCGGTGATGACGTTTGCATCGAGTCCGGCGCTTCGCGAGCGGATGTTCCTCGCCTACAACACACGGGCCTATCCTGCCAACCGGCAAATCCTGCTGGATCTGCTCGCCACGCGGCAGGAGATCGCGACGGTGCTGGGTTTCGGTAGTTGGGCCGATCTGGCGACAGCGGACCAGATGATGAAGTCCGCGGCGAATGTACGCACGTTCCTGACAAAGCTCGACGAGGCCAGCCGCGAAGGCGCGCAGCATGAGCACGGGCAGGTACTGGAGTTTGCCCGTCAGCGTGAGCCGAGCCTCAAAGAGATCGACATCACGAGCCGCGGGTACTGGTACGAGCAGTTCCGGCGCGACAAGTTCGACTTCGACTCGCAATCGGTGCGGCCATACTTCCCGTACCAGCGGGTTGAGGCGGGCGTGCTGCAAACGGCAGCGCAGCTGTTCAAGGTCGAGTTCCGGCCGTCGCAGGCGCCGGCATGGCACGGGGCGGTTTCGGTCTTCGATGTGGTTGAAGATGACCGCGTAGTGGGCCGGTTCTATCTCGACATGCATCCGCGCGAAGGCAAAGACAAGTGGTTCTCCGCGGCTCCCGTAGTGACGGGTGTGCGCGGGCGCACCTTGCCTGAAGCCGCATTGATCTGCAACTTCCCTGAGGGCGACGAGAAAGATCCAGGTCTCCTGCAATACTCCGACGTGGTCACGTTCTTCCACGAATTCGGCCATCTGATGCACGCGATTCTCGGCGGGCACACGGAGTGGGCGGGACTCAGCGGCTTTGCCACTGAAGGCGATTTCATCGAGGTGCCGTCGCAGATACTCGAAGAGTTTTTTCGCGACGAAAAGCTGCTGCAGGCCTTCGCGAGGCACTACGAGACAGGCGCCATTTTGCCCTCGGAGCTCATCCAAAACCTGAAACGAGCGAGCTCGTTCGGCCGCGCGGACTGGGTCCGAGCACAGCTCTACTACACGACCCTGTCGCTCGACCTGCACGATCAGGATCCGGCCGGGCTCGATCCGGATGCGGAGACACGAGAGTTGTACATGCAGTTCCAGCCCTGGACGTGGATGGAAGGCAGCAAGATGTATGCGAGCTTTGGGCATCTGATGGGCTATTCGTCGAACTACTACACCTACATGTTCGACAAGGTGATTGCGCTGGATTTCTTCGCGCAGTTCGACCCGGGGAATTTACTGGGCGGCGATGCGGGGGAACGTTACCGCAAAACCGTGCTCGAGCAAGGCGGGTCGAAGCCTGGACGCGAGCTGGTGCGCGATTTCCTGGGCCGCGACGAGGAGTTCGGGGCATTCTCGAAGTGGCTGAATGAGGAATTTGCTGAAGACGAGCTTCCAGCTGCTAGCTCCTAGCCTCTGGCTCGCTATTTTGAATGCCGACTGTCAGTTGCTCACGATGATTGCGAAAGATTTCCGGCGAATTGCGTTGAGCTTTGAAGGCGCGGAAGAGGGCTCGCACATCGGGGCGGCTGACTTTCGCGTGGGCGGCCGGATTTTTGCCACGCTGGCGTCGGTGAAAGAAGGCTACGGAAACTTGATGCTGACGCCTGAAATTCAGGCGGAGTTTATTGCCGAACGGCCAGATTTATTTCTGCCCGTGCACGGAGGCTGGGGCAAGGGCGGCGCAACGCACATCCGACTTGGGAAAGCCGATGAGGATTCGCTTCGCGGGGCGCTGCACTCGGCGTGGAAGCTGCGGGTGGAGAAGAATCGGAAGGGCGGTAAGCCAGCGCGACGGCGACTCAGCGAGTCGGCGAAGAAGCGGTGAGGCGAGGGCTGTGGCCTCCCAGGTCTCAGACTCGAGACCTGGGGCACCCCCGATTCTTGGTGAGTTTGCTTCCCTGAGAACCGGGCCACCCGCCAGGATTTCATTTTTCGATCACGACGACTGCCGATCGCGCTGGAACGCGCACCGAGCCGGTGAAGGAATGATCATCGGGATCTTCAGGACTTGTCCAAATCAGACTGGCGGCGTGGTCCAAAGATACCTTCGCCTCGATATTTCTGCTTTCGTTGTTGACGAGCACGATGGCCAGCTTTCCATCGGTGCGCTTGAAGGTTGAAAAGCTCGAAAAGGGCTCGCCTGCGACGGTTACGTTAGCCTCTTGAGTGTCGAGGAACTCGGCGTTCCATACGAAGTCCTGATATTTTCTGCGGAATGCGTCCATCTTGACGCCGTAGGCCAGGGTGAGCGGGAAGTCGGAGAGATTTCCCTTGAAGTTGAATGGTTCGTAGCTCAGGATGTACCGATAACGGAGCGCCGCATTGATCATTTCACGGTCGTCAAAGCCAGTGACTGCGATCATGATGGGCAGGAACGGGTCATCGTAGCGGTCGAGTGGGATATGCCCGGGCGAGATGCGAAAGTACATTAATCTGTAAAAACGCTGCTCCAGGTCATAGGGGTCTTCGCCGGCAAATAGAAAGTTCGCTTCTCCTACCGTGCTCTTCACAATGTCGTGAAAGCGTCGGCCGAGCATTGAGTCGCCGGGCCATATGGACTGCGCGATTAGCTGGCCGTCCTTGCGATCGAAGCAGAAGTTGGCTCCGCCGTGGTGATTCACCTCATCGTAGAGAATGCCGCTGGCGCCAAGCTCAATGCTCTTCATGAACTCTTTCGCGGACAAGTCCTGCCAAAAAGGATCTGGCGTGCACGCGACTGCAAGACGGCGAGTGTTGATGTCGGCTAGTTGCTCGGGAGTCTGGTACTCGTAGCCGGAGTAGATATATGGTTGGCCGTTGGGATCGTGGGCGACGTGATCTTTAAGGCCGCTTTCATAAGCGGGGGTCGAGGTATCGACCCAGGTGTACTTGTTGAACAGGATGATGTGCACACCCATCGCCTGAATCTGGGCGATGGCCATTTTGAGATCCTCGTAAGTGCCGAGCCGCGGGTCGGTATCGTGTGAGGGATTGCCACGATCCTGGCCCCCGTTGTTCCAACCGACAAGCTGAATGGCATCGACGCCGGCTTTCGCAGCTTCGGCGGCACGACGCGGGAGATCGCGGTACGGGGTTCGCAGGTCATCTTCTGCGGAATTGATTTGAATCTGTTGCCAGGAGTGGACGCCTTCGACCCAAGCGGGGCCAACTGGAGGGTGAAACCATGTCGCGCGCCAACGACGATAAACGTCGGCTCCGCGATGCCAATCACCCTCGAACGGACTCAGCAGAACGCGGGCCAGCTTCGTAGCGGAGCCGGAGGGCACGAATGGATAATGCTGAATAGAGGCCACGATCCGAACCGGATGCTTGCTGATGCTGGAGTCCCGAGGCACGCTTGAATCGAAAGAATCGCCGAAGCCGGGTTTCAACTCGAAGGTAAAGCGGGTGATTTCTTCATCGGTTACGTCATGGTTTCCGAGATAGAGTCCCTGGTTGGCGGCCAGAACGAGGTCGTAGCGCCCCGCACCCATCTGGATCGGGTAGTTGGTTCCAAAGTATCCCCGCTGGTTCTGGAAGCTGGGATACAGCGGAATCAAGTTGGCACTTCCATAACTGGGCGTCATTCGTTCCAAGGATGCGGAGCCCGCTGGAGCGGTCAACGCGCCGATGATCGGCCAATCGATTGTCGTAACAGTGTAGCCAGCGCGATTCTCGATCTCCATGTCGAATGCGATATCGGGTCCGTCGAGCGATACCGTCCCCTTCAGGGTGATGTCGAGTGTGCCGCGATATTCGCTGACGAGCGATTTCCAGACCATGGTAAGGCTGCGGCCGTCCTTCGACTTTTCTATCGATGTGAGATGGTTGCGGGCGCCGAGGACAGGACTGTAGGACCGCTCCGGAGTCGGCGCGAAAAGGCGGAATGACTCGCCGAGTTCGGGAGACTGCTGAATCTGCCAACCGGTGTGTTTGTTTTCAATCTCGATGAGCGCACCAGAAACAGCGTCGAAGCCCAAGGTCACGTCGCTGTTCTCGAGAGTGATGGTCTGTCCGCTAACTGGGGTCAGGCGATCGGAGTCATGCGCTGGAGAGTCCTGGCCTGAAAGCCACGGCGCCTGGGCGCGCAGGGCGACCGTGAGGCCAAGGAGCAACACAACTGGCCCCAGGATCTCGAGCGAGACAAAGAACGAATTACGAGATGACCGCATCCCTGCTTCCCGGCTATTGTGTCTTGGCGGCCTGAAAGCCGGCCATGATTTGTGTCATTAAATCGTTGACCGTGCCGGGTGAGCTGGGCAACAGAATCGTGCTCGACTTGCCGCTGACGCCGATCTCCCGCATGGTGTCGAAGTATTGCGTCATGAGCACCATGGCCATCACGTCCTGAGCGGTGGAACCTTCGACAGCGGACTTGAACTGCTCGACCGAGGCTTGCAGGCCTTTGATAATGGCCTGGCGCTGGCGCGCAACGCCGTCGCCCTGCAGAGCCTTCGATTCGGCTTCGGCCTCCGCCTGCTTGACCTTGAGAATCTTGTCGGCTTCGCCGCGAGCCTGTGCCGCGATCTGCTCGCGCTGCGCGGCATTGATGTCGTTCATCGCGGCTTTGACCTTGGCGTCGGGAACAATGTCGGTAACCAAGGCACGCAGAATGTTGTAACCGAAGGTATCCATCACATCGTCGAGATCTTTCTTGACAGCGGCGGAGATCTGCTGCTGCTGCTCGAAGGCTTCGTCGAGGGTAAGGGTGGGCACGTGGCCGAGAATGGAGTTGAAGACGTAGCTCTCGATCTGGGCCTGGGGATTACTCAGCCTGTAGTAGGCGTCGAAGACCTTGGTTTCTACCACCTGATACTGCACCGAGACGGGGATGGTTACGAAGACGTTGTCCTTGGTTTTGGTTTCGACGTTGACCGTGGCCTGGCGCACTTGCAGATCGACCATGCGCACGGTTTCGCAGTAAGGCACGAGGAATTGCAGGCCGGGCTTCGCGACTCGATTGAATTTGCCGAAGCGCTCGACCACGCCGGCCGTGTAGGTGCGGACGGTGTACATGGTTTTGAGCACTGTGACCAACACGAAGACGGCGACGATGGCGATGACGATGAAGGAGAACACGGCGATAGAGGATTCCATGACTGGCCTTTCATGCTCCGGAGAGGTGCGGCGATCTGAGGGGGTTGCAAGCCCGCGATTTCCGGATGGGGGAATGATAACGCAGGAGGAAAGAGCGGAGCTGGCCAGCTTAGCGACCCGCCCTAGCGCAGGGTCCTAGAACTTCGGTCTGGCCGGAAAACCAGCCACGCTTCGCTTAGGATGACCGGGAGTTCCTTATTTTTGCGCTGGGGGTTCGGCATACTTGTTGTGGAATAGGCGGCGGTTGATGTCGGGCCAGAATTCCCTGAACCAGAAACTTGCTGCATCGATGGCGACGTCGAGGCCCCACTCGGTTGCAGTGTTTCCCAAGGATCGTGACGCGGAGGGGTAATAGAGATTCGAGATGCCCGCGGAGGCACCGCCGCCGAAGACCTCGCTGGCGTTGAAGACTTCATCTCCAGAGTTTGATCGCGTGATGACAGCACGGCTAAGGGCATAGCCCGTGCGTTTGATAAATCCCCCATGACCGAGCGTATAGTAGCGCGAGTCTTCGCGGGTGAAGGTGGGAAAAACGAACTCGACCATATAGTTCTCGCTGGTTTGGTCGACGGCGGAATGCCAAAAATAGCGGCCATAGCCAGCCGCCCCCTCATGAAACTCGGGAGTTGCGCGTGTGCCCATGTTGTAGACGGCCAGGACTGCGGGGATAAAGATTGACGAGTAATCGAATGAATCTTCGGTGGCGCTGACGAATTTCTCTTTGACCGTCTCCGGCGGCAGCTTTGTATCGGCGCTTACTGCGCGGAAGTTGGGAATGATCCCCAGAATGCGCTTGGTTTGTTGGCCGGTTTGGTCCTGCTGCTCGCCCGGTGCCGGCGGACTCTGCGGTGAGGGCGCGTCTGTGCCCGAGGATTGTGCCGCGGCATTCGCCTGAGAAGGCGAGTCCAGATCGGGAGGGTCGGCGGTCACCGGTTCTGCGGCAGTTGCGGTCTGGGAACTGTCGGCTGCGGTCTGCTGGGCAGCGAGGTGGGCCGGATAGGCGAAGCCCAAGAATAATGCTCCGTAAAGCAGGACGCCATTGAACCTGACCGGCCAGAAGAAGCGCAAGAGAAAGAGTTTCCGAATGCTGCGGATAGCCGGCATGAAAGAACCGTCCTTGGGGAAGTGAATCAACGATTCCACGGTTACTTGGACCGCCTGAAAGAGCCTAAAGGGATGTTTCGCCCCGCGAGCAGGTCAATTCGTCAAGAATCTCCACACTCAGAAAGATGCAAAGAGTCGCCGGGGTGATTCGGGATCAAGGCAATTGATGGAATGTGGGCATAAACGATGCGGGGCAAGTGCGCAAGACTCTCCGCTAATTCTGGCTTTTTGGCTGGTTCTGCTGTTTGTCGGCAGCAACCTTGGCGCGGGCCTGCTTTTCAGCCTGTTTGCGGCGGTGGTGGCGCACAATGTCGGGCCAGAACTCGATCACTTCAGCGCCCACGATGCCCTCGGCGGAGACCGTTAACCCATCCGTAATGGTGTCGGAGACAGTCCGCTCGGAAGCAGGATAATAAGTGCGGGCAATGGCTGCGCCAATCAGGTTGCCACCAACGTTGGCCCAGTTTGGCCCCCAGGTACCCCGGTCGCGTTTGCACCACACTGTGCTGCCGGCCGCCCAGAAAAACCGGCCCACGTAACTCCCCGAACCCTTCTGGAAGTAGCGCGGATCTTCATGCAGCACGGACGGAAGTACAGCATTTCCGAAGAAATTGCCTATAAAGTAGTCGGAGTATCCCGCTCCAAATCGCTTTGCGTAGCCGCGCACACCCTGTCCCCATTCCGGGTCGGCATTGGCCGCCTGGTTAATGCCGGCGACCACAGCACTGAGGCCGAAAGGCCAGGGATCGAGCGCACTCTTGAAAAATAGATGGAACTTCTGCCCTGATGAGAGCGGCAGAGCGTCGGGATTCCGAGTGGTGTTGAAAGTTGCCATGATGCCGGCAACTCGCTGGTGCTCCTGCTCCTTGAGCTGTTCCTCGGCCTTTTGATGCTGGGTTTCCTGACCGGCCGCCTGCTGCGCAGACGATTGCGAGCTCGAGCTGCTCTGGGAGGCGCCAGAAGTGGTTGCGGGCAGGTTGACGGGTTGGGCGGGCGTTTGGGGGGACTGCGGGCTCGTATTGGTGGTGGCGGACTGGGATCCCGTCGCCGGCTGCTGACTCTGTGCTTCTATTGCCTCGCCATCGAAGAGTGCAGGCTCGATTTGGGGCTCTGGCGCGTCGGTGATTGCGGACGGTGGAGGGCTTGGATCGACGACCGTGGGCAGCGCAGAGTGCGCCTCCTGTCCATGAATAGCAGGAGCCGGAATGCAGATGGCCATCCACAAAAATAGTGCAGCGATTCGCCCGAAATATGAACGCATTGTTATTCCTGTGCCGCGAGCCAAATGAAAGGACATGACCTGCCTTCGCGGAATCATCGCCCCTGTTGGGGGTCTCGTCAATTCCTCGCAAGGGGTGTCCAATTCGTTCGATCAACCGCAAGGGACCGCTTTTCACCGGCGAAGCAATTACACGGATTCTTTATATTAGACGTTCTCGATCGAACCGCGGCCCAAGAAGTCGTTTCCGGTACCTGTTGCGGCAAAAAGACAGCGTGGAGACGATACTCTTGCCGATTCCTAGGAAAACTGCTCAAGATAATGGAGTTACACGGTGAAGTCGATATACCCTCGCTGGGGATCGGTATTCACCAGCTTGACCGTAACCCTGTCGCCCACATCAAGGCCCTTGCCTCCCCTCACGACCATGCCTTCAACGTGCGGATCAAGAGTGCGGACGAAGGTCCCGTGATCGGTGGCGCCGGTGACAATGGCCTGGTAGGTCTGGCCGATGTGAGGATGCAGGGCAACGGCCGCGATTCGCTTCTGCATGTCACGTTCGACCTTGCGCGCGGCATCTTCCATCTGGGTGCATCGGGTGGCAATCGAGTCGAGTTGATCTTCAGAGTAGGGAGCGGAGGCCTTGGCGAGGAACGCTTTGAGCAGCCGCTGCGTGACCATATCGGGGAAGCGGCGGTTCGGCGCGGTGGAGTGAGTGTAATCCTGAACGGCGAGGCCGAAGTGGCCGGGCGAAGGTTCATTAGGTTTGACAAGGACATATTCGCCGGGACCCATCAGCTTGATGACAGTCAGTGAGACATCGGGAAAGTGATCGGGGTCCTTCTGCCTCTGGTCGAGCAGAAAATCATTGAGTGCTTTCGAGTCGGGCTGGGCAGGCAGATTCACCCCCGCTCTTTCTTTGGCTAATTCGACTATCCGGTCCCAGCGTTTGGGCGTACGCACAACGCGCCGGATGGAGGCGACACCCGCTTGCTCGAACGTGCGGGCGATGACACCGTTCGCCGCAATCATGAATTCTTCGATGAGGATCGTGGCGCGATTTTTGTTGATAGGCGCAATGCCGACAATCTGATCGGTGATAAAGACCGGCTGCGTTTCGATGGTTTCGAGGTCGAGCGCGCCGTGCTGAAACCGATTTCCTTCCAGGCGCTGCGCGGCTGTGTCCTGCAGCTTGAGCTGGGCGGCGAGATCGGCGTTGGCTTGGACCTTGGGCGGCGGTGCGGCAGTGGCCTCGAGCCAGGCGCCTATGCTGGGATATGCCAGTTGCGCACGGTTGCGCACCAATGCGCGATATGCCTTCAAGTCTGATGCGTTTCCATTGGTGTCGACAGAGAATTCAATGACGAACGCCGCTCGGTCCTGGTTTTCGTTCAGCGAAGTAATGCCCTCGGAGAGCTGCGTAGGCAGCATGGGGAAGGTGACGACGCCAGTGTAGACAGAAGTGGTTTCGGACTGCGCGTGCTTATCGAGCAGCGTGCCCTGGTGCACGCGCGCGTCCACATCGGCCACACCGACCAGCACGCGGATGCGGCCGTCGGCAAGCTGCTCGGCCCACTCGATCTGGTCGAGGTCTTTCGAAGTGTCGTTGTCGATCGACGACCAAAGCAGATTGCGCAGGTCAACGATGCCATCTGCAGGTTGAACCGGAGGCTGCGCTTTGATCTGGGCCAGCTCGGCGTCGGCTCCGGCCGGGAAATCGGGATGAAAGCCGTTCTCGATCATAGTGGCGTGCGCTGCAGCCGCGAGATTGAAAGAAGGGGGATGATTAGGTTGATTGGAAGACATGAGGAATGGGGCTCCTGATAGGCGAAAGGACAGGCTAGCAGGAGAGGCGGCAAGTCAGCGAGTCAGCGTGGGGCAACCGCAATGGGGCCGCTAGAGGATCGCCGCTGGCGGAGTGCCCAAAATGCAGGTCCTTCGACTGCGGCCGCTCGCCGTGGCGCGCGGCCTTCGCTCGGGATGACTGATCGAGATCGTCGCGAAAAACAACCGCAGATCCCTCGGCTCCGCTCGGGATGACACCTGTTGAGTGAGCGCAGACATCCTACTGAATGCCGAGATCGGCGAGCACTTTGGGCTTGGCTTCTTCGACCGCCAACAAATTGTGGCAGGCGGAGCAATCCTGTGTGATGCTGGCGCCGTCTTTGGCGGCGTGATCGCCGTCGTGACAGCGGAAGCAGCCGGGATAGTCCTGGTGGCCGATATGGTTGGGATGCGTGCCCCATGTGACCTTCATGTAGGGAAACACATTCTGGTCGTAGAGGGTGACGAGTTCCTGACCGGCAGCCTTCACCAAGTCGGCCTTGCCGGCCAGCACCTCAGGATGCTGCGTGCGATAGAAGGCTTCGAGCTGCTGGGGAATCTTCGCGTGCGCGTCATCCTGGCTGTCGTAGGTTGCATTCAGCAACTCGAGCCCCTCTTTGTGAACCCAGGGCAGCGAGGGGCTGATGGCGCCGTCGGCCATCGCGCTATTGATGGCCTCGCCGGCGGTAACGAAGGTATGCGCGGCGCGATTGTGGCAGTCGATGCAATCCATCACGCGACGCTCGCCGGTGGGCTGCGAGCCCTTTAGAGCCGAAGCGATGTAGGTGGACTGCGAGCCGTCGGGATTGGTCCGCTGGACCCAGGGAATATTGGTGCGGGTGGGCTCGGCGGCAATGTATTCGATGTGCCCGAGATGAACGCCGTGAATGCCGGTGCGGTGCGAGAGCGAATCGACTCCGCCGAGGTGAAGAATGAGCACGGTTTGCGACTCGCTGTTTTGCTCGTCGTCGGCGAAGCTGGACTTCACCAGCAGCTTGTCGCCGTCGAATCGCGTGGGCGTGTGGCAGCCTTCGCAGGTGTAGCGCGCTGGACGCAGGCTGGTGACAGGCGAAGGAATCGGCGTGGGATAGTTGGGAACGATTTTGGGCGCGACGCGCGCAAACGGATGAAAGCTGACCTCGACGAGCTGCTTGGTGCCGTTCACCTTGGCGCTGAAGTAGGCTTGTGCGCCGGCTCCGATGTGGCACTCCACACAGGCGACATGCGAATGGGGTGAAATCCCGTAGGCCGCATACTCGGGATTCATGACGTGGCAGGAACTGCCGCAAAACTGCGGCGAATCCATGTAAGCGGCTCCGCGGTAGCTGGCTGCACCCACAACCAGCAGGTTGACGATTGTGGCCACCAGCACGATATCGACGCCGTGGCGGAAGATGCGGTCGTTGAAGTCGACGTGGGGAAATTCTTCGGGAATCTGGCCGGCCTGTTGCAGTTTGCGGCGCCGCAGCCAAACACCGAGGGGAATGAGCACTAGACCGGCGATAAACAACGCCGGCAGAATCAGGAAAAAAATGATGCCGAGATAGGGGTTGGCGTTGGTGAGGCCAAAGAGTTCGAGCGCCCAATAACTGATCATGGTGACGCCGGACGCGGTCGTAACAGCGCCACCAGCCAGGCTGATGGGGTTGTTGCCGAAGAACAGCGCCGGCCTTACCCAGTTTTCACGAAATGCTTGAAAAGACGGCACCCCTGCCTCCGTTTTCAACGAATGTGCCCGCCGGGGAAGGCGGGTCTGATTCACGAGTTTTGTGCTGCGCCCTTCGATCTACTTGAGCGTCTTGAAATACGCGGCGACGGACTTGACGTCGGCGTCGGAGAGTCCGGCAATGGGCTTCATTTTGCCCTTGCCGTCTTTTACCGTCGCCGCAACCTGGTCAGCGCTGAGAGCCGCGATGGCCGGATCGGAAGTCGGCTTGATGCCCATGGCCTTGGCCATGCCGGCGCTTGGAGTGCCGCTGGCGCCGTGGCACATGGCACACTTGGCCTTGTAGGTTGCTGCGCCATCATCGGCGAAGCTCAACACGCCGGCGAACACCACGAGGGCTGCCAGCACAGTTTGCGAACGGAAGCTTTTCGACATAAGAAGACTCCTTGGGGTTTTCACATCGGTTTGCGCAGCGACGCGCCTGCCGCGTGGATTTTGAATTCACTTCGGGCCTCGACTTCAGGCAGACAAAAACCGCAATCGAGATGGTATCACCAGCCACCTCGGTCAAACCGGCGCGGAGGGGGCTTCAAACCTGCGTCCGCACCAGCCTGGTCGTGCACTTGCACTTACAATTGCTTCACAAACCCGGCGACTTACTTGCCGAGCGAGCGAAAATACTGAACTGAATCCTTGATCTCGGCGTCAGTCAGCTTTCCCTTGAAAGCGGGCATCTTGCCCTTGCCGTTTGTGGTGTCGGCAATCATGTCCGCTTCGCTGATCGACGTGACCGAAGGATCGTTGGCGGGCTTGACGCCCATTGCCTTGGCGATTCCGGGATTCGGCGTTCCCTGGGCTCCATGACAGCTCTGACATTTCGCCTTGTAGGTGTCCGCTCCCGGACCTTGCGCGAAGGCGCAGGTCATTGTTGCAGCCGCCGCGATGGCGACCATTGCCACTTTCTTCTCGATTCGCATTGCTTCTTTCCCTTTCTTCTTCGATTTGGCCTCCCGCGCGGCTCGGGGCACCGCGGTTTGCTCAAAAAATCCTAAAAAACCATCACCCTCGACCCCTAGTTCAAAAATGCCGCATTCATGTTCGAGCCGTGAATGTGGGTATGACAGTTTGTGCAGGGTTGCGCCGCCTGCGGCGTCCCTGCGTTCGTGCCGTGGGTGGCGGATTCTGTGGCCGGGCTATGACACTGCTTGCAGAGTTCATTGGTGTTTGGCGCATTCAGCAGTTTGGCGTTCTGCGAGCCGTGCGCGGCGTGGCATCCGGTGCAACCCTCGGCCTTGATCGCAGCATGTTTGTAGACAAATGGCCCGGCCATCTCTGCGTGGCACTTGGTGCAAATCAAAATTGAATTCCCTCTATCAGCGAAGGCGCTCTTTTCGGAGCGGCCACCAGCGTCACTTTGGTTTGTATGGCCGCTGTGGCAACTCGCGCAACTCAGATCGGCGTTGCCGTGAGGATTGGATAGAAAGCTCTTGGCCACCTCTTCGTGGCAGGACGCGCAGGTTTCCTTGGACGGCTGACTGGCAGGTACGGCCGCAGCGGCGATCACGACCGCGCTTTGAGCACCTGCTGGCGGAGCAGCGTGTGCCCATATGCACAGAAGACCTGCGCCCGGCAGCAACATCAGAAAAACGTGCGGTTGCGCTCGCCTTCCGAAGGCCATACTCGTCCGCAGTTGCGTATCCGGCCAATGCCTGTGCACGAAAAGATCCCGCCTATGACAAAGTCTCCGCTTCGCGGAGAACCAACAAGCCCAATGTAGGGCTAGTGTGGTCACGAACCCATTTGTGAGCCTGAGCACGAATGACACGATCAAGAACGCTGCGTGCGGGCTTCAACGTGCGGAACATCACCGCATCCACCAGAGACTACGGTTTCTGATGAAGACGGAGCGGTGATGTCCATCACATGGAGTGAAGTGCCCCATGCAGGCTCGATTCTGTTCTCCTGGTGTGCTTTAGAGACTTCGCAAAAGATGAGAAACATCGCCTTCATCACATCGATCTGGGGCTGATGAAAGCACGTGAGGCCCATCACATCCAAATCCGATTCGCTCAAGCAAAATTTGTATGGGTGTCTTCTGCGAGGTAAAAGCGGAGGGAAACGTCGGTCCCAGCCGAAGTCCATCCAGGCAATCGGATTGGGAAACCACTAAGGTCACGGGCCGCGTTGGAGTTCGACGGGAAGATTGCGATGGCCGGCACACAAATCTCGATCGAAGAGCTCGGCAGGCCGAAGACGGCTGTCAAGCAATCGCCTCTGGGTTGTGCTGCATGCGCCAACCGGCGTCCCGGATGGTTTTGCTCATTAGGGAGCGCGGTGTTGGCCGATCTGGAACTAGCGACCAGCACCATTTCGCTTCCCGCCCAAGCCTCTCTCTTTACTCAAGGCGAGGATGCTCGTTGCCTTTATCTGATCTGCAGCGGTTATTTAAAGCTGACCGCCGGCAAACCGGACGATCGTCATATGATCGTGCGCGTCGCGGGCCCCGGCTCCATGCTCGGCCTATACGCGGTTCTCTCGCACGGCGTCTACGAGGTAACGGCAGAGTCATTGACGGCAGCGCAACTCCGGCCCGTGGAGAAGGAGCGCTTTCTGAACTTTCTCCGCTCCCACAAGGAAGCTCAGATCCGCGCCGTGCAATGCATCTGCCAGGAATATCGCTTTGCGTTGCAAGACGCCTGCCGTATTGCCCTCGCGGAAACCGTTGCCGCGCGACTGGCTCGCCTGCTGGTCGAGCTGGCACATCAGATCGGGGAGCACACCGATAAGGGTGAGTTTCGCTTTCCGCTGCTGTTGACTCATGAAGAGATGGCCTCGATGACTTGCACCACGCGCGAAACCGTGACCCGCACTCTAGGGCAATTTCGCAAGGATGGCTGGATCACCATTGAAGACTCGATGGTGACTCTGCATGACATCGTTCGGCTGCAATCGCTTCTCTAAAGCAATTGGATCAGGTGGTTGGGGCGCGGTCCCTGAATGGGAACCTGGCCTTTTTTCATTCCCACCCTTTTGGCAAAGAACGCGAAAAGGATGGGGCACGGAAGCACTGGTACGGAAGCGTTGGGTACGGGTATTGTGGAAGTTCTGTAGACAGGCGCACCGGCCACTTTCCCGCTTCCATCTTGGGCGCTGCGCCTGTCTAACCAGCTATGATGTTGTTGAGAGACTTCCCGCACGCTGGGAGTTCAGAGAACACATGAATCGCTTTTTTGGCTGTTTTTCTCTTTCCCTGCTTCTGTGCTACGCGGCAGCCGCCCAGAACCTGACTGCAAATCCGCTGGCCAATTCGACTCCGAGCACGGCCCCGGCTGCAGTCCAGCCGGGTGTGATGAGCACGGTCAGCCCGGAGATTGTCCAATTTCAGAAGATCGAGGACAGCTGGTCCGATGCCGTAAACCGGCGCGACCAGTACGCACTGGAACTCGTGCTTTCGCCATTGTTCGTCGATGTTTCAGCAAGCGGCGACGTGACCACCCGCAACCAGCAGGTGGTGCAGGTAATCAGTGCAGACGACAAGACCGTTTCTCTCACGCAAAAGGTCGTAACGGTGCGCATGCTGGGCGACATTGCCGTGGCCAATGGCACGTATACGCTGCACCACAAGATGAATGGAACGCCGGTGGACGAGAAGGGTGTGTTCACTCACGTCTTTGAGCGCGTGCGCAACGGGTGGCTGTGCATCAACTCGCAGCGGACGGTGCTGCGACAGGACATGACCACCAAGAAAAGCAAGGCCACCACGGCTTCAGAGCCGTTCCACATTCCGCTTTTCTCGAAGGGCGACAAGGGGCCGCAATAGGGCGAGGATGCCCTCATCCTCGTTAAGCGCTTTTCCTTTAATGCTGGATCGCTTTCTCTTATGCTTCGGCAATAGCAGCTATAGAGACTTTCATGCCGGGGATACGAACGGGCAGCTTCGCGCCTTGCCGCGCAGGTGGATTCTCCGGAAACCAATTCATCCACTCTTCATTCATTCCGGCGAAATCTGCTTCCTCAAGCAGGATGACGGTGGCACTCACGACCCGTTCGAGGGAAGAACCCGCAGCTTTGAGGATGGCAGACACGTTCTGCAAGCACTGCCTGGTCTGCTCCTGGATCGTATCCCCAACAATCTTCCCGGTGACTGGGTCGTGAGGTCCCGTACCTGACACGAAGACGAGACCCGCCGCTCGCACGGCTTGGCTGTATGTCGGCGGCGGAGATGGTGCATTAGGCGTTCGGACGATGTCTCTTGCCATGAGCGTTCTCCAATAATGGGGCGGGCGGCGAGAAACCGTGTGCGAACTTCTAGAGCGCGGCGAGTGCCTCTGTTTGGCCGTGATAGAGATTGGCGTACTTGGTGATGCCGACCATCGTGAAGACTTTGGTGAAATGCGGTGAAAGGCCGAAGGCATGGACTTTCTGGCCGGAGTTCGACGCTTCGATCAGCAATTGAATCACGAGGGCGATGCCGCTGGAGTTGATGTAATCCACTCCGGTGAAATCCAACAGGATGAGTTTGGTGGTCTCCTTGGGCAAGGCCTGATACGCGCCCAGTACAGCATCCTTTGAGGTGCTGGCGATGTCGCCTTCAAAACGGAGGACAGCGACCGGAAAGCCATGGGTTGAAGTAAGCTGGTCTACGCGAGACTTGGTTTCGCTCTGCACTTTTTACTTGCCTCCGATTTCTTTGATTGTACGGCTCCGCCAGATTTCGCGATTGCCAGCTTAAGCGACTTCTTTATCGAGCTTGATCAACAGGCGGACGTAGCTGCTCTTGCCGTCGGCCCCCGGCACCCATTCAGCTTCGTCAACCAGCGCCTGAATCAGGAACATGCCCATACCGCGCGGGTCTTCTTCGCCATGCATCTTGCGGTCGATGTCAGGTTTCGGCGGCTGCTTCTTCATTCCGGTGCCGTCGTCGAGAACCTTGACTTCGAGCGCTTCGGAGTCGGCACGAAGCACCACTCCGACCGAGAGTTTTTCATTGAGGCGGTTGCCGTGTTCGATGGCGTTGATGCAGGCCTCGGCGACCGCAGTCTTCAGGTCTTCTACGCGGTCCTCGGGGAAACCCATCAGCTTGGCGACCGACGCTGCCGTGCTCATGGCCACTTTCTCGTAGCCGAGCCTGGTGGGCAGCCGCACCTCGACGGTGGTGGTTTTGGCTTCGCTCATGCGGGCCTTTCTACGCGACACAACGCCAACGCTGTCATGTCGTCCGCTTGCGGGCCGCCGTCGGCGAAGGCGTCAATGGCAGCCCACAATGCATCGAGGATACCATCGGCACAGTGCGAGGAACACGTAGAAAATTCATTCAAAAGCCTTTCCGGACCATACTCCTCATCCCCTCTAAACACTTCGGTGAGGCCGTCGGTGTAGAAAAGCAGGCGGCCGCCAGGGCGGAAGTTGCGGACTTCACTGGAGTAGGACATCCCGGGCAGCATGCCCAAGGGGGTGCCGGAAGCGTTGAACTGATATTCGGGTTCACCTGGCCCGACCAGGAATCCTGGGTTGTGGCCGGCGTTGACGACCTCGAGTTCGCCGGTCGCCGGGTGCAGGCGCATGAAGATGGCGGTAACGTAGCGGCGGCGGACCTCTTCGCCTTCGGCCCAATGGTGCTGGTTCATGCGGGTGGCGAGATCGGCGATCGGCATGCCGGTGGCGGCAATGCCGCGAAAAGCGGCACGGAAGCTCAACGAGGTGATGGCCGAGGCGAGTCCCTTGCCCGCCACATCGGCCACTGCCATCAGGAGACTGCCATCGGGCTGCTCGACGATATCGAGATAGTCGCCGCCGACTTCGTAGCAGGTGTTGGAGCGGAAGGCGATCGAATACCCGGGAATTTCGGGCAATTCGTGGGGCAGCAGCGAGCGTTGGATGTTGCGGGCGGCGTCGAGATCCTGCTGCAAGCGAGCAAACTCGACATTGCGCTTGTGATTGCGCGCGTTTTCGAGAGCGACGGCGGCTTGGAGCGCAAGCCCTTCGAGAAAATCGGCTTCAAAAAGCGTGAGCTCGCGGCCGCCCGGCGCCGCCACGACCAGTTCGGTCATTTTGCGGCCGTCGCGATCGGCTAGCGGATAAATGAGGAGCTGCGCGTTGGCATCAGCCGCTTCTTGTTGTTCGGCGGAAACGCGATGCCCGGAGCCATTGACGACATCGGCAGGGACGTCGCCGTAAACCGCGCCGGTCCCGGGGAACGCGGCCCCGGCCATCTCGAGCTCGCGCACCACGATGCGCAGAACCGACTCAAGAACCTCTTCCTCGCGGATGGTTCCATGTACCTGGCGCGAGGCCTCAAGCAGCGCCTGAAGGCGCGCAACCTGCTGTTGCAATTCAATGGTGTCGCCACCCGCCAAAAGGTGCGCGTCCGCAGCCATGATGACCCCCGTGGAATCTGAATGTATCACGGCGCCGCTCGATGATTCTTCGGGCGCGTTGACAAATTCGCAGCCAACCTTCCCCAGTCTCCCCTTAGGGATTGATGGTATTAGTCAGCGCGGTAATGATCTGAATAAGCGGGTTCATAGCCACAGTGATCTGGTCGCCATTCGACAGGTGGATCACTCCGGAAGGACCGCGGGCGCCCCACTCGACATTGTCGATTCGATCCTCATTGAGAAGGTGGTTCAGGCCGTCGGTGGCCCAGGCAGACTGAATCAAGACTTGGACAAACGTAACCTGCGCAATGACAGAATTCTGGAGTTCGGGTTGACTCACGGTAATTGTCTGGCCGTTGGCGAGAATAACCTGCCCCTGGGCAGCGGTTGGAGCCCACCTGACCTGAACGACCTCAGTGTCTTTGACGACGTGTAGCCGGCCGCCGGAATCGGGAAACTGGTGGAATTGATAGGTTACGAGAGGAGTCATGAGCAGATGTTAGTCCAGTCCAACAGGAAGTTCCAGCCCTTCAGATTCGGCGGCGCACGTCGCAGAAAGCGCTGATCTAGAGCCACATGAGAGACACATGAAGGTTGCGATTCGGGCCGGCCAGAGCACCATTCAAATAACAACTAGTGGATCGTCTTCGAGCGGCGCTGCATGTAATCCATGAGAAGGTACTGGCCAAGCGTGGCGGGCGTAGTGAAGTACGCCTTGCCGCGGCACATTTGCGAAACCTTGTGGACAAACTGAACGAGCTGGTAGTCGGAAGCCAGCATGAAGGTGTTGATGAGGATATTGCTGCGCTTGCAGCGGCCGACTTCTTCGAGGGTCTCGCTGACCACGAGGGGATCGAGGCCGTAGGCGTTCTTGTAAATCCGCCCATCGGGCAGGGTAAGCGCCGAGGGCTTGCCGTCGGTGATCATCACGATCTGCTTCATGTCTTTGCGCTGGCGGGCGAGCACACGCTGGGCGACGCGCAAGCCTTCGCGCGTATTGGTGTGCCAGGGGCCGACCTTGACGCGCGCCAGCTGTGAGATCGGCATCTCTTCGGCCGAGTCGTGGAAGAGCACGAGCGAAAGCGAATCTGCGGGAAACTGCGTGCGAATGAGATGCGAAAGCGCCATGGCGACGCGCTTGGCCGGCGTGAAGCGGTCTTCGCCATAAAGAATCATGGAGTGCGAGCAGTCGAGCATCACAACCGTTGCGCAGGAACTCTGATAGTCGCACTGATGAACGTGAAGATCCTCATACTCCATGTTGAGCGGCAAGCCTATTCCCTCGCGGGCGATGGCTGAGCCGAGCGTTGCCGTGGTGTCGAGGTTCAGCACGTCGCCAAACTGATAGGGCCGCGACCCTCCGCTGGTTTCGACCCCGGTGGCCCAGTGGCGCGTGTCGTGATGGCCGTAGTTTGATTTCCCGAGCGAGCCAAGAAGATCGCGCAGGGCCTTGAAGCCGAGAAAGTCGAGGCTCTTGTCGGTGACTTCGAAGCGCGCGTCGCCATCGGGTCCCTCCTGGGGGCCTACTCGTCCTTCACCTGTTTCTCCGCGAGGGCTGCGGAACGAGATGTAATTTTCCTGCTCCATGCGATCGATGAGCTTGTCAATCAGCTCATCGAGTTTGCCGGCCATCATGGCTTCGTCGAGCTTCTGGCGCAGGTCTTCATCGAAAAAATCGCCGTCTCCAAGCATGCGCCGCAGCGCCTCACGCAGATTCTCGAGGTCGTGGTCCAGCTCCTCGAAGCCCGAGTACGGATCGCGGAAGCCCGAGTCGAGGAGATAACCGGAGAGCGCCTGCAGAAGGTCTTCGAGGTCGATTTCCGAGGCCAGATCGCCTTTATATTTGGTGTAATGAATGCTTTTCATGCGGACAACTCCGTAAAGACAACCGCAGATCCTTCGACTCGGCCGACCGCCGCGGCGTCGACCTTCGCTCAAGGCGACAAGAGAGTCAGTTGTAGCCGCCTCTTGGCGTGCGACGGGCCCGCTCCCATTCGTCGTAATCGATCTCGATCTCTGCGCGCTCCGGCTTGCGCGGCGCCGCCGCTTTCGCGCCGAAAACTCGCTCCTCGCTGCGGCTCAGCTTGCGGTGAGCGACCAGGCCCTCAAGGAGAAACTCGGCCGCGGAAACTACTTTGGGCGCGGCATCTGACTTGGTGACGCCGAGCGGAGCAAGCTTTCCGATCAGGCCCTGAATCTGTTTCAGGTCGGCGAGAGCTGCGGCGGCGGGATGATTATCGTCGAGCTTAACCGTGCCCCCCAGATTGAACCACTGCTCGATTTGCTGAGTATTGGCCTGTTGCGCGTCGACGCCGTGAAAGTAACGGTCGTAGATTTTGCCCACTGCCGTCTGGATCAGGTCGCGCACCACCGTGTCGGCGCCCTTCATCTCGCCTTCGTATTCCAGTTCGAGCTTGCCGGTCATTCCCGGCATGGCCGCATAGATGTCGCTGATGCGCGGCAATGCCACCGGTTCCCGATTCACCAGGGCGCGTCTCTCCGCGTTGGAGACGACCAGGTCCAGTGTGGAGATGGGCAGGCGCTGGCTTACGCCGCTGCGCTTGTCGACCTTCTTGTCTTCGCGAGCCGAAAATGCCACCTGCTCCACGATTTCGCGAATGTAGCCGGGTATTTCGATCGGCGCCGCACCGCGCTCAGCCCAGGCCTCCTGAGCAGTGATGGAGATGCCCTCTTCGAGCGTCTCTGGATAGTGAGTGCGAATCTCGGAACCGATGCGGTCTTTGAGCGGCGTGACGATCTTGCCTCGCGCCGTGTAGTCTTCAGGATTGGCGCTGAAGACCAGGGCGACATCGAGCGCCAGGCGGACGGGATAGCCCTTTATCTGAACGTCGCCCTCCTGCATGATGTTGAAGAGCGCCACCTGAATCTTTGCGGCAAGGTCGGGCAGCTCGTTGATGGCGAAGATGCCGCGGTTGGCGCGTGGCAACAGGCCGTAGTGCATCGTCAGCTCGCTGGAAAGGTGCTGCGAGCCGCGTGCCGCTTTGATGGGGTCGATGTCTCCCACCAGGTCGGCGACGGTGACATCGGGGGTGGCCAGCTTCTCTACGTAGCGCGCGTCGCGACTGAGGTAAGCGATGGGCGTGGCATCGCCTTGCTCCGCAATCAGGTCGCGGCATCGTTTGCAAAGCGGTAGATATGGATTGTCGCGGATTTCGCATCCGGCCACGTAGGGCAACTGTTCGTCGAGGAGCGCAGTGAGCGCACGCAGGATGCGACTCTTGGCCTGGCCGCGCAGGCCGAGCAGGATGAAGTTCTGTTTCGACAGAATGGCGTTGACGATCTGCGGAATCACCGAGTCTTCGTAGCCGACGATGCCGGGGAAGAGCGCCTCTTCGCTCCGCAGACGGGCGATCAGGTTGCCGCGCATCTCATCCTTGATGGTGCGCGTCTTCAAACAAGCTTCGGGGAACTGAGAGCTGGTGCGCAGTTCCCCCAGGGTCTGGGGAAGCGGGCGAGCTGCTGGCATCGATAACTCCGGAGGGCTGCCCCAGTGCAGGAGGGCAGCTTGTATCCCATCACTATAGACGCAGTCGGTTAAGATTTCACTTTCGTGTGCGTCGAAAAGAAAGATCCCTCGACCGCATCGTGCCCGAATGGGTCAAGGATGGAGTGGCTTCCACGGTCAGATAAGGCCGATGTTGCGTTCGGCGGTCTTCATGACGGTTTCGAGCTGGCCATTCCATACCTGCTTGGCAAAGCTGAGCGTAAAGCCCAATGCGGTGTGCAGCGGAACGTGGGAGGGCAATGACAGAGCCAGGGGATCGACAACCGCGTCGATGACGACAGGCCCGTCCTTGTGCTCAAGCGCTTCACGCACGCCATCGCGAACGTCGCCAGGGTCTTCGAGGCGAATGCCCTTGGCGCCCATGGCTTCGGCTACTTTGGCGAAGTTCGGGTTCTTGAAGTCGACGCCGAAGGGGACGATGCCCGCCTCCTGCATCTCGATATTTACGAAGTCGAGGCTCTCATTATTGAGAACGACATGAACCACCGGGGTTTTACGCTGCACCTGGGTGAGAAGGTCGCCGAGGGCGAGCATGGTGAAGCCACCGTCGCCGCACAGAGCGATGGTTTGGCGCCCGGGAAATGCGAGCTGCGCGCCGAAGGCGTTGGGCGCTGCGTTGGCCATGGAGGCCCAGGAAAACGAACCGAAGAGGCGGCGGTTCTTGGCGCCCGTGATGTGACGCGAAAGCCACATGCACGCGGTGCCGGTGTCGGCGAAGAACATGGCGTCGTCGGCAGCGAGCTCGTCGAGCGTTGCGGCGAGGAATTCCGGGCGGATGGGTTTGATGCCGGGCCCCTTCACCACATAGTGCTGCATCTGCTCGTGGAATGACCTTGTACCGGCGAGATGCTTATCGAGAAACTTGCGATCGGGTTTTTCGTGAATGCCGGGAAGCAAAGCGGCGACTGTGGCCTTTATGTCACCGACAAGCGCCAGATCGATAGCAGTTCTGCGGCCAAGGTGCTTGGGATTCTTATCGATCTGGATCTTCTTCACGTGCTTGTGCGGCAGAAATTCCTTGAAAGGAAAGTCTGTCCCAAGCAGGAGCAAGAGGTCGGCCTCATGAATCGCGTCATAGGCTGCGCCGTAGCCAAGCAACCCGGTCATGCCGACGGCGCAAGGGTTCGAGTGTTCGAGCCATTGCTTGCCGCGAAGCGAATAGCCGACGGGAGCGCTCAAGCGCTGTGCAAGCTCAACGACTTCGTCATGCGCATCTCTGCACCCGTCGCCGGCGAAGATGGCCACGGTTGCAGCCTCGTCGATCATGGCCGCCAGTTGCCTGAGGTTCTCGTCGGACGGACGGAGGATTGGCGTGCATGGAATGCTGATCTCGGCTGATGACTCAGGCGCGTCGCTTGCAGCGATGTCACCGGGAAGGGAGATAACCGAGGGTCCTTTCTCGAGTATTGCAGTGAGAATCGCGGATTGGATCACCGAGCGGGCCTGCTCGGGATTGACGATCCGGCCGGTATAGAACGAGGCCGGTTCGAAGAACTTGTATGGATTCAATTCTTCGAGCGCGGCGGTATCGATGAGGCTGGTTTCAACGTCGCCTGCGATTGCGATGACAGGGGCGCCCTCCTTGCGCGCGTCCATAAGACCGTTGAAGAGATGGACGACGCCCGGTCCTGCCGTTCCGCAGACTGCGACCGGATTTCCGGCAAGGTAGGCCTCGGCCACTGCAGCAAAAACACCGTACTCTTCGTGGCGGACGTGGATGAATTCGATGCGCCCGTTGCGACGCAGCGCGTCGATGACGGGGTTCAACGCATCACCGACGATGCCGTAGCACCGCTTAACTCCGGCATTTGCGAGCATTTCCCATAAAACGTCAGCCACCTTTTTCGCCATAACGGCCTCCACGGAACTTAAAACAGTAGGATTCCGGACTCCCGGGTTCGGGCTGTGCAAATTGCGAAAAATTATTCGAATGGTTGAGGTTGGAGATCGGGCAGCCGAGGAGGGCGTTGCCGGATTTTTATGACTCCTTTGCAACTTCAGGACTGTTCCCTTGCAAACTCAAGCCCGGTTCTACCGGCGGGAGTATGCTTGTGTGCGACACTCCCCCGGAAGGAATCCCATGACCCCGGATATGTACGGCTTGCTGCTGCGCTATGGCTGGATCGTTGCCATCATCCTCATTTTTTTGCTCTACAAGGCTGTGCTGCGTTATGTCTTCGGCACGGTAATCGTGACCAAAGACCAGATTGGCATCGTGAACAAGAAATGGGTGCTGTTCGGCAAGAACCGCACGCTGCCCGATGGCGCAATCGTTGCCTTGCATGGCGAGGCCGGTTTGCAGGCCGATACGCTCGCGCCGGGTATCCACTTCGGCTTGTGGGCGTGGCAGTATGCAGTGACGCTGGCGCCGTTTACGACCATCGACAAGGGACAGATCGGCATTGTGGAGGCGCGGGACGGCAAGCCGCTGTCGAGCGGGCGCGTACTGGCAAGAGCTGTTGACTGCAACTCCTTCCAGGACACACGAACGTTCCTGGCCAACGGCGGCGAGCGCGGCCCACAGATCACCATCATCCCGCCGGGAACTTACCGCATCAACACGGCGATGTTCTCGGTGTTTGCGGCGGAAGTGCTGGAGATTCCCGACAACCAGGTGGGCATTGTGACCACCAAAGACGGTGCGCCGCTGGCCAGCGGGGAGATCGCGGGCAAGGAGACGCCGGGCCACAATATGTTCCAGGACGGCGAGGCGTTCATCCGTAGCGGCGGGCACCGAGGTTTGCAGGAACAGGTGATGCTCGCCGGGCGCTACTTCATCAATCCGCGTTTTGCGACGGTGCAGATTGTGCCGATGACTCAGGTGCCCATAGCCAACGTGGGCGTGGTGATTGCCTATGTGGGCGAGGAGGGAGTAGACCAGAGCGGCGAAGCGTTCAAGCATGGCAACCTTGTAAAAAGAGGGCAAAAGGGTGTGTGGGTCGATCCGCTCGATCCGGGCAAGTATCCGATCAATCCCTACACGCACAACGTGGAGATCGTACCCACCGCAAATATCGTGCTGAACTGGGCGACGGGCAAGTCGGAGGCGCACAAGCTGGACGAGCGTCTGTCGACGATCACGGTGCGCTCGTCGGACGGATTCACGTTCAATCTGGACGTGAGCCAGATTATTCATATTCCGCGCAACGATGCGCCAAAGGTGATCGCGCGCTTTGGGACGATGGCGAATCTTGTAACGCAGGTGCTGGAGCCGACCATCGGCAACTACTTCCGCAACGCGGCGCAGACCTCGGACGTGATCGAGTTCTTGAAGAGCCGCACGGAGCGGCAGAAGCAGGCGAAAGACGCGATCCAGGCGGCCCTTGTGGAGTACAACGTGAACGCCATCGACACGTTGATCGGCGACATTACGCCGCCTGAGTCGCTGATGAAGACGCTGACCGACCGGAAGCTCGCGGAGCAGGAGCAGGTAACGTACAAAACCCAGCAGCTCGCCGAGGAAACGCGCAAGGAACTGCAACAAGCGAAAGCAATGGCGGATACGCAGGCTCGTGTGGTGGACGCGGAACGGAGCGTGTCGATTGCCGAGTTTGCCGCGCAGGCCGTGGTGAAGCAGGCCAGTGGCGAGGCGCAGTCGAAGACGATCAACGCGGAAGCCGACGGGAAAGTGATTACGACCGTGGGCAATGCCGAGGCGGAAAAGACAAAAGCCGTAGGAACGGCCGAGGCCGACGTGATCAAGCTCAAGATCAGCTCCATGGAGTCGGGGAATTACGCGGCGGTGCAGATTGCGCAAGCGCTGGCGTCGAACCACATCAAGCTGGTTCCGGACATTATGGCCGGAGGCGGCGGCAACGACCAGGGCGGGCTGATCAACGTGCTGCTGGCCAAGATGCTGACCGGCGCGAACGGGTTGAATGGCAGCGGGAATGGATCGGGCGGGGGGCCGGACGGGAAGTGAGGCTCGTAGGTTGCGGCGCTCGGTTTCGTGCTATCCCAGGTCTCGAAATCGAGATCCTTCGACTACGCTCAGGAGAGGCTCTGGGGCACCCTCGATTCGTGGGTTAGTCTGGGAGCCGCGTCAACCGCCGTGTCAGCAGGTCAATGAGTTGGAATCCGATCCCACCCTAGGCGCAAGGACAAAAACGCGCCGAGGGTGGGGCACCCAAGAATCTCTCCGCGGGCGGCCCTCCGCGAACGGATTGGGATTGCGAACCGCATGGACGCGGTCCTCCTCCGAGCGTAGTATTGCTTCAGTTTCCCCTCGATCCCCGAAAAAATCTGAAATGGAGGTCTCTTCATGGAGTCGCATCTCCTCCCGCAAGCAGTCAAGTTCAACAGCAGATGTGTCAGCCGCGGAGCGTCGTCTCTGGCTGTTTTTCTTCTCGCGACGCAAGTCGTCGCTCAGAACCCAATCATCCCAGACTCCGTTGACCAGGCGCCAGCGGCGACCGGCTTGCCCCAAATTGCGGCCGCACCTTTTGCCCCAGTGCCCACAGAGATCTCCGCTCCAGCGTCGGAGCAGCAAGAAGCCAATCTCTCGAGCCCGCAGAGAATTCCGTTTCTTGCTCTCGAAGCGGGACAAAACACCGGCCAAAGTTCGTCTCAAGACGCGCCTGCGGCCACAACTCCCACCAAAACTGCGGCAACCGGGACGAAGCCTCCGCATCATGGGCTGGGAGTGGCGCTTGCCATAGTGGGAACCACGGCGCTCGTTGCGGGCGCAGTCCTTTTGGCCGGTGAGAAGTCAATCTCGGTCTGTAACGGCTCGAGCAGCGGCTGCAATGAGGCAAGGGACACCGGGATCGCCTTGATGCCGATCGGCGCGGCGGTGGCAGTGACGGGGTTCTATCTTCAGTTTCATCGTTGAGATTTGGAAGCACGGCCCTTTTTGCCGCTCGTAACTGCGGCGCGGCGATGGTGCCGTGTAGAAAGCCGCGAATTTTTACGCGGCCCTTAGAAATCCGGGCCTAAAGTGGCCGTGGGGATGGTGTGCGACGCAAGCGGAGCCGGAAATCACGGCTCACGACGCTGTGATATTGTCGAAACTGTTCCGCGCGGGCAGACGAGGATTCCCCGAAGTATTTAGAGAACCGCCCGCCACGACCCTACTGATTTCGTTTGCACCTTGAGCCGGTTTCCAGACAACGAGGCGCAGTCATCTCTATCTCTAACGAAAGGCGATAAGCAACCACGATGGATCCAGAGAGCGACCCCGCTGAGGCCAATCTGGTTTTCACGCTCGACGAAATCACGCGCCTTGCAGAGTCGGACGGCAAGCCTGCGGATACATTGATGAACCTGGTGGCGTTGATCGCGGCGCGGTTCAGCACCGATGTCTGCTCGGCGTATTTGCTCGAGCCCGACCGCTCCAACCTGGTGATGGCGGCGACCGTTGGACTGCATCCGCGATCGATCGGTACGTTGCGCATGCCGCTCCATGAGGGCTTGTCGGGCCTGGTAGCAGAGCGGGTTCTTCCAGTCGCCGTGGCCGATGCGCGCGAGCATCCGCGCTACAAATACTTCAAGGAGTCGGGTGAAGACGAGTACCACTCTTTCCTTGGCGTGCCGCTGATCGATCGCGGCGTGCTGCAAGGCGTGCTGGTGGTGCAGACCAAGGAGACGCGGGTCTTTCACGATCAGGAGATTCGCAACCTGGTGGAAGCGGCCAACCAGGTGGCGCCGGTGGTGAGCGAGGCGCGGACCCTGGACCGGTTTATTGCCCCGGCGCAGGAGAAGCTGTGGGCACTGGCGCGCAATGTTTGGTGGAGCTGGGATCAGGATTGCGTAAGCGTCTTTCGCGATCTCAATCCGGCGCGCTGGCGAAAGTTGAATCAGAATCCCATTGCGCTGCTAAATGAAATGCCGCTTGGCGATATCGAAAAGCGCGCGACGGAGCACGTGCTGCACAGCCGCATCAACTATGCCTACCGGCGCCAGCAGGAGTACCTGATGGACGACCGCACCTGGGGCGCGGGTCACGCCGGCGCTCTGCGGCCGCGGCCGGTCGCGTATTTCTCGGCTGAGTTCGGATTGCACGAGTCGTTGCCGATTTACTCAGGCGGCCTGGGCATTCTTGCCGGAGACCATATCAAGAGCGCGTCCGACCTGGATATTCCGCTGGTGGGCATCGGGCTTTTCTATGGACAAGGCTACTTCTTGCAGCGCCTGGATGAAAATAGCTGGCAGCGCGAGGAGTATCTGGAGACCGACGTCAACCAATTGCCGATGCAGCCGGCGATCGGCACAAACGGCGAGCCGGTAGTGGTGGAGATCGCTACGCGGGGCGCGGCGATTCGCGCCAAGGTCTGGCAGGTAAAGGTGGGCCGCTGCGATCTGCTGCTGCTCGACTCAAATGTAGACGGCAACGCGCCCGAGGATCTGGAGACCACCTCGCGGCTCTACGGAGGCGACGCGCGGACACGCATCCGCCAGGAGCTACTGCTTGGCGTGGGCGGCTATCGCGCGTTGAAGGCCATGGGGATCACCCCCGGGGTGCTCCATTTAAATGAGGGCCACAGCGGATTCGCGGTGTTCGAGGCCATCCGCACGCGTATGGAAGAGGAGGGCCTGGACTTTTATGCAGCCGCCCGCCAGATTCCGCGCGAAGTGATCTTCACGACACATACTCCCGTGCCCGCAGGGCACGATCGCTTTTCTCCCGGCCTCATCGAAGAACATCTCGGACCGCTACGCGACCAGCTCTGCATCTCGCACGAGAACCTGATGGGCTTCGGACGCGAGAATCCGACCGACTATGGAGAACCATTCTGCATGACGGTGCTGGGCCTGAAGCTGGCGCGGCGTGTCAACGCGGTGAGCTCCCTGCACGGCGAGGTGTCGCGCGCCATGTGGCGCGGCCTCTATCCGAATGGATCGGAAGACGAAGTGCCGATTGGCCATGTGACCAACGGCGTGCACGTGCCCTCATGGCTGGCGCCGCAGATGCGCCGCTTGTACGATCGACACCTGGGCGTGGGCTGGCAGCGGCAGAGCGGCGCCTCGCAAACCTGGAGCGCGATCGAAAGCGTCGACGACGGTGAACTATGGGAGACGCATCTGGCGCTGAAGGCGCAGCTTCTGGACTTTGTGCGACGGCGCGCGCACGAACAGGCGGAGCGCCGCAAGGAACCGGCAGAGGCGCTGAAGCATCTGGACAAGGTGCTCTCGCCCGATGCGCTCACCATCGGCTTCGCCCGGCGATTTGCCACCTATAAGCGCGCCAACCTGCTGCTGAAGGATATGGAGCGCCTGGCCGCGATGGTGAACGACGCCAAGCGCCCTGTGCAATTCGTCTTTGCCGGAAAGGCGCATCCGCACGACGAACCCGGGAAGCGCGTACTGCAACAGATCGCCGAGCTGATGCGGAGTTCGCAGTTTGCCAATAAGCTTGTCTTCATTGAGGACTACGACATCAACGTGGGCCGCTTCCTGGTTCAAGGCGTTGATGTGTGGCTGAACAATCCGCGGCGTCCGCTCGAGGCCTCGGGCACGAGCGGCATGAAGGTGGTGCTGAACGGCGGGCTGAATTTGTCGATTCTCGACGGATGGTGGGCGGAAGCGTACGACGGGCTGAACGGGTTCGCAATTGGAACGGGGCGAACGCACTCCGACGCAGAAGTGCACGACAGCCGAGACGGCGAGGATCTCTATCGCACGTTGATCGACGAGGTTATTCCGCTCTATTACGATCGCGACCGCGACGGCCTGCCGCGCGGATGGATCAAGCGCATGAAGCGCACCATTCGCACGCTCGGCTGGCGCTTCAACGCCGACCGCATGGTGATGGACTACACCACGAAGTGTTACATCCCCGCGGCGGGCGGAACATCGAGCGAGGTGAGAGTGCCGGCGTAGAAAGTGCGGTTGGCGACCAAATTCGGATGATTGGCAAAGATTGCTAAAAGGCGTAGGATCGTAGCCAGTTCCTATCACGACGGTGAAGTCTGAAGGGTCTGGACCGATTATGCCGACTCGAAATGTGAATCTGACTCCGGAGCTCGACAGCTTTGTTCTCGACAAAGTGGAGAGCGGTCGCTTTGAAAACGCCAGCGAGGTAGTGCGAGCCGCCTTGCGTACGCTGGAACGCGAGGAACGGCTCTACGAGAAAAAGCTGGAGGCGGTGCGCGCGGCCATCGATGAGGGAGATGCGAGCGGGGTGGTCAAGGGCGATGTCTTTGGGCAAGTGCGAAGAGCGCTTAAGTTAAAGACGAAATCCCGTTAGTCATGGCCAAAGCAAGTTTCTCAGGCAGAGCGAAAGCTGACCTGCTGAGCATCGGCGAGTACACCTTGCGCAACTGGGGCGATGCACAGACGGTGCGGTATCTCGATGGCTTGGAACAAGACGCAAAATTGCTCGCCCGCAATCCAGGAATCGGCCGCTCCTGCGATTGGATTCGCCCCGGCTTGCGTCGTTTCGAGCAAGGGTGGCACATAATGTTTTACCGGCAAGCTAAGGGCGGCATCCTTGTCGTGCGGATTCTGCACCAAAGCATGTTACCGGACACACAAGTGTTCGAGGACGAATCGCCAGGCGGTTAAGAAAACGACCAGGTTTCCGGCGCGGCAGTCGGCGATACGGAAATTCTCAGCTCACCAACTCCACTTCTTTCAGCGATTCCGAGTAGGGCGCGCGCATCACGCCACGCTCGGTCACGATTGCTGCGATGTACTTGGCGGGTGTGACGTCGAAGGCAGGGTTCGAGACTCCAACGCCGTTGGGCGTGAGCTGCTTGCCCGCGTGATGCGTCACCTCGCGCGCGGGACGCTCCTCGATAGGAATCGAGTCTCCCGTGGCCGTGGCAAGATCGATCGTCGACCAGGGTGCGGCAACGTAAAACGGGATGCCGTGTTCGCGGGCGAGGATTGCCACGTTGTAGGTGCCGATTTTGTTGGCGGTGTCGCCGTTCGCGGCGATGCGGTCGGCGCCGACCACAACGGCCTGAATCTTGCCCTGGTGCATGAGACTGGCGGCCATGTTATCGCAGATGACGGTAGTGGGAATGCCATCGGCCATCAGCTCCCACGCCGTGAGCCGCGAGCCCTGCAAAAACGGTCGCGTTTCGTCGGCGTAGACATGGATTTTCTTTCCCTGCTCGACCGCCGCGCGGATCACGCCCAGCGCGGTCCCATAGCCGCAGGTGGCCAGAGCGCCCGCGTTACAGTGCGTCAGCACACTGCCTTCTGCGGGGAGCAACTCCGAGCCAAATGCGCCAAGAGTCTTGCACGCAGCGATATCTTCTTCGTACATCGACTGCGCTTCGGCCAGTAGCTTCTGCTTGATCTCGTCCAGAGGTGCGCCCGACCCGGCCAGGGTCGAGAAGACCGCCTTCATGCGATCGATGGCCCAGAAGAGATTGACAGCCGTGGGACGAGTGGCGGCCAGACGCGCGCTGATTTTCTCGAATTCGGGAGCGAACTGCTCCGCAGTCTTCGCTTTGGACTTCATCGCGCCGAGCGCAACGCCATACGCTGCTGAGACGCCAATGGCCGGCGCGCCACGCACCACCATGGTCACGATAGCGTCGGCCACCTGCTGGTAGTTTGCGGCGAGCACATAGCTCTCTTCGAGGGGGAGCTTTGTCTGGTCGATAAATTGGACGCCCTCAGGGGTCCAGGTGAGGGTGGGAATCATGCATTTTCAGTGTATATGGGACAGCGATTTGGAGGCGGAATTTCAGCAATGAACCCCATCCGTCCAAGGGTGGAGGGTCCGAAG
Source organism: Occallatibacter sp. (assembly GCA_049520675.1). Lineage (GTDB taxonomy): Bacteria > Acidobacteriota > Terriglobia > Terriglobales > Acidobacteriaceae > Telmatobacter. Next base: position 30,096 of record JBEKPO010000006.1, on the reverse strand, counting down.
GCCGCTCTACGCAATGGTTTCCGCTGGACTTGGAGTCCTGCGAGTGCTTAGAGTGATTGCGGCGCCTTTCACGCTTTTTTCTTGCATCAAGGGGGAAGATTATCGATGGCTACGAAATCCACGACCGCACCGAGTGCACCCAATTACACAGTTCCGTTCATCATCGTCACCGGCCTGTTCTTGATTTTTGGCTTCTTGACCAATCTGAACAGCAATCTCTCGCCGAAGCTCGAAGACATCTTCAATCTCAGTCACGCCTGGTCGAACCTGGTGACATCGGCGTGGTTCTTTGCCTACCTGGTTTTCTCAGTCCCAGCAGCCAAAGTGATCGAGGCCGTGGGTTACAAGCGAACCATGGTGATTTCACTGTTCGTGATGGTGGTGGGCGCTCTGCTCTTCGTGCCTGCGGCCAGCATGATCAGTTTCCCCTTCTTCCTCACCGCCAGTTTCGTGCTGGCCACCGGCGTTTGCGGATTGCAGACTTCGGCGAACCCTTACGTGTCGATCCTTGGTCCCGAAAGCAGCGCTCCGGCGCGGCTCACCTTGGCGCAGGCCTTCAATTCTCTGGGCACGGCCATGGCCCCGATCGTGGTTGGCGTATTCATTCTGACCGATCCTGCAAAAGTGAAGGACAAGGCGGCCATCGCACACACAGTGGAGGGACCTTACATCGCCATTGCGTGTGCTCTTCTCGCGCTGGGCTTCATCATCATGGGGATGCATCTGCCGGCCATCACCGGGACGCGCGATTTCCGGCCGGCGAAGGATGGCAGCGCGATCGGCGGGCGCAGCATCTGGACCTACCGGCACACAGTGCTGGCCATGGTCGGCATCTTCCTCTATGTCGGCCTGGAGATTGCGCTGGCCGCCAACGCCATCAAATTCTTTGAGACGCAGGGGAGCGCGATCGACGACTACCTGCGTTCGGCGCAACCCTTCGCCCATGCGGTCAGCGGTCTTTATCCACAGGGGATCGGGGAAAAGGAAGTCGTTGCCGTGCTGGCCTTCTGCTATCCCCTTGCGATGATGATCGGGCGCTTTGCGGGGACCGTGTTGATGAAGACGATCAAGGCACACAAGCTGCTGGCCTTCCTCGGCGTATTGGGCGTTGTCCTGATGGTCGTGGGGATGTTTTCGACCGACCACGTCGCCATCTGGAGCCTGATTCTGTGCGGATTTGCCAACTCCATCATGTATCCAACGATCTTTGCGCTCGGCATCGCCGAACTGGGTCCGCTGACCAGCAAGGGCTCGGGCGTGATCACGGTGGGCAACGTCGGCGGAGCGATCATTCCGCCCCTCTTCGGTCTGGTCGCCGACAAAGCAGGCTATCAGCACGCATTTCTGCTGGTCATCGCGTGCTACCTGTTCATGATTTTTTACGGCGTGTCGGGGTACAAACCGGAACGCTAGGTTTCGTCTTAGGCCCTCCGGCATACGCCGGGGGGCCTTTTGCATGTGGATGGCAGGCGGCCAGTGCCAGGAAAACCAATTGGATGCGAATGGCAAACCGCGCGCCGCGTGGCCGAAAGCAGGACAAATATTTGCACCTGACGCGAACAGGGATTGAAGCGCATTGCGACATTGTTTGAACCGAAGCACGACAGATTGAATCGGGGCGCGACAAAACCAGCACAAAAGATCCCGAAGAAAAATGACTAAAGTTATTCCGGACCGCACCGATGAAGGGGGTGGATGCGAATCGGCCCTTTAGGAAGAAGCAGCGGTGGCTGGGAAGCGCGATGCACCGCACACCGGGGCTGAAAGGGAGCATCTGAGAAGGAGTTGACCTATGGCTCTCGGTGTATTGAACAACCTGTCGGCGATCTACGCCGAGAATAATCTGAATAACACGAACAACAGCTTGCAGACGGTCCTGCAGCAGTTGTCATCGGGGTCGCGGATCAACTCCGGCGCGGACGACGCGGCCGGCCTTTCGCTGGTCAACGGCCTGGGAGCAAATTCCGCCGCGCTCACGCAATCTGAGACCAACGCGACGGAAGGAGTGGGTCTGCTGCAGGTGGCCGACGGCGCTCTCTCGCAGGTGACGAGCCTGCTGAACCGCGCCATCACATTGGCGACCGAGGCCTCCAACGGCACGCTCAATTCGACCCAAGAAGGCGCAGCCAATCAGGAGTATCAATCGATCCTGGCGGAGATCAACAACATCGGGTCCACGACCACCTATAACCAGCAGCAGGTCTTCAATGATTCCACGACCGCCATTTACACCGGCGATTCCTCGCAGGCCGGTTCCTCGGTCGACGACCTGTTCATCCGCACCCTGTCTTCATCGAGCGTGGGCGATACCGGTGGAGCGATGTCCTACTCCAGCGGGCAGAACAATGTGTTCATCGATCTCTCCAAAGGCGGGACCAATGCTTCGGCATCCGACAGCCTGAATGCCAGCGGCACAACCACCATTTCTGTGAGCTACCTTTCCAAGGGCTCGAGCGGTACGGTAACGCCGGCGACGGCCAACATCACGGTTGGAACAGGCACGAATTTTGCGAACACCGCACAGGGGCTGATCGACGCGATCAACAACTCGGGGCTGGGACTGAGCGCGAGCTTCGGGACGGCGGCACAGGCCGGGACCGCGGCAGAAAATGCGGCCATTGCCGCCAATGCCGCGGGTGGCGGCGACACAGACACCGGCATTCTCATCTCCGGCATCGGAGTGGGAACGGGAACCAACGGCGCCGGCGCGGTGGGCACGCTCACCATCGGCGCGGCTGCCGACACGCTCACCGGCGGCACGCTTTCGATCGTCGGCAGCGACGGCAAAACCCACAGCCTGGCCCTTGGGACCCCCAACTCGACCGACACGCTCGCCAATCTGGCAGCCACCATCAATGCCGCAGGCTATGGCGTCACGGCTTCGGTCAACTCATCCGGATACCTCGACGGCCACGCGGCCAGCACACTTCTCACCTTCACATCTTCCAACCCCGATGTGAGCGTTTCGGGCACGAATTTGACCGCCTCGGCAGGCTCGCTCACTTTGACAGGGACGCCGATCACCAGCGGCTCGTTCACCAATGCCATCGGTACCATCACCACCAGCAACGCCAACCAGGCCTACACGGGCGGTACGCTCAGCATCGGGTCCAATGCCGCCATCCAGCTGGGTACGCAGGGAAAGACAGACAATGCGGCCGACCTGGCAGCGACCATCAACGCCGGGAATTACGGTGTTACGGCCTCGGTCGACAGCACGGGGAAAATCCTGACCTTCAAGTCCGCTAATGCGTCTGATGCTTTCAGCTCGACGGTGACCGTAGGAGCCGGCACGGTAAGCGCAACAACCAATGTCGCCAACCAGAACCAGATTGGCGCGGTAACCCTGACCAACGCAAGCGCCACAGGTGCCGACGTTTTGTCAGGCAACCTGGTTATCGATGGGACGACATTTAATGCGGCCGCAGGCGCAGGTACCCTGGCGGCCCTGGCAGCCGCCATCTCGGCCTCAGGTCTCGGCATTAGCGCAACCGTCAACCAGACTGGGGTTGGTTCCAACGCGGCCGGCACGATCCTGACCATGGTTTCCAGCAGCCCGTCTTCGCTGGGAAGCACCTTTACCAACACTCTTGCCGATACCACGAATGCCGGTGTGTCGGTGGTCCAGGATACTCCGGCGGTCGGCCAATCCCCCTACTATAGCGTCGGCATGTCCGGCTGGGTCACCGACACAACTACGGGCGGTGGCGCACTCAATGTGGGCATGGTTGACGACAGCAACGGGTCAGTCGGTGTGGCCACCACCAGCTACTCAGACGGAGCCGGGGCAGACCTCAGCAGCAGCGATCTGATCTCGCAGGTGAATGCCGAGTCAACCCTCAACGAGCTGAACGTGGCTATCACGGATGTGAGCGCGCTCGATGGCTACATCGGCGCACAGATCAATACGCTGAACTCGATCAGCCAGGTCATGAGCACTCAGCAGGAGAACATTGTTTCGGCGCAGAATGCGGTGCAGGCGACGGACTATGCGTCGGCGACTTCGAACATGTCGAAGTACGAGATTCTGAGCCAGACCGGTATCGCCGCGTTAGCACAAGCTAATCAAGTGCAGCAGGAAGTGACCAAGCTCTTGCAGTAGAGTGAGGAGACTGGGGACTGGGGAACGGGCAACGGATGGATTTGCGCGAACGACGAAGGTTTAGCAGGACTGCAGCACTTTCAAAAAAAACCCAGGGACAGGGCAGCGGCAAGGCGCAAGCTTTGCCGCTCTTTTCTTCCTGAAGCAGGGGCTGCAGGCCTACGGGATTCTGAGGTCTCTCAGCCCTCAGTCCCACTCCCGCAGCGCAAATACTCATCGATCGCTCTAGCCGCTTTGCGTCCGGCGCCCATGGCAAGAATCACCGTAGCCCCGCCGGTGACGATGTCGCCGCCGGCGAAGACGCCGCGCTTGGAGGTGCGCAGGGCTTCCGGGTCGGCAACGATGTAGTTCCATTTGTTCGTGGCAAGATCGGGAGTTGTGCTCTGGATGAGAGGGTTGGCGGTTGTTCCCACACCGATGATGGCGACATGGACCGGTAAAACGAATTCCGATCCGGCGATTGGCACAGCGCGGCGGCGGCCGCTTGCGTCGGGCTCGCCCAGCTCCATGCGCACGCAGCGAACGCCGGTGAGCCAGCCCTTCTGGTCACCGAGGAATTCGACAGGGTTGGTGAGCATGCGGAACTCGATGCCCTCTTCGCGCGCGTGCTTCACTTCTTCGGCACGGGCGGGCATTTCCGCGTCAGAGCGGCGGTAGACGAGCGTCGCCGTTTTCGCACCGAGGCGGCGAGAGGTGCGCACCGCATCCATGGCGGTGTTGCCGCCGCCCACAACGATGACGTCGCGGCCGCGGCAATCGTAGATCGGCTCGTCAGATCCTGGAAAATTCCAGGCCCGCATCAGATTGGCGCGCGTAAGGAACTCGTTGGCAGAATAGACGCCGTTCAGGTGCTCGCCCGGGACGCCGAGAAACACGGGCAGGCCCGCACCGGTGGCCACAAAGACCGCGTCGTAACCCTCGACGCGCATCAGCTCATCGAGCGTTACGCTCTTGCCGACGACGACATTGGTTTCGAACTCGACACCCATGCGGCGCAGGTTATCGACCTCTACCTTCACGATCGATTTGGGCAGGCGGAACTCAGGAATTCCATAAACCAGCACGCCGCCCAGCTCGTGCAGCGCCTCAAAGACGCGGACCCGGTGGCCCTTCTGGACGAGATCTCCGGCAGTGGTGAGCCCAGCGGGGCCGCTGCCCACGATAGCCACGCTCTTGCCGGTCGGCGCGGCAATCGGGGGCAAGCCAAGCTCGCCGCTCGAGCGCTCGAAGTCGGCGATGAAGCGCTCGAGATTTCCGATGGCCACCGGCTGGTGGTTCTTACCCATCACGCAGCCGCCTTCGCATTGGCTCTCTTGCGGGCAGACGCGGCCGGTGATGGCGGGCAGTACGTTGTCTTCGCGCATCTTCGCCGCCGCGGCCAGAAACTCTCCGGCATAGATGAGGGCAACAATTTCCTTGATCTTGACGCCCACCGGACACTTGGTTTGGCAGGCCGGCTTGGGGCAAGAGATGCAGCGCGTGGCCTCTGCGACGGCTGCCGTCCCAGTGAATCCCAGATTCACTTCATCGAAGCAGTGCGCTCGCACCGCGGGATCCAGCTCCGGCATGGGCACGCGCGGGAGCTTGATGCGCTCCTTGACGGGAACCGGGTTGGCGCTACGCACGGCGGCTCTCCCCCGCGCCTGCGGGCGCAGCTTCAAGACGCGAACGCAACCGAGCTGTCTCCCTTTCCTTGGTGGCGAGCACGGCACGGAGCCGGGCCAGGTGTTCTGCCTTGTGTTCTTCGAACAGCTTAAGCGATTGGCATTCCTGGCCGCGATACATGGCATTGCGCTGCATCAGGACATCGAAGTTTACTTCCGAGGCGTCGAACTCAGGTCCGTCGACGCAGGCAAACTTGCTCTCGTTGCCTATAAGGATGCGGCAACCGCCGCACATGCCTGTGCCGTCGACCATGATGGAGTTGAGGCTGACCATCGTCTTGATGCTCCGGGGAGCGGTCAACTCCGCAACCGCACGCATCATGGGGACGGGACCGACGGCGAGAACAAAATCGAGCTTGCGCCCGGCGGCAAGCAGGTTTGAAAGCTTCGTGGTAACCAGACCCATTTCGCCGTAACTGCCGTCGTCGGTGAGGAAGTGCGATTCATGGCTTGCCTGACGAACCTCGTCCTCGAAGATCACCATCTCGCGGCTGCGCGCGCCCTCGATGAAGATGACGTGATTATCGGCATCCTTGAGTGCCTTGGCGGTGGGCAGCGCCATGGCTGTGCCCACGCTGCCGGCAACGATCGCGACCGTGCCGTATCTCCTGATTTCGGATGGCTGGCCGAGCGGGCCGACAAGATCGAGAACTGCGTCGCCTGCTTCAAGGCAGTTGAGCAGCCGGGTAGTTTTGCCGACCGCCTGGACCACGATCGTGATGGTTCCGGAAGCCGGATCGGCGCCTTTGATGGTGAGCGGGATGCGCTCGCCATTTTCCTGAACGCGAACAATGACGAACTGACCTGGCCGCTGTTTGCGCGCAACCCTCGGTGCCGCCAACACGAACTGGCGGATATTGAGGCCGACCGTTCTGGCAGAGACAATCTTGAACATCGACCCGGCCCCTTCGGGCGGAGAGCAGGACCGTTTGCGCGGCAAAAGCCGGCGCACGCGCCCGAGTGACGTGAAGCGGCTTGGAACGGGGAACCGCACCCCTTATTTTGTCTTGATTATTCAGCGAATTAGACCATCCAGCCTGTGACAGGAGTCACGAGCGCGAACTGGAAGCGTCCGTCGGTGCCCGCCAAGTCAAATCCTGGGTAGGCCGATTCAAACCTGGCGCGCCTTCCAAAGGAGGTACATTGCCCAGGCGGCCTGGGTGCATGCGTCGCGGATCCTGCCATCGAGCATCATCTCCTCGAATTCGACGATTGGCACCGAACGCACCGCGATGTCGTGCTCTTCTGCGTCGGGCTTGTTTTCTGTCATTTTGAGGCCTGATGCGACGAAGACATGATGGCGTTGCCGCAGGAAACCATAAGCGATCCAGTAGAATCCGAGGCCGATCATGCGCTCGGCTTCGAGGCCGGTTTCTTCTTTGAGCTCGCCCCGGGCCAGCTCTTCGGGATTCTCGACGTCCTTTTCCCAACTGCCTTGCGGCAGCTCGAGTACGCGCTCCTGGATAGTGTAGCGAAATTGCTCGACCAGCCAGATCCGGCCGCCTCCTGCCTGATCGATATCGACGGGCACAATGATGGCGCCATCTTCCTTCTCTACGACTCCGTAGATGCCGCGCTGTCCGTTGGAGCGCAGAATCTCGTCTTCGCGGACACGCATCCAGTGATTGCGGTAGACCTCGCGGCTGGAGAGCGTGGTGATGCTCAGGTCTTTCATGGTTTGTAAGGCATCCGCGTTTCAAATATGGCTTTTCGCGATTGAAATTTCCCGGACCCCAGCCGGGAAAACAAATACCCGGCGAGGGTAGGGCGCCTATTCAACAGTTCACCACTACGGTAGAGCAGGGCCGCTCGGCACGCCAGTGGACGAGGAATTCCGTCACCGACGAAGATTCCATGCGGCGCATGGCTTCAAATTCACCGTTCTTCTGGCTATAGAGAAGCTTGCCGCGCTCGCTCAAAACGGCCAGGGCGGGCACGCCGCGGCCGAGCGGGACCTGATACTGCTCGGCAATGTCCTGGTTAGCGTCCATGCGGCCGATATTAATGTGAACGACAACGAAGTTGGCGTCTACGAGAGGCTTGTTTTTCTCGTCGTGCATGTAGATGTCGAGCACGCGGCAGTCTCCGCACCAGTTGCCGCCGAAATCGAGCAGGACGCGCCGGTGGGTTGCTGCGGCGTCCTTCAGCGCGGCGGCGACGTCGGTTCGAGCCTGCGCAGGCTCGGGGTAGATGTCGGGGCCGGCCGAGCGGGCCATGCCGGCCGTGCACACCAGGAGAGCTGCCAGGGCGAATCTCTTGAGGCTCTTCATCGAAAGAAAACCTCCTTAACTGCTCTCAGTCTGCCATATCCGGCCAGCGAAGCGTATCGAGGTGCTTTTGTGCGACAATAGTAGCCGGTAGATGCGCGCGGATCGTTGCCGGCGCGCGGAGGAAACATCGATGGGCGATCTACTTCAGCCTTGGCACCTGATCGTGCTGGCAGTCGTTGCATTTCTTTTGTTTGGCGCCAAACGGTTGCCGGAGCTGGGTAAAGGATTGGGCGAGGGATTGAAGGGCTTCCGCGAGGGGATCCGCGGGATTTCTGACCCGGCGCCGACCCAGACACAAAACCAGCAGAATGCGGCGCCTGCGCCGCCGCCGGCGTCAAACGCCCCGGTCGAGCAGCCAAAGCAGGGCTAAGACTTCACCTAACCGCCCGCGAATTTGAGTGGCCGCTGTTGAGTTAGTGCGGCGAGGGTCAAGAAACACAAAAGCCTGTGCCGTGGCACAGGCTTTTGCGTTTCTTGACGGCCGGATTCCGCTTCGGACGATTACTTGTACTCCTGCGCGGAGGGGTAGTAGCCCGGTTTTGCGGTTACGACCACGTTGGGCCGGTCAACGACTACGTTGATCGAGCGGTATTTGCCGTCGTAAATGGACTCGTGGCTCAGGTACAGCAGTGTGTATTGATTGCGGGCCTCGGCAGCAATCTTGGCATAGCTTTTCTCCATGCTGCTTGTGCCGCGTTCGGCCAGCATATCGCCTCCCGTGGCTGCGGTGTACTTGTAAAGAATGTTGTCGTACATCTCGAAGGGAAGATGGAAGCGATCGAGCCACTCCTCACCGCGGCGAGCCGAGTCGCCTACGAGCGTTGCGTAAACGGTGATGTTGTTGGTCTGCAGGTATTTTCTGACCTCGTTAAAGGTGGCTTTGCTGCCGTATTCCTTGCCGTCGGAGATGACGTAAATGAGGCGGCGGCGCTCCTTGGGGCGCGTCGACAGCTCTTTGGCCGCGGCCAGGACGGCGTCATTCAGAGCGTGAACTTCCTTCGGAAGGTTGAGCGTCCCGTTCATCTGGGTAGAGTGGCCTGGCTGCAGATTCGGGTCGGGGCAGTTCCCGTTGATCGAGATCGAGCAGGCCGCAAAAGGATCTCCCCCTGGGTCGGGGACCATGGGGTCGGTGCCAGTCGACTGCGCCAGCGACAGAACCGCGGGAAGGCGCGAACTCTGGCCGCCGGTAAACCCCGTCCATTCCTTGGTGAAATGGGTATAGCTGAAGACCGACGCCTCATCATAGGGTGTCAGCGCGGCTTGAATTGCACCCATGGATTGATTGACTTCGGCCATGAAGTTCGAGGGTAGCGTTTGATCGATCACGAACGCTATGGAGAGCGCGGCGGGATCGACGCTGAAGACGCGAATGTTCTCGCGAGCATTGTTCTCGTAGACCGTAAAGTCGCGCCACGTGAGTCCTGAAACCCCGTTTCCCTTTGAATCCTTTACCGTGACCGGAACCACCACTTCATTCACTTGCACGATGAAGTTAGCCATTGCGGCCTTACCCTCCTCAGGAGGGGTTGTCTGCAGGTCGCTCGGCTGCTGGACGATGGGTTGGCTTGGTGGTTGTTGTGGGGCAGCCTCAGGAGCGGCAGGCGCTTGGGTGGGCACAGAGGGGGATGTGGTGGAGCTTGAAGAAGCCTGCCCGGCCCCGAGTCCAGGCGTTACGGGCCCTCCCGGCAAGGCGCTGGGCGCTTGCGGAGTCGGCGCGTCGGGCACGGCTTGTTGCTGTTGAGCCGGGATTCCCCCAGCCAGCCCGAAACCCGCTCCAAGCAGCGCCATCAGAGCGACGGCTCTTGATCCCACGTTCACCGCGATTTCATCCTCCGTCCGGCATCTGGCGCAGGTGCCGCACGGAGCGGCACAGACGGCAAAACGCCGCACCTGACAGAGTATCAGACGCGGCAGGACCGCGCGGGTTGCCTATGCGAGCGTCTCCAGATCGCGGTATGCTTTCAACGAGGTCGCGTTTTCGTCTAACCCGCTAGCATGCATCTCCGGATTGGCATAGCCGTCGCCTTAACTGGCGCATTGATCGGTCTGTCTTCCTCGCCTATGGCAGCGTGGGCTCAGCTTGCGCCTTCTCCTGACGCGCCGCCAGTGAGCAATGCGCCGCCTCCGCCGCCCGATGCGGCGCCGGTTGCAACCTTCAAGGTGAATGTGAACCTGGTGGACTTGTTCTTCACCGTCAAGGACAAGAACGGCAACCTGATTCCCCATCTGAACAAGGAAATGTGTTCGGTGCTGGAAGACAAGGCGCCACAAACGGTCAAGAACTTTGTGGCGGAGACCAATCAGCCGCTCACGTTGGGCATTCTGCTGGACACTTCGGGAAGCCAGCAGCGGGTGCTGCCTCTGGAGCAGGACGCAGGCAGCCAATTTTTGCAACAGGTGTTGCGCTCGAAAGACGAAGCCTTTCTCATTTCATTCGACGTAAACATCGATTTGCTGCAGGACTATACCAACAGCCCGCGGCAACTGGCGCACGCCATGGACAAGGCACAGATCAATACTGCCGGAGGCAACGGCGGAGCTGGAATTCCCGGTGCGGGCGGCGGAACGATTCCCACCTCTGGTGGTCCCAAGGGTACCGTGCTCTACGACGCGATTTATGAAGCGTCATACGACAAGCTGAACCAGGAATCGGGACGCAAGGCAATCATCATCCTGACCGACGGTGAGGATGAGGGCAGCGACCATAAGATTGCCGACGCCATTGCGGCGGCGCAGCGCAACAATGTGATCGTGTACGTGATCCTGATCGCGGACCGCGCAATGTACTGGAATTATGGCATGGGCTACAGTGGCTATTCGGCTGCGAAGCGGATATCGGACGAAACAGGCGGACGGACCATCGACGTGGGCAACAACGGTCCAAAGCTGCAGGCAGCATTTCAGCAAATTCAGGATGAACTGCGGACTCAGTACGTGGCGAGCTACACGCCCAGTAACGCCAAGCAGGATGGCACATTCCGTCACATTGCGGTGGAGTGCAAGGGCGACGGAGGCGACAATCTGAAGGTGCAGGTGCGCAAAGGCTACTACGCTCCGTCGAGCGGGAACTGATCGAGCGCATTTGATCGCCGCGTCATCGCGATTAGCTCAGAAGCGGGCCACCGCGATTGCGAATTGAGGGTGTTGCAATTCGCGAGTCGAAAGATTCAGGCGAGTCGATGGAGGTCACTCATATGAAAGCCTCTGCGCTGTTTCCGATTGCCGTTGTGATGCTCGCAAACATTCCTTTGCTGGCGCAACAGACCGATGCCGACTCCTCGGCAGCTGAGTCCGCAAAGACCACCTATTCGTCGGCACCCGCAGGTTTTGGCGACGACTCAGCAACGCGCTCGTGGGAGATGGCCGCAGTGACCGGGGAATTGCAAGGCAAGCTCGATTCGAAGTCGGCCAGAGTGGGCGATCAAGTGGTTCTGAAGACCACGGCGAAAGTGCAGACCCCCGATGGAACCGTGATTCCCAGGGGTTCTCATCTGGTGGGTCATATCACCGAAGTGGAGGCCCACAGCAACGATCGAGCGATCGCCCAAATTGGCATCGCTTTCGATCATGTCGAGTTGAAGAACGGTGGCAGCGTTCAGGTTCATACTCTGATTCGCACGGTTCGACCGAGTCTCAACGTGTCGAGCATGAGCGATAGCGATATGTTGGGCCCGTCGATGAACGGCAGAATCGGAGGGGATGTTGGCGGCCGTAACAGCTCCGGGCTGGGGGGCGGTGGAATGGTGGGCGCGAACCCCAATTCGCCGGTGTACCCCGGGGCGGTAGGTGACGGATCCATCGGTAGCGCCGCAGACGGAACCGTCAATCGAGCAGGCGACCCCACTGCGGCAGGAACCGGCATGGGCGCGGGCCCCAACCTCGCCCCGAACCTGGGCGCCGGCGCCAACACGCAAAACAATGCTCCGGTGCAGGTTGCCGGGCATGGCGATGCACCAATACAGGGCGGGGCGCACGCCGCTGCTGTGGCGCGCACGGTTCCTCACGCGACAGGCTTACCAGGGATCATGCTTGCCGGCGTCAGCTCCTCGTCAGGGCTGTTGATCGATGCCGACCGCCGCAATATCGAAATCGAGAACGGAACGCTGTTCGAAATGGGCGTCGTCGCTGACCGGTGAGGCAGCGGCAGCGTCGAAATTCCTGGAATCGTTGGTAACCGGCAAGCGATCACCGAACGCTGATTACCGATCACTGTCTGGTTTTCAGACAGTGGATTACCGAAGTCGGGCCAAACGTTATCTGGCGCGCGATTCCCGGCTTCGTTAGTATCGGCAGCGATCGGGAAATCTTGAGGCCGGAAGCAAAGAAAGCTTCAGCCTCGAGACGCCTCCCGACCGCGAGGTGCAGGGCATGGCCATCCAATGCGGCGTCCGGGAAGGCTTCGAGATCAGTCCGCGGTTCCGGCGAACGGTGGAAGAACGGATTGCGCGCCTCGATGAGGGCGCCGAATATGACGAAGCGCAGATCGAGAGGCTCGACGACATCGATCACATTCGCAGGCAGATGTGCCTGGTGGCCGCGCAGCGCGCTGAGGCTTTGCGCATGAGAATCTTTCTGGATCGCGCACGGACACGCTCACCGCGACCCCAGATCGCGATCTAGAGCGCGGCACAAACGCCGCGCACCCGAGAAAGAACGAGCAGAATCACTCGGCTCGCCGGCGCACCGTTGCCGGGATGTACTTAGCCAATCCTTTTGGTATCTCCCGACAGGCACAATACCTCTGGTGTTTTTTGTGCCAGTCTATCCTCTGCTTGAAGGTGGCCTTCGCGGGCATCTTGTTCTTTTCGTGCCAGGCTTTGTTCATGGCCGTTCGAAACCCTTCCGGGCCGCGCAGATTCTTGTTGCGGCCCTGCACGGGATAATCTTAGGAGAGCAGGCGGTGGCCTCGGCAACGTCATGATGGCAGCGAACCTCGAATATTTCCTCCTGGATGTCTTTACCGAAGAGCCGCTGAAGGGCAATCCCCTGGCGGTGGTGATGAATACCTGCGGACTCGAAACCGCGCAAATGCAGGCGATCGCGCGCGAGTTTAACTTGTCGGAGACAACGTTTATCGAGCGCAGATCGCCGGAGGTGGAGCGCGCAGAGGGCGTGCGTGTGCGTATCTTTACCCCGCGAGAGGAGCTGCCGTTCGCCGGTCATCCTACCTTGGGCACGGCGAGTGTGCTCGCCGAGTTCATGCCGGAGACGCTGCTTGACGGCATTGTGAGGCTGGCTCTGAACGTTGGTCCGGTACCCGTGCGCGTCGAGGGTCGTGCCGGTTCCACAAGCCTTTTCGGTGAGATGACGCAGCGCGACCCCGAGTTTGGTTTGGAGCTGAACGCGCCTGAAGTCGCGCCTCTGCTGGGACTGGCAGTCGAAAACCTGGACCCGGCGCTTACTCCGCAAGTAGTTTCGACCGGAAATCCCTTTGCGATTGTTGTCCTGCGCTCGCTGGAGGCGTTGGCGGGCCTGAAGGTGGACCAGGAGGCGGCAACCGCATGGCTGCGTGAGCGCGTGGCCCGGTGGTTCTATGTCCTGGCCCCGGAACCAGTCCAAAGCGAGAACGGTACGAAGTACCGGGCGAGAATGCAGTTTTATGGCGGCGAGGATCCGGCTACGGGCTCGGCCGCAGGATGCGCGATCGGCTACCTGGTCGCGAAGGGAGCGGTGCCATCGGGCATGCGAATTCATCTGCGGCAAGGAGTAGAAATTGGCCGGCCGAGCGACATTTTTCTCTCCGCGCGGAGGGAATCCGCGAGGGTGACCGATATCCGCGTGGCGGGCAGCACTGTTCTTGTGGCAAAAGGACGGCTTTTCCTGCCGTGATGCACATGGTTTCAACAGAAATTCATCTTCCGCAAGTGGCACCGTGTGTTCGATTAATCGAATTTTCCACTTGTTACAAGCGGATTTTCAATCAAGTTTTCGCCGTCTGATCCCTCTTTCCTTTCAGCGCCATTGACCGTAGTGTTGCCATTCATTGAGCCAATTCAGCGACGCGCTTTCGGGGTTCCTCAAGGCGCGCCAAAACCCTGAGCATTAAAGCCGCAAAGGATGGCTAGCCGGCATCGCAGCGCGTGCCTCTTGCCGATTGCGTGCACAGGCATACCGCAAGGGCGTAGCCTGCGCCGAACAACCGGGCGAATCGCTTCGCGAATACACGGCGCCATTTTCGCGGTAACGGGGCCAAGAACATGAGCACGTAAACCCGCAGGATGCGAACGGGGATGTGTGCCCTCAAGAATGGCCGGAAAAATTTGCAAGAAGGAGCAAATCCCCAAGTCATGCGTCCCAAGAAAGTGATCCTCTGCGTTGATGACAACGAACAAGAGCTCTCGGTTCTCAAGTTCATGCTGCAAACCAACGGCTACAAGGTTCTGGCCGCCACCAACGGGCAGGAAGCAGTAGCAGTTTTCGTATCCACTCCTCAGGTTGACCTGGTCCTGGCCGATGGCCAAATGCCCCAGATGAGCGGGAGCCAGCTTCTGGAGCGGCTGAAACGCATTGCCGGCCACGTGCCGATGATCCTGCTCGGCGAAGTGCCGGCCGGGAGCGCGGAGATTCACTCGGCTGACCCACTGACGGTAAGGAAGAATTGCTCAGTGCAGGATCTGCTCGAGCGGATAAAGCAGATGAGCGCCCGCAAACGCGGGCCGCGGAAAGGTGCGCAACGCATCTCCGCGGCCGAAGCGGAGCTCGCCAGAGCCTCGTAGGAATAGGGCTCAGGAGCGGAAAGACGCGCCGGGTTGGCGCCTCGGTGAAGAAAACCGGTGCCTGTCTTCTATTCGCGGTTTCCATTTTCCCGGCCCCTGTTCCCTGTTTCGCCCTCTTGACGACCCTATGCCGTTCTGCGCATACTCACGCCATTGGTACCCCTCGCCTGGAAGTCGTGTCTGTTGCCAGCGAAAGTAGGCCCTTATGGACCTGGTCGTCTTACGTCTTCTTTTTGTCATCCTGCTTGCCACAGTTTGTTACTTCCTTCGCCCGTTTGGTTTACACACGGGCTGGGGAGGCGCGATTGCAGGCGCGGCGGCAGCGTGCGCGGTCATTGTCTTTGAGCTGCGCGTTCGGGCGCTAACCCTACGCCGGCTCATCGGTGCGGTCGCGGGCAGCGTGCTTGGGATTATCGGCGCAGCGCTGTTCTGCTGGGTACTGCGCTCGACACCGCTGCCCGGTTCTACATCCGCCGTGCTGCAGATCTTCGTGCTCCTGCTCATGACCTACGTGGGGCTTCTGGTGGGCGCCAGCAAGGGAGATTTGCTCAATCCTGCCGCTCTCGGCACGGTTTTCTCTGCCGACAAACCGGTGCGCCGCAGCGCCAAGGTGCTGGATACGAGCGTGATCATCGACGGCCGCATTGCCGATATCGCAGAGGCCGGCTTTATCGACGGTACGCTGGTGGTGCCAGAATTTGTGCTGCGCGAGCTGCAGGTGGTCGCCGACTCGACCGACGGTTCAAAGCGCCAGCGCGGACGCCGCGGCCTGGATATGCTGCAACGCATGCAGTCGAACGAGAAGCTCCAGGTGCAGATCGTTCCCGACGATTTTCCCTCCATTCGCGAAGTCGACCTGAAGCTGTTGGAGCTGGCCAAGAAGTGGGAGGCCAAGGTCGTCACCAACGACTTCAACCTGAACAAGGTGGCCCATCTGCACCACGTCGAGGTGCTGAACATCAACGATCTGGCCAACGCGCTCAAGCCTGTGGTGCTGCCCGGTGAGCGAATGAGCGTGACCATCCTGAAAGAAGGCAAGGAGTTCAACCAGGGCGTGGGCTATCTTGACGACGGCACCATGGTGGTCGTGGACCATGCGCGGCGGCTGATCGGCCGCAACGTCGCGATTTCCGTCACCAGCGTGCTGCAGACCGCCAGCGGCAAAATGATCTTCGGCAAGATGGATGAGAACGGAAAGTCGGTGGCTAGCGAAGCCGCGGAGACTGCACGGTAACCCGCAATGAACAGCCTCGAACGCAGGCAAGCAATGCTCATCGCATTTCCGAAGCTAGTGCGCGTCGACTGCCCATGTACAAAGCGTAACTGTCCGTGCCGTGGGTTTTGCGAGGCATGCCGGAATTATCACGGGAACACGAAGCGCCCCCGGCCGCCCTATTGCGAGCGAAAAAGAAGCTGGATTCAGAGCTTGCTTCGCCGAACTTGGAACGTGGCGAAATGATTCAGGCCGAATGCCAGCCTAGTCGCGATGCAAACGATCCATGAGCCTCGACTTCACCTCGGGCCACTCCTCAGCGACGATCGAGTAGCGAGAGGAATCGCGTGGAATCAGGTCCGTTGCCATGCGATGCGCGCGCAGAACTCCTTCGAATGTTCCGCCGATCCGCTCAATCGCGGTACGCGAGCGCTGGTTGCGCGCATCGGTATGCAGACAGACGCGAAAGACGCCCCACACTTCGAACGCGTGCGTGAGCATGAGAAGTTTGGCCTCGGTGTTCGCGGCGGTGCGGATGGCGGAAGGCGCAAGCCAGGTGTAGCCAATCTCGCAGACGTCGGGGTGCTCGCGGCCGTGGCGAGCATGGCCTGTCGGCCACGGCCATCGCTCCACATCGAAGAAGCGCGTCGAGCCGAGGACGGCGCCGTCGGCGATGCGCACATGTGCGAACGCGAGTGCAGTACCCGCGTCCCGCAAGGCAAGTGCCGTTTCAATGTAGCGCGTGACGGCGTCATGGCCGGTGGGCACAGCACTCCAACGGTAAAGTTCAGGATCACCGCCTGACGCAGCGACCAGCCCGTCGCCATGAGCGTAGGAGAGTGGCTCTAGGCGAATGGACCTCCCCGTCAGAATAGGATCGTCGATCATGGGGGGCAGCGATGCGAGGATCAACCTCGCGCAACGGCAAACCGGTTGGATTTGCCAAGTTACACAACAGGCTCGACACCAGTGTAGCTGGGAACGTCGCCCCGCAACCGATTCACGACGAGCGTAATACCTGCAGGAATCCGTCGACACACCGAGCGGCACCTGGATCCCGGAGCCGCCCCTGGATCGAAACTTGGCTCGCCCGCGACGAACTACTCGCCTGACTTCTGCGCCGGGGGCGCGGGAGCCTTCGTGCCCGTTGCACCGGCCGGCTTGGGTCTCCAGAACGAGGGATCGGACTTGATCCAGTCTTCACTCACGTAACTCTGTTTGGGATTCACGGTAAACAGCTCGGAGTGAGAGGACTCGACGCAATCCCCATACATGGTATCGAGCTTGCGCATCGCCTCTTCGCCACCGAGAGCCTCGACGAACTTCTTGTTTTCGGCAAAGCCTGTATCGATCGCCGACATGGAAGCATCACCCGTGATGGCGATATACGTGCCGTCGGCTTCGCCGTAGGCAACCTCATACATGCCCCAGTGGGCGCTGTCTCCGGCCTTATCGTGCGCATCCTTCACCATCTTGACCACCTCGTGCCATTCATGACCGTGGCCAAGGCGAACTTGAAAGACAGTGATCTGGTAGACACGGTGCTTCTCCAGGTCATTGTGAGGATGGTAGCTGAGGTCGACGTCATAAGTGAAGACGTGCGAATCGACCTCGTCCAGCAGTTCGCCGTCGGCGAGGCCCGCGTGCTCGATCTCCGCAGAGTAGGTGGCGTTCGCATCCGCCATCTTGTTGTCTTTCTCCCACTCCGCGAACGAGTTGTAGCGAGTGAGGAACAGCGCCCGCGATCTGCCCGACAGCGAATTCATCGCGATGTAGTAGGCCGGGAATTTGGCTTTGGCATTCGCCGCGATAAAGGCACTCTCAGTCTTGTCGTGCGCGGCACCTCCTTTATAGGGTTTTGTATATTCGCGGGTGATCTGCAAAACCATGGGCACCTGCGAAGTGGAAGCAGCATCTTGCGCCGCGACGAGCGAGCTTGCAACGGCCCCGAGTGACAGTCCTAACAGGACAGAGCTTGCGATTTTCATTTGAGAATTACCTCCTGGATTTGCTCGGAGATGGCGTGCGATGGGGGATGGGAGTGGGAAGCGCAGGCTATCTTAGGCAAAGCGATTATGGGCGCGTACCGTCTGAGTGTAAAGAGGTTTGTACCCGCGAGTAGAATTGCTGTATCGGAAGGAATGCAATCTTGAAACGAAAACTTACTCCTCCAACCTTCGATCAGACCCTGGAGTCGCTGCGCAGACACGGATTTGAAGTGGCGCCATATGCCGGCGCGGCGGTTGGCGTTTTGGCGACCAAGCACGGGGTGGGAGCAGTGCTCACCGCTGCTGCGGGGGGCAAAGACGCCGGCGATGCGGCGGCGACGCTCGCCATTCACCCAGGAGTGATGGTGAAGGGCGAGGTGGCGCGGTTGGAAGATCGCGGTTACCAGAAGTTCATTAAGTCTTCCCAATATGAATTACCTGCCACGGCCCAGCAGTTGCAGGCGATTCACACGTTCAGCGAGGAGCTCAAGCAGCTGACTGGCGCCACCAGCCTCTATAACGAGTCGCTGGGAACAACGAGCGATATCTACCTCTATGATCGCTTGACGGGCCGCGAACCGGCGCAGCCCGCGCCGCAGGAGCCTTGGGACACAACCACCTGCCACTGATCCCCGCTGATCGGATTTGCAGTGGGGCGACTGGAAGTGGAAAAAGCACTGCAGGAGGCCTGCGCATCGCGGAAGGTGCAAACGGCGGGAGATGAGCGGCCCGAAGGCGCTGTTGAGCTTGTTGCGCACGACACTGCCGGCGTGAACCCCGTGAGGCGCGATCGCCGCATGGCCACCCGGCAGAATGTCGACGACTGGGCGGCGATTCTTCTTGTCAGGGTCGGATCGATATTGCGCGGCCGCATCCTGGATCTGAGCTCGAGCGGCTGTCGCATTCGTACCGACGCTCACTTTCCCTTGGGCATCTACACGCGGGTTGAAACGGAATTCCGTGTTCAAGGTGTGCTCTTCCGCCTCGGCGGTGTCATCCAGGCCATTCACGATAGCAACACTGTGGGAATTCGCTTTCTCGATTTGAGCGAACGCAAGAGGCAACAGGTCCTGGAACTCATTGATGAGATCGCAGCGTTACACGCCGCAAAGGCGCCGGAAGATCCAGCGGCAGCGTAGGATTGCGGGCTTGACCTGGAGCGTCGGACGCTGACGCCAGGCCGCTCAATGGGATGCGGATAAAACAGCGGCGGCAGGATCGACTTCTATGTAATCGAGCGCTGCGGGATCGCTGCCGTCGGGAACGCCATCGACGCGCAACCGATCGCCCGGCTTCAGTTCCACTCCCCGCATCGTGAAACGCGTCGAGTTATCGCCATCGGGCCGCTTCGACGGCAGCGAGTCGTTCGCCGACCAGGAGACGATTTGCCGGTCGTTGACCGCGAGCGTGAAATGCGCGATGCCGGGTTGCAGGTCAAAATACTGGACGGCGATATCGTAGCGTCCGGGCGGGCCGTTGTAAGTCCACTCGGCGGAGCAGGCCGGGGCTTCTACAGGCGAGACGTCGATGGGATGTTCCTGTTGCGCTTTTGGCTGTGTCGGAGCGACTGCTGGACAGGAAACTGCTTTGCCGCCCGATGCATCCTCCCACGGCGTAACGTTGATGACCTTGTAGCCGGTAAGGCGCGCGTTCTCCGCTTCGAGGCGACCAGGAAAGTGCCCGGCGCGGCCCTCGGCGTCGGGAATGCCGGTTAGCTTGAGGAAATATTGCACGATGGCATCGCGCCACACTATCGCGTGTCCGGCCTGGTATTCGAGGCGCGCGCCCACGTCCCCAAAAAGCTGCGAGTCGATCTTGCCTTTGAGCGCGGTCCACTCCTCGCCCAGCCGCTCTGCTTCGTCCGCGCCCTGGTAGTGGCTGTCGTAGATGTGCTGAATGACCGTTTTGCCCGAGTGCAGCCTGTAGGTGTAAGGCACGTGATGGAAGAAGAGCAGCAGATCGTCGGGCGTCGTCGCGAGTGACTCGTAAGCCCTCGCGACCTGAGGCGGATATTGGCCCGCGAATCCGGTTCCCGTGGCGACGGTGCGATCCATGCCGATGCCGTTTGCGTCGTCGCGGTGCCACTGGCCCCAGCCATTGCGTTCACTCGACTCGATATTGGGACCGTAATGGCTGCCGGTGATGTCGGCGAGCGTCTCCGCGCCCAGCGGGCCGGTGTAGTCGACATAGGCCGGCCACGATTGCATCAGCATCTTGTCGACGGTGGAGACGACCTGCGGATCGGTGCCGATGGATTGCTTCGTCCATTCGGCTGCGATTTGTTCGGGAGTGAGATTCGGATTCCAGGCGAGGCGGCCGAACGCGTAGAGATTGGCCAGCGCCAGCGGAGAGCCGAGCCAGCCATCGCGGCCGACATTGGCCACACCGATCATTCCACCACCCCACGGACGAGGACCTGTCCGTGGGGACCCCGGGTTGCCTCCCAGCGGCCGATTGAACGCTTTTCCCTCGATAATCGACTTGACAGTCGTGGGACGATTTTGCGCGCGCAGGTCGAAGTCGAGTTTCTCTTTCCACATTGGAGCGAGATAGACGAGGTGACGCTGCTGGCCCGTGTACTCCTGCGTGATCTGCACTTCCATGGCTGAGTTGGTTCTCTCGAGCCCTGCGAAGAGCGGCGAAACCGGTTCCTCAGCCTGGAAGTCGATGGGGCCGTACTTGATCTGCACGATGACGTTGGGCAGGAATTTGCCGTCGAGAGGATGAAAGATATCGTAGGCGGCGCGCGCGCGGTCGGCTTTCAGGTCGTTGTAGTCGAGGCGATTGTTGTAGACAAAGGCGCGATAGAGAACGACGCCGCCATGCGGCGCGAGCACCGCGGCCAGCAGATTAGCAGCGTCGGCGGGCCTGCGCCCGTAGCTGGCCGGACCGGCCTGACCTTCGGAGTCAGCCTTCACCGTGAACCCGGCGAAGTCGGGAATGAGCGCGTAAATTTCGCCGACTTTGGTCTCCCACCACTCCTTCACGTCGGGATCGAGCGGATCGAAGGTCTTGAGGCCGCCGATTTTCTGCGGGCTGGCGATATCGACGCTGAGCGCCATCCGCACACCCCACGGGCGCATTTCGTCGGCGATGCGCGCCAGGGAGGGAATGTTGTCGGCGACTAGGAATGGAGCGGCACCATTGACGTTGTTCACGTTGCAGCCGTTGATGCCGATCGACGCAAGCAGCCGCGCATACTCGCTCACGGCGCTCAGATCCTCGCGGGCTTTTCCTTTTTCAAAAAAAATCGACCGGCCCGCGTAGCCGCGCTCGATGGTGCCATCGAAGTTGTCCCACTCGTCGACCCAGCGGATGGGCATGACGGGACGTTCGATAATCGGCGACTTGGGCAAGCTGTTGTTCTGCGCGATAAATCGTAAGAGTGCAAAGGCTCCGTAAAGCACACCACGCTCGTCGCCCCCTGCAACGACGACCAGGGTCCTACGGCGTCTCTGAGACGTGCCAATCCAGAAGGAATCAGAAGTGAGATCCGACGGGATGGGAACATCTGGGTAGGCCTTGTGGACTTCATCAACAGTGCCGACAGCGGTTGGGTAGTCGCCCTCGTCGGTGGTCACACCGAAGATGCCGTACAGAAGGTGCGATCCCCTCATCAATTCGTCGGCAGCCTTTAACTCCATTGGACTTTTACCCAAGGCACTGCGAGCGAAAAGGATTGGGTGCGTAGAGCGCCATGGCGTGTGATCGAGCCACGCCTGATCGGCAGTCTGAGAGTTCGCTGTAAGAGACGCCGCGAGCAACAGCGCAATTCCCGCCAGGATGCTCTTCTTCTGCGCCGTCGTGCATACGACCGTCATGTCTCCAGCTCCCTACAACGTTCTACCACTTTGTGAGGTGCAGAAAACAAGCGAGCGAAGGGAGCGGGAAAGGCCGATTGAGCCTGCGGATTACCAGGCGATCGCGACGCGGCGCAGGCCGCGGACCGCGTTACAAAGATAAATGGCATCGGCTCGGCGCAGATCGTTGATCAATAGAACCCGTTCATTCATCTCTGGGCGGGTGGCGAGCAGATGACGCCGGTAGACCCCCGCAAGTAAGCCGCATTCGATGGGCGGGGTGAACCAGTGGCCGTCTTTCTCGATGATCACGTTGCTAATGGCGCCTTCCGTGACTTCGCCGCGCGAATTAAGGAAGAGCACGTCGTCGAATCCGCCTCGCGTGGCCTCCGCGTATTCCAGTGCGTAGAACGGACGCTGCGTGGTCTTGTGATAGAGCATCGGATCGGCCGGGTCGGTGCGGTGCCGGGAAACACGGATGCGCCCCACACGATTTTGGCCGCGCTTCTCGTCGTTCCTCTGAATCGGTTCATCGCCGATTTGAAAGTTCCCGTCCGGGCCGGTCAGAAGCAGGCGCACCTTGTGCGGAGCCGAACCGGCGAACCGACTCGCGTACTCTTCGAGTGCAGCGCAAATTGCCGCACGGTCGCAGGCGAAGCCGAAGTAATCGGCTGAGTCGGCGAGACGATCGAGGTGCAGCTCGAGAAGCGGGTAGGAGCCGTTCCATATCATCGTCTCGATGAGGGAGAGCTTGTCAGGCTGGTCGCTTTCAGCAAGCATTCGCGAAATTCTTCTTTCGCATCGGAATCGATGACAATGCCGCTGCCCACGCAGAAAGTTCCGCAGCCATCCGAGAGCTCAAGCGTGCGAATCGCCACGTTGAAGACGGTCTGGCTCCGCGAAAAAAAGCCGATGGCGCCGGTGTAGACTCCGCGCGGGCCATCTTCGAGCTCGGCGAGCAGTTGCATGGCGCGTACCTTGGGCGCGCCAGTCACCGAGCCGGAGGGAAACAGTGCGCGAAAAATGTCGTGGAAGCCGACGTCGGGGCGCAGCTCGGCGGTCACGGTCGAGGTCATTTGCCAGAGAGTCGGATAACGCTGCACGGCAAAGAGGTTTTCTGTCCGCACCGAACCGAAGCGCGCCACGCGACCCAAATCGTTGCGCAGCAGGTCGACGATCATCACATTTTCGCTGCGGTTCTTAGGGTCGTTGCGCAGCCATTCGGCAATCTCGCGGTCTTCGCGCGTGGTGCGGCCGCGCGGCGCAGTGCCCTTCATCGGCCGCGTGACAATGCGGCGGCCCTCGCCGGCCTGGTCAACGCGGAAGAAGAGTTCCGGCGAGAAAGAAAGGATGTGATGCCCTGGCCGCCAATGGAGAAAGGCGCCGTAATCAACGGGTTGGCGCGCGCGGAGCCGCGCGTAGTGCGCCGCGGCGCTGCCTGGCGCCTCGACGCGGAAAGGCGCGGTGAAGTTGAGCTGATAAACGTCACCGGCGCGGATCCACTCGTGAATAGCGGCGATGCGGCGGGCGTATTCAGACTCTTCGAGCGCGAAATCGGCGCTGAGTTCCGGCTGAGGTTCGGGCGGGAGCGATGGCTCGGCCGTTTGCGTTTCGGTCCTCAGCGGTGCGAGGCCCGGTGGCTCCCGGCCCACAAACGTCCCGGCATCTTGATCGAATGCGTAAGCGCGATCGTAGATACCGAACCAGGCCAGTGGCTGGCCTTGGCGACTGGGTCGCATCGCAGCCTTGGGCTCGAAGCATGCGCCGCACTCGTAGCTGAAAAATCCGGCGGCGACGTGACCAGCAGCAACCGCGCTGTCGATCGCATCGAAGAGCGCTGGGATCTCGGAAGGTGTGCTGGCGGTGCATTCGAACAGGGGCGTCAGGAACAGCTGTGTCCAGGCGGGCTCGGCGGCATTGCCCGCTCCTCCTTCGAGAAGCACCGCTCCCGGCCTCTGCTCGACGAGCGCGTAGACCTCAGCGGGAAGGGGATGCCGCAGATTCATGCTGGCAGTATCTCTGAGGCGCCGCGCGCAAAGCCAGAGCTTACTGGACCGTCAGAACCAACGTAGTGGTGTTGGAGATGGATGTGACGCCATTGCTTGATTGCCCGGTGACAGTCACGTTGAAAGTGCCCGACGGAGTGGCTGGCGTTTTGGGCGGCCCGTGATGGTAGTAGTAATAGAGCGGGTTGCAGGCTGCGGTTCCCAGCGTGGTGACCAGGCCGACGAGCGCCACCAGCGTCAAGCGTTGAAGCCAGCGCCGTCTTCCGCCGCGTCCCCAGGCCAATCCGCCGATCCCGAGCATCCCGGGCAGCACGATGGCCCAGACGCCACGATCGCTCCGGCCAGGTCCCGGCCGGGTCGACGGCCATGCCTGGGCGGTTCCCTCGCCCTGCGTCTGGATCAGCATCGAGGTGATGGCGCCAGCATCCTGACCGGGCAGGATCTCCAGGCTCTCCGGTGCAAACGTGCAGGAAGCGAGACTGGGAAGCCCCGAGCAGGAGACCGTGACGAAAGCCGGGGACCCGGTTGTGCTCAGGGAGGCGACATATTCCTGAGATGGCGTCACGGTGACGGTTGCCGTGCCCGATTGACCGGTTGCCAGCGTCATCCCGGAAGACGAAGAAGAAGCAGACGGCAAGATATTCGACAGCGAGACCACAAATAAAGCCGTGCACTGGGAGCTGATGGACGCCGAGGCCGGCATGGAAGTGGAGGTTGAGTAAGTGGAATCGCCTGCATAAACGGCCAACAGAGTATGCGAACCGTCGGCGAGGTAAAGAGACACGGTTGCCTGGCCGCTGGCGTTGAGCGTGGCACTCGCGACTTGGACCGGCGAGCCGCTCGCCTCGTCCTCGATATTCACCGTTCCCGAAGGCACCGCGCCAGAGCCGGTGACGGTGACCGTCAGGGTTGTCAAGGCCGTAGTAAGTTGCGAGCTGGCCGTGCTCGTGGGGCAATTTTGCGTGCTCGACTGCGCCGACAGGGTGGTAGATGTTGTGGCCGGGCCGGTAGCGCCCACCGCCGGAGCCAGTGCCAGCGCCATGCCCAATCCAGCAATCGATTCAAGCCGCAAACCGCGGCGGTTCAACCCTCTCACGTACACCTGCTCCAACCGAAAAAGTTCGCGTATGGCCGAAAAACCAGTCTTGTTCGCCTTTACGTAGAACACCATTGTATCCGGCTGGGGCACGGATCGACTAACCCGTCGGCCGATCGGGGACCGGCCGATCCGGCTGCTCAAAGCCTTAGGAATTCCAGCCTTGTTTGACGCTTACAAAAGCGAATAGGAAGTCGACAGTGGAGGCGAACCTACATTCGCGCCACGGCATCGAAGCTCAAATGCCGAACTCATCGATTTTCGCAACCGACGTGGAGCCAGGACCGCCAGTGGGGGATCCACCTTCCGTGCCACCAGTCTCTCCACCCCAGCCCAATCCCACGCCGGGGCCGGAACCTCAGCCGCCCATCGCGCCGCCTATGCCCGATCCGCCGCCGCCGCCAATGCCGAAACCCGTTTCGGCATAGACGGTGGCATCGGTGGGACAGCTCGGCCATCTGCCGCGCTATGCTTTTGGCTTGAGGTAAAACGCAATGACTGAGGTAGCCACTCGTCCGCAGCTTGCCCATCTAACCCAGGCCCTCAACGACTTACGCGCCAAGGGCACTTATTTCAAGCTCCGCGTGCTCGACGACCAGCAGGCGCCGGTGTGCCATTACGACGGCAAGCAGGTGATCAACCTGGCCAGCAACAGCTACCTCGGCCTCGCCAACCACCCCAAGCTGGTCGAGGCGGCTCTGGAAGCAACGCGCCAATTCGGCGTCGGGTCTGGCGCGGTGCGCACCATCGCCGGAACCATGCGCATCCACATGGAACTCGAGGAGAAGATCGCCCGCTTCAAGAACGTCGAGGCCTGCGTGGTCTTTCAGAGCGGGTTCGCCGCAAACGCCGGCACGGTGAGCGCGATCCTGGGCAAAGAGGATTTTATTCTCAGTGACGAGCTGAATCACGCCAGCATTATCGACGGAGCGCGCCTGTCGCGGGCGACGATCAAGGTCTTCCGCCATAAGGACGTTGCCCATTGCGAGGAGCTGCTGCAGCAGTTGGCCAGCGAGCCGGGGAAAAAGCTGGTGATCACCGATGGCGTCTTCTCGATGGATGGCGACATTGGCGCGGTCGATAAACTCGCCGCGCTGGCTGAAAAATACGGCGCCATCATGATGGTCGATGATGCGCACGCCTCGGGCGTGCTGGGACGCAACGGTCGCGGATCCGTTGATCATTTTGGAATGCACGGCAAGGTCGATGTGCAGGTAGGCACGCTGTCGAAGGCCATCGGTGCGCTGGGCGGCTACGTGTGCGGCACGCGAGATTTGATTGAGTATCTTTACCATCGCGCACGGCCATTCCTGTTTTCGACGTCGCATCCGCCGTCGGTCGCGGCCACGTGCATCGCGGCCTTCGACATCCTGGAGCAGGAGCCGGAGCGCATTGAGCGGCTGTGGCAGAATACGCGCTACTTCCAGGGCGAGTTGAAGCGCGCCGGATTCAACATCGGCGGAGTGAACACACCGGCGACGCAAACGCCGATTACGCCAATCATTGTGGGCGAGGGCCGCGCGGCCATGGAGTTTTCTCGCGCACTCTTCGATGAGGGCGTGATGGCTACAGGCATCGCGTTTCCAACTGTGGCTGAGGGTAAGGCGCGCATCCGCGCCATCATGACCAGCGAACACGCGCGGCCGCAGATTGACCAGGCGCTGGAAACGCTGGAGCGCGTGGCCAAGCGGATGGGGATTCTACAATAGGCAGCAATGATCGCTCATCTGCGCGGCAAACTCATACACAAACAGCCGGGCCAGGCTATCGTCGAGGCCGGCGGCGTCGGCTACGACGTTGCCATCTCCGTGCCGACGTTTACGGCCCTGCCGAGTGTTGGAGCTGAAGCTGCGCTGCACATTCATACCCAAGTCAGCGACGACCAGATCGCGCTGTATGGGTTTCTCGATCCGGCGGAGAAGCGGCTCTTCGAGCGGCTCATCACGGTGAGCGGCGTGGGGCCGAAGCTGGCCATCAAGATCCTCAGCGGTCTTAACTCCGAACGCGTGATTCAGGCCATTCGCGGGCAGGATCATGCTCAACTCGTCCGCATTCCCGGCGTGGGCAAGAAACTGGCGGAGCGCCTCGTGGTCGAGCTCAAAGACAAGCTCGACGATTTCGCCGTGGCTCCCGCGCCGGCGGCTGTGCTGGGACCGGCGGTGGAGGACGTGCTTTCCGCGCTCACCAATCTGGGCTACCAGCGCCCAGCGGCAGAAAAGGCGATCGAACAGGCCATCGCGAAAGAGAAGGCGCTGGCCGGGGATTTCGACGGGCTGTTCAGAGGGGCGTTGAAGGTCATTCGCTAGCGACGGAAGCACATGCCAAGCATCTAGCACTTGAAGGAGCCCGCGATGCCTGTGATCAGAAATTGTCCATCCTGCGGCAAGCAAAATCGAATCCCATCCAAACACCTTTCGGACGCCGGCCGCTGCGGGGCTTGCAAATCTGCCTTGCCGCCCATTGCGGAACCGATTGCAGCAGATCCGACGGAGTTCGACGAGATCGTCAGCCAAAGCAAGGTTCCGGTGCTGGTGGATTTCTGGGCCGAATGGTGCGGCCCCTGCCGCATGGCGGCGCCTCATGTCGCACAAGTGGCGAGGGACCTGGCCGGCCGCGCAGTTGTGCTTAAGGTCGATACTGACAAGTATCCGCAACTCGCCGCGCGCTACAAGGTGCAGGGTATTCCCAACTTCGCGGTCTTCGCCAATGGGGAACTCAAGTTTCAGCAGGCCGGCCTTGTGGATGCGAACACGATGAAGGAATGGCTCGCCAACGCGACATAGGACCGTAATGTGAAAATGTTGGAGCGCGCTCCGCGCTACACTCCATTTGTCATGCCGGCGAAAACAAAGGCCCCCTCAGAAGCTGCTCTCCCCTACTTCAAGCCCGAGGCGCTGACCTTTCTGCGCAACCTGGCCAAGCACAACGATCGCGCATGGTTTCAGCCGCGCAAGGCGCAGTTCGAGGCTGAGCTGCGCGAGCCGATGCTGGCAGTCGTACGAAAAATCACCGACGCGATGATGGACTTTGCGCCGAATCACGTGCGGCCGGCAGAGAAGTCGCTCTTCCGCATCTATCGCGACACGCGCTTCTCTCACGACAAGCGGCCCTACAAGACGCACTTGGCCGCATGGTGGACGCACCTGGGACTGGAGAAAACCTCGGGCGCGGGCTACTACTTCCATGTCAGCCCGAAGGAAGTGATCATCGCAGCCGGCTCCTACATGCCCGAAAAGGAGCAGCTCGCTGCCATCCGCCACTGGCTGCTCGACAATCACAAAGAGTTCCGCAAGCTGCTTAACCGGCCGTCGGTGAAAAAGCATTTCGATGAGTTTGAGGGGAACGCGCTGACTCGCCCGCCAAAAGGCTTTCCCTGCGAGCACCCGGCGATGGATCTGATTCGCTGCCGCCAGTGGGGACTGCATGCAGACCTGCCGGCAAAGGCCGCGCTTAAGAAGGATATTGCCGACGTTGTCATTCGCTACTTCAAGATTGCCGCACCCGTGGTCGACGCCCTGAATGCGCCGATCGCCGCGTCGCTTCAACCGAAGAGGAAGGTTCTTTTCGGGTTGAGATAGGGCAGGACTCATCTCGCATTTTGGAAGGATCCCCACAAATGCAACCTCGCCATCGATCTCTGCGGCGATGGGCAAGCAGCCTCGGCGCGTGGAGTGCGGGCGTGCTGGTGCTGCTGCTGGCAGCCGGCTTGATTTACCAAGAAGCCGCGACGCGTCTCGACGAGCGTAAATTTCCCATGCGCGGACAGATTGTCGATGTCAGTGGACATAAAATGCATTTGGACTGCAGCGGTTCGGGCGCGCCGACGGTTGTGCTGGACGCCGGCCTGGGAGACTCGGCAGTGACCTGGGCACTGGTTCAACCGGGGATCGCGGCGTTTACCCGCGTCTGCTCCTACGATCGGCCGGGGTTTGGCTGGAGTGCCGAGGCCAAGGTCCCGCGAGACAGCGAACATGTGGCCCGGCAGCTGCACGAACTTCTTACCAACGCCGACATCGCGGGCCCCTACATCCTGGTTGGCCATTCATTCGGCGGGCTCAATCAGCTCGTGTTTGCGTCGCTTTATCCTCACGACGTGGTGGGTGTGGTGCTTGTCGATTCCTCGCATCCTGACCAGTTCAACCGCTTTCCGGCATCCTATTCGCCCGAAGCTTATGAGAACTCGGTTCGTTACCGCGTGCTCGGAGCTTCCTTTGGACTGGGAAGACTCCTGGGCTGGTGCCGCGATGATTACACCTTTCCAGGTGTTTCTGCAGCATGGCAGAAGGTTGCGCCGGAAGCGATCGCAGTTGATTGCCGCACCACAGCGTTTCGCGCGTCGCTGGCGGAGGGATTGGCCTTTGGACAGAGTGCCGAAGAGGCAAAGTCAGTCGCGACGCTGGGCTCGATACCGCTGGTCGTCCTTTCTCACGATCCCGAGGTGGGCTCGGGCTTTCCCGCTGTTCGCGACGTTCAGTTAGAGCGCGCTTGGAATCAGATGCAGGACGAGCTACGCGGTCTTTCGAGAAACAGCCGCCGCGTAATCGCCATAGGTAGCAGGCACTACGTCGAGTGCTATCGGCCCGAGCTCGTGATTGCCGCCATCCGCGAAATCTACGAAGCTTCAAGAACAGGCGGGTCGATTGCCGCGCCAACGAGCCGACAATAAACACCCGCGTCAAATGCGGGTTTCAGAGGCTCAGGAAGCCCAAAAACCGGTAAAAATCGTGGGTTTACCCAAAAAACCCAAGAAAACTGTGGAAATCCGCGGCTTTTCGATTGACTTTGCACGGCCTCAAGCCGCATTGTTTTGAACGGCAGGGTACTTCGTAGCCGCATGAATACAGGGGTTTCGCGCTTACCACGCTCTAATCCCGTTCCCTCCATGCGGTAAGTATTTCCGCGGCAGAAGCCCCTCAACACAGGCAGCCCGAAGGGGCTCGCCCACAAGGAGAAAACACCCATGGCAGCTGGACTGACCAAGACCGCATTAACCCGGCATCTGGCCGAGAAGCTCGAACTGACCAACAAGCAAGCCGCAGCCTTTCTGGATCTGCTGGCCGAGACAGCCATCAAGGAAACCAAGAAGAACGGCGTCTTCGTGATTCCGGGCATCGGCCGCCTGGTGAAGGCCGAGCGCAAAGCCCGCATGGGCCGCAACCCGCAAACCGGCGAGGCCATCAAGATCAAGGCCAAGACCGTGGTGAAGTTCCGCGTGGCCAAGTCGGCCAAGGACGTCATCGC
>JBEKPO010000005.1:0-123590 GCA_049520675.1 Occallatibacter sp. | reverse complement strand
CCACGCGAGTCACTCTGCGGAGCACGGTACGTCGAATAGGGGTTGGTCGACCCATAGCCCGCTCGCGAACCATAGGTCTGTCCATAGGCCTGCGTGCCGCGATTCGCGTAGCCCGATCCATAGCCCGAACCGCTGAATGCCGGCGTCTGCGGACGGCTCGCGTAACTTGGCGGCCGGTTAGGATACGTCTGTGGATGGTAGCCGTAGCCCGGATTCGCATACGCCTGCTGCGGGCGATACGCGTTGGCCGGCTGGGGCGCCCGGTAATACGCCTGTTGGCCCGGTGCCGTTTGATGCGCATAGGCAGGGCTTTCAGGATGCGTGTAGCCGTTGTACGACGGCTGGTTCCCGCGATTGGTGTTCTCGGACCCTCGATTCAACTCGCCCGAGCCGCGATTCAACTCACCCGATCCGCGATTGTACCCGTAGTTCTGGTTGCCACGATTCGACTCATCGCCGCCGCGGCCCCATTCGTTGCCGCGCGAATTGTACGGATTGCTGCTATCCTGCCGGCCAAAGCTTCCGGATCTGCCCTCAAAACCGCTCTGGCCGCCGCGTTGATTGTAGCCATATCTTCCGCCGCCGTTGTCGAAATTGCGGCGCGCTGTGACCGGCCCTCTATCCCAGCCGGGAAAGGCGCGTGGACCACCGTGCGGCAAGCCCCAATCGGCGAGAGAGGTTGAATGCGAATTCCAGTCGCCGTGATCGAACAAAATGGCGTGCGCCAGCCAGTCCAGTCCCCAGGCCAGCAAGCCGAACGGCGTGTGCTCGAAGGCTCCCAAAGCAAAACTGAGCCCGTACTGAATGGGAAGGCCGCCGAAGAAATCACCCAGCGCGCCAAACAGCGAAAAGCCGGGATAAGGAGCAATCTGCTGCCCATACACGCCCCACGGATTGTAAGTGGGAACGTAAACCTGTTCGGGATTGGGCGGCGCAATGTTGATGTAGCCCTGGTCGTTGTTTACGTCTTCCTGCGGCGTCGTCTGCAGGTTGCCGGCCTGCTGGGCGCGCTGGCGAAGCACCTGAACCGTCTGCATCACGTCCTGCGGCTGGTTGTAGTAGGCATTGCCCAGCGCGGTCGTCCACTCCAGGTTGTGGCTGAGCATGTCCAACACATCGGGGAACGCGGTCAGGGCTTTCACGCTCGGGTCCCACGTGGTCTGCGCGCTCGCTCCCGCGGCAATCTGATCGGGCGAGCCGTATCCCTGGGCGCGCATCTGCTGAAGCCACTGATCGGCGGCCGTTACCTGCGCGGGATACGTCGACGCGGCCAGGATCTGCGCCAGCAGCGCATCGGGATACAGCGCGATTGGCGCCAGCATCTGCTCAAGCTGCGCCGCGTTCAGCGCTTGAGCCGGTGCGGCCGGCGGAGGCGCAAGATCCTGCTCCGAGGGGTAGCCCTGGTCGGCATAAGGTTGCTGATTCGCATACTGCTTCTGGTTGGCATACGGTTGCGCCGCGCCGTACTGCGGCTGCTGCGCTGGATACTGCTGTTGCGGATAGCCGTATGGTTGAGCTGACTGGCCATACTGCGGCTGCTGTTGTGGATAGCCGTATTGCTGGGAAGGCTGCGTGGATTGCCCCGCATAAGGATTGCCGCTGCCATATTGCTGCGGATAGGGCTGCTGCGCTTGGCTCGCTGCAGTTGCAAATGTCAGCGCGGCCAGCGTCAGAATCCCGAGCGCGATCGAGGCTCGGCGCGGCTCACGCTCAATTGGAAATGTGTGCAAAGACGAAATCCTTGGCGCGTCGATTGGCGCCAGCGAAAACTGCGCAACGCGCTGGGAGGGAGAAATCAGTCGGGATACCATGATCCCTCGCTTTCTTCCTGGGGCCCGTTCCGGCGCGGCGGTTTCGACACCTCCGGCGCGACTCTGTACAAACGGACCCGGCGGCCCTGGGGGAAGGGCTTATACCTATGACCCAATCGGGTCACTTTAGTTTCGGGGTTGAGGGATGAGTTAGACGGAATATTTGCGTGGGAGTTGAGCACTGGACGGTCGAGGGTCAATGAATGACCTAGCCAGCCAAGTGCTTCTTTACCGGCTCGCCGAAGGCGTTTCGTCGGCATGGAGGTTTGACATTCTATAAATTGTCAATTACGTATAAAGAGCTATTTATAGATTGTCAAACATGATCGTTTTGACTATATTTAGATAGTCATGAACGAAAGGAACTCGTGATGCGCAGCGAATTCAGGAATCTTCGACTCAACCAACTAGATCGCAATCTGGAGGCGTTCAGGCCCGCGCAGTCCGTGCCTCGCCCGCAAAAGGGCTGGATACGCGCGATCCGCGAGGCAATCGGCATTTCATCCGGGGAATTGGGGCGGATTCTTGGCAGCAGCCGTCAGCTTCCTTTGCAGCTTGAGAAGGCCGAGGTTAACGACCGCATCACTCTAAAGAGTCTGCGCAAGTTGGCGGACGCAATGGATTGCAATTTGGTTTACGCCTTGGTTCCGAAGACTGGGACGATGCGCGAACTAAGCGAGAAGCGAGCCCGCCGCCAAGCGCGCGCGCGCGTCTTGGGCGTCGAGCACTCCATGGCACTCGAGAATCAGGCGGCGGGTAGGATCGAGGAAGCGGTGGAAGCGGAGGCCCGCCGTCTCGCAAGCAAGCGCGGTGGTCGATGAGACTCCTCGATGAAGAAGACGGCAAGACTCCACTCTCCCCAGAAGAGCAGGCGGACTTAATCCCAAGCCTTGCCACAAGAGAGGAACTGAACGAATGGGAGCGGCAGAACATTCTGGAAGCGTATGGCTGGGCGCTCGAAGAAAAGAGCATCGGCCGAAGGGATCCTCTCACAGAGCCCTATGTACGCGAACTTCACAAGCGCATGTTCGATCAGACCTGGAAGTGGGCGGGTCAGTACCGGATTACCGAGAAGAATATAGGCATTCCCTTTTATCAGATTCAGAATTCGCTAGCTGCATTACTGGGCGATGTGCGTTTTTGGCTGGAGCACGAAACGTACGCGCCAGATGAAATTGCAGTACGGTTTCATCATCGGATCGTGTTCATTCACCCTTTCTCCTACGGCAACGGACGCCATGCGCGCCTGATGGCCGATGTTTTGGCAAGGAGGCAGGGAAGGCCTGCCTTTACATGGGGCGGTGCGGAACTCACGCAATCCGGAGGATTCCGGCAGAAATATATAGAGGCATTGCGAGCCGCGGATAAGAACGAGATTGATTTGTTGATCGGCTTCGCCCGCTCCTAAGCCGGCGTTGCATGCAATCGTTTCTCGATAAGGTTGCGAGGCGTCTCCTACCCTACTAGCCGCTTCTTCACCAGATCGCTGACCAGCCGCCCATCGGCGCGCACGCCCGCGGCCTGCAGCCTGGCCTGCACCGCCTTCATCGACGGGCCCATGTCTTTCTGAGCCGGCTTGTGGCCCAGGCTGGCCTCGAGCTCGGCAAGCGTCTCTGAAACCAGCGCAGCCAGGCCGGCTTCGTCGAGCTCCTTGGGCAGGAACTCCTCAATGATCACAATCTCGGCCTCTTCTTTGACAGCCAGATCGGGCCGGTTGCCCTTGGTGAACTGCTCGATCGAGTCGCGCCGCTGCTTGATCATCGAAGTCAAAGTCTGCTGCTCTTCAGCGGGGGTCAGAGAGGCGTTCCTTTCCACGGCCTTGTTCATCAGCGCAGTCTTGATGAGCCGCAGCGTGCCGGTGCGTTCGGCGTTGTGGGCCTTCATGGACTCCACCGTCAATTTCGTAATCTGCGCAGCCAATGGTCCTGGGTCGATCATTTCTCTCCTCGTTGTGTGGCAATTTCGCGGCGAAATGTCGCGGGGAGCCCAGCTAAATTCTATCCGTTTGGTGACGGGCGCATTTCACCCCCTAATCCAGTCGATCGCCCCGGTATCCATCGAGCCGGGGTCCCAGCAAAGGTAGCCAGCGCGTGTCTCTCCAGGCGATCCGAGAGAACCTGCCTTCCCGAAATGGGCCCGCCGACTCTTTTTCAACATACCCCAAATAAAAAATCCACAAAATCCACACATTTGTGTATTATGTGAGTTGCAGTTAAGTTCATCTCTCCACGAAATTGCTCCAAAACAAGGAGAAGCATGATTCGCAAGACGCGCCTTTATACTCCAGGCCCCACGCCGCTGCTTCCCGCGGCCCAGTTCGCCATGGCTGCGGCCGACATCCACCACCGCACACCCGAGTTTCGCGCCCTGTTCCAGAAAGTGCTTGCGCAGCTCAAGGTTTTTGTTGGGACGAAGAACGACGTCATCCTCCTCGCCTCCTCCGGAACCGGTGCAATGGAGGCCTCGGTCTCGAATCTCACCTCGCCCGGCGACAAGGTGCTGGTGCTCACGGCCGGAAAATTCGGCGAGCGCTGGACGGGCCTCGCCAAGGCCTACAACTGCGTGCCCGAGGTGTTCAGCGCCCCCTACGGCCAGACCTTCGATCTGGCGCAGGTCAAAGCCGCGCTCAAGCCCGAGCACAAAGTGGTCTACATGCAGGCCACGGAAACCTCAACCGCCGTGCGGCACGATGTGCATGCCATCGCCAAGCTGCGCGATGAGGTCGCACCCGGTACGCTGCTCGTGGTCGACGGCATCACCGGCCTTGGCACCACGCAATTCGACGTCGATGGCTGGGGCATCGATATTCTCATTGGCGGCTCGCAGAAGGCCGTCATGATTCCGCCCGGCCTGGCCTATCTCAGCGTCAGCGAGCGCGCCTGGGTGACGATGGAAGCCTCGAAAAATCCCCGCTTCTACTTCGACCTGCGCAAGGAGCGCAGGAACGCCGTCAAAGGCGAGAGCGCCTACACGCCGGCCGTGGCGCTGGTCGCCGGCCTCGGCGCTGCGCTCGATTACATTGCCGGTCAGGCGGGTGGCGATCTCGAGAAAGGCCGCGACGCGCTTATCGACAACGCGCAGGTAAATGCCGCAGCCACGCGCGCCGGCCTTGTCGCGCTGGGTTTGAAGCTCTTCTCGCCCACTGCGCCGGCTGCAGCCGCCACCGCTGTCACCGTCCCCGAAGGTATGGACTCGGGGGTGATCGTGAAGGCCCTCAAATCGAAGTTCGCGCTGATCGTGGCCAACGGCCAGGGCGAGATGCAGGGCAAGCTCTTCCGCGTGGCGCACCTCGGCTACTTCGATTACCTCGATACCGTGGCCCTGCTTGGCGCCATGGAGCAAATTGCTAAAGACACACTGGAGTGGCCGGTCAACTGGGGCCAGGCGGTGGCCGCGGCGCAGGAAGTGTATGCGGAGGCAGTGAAAGAGTGAAGAGAGTGAAATGAGTGAATGAAGTGAAAAGAGCAGAGTGAATAAGTGAACTGAATGAAGTGAGTGAACCGGCGAATTCGCGAGCCTTCTTCACCCCTTTCACTCCTTCACTTATTTCACTCCATTCACTTTCTTCACTTGCTCGCTTATTTCACCCCATTCATTTTCTTCACTTGCTCATCGGAGCTTTGAATGCCTGAACTTTCCTTCGCCGAAAAGCTGCTCATCGCCCGCAAGCAGCTCGATCTCTTTCAATACGAGATGGCCGAGCGGCTGGGCGTGCATCCCAACTCGCTCACCAAGTACGAGCGCGGCGAGGGCAAGCCGCATGCGGCAGTGATGCGTATGTTCGACCTGCTCTGCGAGCAGCAGGGCATTCGCTTCAGTGACTACGAGAAAGTGTCCGCCGCGGCGGATAAGGGAGCAGCCATGAAGATCGTTTTGGCGGAGAAGGTGTCCCCGGCCACGCTGGCCGTCTTTGCAGCCGAACCGGGATGGGAAGTGACGACGCATGACCAGTTGCCTGACGGCCTGCCGGCGGCGCTTGCCGACGCCGATGCGCTGGTGGTGCGCAGCGCCGTGCAGGTCGACGACGCGCTGATGCAGCACGCGCCCAAACTCCGTGTCATTGGCCGTGCAGGCGTGGGCGTCGACAACATCGACACCGAGGCCGCGACGCGCCGCGGCGTCGTGGTGATGAACACGCCCGGAGCCAACGCCGTCGCCGTCGCCGAGCTTACCGTCGGCCTCATGATCGCGCTCGCGCGCAAGCTACCCTCCGCCAACGCCACCATGCACGCCGGCAAGTGGGAGAAGAAGAACCTGCAGGGCGGGGAACTGCGCGGCAAAACCCTGGGCGTTCTCGGTCTGGGTCGCGTTGGCCTCGAGGTGGCCCGCCGCGCCCGCGGCTTCGGCATGGAAATCATCGGGTCCGATCCCTTTGTCTCTGCGGCAGTAGCCCGCGAGAACGGTATTCTTCTGGTTTCGGTTGAGGAACTCTTCGCGAAGGCGGATTATCTTACGCTCCACGTCGGCCTCACGCCGCAGACGCAAGGCATCATCAATGCCAAGACCCTGGCCACGATGAAAAAAGGCGTGCGCATCATCAACTGCGCGCGCGGCGAACTGGTCGTCGATGCGGATCTCGTTGCAGCGCTCAAAAACGGTCAGGTGGCCGGAGCGGCACTCGATGTCTTCGCAGTCGAACCCCCCAAAGAGTCGCCTTACTTCGAACTCGAAAACGTCATCCTCACGCCTCACATCGCAGGGTCAACTGGCGAAGCGCAGGAAGCCGTCGGCGTTCAGATCGCTCAGCAAGTGCGCGAGTATCTCAAGCTCGGTGTGGTGCAGAACGCCGTCAACCTGCCTTCACTCAGCCACGAGGAATATGTCAAGCTCGCGCCGTACATCGATCTCGCTGGACGTTTGGGATCGTTCCTCGCGCAGGCTGGCAAGGGAGGCATCGAATCGATCGCGCTGGTTTACGGCGGCGCGCTGGCCGAAGCCAAAACCGAGCTGATTCGCAACGCTGCGATCGCGGGGTTGCTGCAAGGCTCTGAAAATGTGAACCGCATCAATGCGGCCGCCGTCGCCGCGGAGCGCGGCATCCGCGTACACGAGGAAAAAGAAGAGAGCCATCGCGGCGGGGCGGCCACGGTGCTGACCATCGTGCTTCACACCGCTGCGGGCGAAAGCCGCGCCAGTGCGACCGTCATTCACGGCGAGGAACCGCGCCTGCTTGCCTTCGACGGCATCGACGTCGAAGCGCCGCTCGAGGGCGCCCTCGTGGTCTGCCGCAACTTCGATGTCCCCGGCGTTATCGGCCGCATCGGCACCATTCTCGGCCAGCAGGGCGTCAACATCGCCAACTTCGCATTAGGCCGCGAACGCGCTGGAGCAAAACCTGTCAAGGCTCTCGCCGTGGTCCAGGTCGACGAGCCGGTCTCGGAATCGGCCCTGGAAGCGCTCAAAGTGATCGAAGCTCTGCTCGAAGCCAGACTGGTTAAGCTGCCAGAGTAGAACGTCGTTGCTTTGTGTCTGGAGCGGAATTGTGCGGACCGAGTCTCGAGGCGCGGTGCCGCACAATGCCTGGGCAGGCAGACGTAATAGCCCCTGAAAATCCGCAGCTACTTGCCTTCGTAGCCCCAGGGACTGCCGACTCCGGTGCAGAAATCCCAGCCTGGCGATGCCGCGAAGCTGTCGTAAGGACCGCAGTATCCCCTCTCGAGGTCAGTGAAGCCGCGGCCGGAGGAATAAATCACCCGAAGTTCCTCTGCGGACGACTCGTGAAAGCGGCCGGCGCCGTTGATAATGGCTGCGATGGCGGGCGTGCCGACACTGGTCCCATAGGCGATGAACCATCCGCCCGGCCCACCTTCGTAATCGTTGCTGTCATAAATCCAGACTCCGGAGTTTACGCCGCCGGCGTCAAAGGAGACATCGGGCGTCCCGCGGGTCGCCCCCACGACGTTGCGAATCGAGTCTTGATAGGGAGGGCGGTTTTCGTAGTAGCTGAATCCGCCGCCGGCATCCATCCAGGCAACTTCGTAAAGGAAATTCCCGGTCAGGATGCTGCGGGCAGCCACAGTTCCGCCGACGCAGACCACATTCGGAGAAGCGCAGGGATAGTAGGTTCCGGGATCGTCTCCGGCGCCTGAGACAAAAACCACGCCAGGGTACTGGAAGAAACCATCGGAGGAGCTTTCCGTGCTGTATTCGCCACCCGCCCAGCTCATCGAAACCTCGCCTCGGCCACGCCCTCCGTGAGCGCAGGCAGGCTTCCCGCAAGAGACAAGGCTGGCGCCCACGACCACTGCAGGGTAGAGGTCAGTGTCGTAATCGGAATTGGCTTCGACGAGGTAAATGGTCGCGCCCGGCGCCATGGCGTGAGCCATTTCGATATCTAGCGATTCCTCCAACTCCCAACCGCCGGTGGGATCTTGCGCGGGTTCTGATCCGCTGGCGTAGACGACCTTCAAATTGGCTGGCGGCAGGCCAAACTGCGTGGAGTAAATGGCCAGATCGGAGGCTGCGGTTGGGTCGTCATAGGCATCGACGATCGCTATCGCTCTGCTTCCGCCCGCAGGGTTGGTCGTGGTCGCATTCGGGTTGCAGCCCTGGACAGGCGGGACCAAACCGTAGATGCAGGCGAGCGAGGCCGGTGTCTCAAACCCGTACCCGGCGACCGGCGGCAGTTCGCTGGGGTAGGAGCTGAGCCCGTCGGGCACGAAGATGCGCACGTTGGTGTGCGAGCGGGTCCCACTATCCGCGGCGGTGAACTGACTTGATTTGGGGATGATCGTGTGACCCCCACCGATGCTGGCGGTGGCCGGGACGCTTTGGGCTGAGGTGGAAGCGGCGATTGCCAGCATGCCGGCAATCGCGGGGATCAGACAACCTGCAATTTTCATTGGGCCTCTCGCTTTCTAAGTTGTTCCTTGCCTGGGTGCACAGCCCCGCGGCACACGACGATCGATTTCGGCGATTCCCGCCGTGATGGGCCCGATCTCAGGGCCCGTGAAAAGCGGAATTTCGGAAGATTCGAATCGAATGTGCAGCAGCGCTAACGCCGAGAGAAATCAGGGGAGCACTCAGACTACTCCGGATTCTGAAAGGCGGGCAACTGTAAAGCCGAAACTCGCGCTCGCCACAGCCCCGGGGCTCTCATCTGCGGTGCACTGGGAGCGGGCTATTTCGCGCCAGCCTGCGTAAGCGGCCACAAAACGGCAGCCCCAGGCGCGAGCCTAGGGCTGGATCAAAAGTGCCGGTGCGCCGCCAGTTTGAGCGGCCGCATGACAATGAATCGCTCAATCGATACGAATATCGCCTGAGCCCGTCTCGGCCTTTAATTCAGGTCCGCCACCGTTCAGTTGTGCGCGAACGTGGTGGTGATCGGAGGAGCTTTCCATCCCCTCAGAGCGATTCGTCTTGATCTCGCCGGATCCCGTGGACGCATCGAGATTCACGGGTGCACTGCCGGTCGCCAGCTCAATGTCGCCCGATCCCGCCTGCAGCTTCCAGGCAGAAGTGGGCTTTCCCTCTGCCTTGATGCTGCCCGAGCCGGTCTGTGCCATGAGCGCTCCCTGCACGCCCTTCAGATCGATGTTGCCCGAGCCGGTCTGGGCCTTCGACTCGCCCTGTCCGGTGCCGTCGATTTCGATATTGCCGGAACCGGTCTGGGCCTTGAATCCGCCCTGAATTCCTTTGGCCTGAATGTTGCCTGAGCCGGTGATCAGTTTGGCTTCCTGACCAACGCCGTTGTCGGTAATGTTTCCGGAACCGGAAGCGGCATTGACCGCCGACTCGACCGGCGCCTCAATCTCGTAGTCGATGCTGATGTTTTCGAGCTTCTCGTTGTGGCCGCCGATGCGGATCGTGTTTCCTTCCTGCTCGATCGGAGGATTGGCCGCGATCTGCTCCACCTGCGCTGGATCGGCCTTCTGATTTCCCCTCACAATGCCGTGGATCCGCAGCTGGTTAGCCGGTCCCTGCGTGAGTGTGATGTTGCCCGAACCGGTGCCGACCGAGAGATCGAGCTTACCGTTGAACGATAGATTCCGGTCGAATGTGGCCTGCGGCTCCCCAGAGCCGTTTTCAATGGCGGCCAAGCTGGCTCGCTGAAACAGCGCGTGCCCGAAACCATTGAGCATGGCAAGCAACTCGCCGCCAGGACCATTCGCGGCGCGACCATCGGAGCTGCCCGGCGTTCCCGACGGGGGCACATCGATATGAATCGCCGGCACGTCTATGTGCTGTGCCGGTACGTTTACATGGATGGCGGGTACGTCGATATGCTGCCCCGGCACATTCACATGCACAGCGGGCACGTCCACATGCTGGGCCGGGACATCGATATGTTGTGCCGGCACATCGACCTTTTGAGCCGGCACCTCTACGTGGATAGCCGGAACTTCGATGTGTTGCGCCGGCACATTGATATGGATCGCAGGCACGTTGACATGAACGGCAGGAACCTCGACGTGCACAGGCGGCGCGGGTGCAGGCGCTGCAGCGGGACTGGGTAACGGCGTGGGCTCGGCTTGCGGCGAAGCCAGCGTTGCCTCAGGTGCGGCGGTCTCAGCCGGGGTTGCATCATCGGCAGGTTGCGCGGGTTCAGAACTTGATGGACCTGTGGCCGGAGTTTGGCTCTGGGTGGGCGCGGCTTGCTGCGGCGCTTGTGCTGTGGCCGTTACGTGCACAAATGCGGTTGCCGCAAACAGCACCGCGGGCACGAGCAGGGCGGTGGCGAGCGTGCGCCGGCTTACGGTGAACGCCTGGCGGAGTGCGTTCTCATTGAGTAGCGATTCGATCCGGCGAGAAATCCTGCTTTGACGAGCCATGGCAACCCCCATCACGGTTGTGCGCGGCGCAGCCGCGAATTCAAGGAGAATCTGAGCGTATGAGCAGCGGTCTGCGGCCTCTTCCAGGCCCGAGTGATCGCTGATCGTTTCGCCAAGATCGTAGAGTCTACGCTTCAGCCACCATCCCAGGGGGCTGAACCAGACAACAGCCGCATAAAAAGCGGCCAGCATCTGGAGATAGAAATCGCCCTGCTCGATGTGCGAGCGCTCGTGAGCCACAACGATGCGCAGTTTTTCATCGCCCCAATCGGTGTAGTCGGCAGGAAGCACGACACCTGAGCCGATGGTCACAGGAGAAGAAACCCTTTGGCTGAACCGCAAATCGATCCCTGCGCCGAGGCGCAAAGCCGTGCCCGTGGTTACCGGTTGAGCCGCGCGCCACAGACGAAATGCGAATCCGACACCATACAGCAGGCGCATCAGCAGCGCACCGGCTACAACCAGGTAGAGCCATACCGCAAGGCTCGCGAAATTAATTTCGCTGAGCGGGGAACCCGGTTGAGTCGCAGTACTGAATGTTGGTCCGTCGCTCCCTGGTTGTTCGGCCGCAGCGGCGGTGAGCAGCATGCGATCTCCTGAAGACATCTGAGCCACAGCGGCCGGTTTTGCAGGAGCCTGCACCTGCTCATAGAGTTCGACCTTTTGAGGCGCCGTCGGCGGTTCGACTGCGCGGTATGTTGTCGATGACTCCACCCATTGCCGCGGCACCACCAAGGTCGCCGACGGAAACTTCTGCCATCGCGCCGCAACCGGAAGCAGCACCGGCATCAGGAATGCGCTGCCCAGCACGGCTGCCCAAGTCCATTTTTGCGCCGGCACGTTGCGCACGCGGAAAGCGCTCAGCCCTGCCCACACAACCCCGGCCAGCATCAGTGACCGCACCGCCGCTTCAACCAACGCTGCCATCATGGACCAACCTCCCAAATATAGTTGTCATCCCGAGCGAACACCTGATCTCCGGCCCTGATTAGCTTTGTTTCTCTCTCTTGCGCGCCCTGCGCTCTTGTTCCGCCGCAATCCGCGCTGCCAGCCGCTGCAATTCGGCGCCATCCAGAACCTTTGAATCCACCATTCCCACCAGCAGAGCTTCGACGGACCCCTCGCAGAACCAGTCGACAATCCGTTTTGCCGCGCGTCCCGCTACCCGCTGCCGCGTCTCGGCGGGACGGTAGACGAATGTGCGATTTTCCATCGAATGCGCAAGGTAGCCCTTTTCTTCAAGGCGGCGCAGCACCGTGCGCACTGTCGAATCCTTCAGCGGCCGGCTCAATTCCTCCCGCACCTGCTCGGCGGTCACCGTACCCAGCCGCCACACAATCGAGAGAATGCCCCGTTCCAGTTCGCCCAGCTCCGCCGGGTCATGGCCTCTTTGAGTGTTACTTTCCATAATGTTACTCACGGTAACACATAAGGCGCGCGATCTGTCAAGCGGGATTTTCCCCTGGTTCGGAAACGAAGTCGCACCTCAATCCTCGTCCTGCTGATTCCACTTGACATCCAAGTGAAAACCATGTTCACTTGACGCCAAGTGAAGAAAATGCCCATCCCGATCTTGCAAGGGACTCTCGACCTTATGATCCTCCGCACCCTTGCCACCATGGGCCGGCAACATGCCTATGGCATCGCCAACAGGCTGCAACAGGTGTCGCAGGACGCCTTGAATCTTAACCAGGGCACCATTTATCCGGCTCTGGTGAGGATTGAACAACACGGCTGGACGCGCGGCGCCTGGGGCAAGACGGAAAACAGTCGCGAGGCGAAGTATTACACCATCACCAAGGCGGGGTTGAAGGCGCTCGATGAGGAAACCGCACGCTGGCGCGAGATGGCCGGCGTGGTCGAAAAGCTGCTCGCGGAGGAACAGTAACGA
Source organism: Occallatibacter sp. (assembly GCA_049520675.1). Lineage (GTDB taxonomy): Bacteria > Acidobacteriota > Terriglobia > Terriglobales > Acidobacteriaceae > Telmatobacter. Next base: position 111,117 of record JBEKPO010000005.1, on the reverse strand, counting down.
TGGCGCGTTGGAGAAGAATCGTCGCTAGGCTCCGCGGCCTGCTTGCCAATCAGCGCGCCGAAGAGGAGCTTGCGCGCGAAGTGGCATCTCATCTCACACTGATGGCCGACGATTTCGAACGCCGCGGGATGGTGCCGGAAGAAGCCCGTCTAGCCGCGCGACGCGCTTACGGCGGCGTGGAACAGGCAAAACAGGCACATCGCGACGAACGCTCTCTGTTATGGATCGAACAAGCTATGCAGGACCTGCGCTACGGCCTGCGCACATTGAGCAAGAGCCTGGGCTTCAGCCTGACGGCAGTTCTCACGCTCGGGCTTGGCATCGGCGCATGCACGGCCATCTTCAGCCTGGTGAACGCGGTGCTGATTCGATCGCTGCCCTATGGTGACCCCGAACGGCTGGTCTATCTGTTTTCGCCGAATCCCGCCCTCAAGATTCCTGCAGAGGTCGTGTGCCCCAGCTACGGTGACATCTACGATCTCAAGCGCGAGGCCAAGTCGTATGCGGACATGGGCAACTTCGAGCAAGCTGAATTCAGCGTAGCGCAGCAGGGCACAACGCAGCGTATCGGGGCGCGCGTGTCGACGACCACTTTTTCTCGACTCTGCAGGCGATGCCCGAGCTTGGACGCACCTTTGCCGGGGAAGACGATCTTCCGGCACATGCAAAGGTTGCCGTAATCAGCCATTCGCTTTGGGTTTCAATGTTCGGAGCGAGGCCGGACGTGCTCGACCGCTCCATTCAGATGGACGGCGCGAATTATCAGATTGTCGGAGTGATGCGGCCGGAGTTTGAGTATCCCTTCAAGTCCGATCTTCCCTATGGAGATTCGCATATCAAGTCGACGCAGATCTGGGTCCCTCTGGCGCTTAGCTCACAGGCCAGGGTGTCCCGAGGCATTGGGAACAATGTTTCGTTGGCGCGGCTCCGCTCCGGCGTGTCGATTTATCAGGCGCAGGCAGAGATGGCCGGCATCATGGCGCGGCTCGATAAGGAATACTTGCCTGATCCGAGAGATGAGGGTCTCCCACGCGAATGGGGCGCGCTCGTCGAGAGTTTCACCGGAGTCTCCATTGGGCCGGTGCGTCCGTTGATGCGGCTGCTGCTGGCTGCGGTTGGCCTGGTGCTGCTGATTGCCTGCGGGAATGTGGCCAACCTCATGCTTGCGCGTGGCGCTGAAAGGGCGCGCGAGCTGGGAGTACGTGCCGCGCTGGGGGCGGGCCGCGGCCGCATGGCGAGGCAGTTGTTGACCGAATCGATGCTGGTTGGCGTTGGCGGATGTGCAGTGGGCATGTTGCTGGCAGTGCTCTTTCTCCGCTCGCTACCGAAGCTCGACCCGGGAAATATTCCGCGACTGAATGAAGCTTCTCTCGACGCACGGGTGTTTCTGGTTGCCATCGGTGGGTCGCTTTTGACGAGTTTGCTGGCGGGACTGATGCCTGCGATCGGAGCTTCGCGGACGGAATTGACTGAGTTTCTGAAATCGCACGCCACGCGCGGAAGGTCCGCTGGGCACAGCCAGTTGCAGAGCGCGTTGATTGTTGCGCAGACGGCAATCGTCGTGGTGCTGCTGGCGGGAGCGGGACTGCTGATCCGCAGCTATATTAATGTCGAATCAGTTGACACAGGGTTTACCCGGTCTGCCGTGACGTTCCATGTGAGCCTGGACCAGCGCTACAGCAAGCCGGAGCAGCGTGTCGCCTTCCACAAGGAGCTGATAGCGAAACTTGAGGCACTGCCTGGGGTGCAGGCGGCAGGATCAGTGAATTACCTGCCGCTGACTAATGGGGAGAGCCTCGGCTTTGTTTGGATCGACGGTTATGCGAACACGGATACCCAGCTATCGGAGGGGCGTGAGGTTACGCCGCGTTACTTTGCGGCGATGAAGATTCCTCTTGTTGCCGGGCGATACTTTACCGATGCCGATGCCTCCCTCACGACCAACCGCCCGGTGATCATCAACGAGAAATTTGCGGAAACGTTTTTCCCGAACCGTAATCCCATTGGGGGCCGCATCACCGGCGATCCGAAGCAGGCGCGCTGGTGGACCGTGGTGGGGGTTGTCGAGGATGTGCGCCATACCAGCCTTGAAGAAGAGCCGCAACTGCAGATGTACCACGCGAGCTACGATGCGGGCGATGCGATTGCCGTGCGATCGACGCTTCCGCCCGCTACCGTCGCGAATGAGATTCGGATGACGCTGAAGTCGATTGACCCGAATCTCGCGGCGACAGATATTCATACGATGGGAGACCTGGCTTCGATCGCCACCGCGCGGCGACGTTTTCAGACCTCACTTCTGACGGTGTTTGCCGGGATCGCGTTGATCATGGCGCTGGTGGGGTTGTCGGGGTTGATGAGATTCTCAGTGAATCGGCGTACGCACGAGGTGGGTATACGCATGGCACTAGGAGCGAAGAGGCGCGACGTGTTGCTGCTCATCTTGAAAAACGCGACGGTGCTGGTGGTTTGGGGGCTCGGCCTGGGACTCGCGTGCACATGGATCGCGACGCGGCTGCTCAAGTCGTTCTTGTTTGGGGTCGGCCAGCACGACCCAATTACAATCCTGTCCGTCTGTGCTTTGCTCGCGGTCTTCGGTTTGATCGCGGCTCTTATTCCCGCACGCCGCGCCGCCTCCATCGATCCTATGCAGGCGTTGCGGATGGAATAGGGGCGCCCTGCACGGGGTCTTAAGGATCGCACGTCGAGATTGGTGCTCCGCTCATGCCAAATCGCCGAGTCGCTTACTGAGCGAGGAGATATTCGCCAAAAACGGAGGTCATGGTTTTTCCGTCCCCCCCGGGGAGACCTTCTCCGCGGTCTTCAACCCCCTGGCGACTCCCGTTGCGGCTCCCCGGTTCAGAAAAGCCAGGTCAGGTTGTCATTGTTCCAATCCAGCAGGAAAGCTATGGTGAATGCGGCCGACCACCCCAGTCCCTTGGCTCCGGCGCCAGCGCCGTCCTTCGAATCGTAATACTCCCATATCGTGGACCGATCGCGTGCTACATGACCCAGCAGCTGCGATCTCATGGCCTCGGCGGTCTCCGTGTAGCCATACTGATCGAGGCCCTTCAGCGCGAAGTACGAGGTGTTCAACCAGGTGGAACCGCGCCAGTAGCCATGGCTTTGGAAGCCCGGGGTATCGTAGGCCGCCGTCGGCATACCCGGGAAAAATTTCTCTGGATCCGCGGCCAGTTTTTCCATGCGTGCCGCCCTTTCGGGGCTCGCGATGCGGACAAACAGCGGCATAAAGCCGGCGGGCGAAAGAGCCGGGCCGTTCTTGCCGGTAACGCGATCGCGGTCAACGTAGAATCCAAGCTTGTCGTCCCAGAGCTTCTCGTTGATGCGCGACGCAAGCTCAGCTGCGGCCTTCTTCCACGCATCTTCATCCTGCGAGAGGCCGAGCCGGCCGGCAATATAAGCCATGGCGCGATAGTGCATCACCATGTAGCAATTCAGATCGATGGCCCACAAACGATGTTCGTTGCTCTTCGATTTGCGGTAGCCATCATCCCAGCGAATGGAATCATCCCAACCGGAATCCTCACCCGTATCGGCCCCGGCATAGTAGAAAAGGCCGTCTGCTGCTCCGCCTCGTTCTCGAAGAAAGAACTCACCGAGATGCGCGAGCTTGGGATACATCTTGCGCAGGTACTCCGTGTCTGGAGAGCGATGGTCGACGACTGCGATGGCCCACGCCATCACCGGCGGCTTGGTGATGGTGGTGACCATTCCTCCCTTCGCCCACACGACGTCAGGCAGCGCTCCGCTCGCGAGCTGGTGGCTGAAGAGGATGTCGAATTGCTCCCTGGCCAACGCGCTGTCCCATTCAGAGATGGCCATGGCGTGGAAAGCGGAATCCCAGTTCCAGATACCTTTGTAGTTGATCAGTGATGGTTCCACGCCGCGGTAAGGCTTCCAGGCAGGAAGAGAGACGACGTTGCCCAGCAGCGTTGTCTGAGCCCGCTGCAGCAATTCCGCCTGAGCGGGCGAAAGATGCTGGCTATTCTCGCTCAACCAGCGCGCCGCGGCGGATGCAGCGTCATCCCCGGACCCCGTTTGTTGCGCGAATGCCGTGCTTGCTTTTCCAAGGGAACAACCGCACCAAAGAGCGGCAGAGATGCAGGAGGCGAGAACAACGAGCAAAGACCTGGACATGAATAACTCCCTCTCGCCCGAACGCCACGTAGCTGGCAGGTGAGGAATGGGCTTACATCCCTTTTCCGCACGGCTCAACGGATACGATAGACGAATGCATCCTCAAGATATTGATCGCCGAATGTTTGGCCTCCGAGGCGCATTCCGTAAGTGTCCTTCGCAGATGCGAAGGCTTGGCGCAAGGCCTGGATGAACGGCTTGTTCATCGACCTAAGAAAAATCGAAGGCTTTCTGTGGATCGGAATCCCGGCCTTCTTCAGAGCGGCGTTGATTTCGCTGTAGCCTGACCGCGACGACGATTGATCGAGGCGATCGGAGGCAATCACTAGCCTCCAATTCTCGTAATCCGGAAGCTTTGCCCATAGAGCGACGTTCGGAGTCTTGCCGTCCCGATCGAGCGCATCGACGACTTCTTTTCCATTTTCGATGTCGAAATTCACCAGGATCGGCTGATCCATCGCAACACTCCACCTTTTTCCGATTCCACTCCTTCTATCAACAACTGCGCAGTAACCAAGCCGCCGCCCGGATCACCGACGAACAAGTCGTACCGACTCTGCTCCGACCATTCTCGAACCGTTTCCCAGTCGAGTTCTAACTCCTCGTTCTTAGCAAGGTCGTTTTTCAGCGATTCAGAGAGACCGGCAGCGTCCAGTAGCCTTTCGACGTCATGTGTGTAGCTCTTGTCTGCAAGTTTCTTATCGGGGAAATCATGCTGCTGTGTCATCTTAGCAATGCAGGCTTTCAGAGCACACTCGACCGCATATCCTGCGAGGTAGTATGCGCCATCTGGAAGTTCAGCAGCCAGCAAAGCCCTGGCTTCCTTGAGCCTCAACTCAGCAAGCTGCTGAAGATAATTGCGATTCATCGCCTAACATCGCTCCTCTTACGCCCGGCTCAGATAAGCGCCTTCGCTGGTATCCACGCGAATCTTTTCACCCTCGTTGATGAAGGGCGGCACCTGCACGATCAAACCAGTCTCGGTCTTTGCCGGCTTGGTGACCGACGATGCCGTCGCCGACTTGAGGCCCGGCTCGGTCTCCACCACTGTCAGCTCGACAAATGTAGGCAGTTCGATGCCGATGGCCTGGCCGTCATGGTAGCTCACTCTGATCTGCAGATTTGGGGTCAGATATTCCACGGCGTCACCGAGTGTGGCGCCTTTCAGAACCGTCTGCTCGTAGTCCACGGGATTCATGAAGTAGTAATCGTCGCCGTCGGCGTAGAGAAACTCCATAGGAATTTCGTCAACTACAACCTTCTCGATGGCGTCGGCCGAGCGGAACCGGTGCTCGAACATCGCGCCCGACTTCAGATTGCGCAGCTTGGCTTGGATAAACGCACGCAGGTTGCCCGGCGTCCGGTGCTCGACTTTGAAGACCTGGTGTATCTGGTCGTTATGCTTGATGATCATGCCCGGGCGAAGCTGTGTGGCGGGAATCGCCATAAAAGTGAGAAACTCCTTGCCGATTTGCGCCTCATGCGCAAAAGAATTATGCCTGTTGGCCTTCATCTATTCTAGCCCAGCGCGCGCAGCAATCATCGATCAGACGAACGTGTCATTGCACCGGAGATCGAATCAGGCTATCAACGATAGAATGAAGTTACGCCGGCATCCGGCCCGCAAAAGGCCGCTAATTCGCGCCCCTGGTAGCGACCGTTCTGAGGCAACAACCAGGCAGGGGAAGAAAACGCCGGCACAAGCCGCAACGGAGACAGCATCAGCACATGGCAAATCCTGTTTCGATCTGTGTGATCGGGTCCGGTTACGTGGGGCTTGTGGCGGCAGCCTGTTTTGCCGACATGGGTCACAAGGTGGTTTGCGTCGACAACGACGAAGCCAGAGTCAAGCACCTCTGCCAGGGGGGAGTGCCGATATTCGAAGCTCACCTTTCCGACCTGCTGGCGCGGCATCGCGGGCGTGACGTTGTCTTTACCACCAACCTGGCTGAGGCGGTGGAAAAAAGCGAGGCGGTTTTTATCGCCGTCGGCACGCCGCAAGGCGACACCGGAGCCGCCGATTTGTCCTACGTCGAGGCTGTCGTCTCCGAGATTGCGCGCTGCATCGCCCGTTACAAGGTGATCGTGGAAAAAAGCACCGTGCCCGTCTACACCAATGACTGGATCCGGCGGGTTTTGCACCGCCATGGAGTCGATCCCAGGAACTTCGATGTCGTTTCCAACCCTGAATTTCTGCGCGAGGGCACCGCGGTTGCAGATTTTCTGCACCCCGATCGCATCGTCGTCGGCGCGGGCAATGAACGCTCGGCCGAGGTGCTGCGGCGCATCTACGACCCTCTGACCAGTGGCAGTTACTACGCAAAAAAAGGCGCATTTCCAGGACAATGCAGCGAGAAGCATCCCGCGCGCCTGCTCGTCACCTCGGCACAGAGCGCAGAGATCATCAAGCACGCCTCCAATGCCTTTCTGGCGCTGAAAATCTCCTTCATCAACGCGGTCGCCAATCTTGCCGAAGATGTCGACGCGGATATTGAAGACATTGCTGCGGGCATGGGTCTCGATAGCCGCATCGGACCCCGCTTCCTGCGTGCCGGCCTGGGTTACGGAGGGTCGTGCTTTCCCAAAGATGTGGCTGCCTTTCACTGGGTCGCGCAGCAGCGCGGCATCGACTTCCAATTGCTGCAAGAAGTGCGCAAAATCAACGAAACCCAGCGCGAGGTCTTCTTCAACAAGGTGCTTTCCGCGCTGTGGACTCTGCGCGGCAAGAAGCTCGCAGCCCTCGGCCTGGCCTTCAAAGGCGACACCGACGATATTCGCGAGTCGCCCGCCATCGACATTATCCGCAGGGCGCTGCGCGCCGGCGCTTCCGTCACGGCATATGATCCGGCGGCCATGGAGCGCGCCAAAGAAGTGCTTCCCCCTGCCGAAAACATGAAGTATGCCGGCGATCTTTACCAGGCCGCGAAAGATGCTGACGCGGTCCTGATTCTCACCGACTGGAAAGAGTTTGCCAAAATCGACCTGCCGCGCCTGAACCGCGCTCTGCATTTTCCCATCGTCATCGACGGGCGAAACCTTTATAAGCCGGAAGAAATGCAGAAGCACGCCTTCACCTACGTCAGTGTCGGCCGCTCGGCAAAGTACCAGGCTCAGGACGGCAAACCCAGAAAGGCGAAGACCTAGGGCAGGTCTTTAGACCCCGAGGGATGTTTTCTCATAAACTCTACTATCGATCGAACCCTTCTCAGCCTGGAGCGTGATTCTTTGCCTATGCAAGTCCTCGTTACCGGCGCAGCCGGATTCCTTGGCTCTCACCTAACTGACCGCTTGTTACGTGATGGCCATTCTGTCCTCGGCGTCGACAACCTCGCTACCGGCGATCTCGACAACCTTGCTCACCTCGCCGGCGAACCGCGCTTCCGTTTCGAGAACCGCGACATCTGCATCCCCTTCGATCCGGGTGCGGTCGACTATGTCTTCAACATGGCGTCGCCGGCCAGTCCGCCCGAATATATCCGCCTGGGAATTGAAACCTTACGTGTGGGCTCGCTGGGCGTTGACAACACACTCGCCATTGCCGAGCGCCACCGTGCCGGCTTTCTTCACGCATCCACTTCCGAGTGTTACGGCGATCCTCTGGTTCATCCGCAGCCCGAGAGCTACTGGGGCAACGTGAATCCCGTCGGCCCGCGCTCGGTCTACGACGAGTCCAAGCGATTCGCCGAGGCCATGGTCATGGCCTACCACCGCTCGCGTAGCGTGAACACCCATCTTGTGCGCATCTTCAACACCTACGGCCCGCGCCTCCATCCCGGTGATGGACGCGTCATTTCCAACTTCATGATGCAGGCCCTGCGCGGCCAGCCGCTCACCATCTACGGCGATGGCAAACAGACGCGCAGCTTCTGTTACGTCGATGACCTCATCGAAGGGATCCTGCGCCTGTCACAAAGCGACGAGCATCTTCCCGTGAATATCGGCAATCCGCAGGAGTTCACGATTCTCGAATGCGCGCAGGCGGTTCTCGAAGTCACCGGATCGAAGAGCGAACTCAAGTTCGTTGAGTTACCGGTCGACGATCCCATGCGCCGCCGCCCCGATATCACCAAGGCGCGCACGCTGCTGGGCTGGGAGCCGCGCATCCAGCTCAAAGAAGGCCTCTCAAAATCCCTCGCATTCTTCAAGAGTCATGTGACACCGCGAGTCGGCGAGTCAGCAAGCTAGCGAGTCAAGTGGTCCGTGTATTTACGGCGCTTCTGTGTTGTTGTCCGGTTTTGATCAGACGACAACCGGAACTCAGGCCTATCGTGTCTACATGGGCAACCTTGATGCCCATGTGCCCATTAGGAGGCGCTATGTTAGGTTTGGGTTTGTTAGGAACAATTATTGTGATTGTGCTGATTGTGTGGCTCATCCGTCGCGTGTGATTCGGCTGACCCTCCAGAGAGCATCCTCACCGGGAAAACAAGAATGCCTGGGAGCAATCCCGGGCATTCTTGTTGGAAAAAGTCGAGTCAGATCATTGCCAATCGTCGCCACCGCGACGGTCATCAGCAAACAAATCCGACATGACCTTGGTCGATGAGTCGCAGGCGTGGTTCAGGCAAGGCAATCCGAAACCTGCCTCGATGGACTTGAGCAAGGAGAAGTGCGTGTAGAAGTTCTTGCTCCTTAAGCTCTTTGGACCGTAATTCGTATCCACTGTCAGCAAAACCTGGTTGGTTGTTGGGGAAACGCTGTAGTCATTTTCGTCCCACACGATCACGATCGCGGTCCTGCCCCTCTGCCAAACGTCGGACTGGTGAATCGCAGTCACCAGTGTTTGGATCTCGAGATCTCCCTCGAACATCAGAGCCGGGTTCAGGCCGACAAGCGTGCCATTGTCGTTCGGGTCATATTCGCATTCCGGGCCCGCATTGCCTCGCCCATGCTGGTCGTGGCACTGATTCGGCACAACAAACGAGTAGGAAGGAAGGTGGTCGGACGCCAAATCAGCGAACAGGCCTCCGTTTCCCTGGAAACCAGCCATCCTCTCGAGGCTCAGCTCTGCATCAGTCCCCTCCTGAACGCTCTGGAAATAGGCGAACGGGTTGTGTTTCACCGCGTACAGCCCGATGAGGCTGCTGTTGGTGAGGCCACTTCCGGGAAGAAATGTCGGGATGTCGGTCAGATTGGAGATCAAGCCATCCGCCAGGTTCACCTGGTCGGCTCCGGTCGGCGGCAGAGATTCCTGATAGCTCTTCCATGTCATGCCGGCGGCAACCAGTTCATCCGCGATCGTCTCCCCGACTGTTTTCGGATTCGCTGCGTAGCCGAGCACTCCGTCAATATCGATATCGCCCGGAGGTCCTGAGGTCTCATTCGAGTAGTCGATCGCAGGGGTGGCAGCATCGGTTCCGATGCCGTAGATTGGGCAGATTGCCGTGGAGGTGCTCTCCAGCGAAACCGTCACGCCGATGATGTTCGGAGTGCAATCCGAGCTGTGCCAGTCCGGCGAATTGTCATCGCGGATGCCGAAGTTCGAACCGCCGACAACTTCCAGGTAGTTGGTCAGGCTGGGATGGCCCACGGCAAAATAGTTTCGAGCCGAGTTCACTTCGTTCGCATATTTGTTGGTGAACGGCATGTTCGGATTTCCGATCACCTGGTCATAGGCGTGATTTTCCATCATGATTACGAAAACATGGTCGAGATGAGGAACGCCTTTCGGGATCGAGCCTTCTTGCGCGGACACTGAGCTAATGGCGCCTGCGGCAAGCAGACACAAGACTGCTACGCGGTTTTTCATGGGATTATCCTCTCGTTATCGAATGGGCTTTTCGGGCCAGATGTGGGGAAGCTGATCCGATCATTCCGGCGCTAGTCTAGGGGCCCAGCATTGCCACGCGGTTACTGCTGCATAAAATCCTCAAGAACGCGCTTTGAAGATGGTGTAAACGCGGCTCACTCGTCGTTGATAACCATGGGGCTATTGCAACGATCTCTGCGCGCCTGTGCCTGCACAGGAGTTGTCCGAAAACGAACAGGCAGGCGCGACCGCGGACACGGCAGGAGCGGACCGCTAGGTGTGCGCCATAGCTATATTGCTGATAAGCTTTCGCTTACGTCGCGACGTGCTTTGGCGCACTGCGTGCACGTGACATACGCAAATACTCTTATTCCCCAAGAGCAGAGTTCCTTGTGGAGGCGGCAATGGCTGGCCTGCTTCAGGATGTGCGCTTTGCTTTTCGGCAACTGAGCAAAGGTGCAGGATTCACAGTGACGGCGACGGCGATGCTGGCCATTGCCATCTGCGCCAACAGCACCGTCTTCAGCTGGATCAACGGCACCATGCTGCATCCGATTCCCGGAGCGCGGGACACGGGCAGCTTGGTGAGCGTGATGCGCGGCGAGTGGAGCACGTCGCCGTCGCCGCCGCTCTCGTATCTCGACTACCGCGATTTGCGGGAGCAGAATCGCAGCCTGGTGGGCATGCTCGCCTATAACCACGACTGGCTCACGCTGACGCGCGGCGGAGCCACGCCGGACCGAATCTATATTGCCAACGTGTCGTCGAACTTCTTCGACCTGCTGGGGGTGAAGCCGCTGCTGGGGCGGTTCTTCCTGCCCGAAGAAGAGACGCGGCCGGATGCCGTTCCCTATGTTGTGCTGAGTTACTCGCTTTGGAGGACGCGCTTTGCCGGCGACCCGGCGATCGTGGGCCAGCCGCTTGAGATTGCCCGCCACACCGTGACGGTCATCGGAGTCGCGCCCGAAGGCTTCATCGGTGCCATGCCGGGCATCCGCGAGGACGCGTGGCTCACGCTGAACCCGGCTGGAACGTCGTCGTATCAAATGACGCATCGCAGCGCCTATCACTACAACGTGCTGGCAAGGCTGCGACCGGGCACGAGCAGGGAACTGGCAAACGCGGACCTCGAGACCATCATGCAGAGGATCGTGGCTGCTTATCCCAACGATCATCTGGGCAACAACACCATCACGCTGGACCCTATGTGGCGTTCGCCGTTCGGCGCCAACGGTTATATGGCGGTGTCGCTGCCGGTGCTGCTCGCGATTGCCGGAGTGGTGCTGTTGCTCACCTGTGTGAATGTTGCCACGCTGACGCTGGTTCGTTTCGTGTCGCGGCGGCGCGAAATTGCCATCCGGCAGTCGCTCGGCGCAGGACGGGTTCGGCTGGTAAGGCAGATGGTCATCGAGGGGGCTGGCATCTCTCTCTGCGCGGGCACTATGGCGTTCCTGCTTACGTCGTGGACGGCCAACAACTTTGCGGAGTTCGTTCCTCCGAATTCGAATCCGATCGTCTTGAATGGCGTTCTGGACTATCGGGTCGCGATCGGCGTCGTGATTCTGGCTATGCTGGCGAGCCTGGCGTGCGGCGTGTTTCCCGCGTGGCGTTCAGCTCACGTGCCCGCGGTCGAGGTCCTGAAGGAGGAGTCGGCAAGCGTCTCAGGGGGCTCGCACAACCGTCGTCTGCTCAGCGGCCTGGTGGTGGCGCAGATCGCCCTGTCGCTCGCGCTTCTGGTTACCTCGGCACTGTTTCTGCGTACGCTGCGGAACCTTGCCAGCGCCAATCCGGGGTTTGAACAGGACCGGATAATGACCGCGTCGGTGGGCTTGAATATCGCTGGCTATAGCAACGATCAGGCAGAGATGATCCGCCACAAGATCCTCGATCGCGTGTCGGCATTGCCGGGCGTGACCGGTGCCGCGCTCACTGACTGGGTTCCGATGAACTTCAGCCGCAAGACAGCGCAGGCCTATAGGGAAGGTTATGTGCCGCAGCCGCACGAGTCGCTCGAGGTGCGCAGAGCCGAAGTCACATCGCAGTACTTCGCCCAGCTCGGGATTCCGATCGTCGAGGGGCGCGAGTTCACCCCCGACGATAATGAAAAGGCTCCCGAGGTGTTGATTGTCGACCAGGCAGCGGCCAAGCGCTATTGGCCTGGCCAGGATCCTCTGGGAAGAAAACTGATGGTCTTTGGCCGGCCGTTCACAGTAGTGGGCGTGGCAAAGAATTCGAAGCACCAGTTCATGAACGAGCCGCTCGAACCCATGATCTATTTGAGCTACTTTCAGGAAGCGGACAACGAGACGATTGTGCAGGTGAAGGCCCGAGGCAATCCGGCGGAACTCGAATCGGCTGTAGAGCGGGCAATCCACGAGATCGATGGACAGATCCCGGTGTTCGATGTCCGCACGTTGCGTGAGACGACCCAGATGGCCGCCATCTTTGCCGTCATGCAAAGTACGTTCGCCGGCATGTTCGCCGTCATCGCGCTGATCCTCGCGACCACCGGCATCTACGGCGTGGTAGCGTACCGCACGGCGCTGCGTAAGCACGAGATCGGCATTCGCGTGGCTCTCGGCGCTTCGCGAGCAGATGTGCTGCGGCTGGTGTTGCTGCAGGGAGTGTGGCTGACTGCCTTCGGGCTGGCATTGGGGCTGGCACTCTCGTTCGGCCTCACCCACTTCATCGGTGCGCTGCTCTACGGAGTGGGCGCCAACGATCCGTTGACGGTGATTGCGGTCGTGGTGCTGCTTGCAGCAATGTCGCTTCTGGCGTGTTACCTGCCAGCGCGCGGGGCGATGCGCGTGGACCCGGTAGCCGCGATCCGCGAGCAATGACCGACGCTTGCGAGTGCATGGCCGCCAACACTTTCACGGAGCGCGAAATCTGCGGCCTGCCGCCGGTCGGTTGAAAGTCTGCGCTGTCGGCTCTTTGTGCCAAAGAGATCCATGCACCGCTCAGCGCGTGGGCTCATACGGCTCGGCGCGCAGCAGGTTGCCGAGGATATCGCGCTCGTCGGGCGAGAACTGGCTTTGGTACCGCGCTGAATTCAGCACGGTGTCGCGCTGGTCGGGGGGGACCGACCGCAAGTCCTGGAATGCGCGTTTGACCATGATCTGGCGGTCGGGCTGCAGCGCCATCAGGCGCCGGCCCGCCTGGCGAACCTGGTTCTGCGCATCCGGCGACATGTGCTCCAGCATTTCGCTGCGCGCCAGGCGGCGCTCGCGCTGCGCTTCGGGCATCTGATTCAGGTTGTGCAACTGCTGCACCAATCTCTGCTGTTGTTGAGGCGGCAGCCGATTGAAGTTAGGGTTATTACGCAACTGCCGCTCCTGTTCCTGCGGCGACAGGCCCTGGTGCTGATTGAGCCACTGGCCGAGATGACCGGGAGGTGAAGCGTTCGCATAACCCGGCCGATTTGCGCCTTGGTACGCCGGATTAGCGTACGGACCCTGAGCATACGGCCTCTGGCCCTGAGCGCCATTCAGTTGCTGATTCTGAAAAGGCCGCTGGTTCTGAAAAGGGCGCTGCTGATTCTGGTACGGCCTCGGCTGGTTGTTGTATGGGCGCTGGTTTTGCTTCGGCTGATTTTGCTGGCGGGCCGCCTGCCGCTGCTCGGCAAATCGCGGCCGTTCAGGCTGCGGAGCATTGCGCTGGCCAAACCCGCTCAGCGGGATCAGACACACGACGAGGATCGCAGCGGCCATCGCCGCCGAACGCATTCTTTCCGCGTTTCCAATCCTGTTCACGAGTCATTCTCCCTGCCAACAATTCAAGATTTCAGAGGGTGCCCAGGTTCGTTTGAAGACCCTAGTCCCCACTTTCGTTGCTTGTGAGCGCCTCCATTTGATCCAGCACTTGCGCATTGTTATCGATGGTTTGCAGATCGTTCACAACCGCTGCCGATGGGCCCGGCTGTTGCACAGGCTGCATCCAGTCCGTCACGCCCAGGTACGTACCTCCGCCGACCAGCAGCATCACGGTCAGCGCCATGGCGGCAAGCGGGCGCCCATGGAAACCCGGTCCGTAGGCAATGCGGGCGCGCAGATGAGCGATGGCGCCAGCGAACCACCCCGCCGGCGGGGCGTCGCGCTCCTCGCGCATGCGCGCGCCAAGCCGCGTCATGAAGTAGGGGCTGGGCTCAGGTGCTTCCCAGGCATCCATCAAATTCATGGTTGCCTTCAACTCCTCGAGCTTGGCCCGGCACTGCTCACATTCCGCAACGTGCGCTTGAACCTTGGCAGGCGCAGGACGAGCGTCGAGCAGAAGATCGGCCAGCCTCGCATCGATCATTGTGCATTTTGGCCCCGCGCTATTTGTTTTCTTCTCATTCATGACTTGGTACCCCGCAATCCGCCGGTCTTGTCCGGCATGTTTCCACTTTCGTTCAGACAAAGTCCTTCAGTTTTTCCCGCAGCGTCTGGTAGGCGCGAAAGAGCAGCGACTTGGTCGCCGATTCGCTCAGCTTCAAGACTTCCCCGATCTGCCGGTAATCCATACCCTGGTACTTGTGCATCAACACGGCCATGCGCTGCCTTTCGGGCAGCGCCATCACATGGCGGCGGATTGCGGCCATGCGCTCGTCGCGCAGCATCCGCTCTTCCACCGAAGGATCGTCGTCGGCCAGGTCCGGGGTCGTCCCCGTCTCCTCGTCCGGCGCGTCCAGGTACACCGTTTGCGCGGCCCGTTCGTGCTTGGTGTCGCGCGCATGGTTCACGGCCAGGTTGGTGGCTATCCTGTAGAGCCAGGTGGTAAATCTGGCTTCGGCACGATAGCTGCTTCTGGCGCGATAGACGCGCAAGAAGACTTCCTGGGCCAACTCTTCGGCAACAGCATGGTTCCCGACCATCCGGTAGAGGAAGTGAATCATCGGCCGGTGGTACTTTTGCGCCAGATAAGTGAAGCCGGCCTCGTCGCCCTCGGCCACGCGCAGCATAATTGCCGCGTCACTCGCCGGATCCAGCTGTGCCCGAAGGCCCGCTGCCGGGTTCTCCGGCCCTGCCGAAGCGGCTCCCAACCCCGGACCGTTAAGGACCATGGTCGCCATATCTTCTGGAACCCCATCCGGCCCGGAAGGTTGCGCTTTCTGAAGGGTTTCTGGGCCGGTTTCGGGGTCGGAACTGGCCCTTCCGGGGGAACTGCCGCCCTGGTTGGGGGAGCCCGATCTGGAGAGGATTGCAGGAGTTCGCGGCGCGATCGGGTCCAGGCTGGGAACCGCGGAGCCGAGCAGGCCGCAAACAGGCTCGAATGCCGCTTCTCCCGGAAGCCGAAGATCGCCGGGAAAATCGCCTGGGAAATCGCCTTGCGAGCGGATTGAACGCGCTTTCCTGAACATGACCGGACGCCGGCTATCGGCGGCGAGGTTGGCCGTAAAGCCCTGCTGGTGTTACTCTACCCTACGGGATGGCGGTTGCGGCGCCTTTCGGAGTGTATGCGGAGTTACCCGCATCCGGGAGCCTCGCCGTGGCTAGATCAACTCCCTCAAACCGCCTTTGAGCCAGGCTTTACCTCCGGTCGAGGCTGTGACCGGTCCCGTCAGGCTATTTTGCGCGCGGGCGATTAGCTCAGTTGGTTAGAGCGCTTCCTTCACACGGAAGAGGTCTGGGGTTCGAGTCCCTAATCGCCCACCATTCCACGTGCGCCCAACTGCGACCTACCGGCTACAAGCTACCAGCTACTAGCTACCGGCCCCTCCTCTGCAGGCGTAAAATGGCATCGCCTTCCTTTTCATATATATTGGCGAAGGAGCGGAATCGCGATGCTCTTGGTTTTTGTTCCGGCACAAGGGTTTGTGTACCCAAGAGCGGCGTGATCGCGGGAGAGGATGACAATTGTGAAACCAATCGTTGGAGCAGTCGCAATCATGATTGCAGCGGTGTTTTCGGCCGTTGCGCAAGGAGAGGTGAAAATGTCGACTTGGGGTCATACCGCAGATGGAACCGCCGTGCCAATCTACACGTTGACCAGCGGGCAACTTGAGGTGCGCGTGTCGGCCTACGGAGCGCACCTGGTGAGCGTGAAAGCTCCCGACAAGGCGGGCAAGATGGCAGATGTGGTTCTGGGCTACGACACCATCGAGGGGTACCAGAGCGACACCAAGACCTATTTCGGCGCCGTCGTGGGGCGCTATGGCAACCGCATCGCATTGGGTAAGTTCACCATCGACGGAAAGACCTACCAGATTCCGGTGAACAACGGCGCCAACGCTCTGCATGGCGGCCCTAAGGGATTCGATCAGTACGTCTGGCAGGCGCACGAAGTGCCAGACGGCGTCGAGTTTACCCATGTGAGCCCTGACGGCGACATGGGATTTCCCGGAACGCTGACCGCTCATGTGCGCTACACGCTGCACGGCGACACGCTGCGCATCGATTATTCGGCGACCACCGACAAGGCGACGGTTCTCAACATCACTAATCACGCCTATTTCAACCTGCGCGGCGACGATGCCGCCGATATTCTCGGCGACAAAATCGAGATCAATGCCGACAAGTTCACGCCAACGGATGCGGGCCTGATTCCGACCGGCGAGCTCGCGCCCGTCGCCGGGACGCCGGTGGATTTCCGCAAGCCGGAGGTGATCGGAGCGCGCATCAACGCTGACTACGAGCCATTGAAACTGGCTGGCGGCTACGACCACAACTTCGTGTTGAACGGAAAGATGGGAACGCTCCACTTGGCCGCGATCGTTACCGATCCGATAAGCGGACGAAAACTGACCGTGGAGACGACGGAACCGGGCGTGCAGTTTTATACCGGGAACTTCCTCGATGGGACGATCACGGGCCGGCACGGGGTTGTCTACGCGAAGAATTGGGGATTCTGTCTTGAGACGCAGCACTTCCCTGATTCGCCGAACCACAAGAATTTCCCAAGCACGGAGCTCAAGCCGGGCGAAACCATGCACTCGACGACGACGTTTGCGTTCAGTGTGGTGAAGTGAAGGGAAGAAGTGAACTAGTGTAGTTAAGAAGTGAAAAAAGTGGAGGCCGCCGCGGACTTTCTCAGTTTGCGGCGGCCTTCACTTTCGCGAACCAGGCCAGGCCGTCTGAGGTGCCTGCGGCGGGCAGGTATTCGCAGCCGACGAAGCCTTCGTATCCCATCCGGTCGATCAGGTCGAACAGATAGAAAAAATCCACTTCACCGGTGGAGGGCTCGTGGCGGTCGGGGATGCCGGCGACCTGGAAGTGGCCGATGCGCGTTGCCTTGGGATCGGCGATGTACTTGCGGATCTTGAACGTGAGGTCGCCCTCCTCGACCTGGCAATGGAAGAGATCCATGAGGATTTTGAGGTTGGGCGCGCCGACTTCGGCAACCATGGCGTGCGCTTCGTCCTGGCGGTTGAGGAAGAATCCCGGAATATTGCGCTGCGCGATGGGCTCGATGAGCAAGTCGACATCTGCGGCACGCGCCTTTTCGGCGGCCCAGGCAAGATTGGCGGAATACGTTGCGTGGAGTTCCGCGCGGTCCGCGTCCGGCGGCGCGAGGCCGGCCATGGAGTGGATGCGCGGGCACTCCAGCGCGTGAGCGTACTCCAAGGCCAGCAAAAACCCGTCGCGGAATTCCTGCTCGCGGCTGGGCAACGCGGCAATGCCGCGCTCGCCGGCCTTCCAGTCACCGGGAGGGGAGTTGAAGAGCACCTGGCGCAGGCCGTTTTCGTTGAGCTTCGCCGCGAGAGTGCCGGCCGGATATTCGTAAGGGAAAAGATACTCGACAAATTTAAATCCATCGCGCGCCGCAGCGGCGAACCGGTCAAGAAAGCTGTGCTCCTGGTACATCATGGTCAGATTGGCGGCGAAGCGGGGCATGGGGCTCCAGGGGTGGGGCAGTGGTGCGTCCTAAGAATATTCCAGGCCGCATCTGATTGAAGAACAACCGCAGGTCCTTCGACTACGTTTGCCGCAAAAAGCGCGGCAAACTCCGCTCAGGATGACCAAGCCTTTTTTGCAGCTTGGGTTCCTAGATATTTGCATTATTTCGCATGGGCGGCGAGCTGATCGAGGGTGCGCTTCAGATCGTCCAACTTCTGGCCGGCCTCGGAGAGCTTGCCTTCTGACGTGAGGCGTTGATAGTCGGCAAAGTCGCGGCCGGCCTGCTGGATAAGAGCGTTCTGATCCTGCGCGGGCTGGGCTTTGTTGTTCTGACCCAGCTGATTGGGATTTGCAGACGCCGCTACGGTGGTTGATGCGGTAAGCGAGGGCGTTTCAGACCCGAAGAGCGAGCTCAGTGCTGCATCGAAGTTCGGGCCGTAAGCCAGACGATCCTGCAACGCCAGCACCACAAGACGCAGCTCGGGCATGGGACTGCGCTGTGCCTGCAGATAAATGGGCTCCGCGTACAAAAGCGCCTGCCCGCAGGGAATGACAAGGAGGCTGCCGCGAATGACGTGCGAGCCCTGCTGATTCCAAAGCGTGAGCTGGCCGGAGAGCTGCGCGTTCTGGTCGATGCGTGCTTCAATCTGCTGTGGTCCATCGACAAGGCGCGTTTTCGGAAAGTCGTAGACAATCGCGTCGCCGTAGTTCACGCCGTCGCTGCGTGCGGCGATCCAGCCGATCAGGTTGTTGCGGTTCAGGGGCGTGAAGGGCAGGATCTCGACGAACTCGAGGCCGCTGGATTCACCGGGCAGCGTCATGAGCACGAAGTTGGGCTCCATGACTTGCGCGGCACTGTCGCCGCTCTGGCTGGAGCCGTTTTCTGTGGCGACGGTCCATTGATCCTCGCGGTTGTAGAACACCTCGGGATCCATCATGTGGTAGAGCCCATAGACCTGAGCCTGGAGACTGAGCAGCGATTCGGGATAACGCACGTGGGCGCGCAGCGCGGCCGGCATGGTGGAGGCGTCTTTGAAGAGGTTCGGGAAAATGCCGCGCCACGCGGCAAGAATCGGATCGGCCGAGTCAAAGACATAGAACGTGACCGATCCGTCGTAGGCGTCGACGACGGCCTTCACGCTGTTGCGCATGTAATTGATGGGCTGGTCTTCAAGCGTGGCCTGCGCGGAGTAAGGATAGGTGTCGGACGAGGTGTACGCGTCGATGATCCAGGAGAGCCGGCCGTCGGCGCCGACAATAATGTAGGGATCGCGATCGAAGGTGAGAAATGGCGCCAGAGCAGAAACGCGAGCCAACAGGTTGCGCCGCATCAGCAGGCGGCTTTGCGCGGTGATGTCGTCACTGAAGGGAACCTTGGTCACGTCGCCGCGATCGAAGGCCAGCAGCAAGCGGTGGAAGAATCCGCCCATCACGATGCCGCCGTTTCCCTCGTAGGTGGAGAGATTGTTCGATTGTCCTTCGGGAAAGTTGAATTCCTGCTGGTGCGTCTTTACGTAGACGTCGGTGTTGGTCATCTCGCCGAAGTAGATTTCGGGGCGGGTGACGCTGAGGCCCGGCACAGTGCTCTGCACCGGCATATTGGAGAGGAAGAGCGTGGGCAAGCCCTCGGTGGTGAATCCATTCACAGCATTCATGGTGATGCCGTAGCCGTGGGTGTAGATGAGCTTGTCGTTGATCCAGTTGCGGCTGCTCTCGGGCAGCTTGTCCACGTTCAGCTCCCGCACGGCCAGCATCACCTGGCGGAGCGAGCCGTTGATCTGGTAACGGTCGATGTCGATGCCGGGAAAATCGTAGTAGGTGCGGATCTCCTGCACCTGGCGGAGCGTGTCTTGCAGCGCGCCCACATCCCATAAGCGTATGTTGTCGAGCGTGGCCTGATTGTGGGTAGGATCGGCGGCGGCAACGGTGGTTTCGGCCGGGAACTCACGCTGCGCAAAACGATCGAGCCCGTATGCCTGGCGCGTCATGGCGATGTTGTAGGCAATGTAGGGCCGCTCGCGGTCAAGCTGGTTGGGCTTGACGATAAAGGTGGTTACATACCATCCGGCGATTCCGGCGATGACGTAGCAAGCCGCTGCGGGAATGACGGCCACGAGAAGCCAGACCCCGCGCGGGCGCAAGACGCCGCCGCCGACGGCGATGATCGCACCAACGGCGAGCGCCACAGAGATGAACAACATGCCGATGAGCGTGACGTGGGCATCGGTGTAGGTGACGCCGTCGAAGATGGTGTGATGCTCAAAGAGCAGCTCGAAGCGCCCGATATACTCGCGAAAGGCGAAAGTGGCGAGAAGAAATCCGGCGGCGACGCAGACGCCGCGCCAGGGCAGTGAGCCGGCGGCAGTAAAGCGTCCTTCGATGGCCCGGCCGCCGCCCGCCGCGATAAGAAACACCACCGCAAGAATGCAGGCGATGACTGCGAGCGTGAGCAGCCACCCGGAGATCAACTGCCAGGCCGGTAAAGTGAACAGGTAAAAGTGGAGCGGGCGGCCGAAAATGGGGTCGGCGATGCTGTTGGCAACCCGCGGCGCGTACCAATAGAGAGCCAGAGTCGGCCATTGCGCCTGCATGGCAAATCCGGTGACGACAGCAACGATCAATGCCGCGACGATGGTGACGGCCCGCAAGGCTTTTCCGACGGGTATTTCCAGCGGCCGGCCCGCGAAGTAGATGGTGTAGGAGTCGGGCAGATCGGCCGCGTGCCCGTGCCGCAGAGCGAAGAATACGCCGAGGAGAATCAGAAATGTGAGCGCGGCAAAGGCGGCAAAGGTTCCCCACTCGAGATCGAACGACTTCCAGAACACGCCGGCGTAGCCGAGCGAGCGGAACCAGAGCAGGTCGACCCAATACGAGATCGCGGTGCGGCTGCCGATGAAGATCAGGACGATGATGGCGAGCAGAAGGTAAACGGCAAGATTCCGGCGGCGCGGCTTGCTGTTCGCCGGCCAATTGATGGTTTCGGGCATAACCTGCTCCACTCAGCCAAATCTGTAAGCTGGGTTACGGAAGGATTGTACAGCGGAGGCAGGGCGCGGGGCCGGTCAAATCAGCTCATCGCGCCCGGTGACGCTGAGCTCTTTTACGATCTTGCCCACATCCTGCGAATGGTCGCGGTGCGCGATGAGGAGCGCATCGTCGGTATCGATGACAACCAGATTCTCCACCCCAACCAGGGCGACAAATTTCTTGGGACTGAAGATGTAGTTGTCGTTGGCTTCGATTGCCATGTGGCCGCCGGAATCGGCAACGTTGCCTTCGGCGTCCCCGCGCAGCCGCGTCTCCACCTGATACTCGTAGAGCGATGACCATGACCCCAGATCGTTCCAGGCGAACTCGGCCGGAATGCAATAAAGATTGGAAAGGTGCTCGCCCTTGGCCGAGCGCGGTTCGAGCACCGCGTAATCGACCGAGATGTTTTCGCACTTGGGATAAGCCGCGCGAAAGACCTCGTCGAACTGCGGCGTGCCATATGCGGCGGCAATGGTTTCAAGCAGCGGAGCGGTCTCGGGCAGATGTTCGCGAACGGCGTTGGCCAGGGTGCGCGCCGACCAAAGGAACATACCCGAGTTCCAGTAGTAATTGCCCGCGGCGACGAACTCCTCGGCTCGATTCTGATTGGGTTTCTCGATGAAGCGGCGCACGTGCAGGGCGGTGTCATTCCTGGCCAGGTCGCCCGTTTCGATGTAACCGTAGCCGGTTTCAGCGCGGGTAGGCTCAATGCCGAGAACAACGATATTCTCGCCGGCGGCGGCTACGGCGATGCCTTTCTGCAGGGCTTTGAGAAATCGTGGCTCGTCGGCGATGACGTGGTCGGAAGGAAAAACACCCAGGACGGCATTGGGGTTCTGGCGCTCGATGAGAAAGGCGGCAAGGCCGCAAGCGGGGGCGGTATTGCGAGCAACCGGCTCCTGCACGATTTGCGCCGCGGGCAGGCCGGGCAACTGGTCGGCGATTTCATGGGCCAGAAACTCATTGGTAATGACCCAGGTGGTTTCGAGTGAAGCCAAAGGCTTGAGCCGTTCCACGGTTTGCTGAATCATGGAACGCTCTCCGTCGAGGGCAAGAACCTGCTTGGCTTTGGCTCGGCGAGACCGAGGCCAGAAGCGGGTGCCGCTGCCCCCGGCGAGGATGACGGGACGAAAATCTATGCCATTCAACATTGAAGAAACATCCTACCCGACAAACACAACGTTTGCCCAGTGATGCTGGCGATATTCTGCCAGAAACTGGGACAGGCAGCTTGTGTGGCCGCAGTCAGGCGTTACCTGAGTGAATTCATGTAGCTTTGCCGCCACTCCCCATCGCTTTCCGCGATGGTAAGCTGGCTCACATGACCCCCAGCCATCAGGGTTCCATCCATCTGTTTCAAATTGCGGGTATCGACGTTTATCTGCACTGGTCCTGGTTCATCATCGCGGTGATTGAAGTTGGCTATCTGAGGAGCCGGTACTCCTCGCTCGTCTGGTGTGTGCTCGAATACCTGGCGCTGTTCGGGATCGTTCTGCTGCACGAGTTTGGGCACGCCCTGGCTTGCCGGCAGGTGGGCGGCAAGGCGAATCGAATCATGCTCTGGCCGCTTGGCGGGGTCGCATATGTCGACCCGCCACAGCGCCCGGGCGCTACGCTGTGGAGCCTGGCTGCCGGCCCACTGGTCAACGTGGCGCTTCTGGTGCCGCTGTGGGCGCTGGGAGGACGCTACCTCCTGGCAGACATACTGGGAGCGCCCCGCCCACAAACCGATGCCGCGACCTGGCTGATCGCGGTTCTTTCCATCGATATCGGGCTGTTGATCTTCAATATCCTTCCCATCTACCCGCTTGACGGCGGCCAGATTCTCCGTTCCTTGCTCTGGTTTGTCCTGGGTCGAGGCCGCAGCCTGCAAGTCTCAACGTTTATCGGCTTCATGGGCGTCGCAGTCTTCATTTGCTTTGCGATCTTGAGGCATTCGACCTGGCTGCTGGCGATCGCAGCTTACATGCTGCTGAACTGCTGGAATGGGTGGAAGATCGCGCGCGTGATGATACGCGTAGAGAAAATGCCGCGGCGCGAAGGATTCGCGTGCCCCAACTGCGGGTCGAAGCCGGCGATGGGGCCGCATTGGCGGTGCGCCCAGTGCCAGAAGCCATTTGACACGTTTGAATCGGGCGCCGTTTGTCCCTGGTGCAGCACGCAATTCAACATCACCATGTGCGTTGACTGCCAAAAAACATCTCCAATGCGAGATTGGATAGCGACCGGCCCGCACCCGGGAGCGGCCGTGCCCGATGGCGCAGCACTGATCAATCAGCAGCCGGTTGGGTCATAGCCAAAACCTCACGAGCCGGATGGGCCGGGAGCTATCCCGCCCCTGTGCCTTTCTATGCCAATCCGGCAAGGAACTCGCCCATGCGGCGGGTGCCCTCGTCGATGTTTTCCTTGGTCACCGGATAGGAGATCCGGATGTGCTCGCTGGTGCCGAAAGCCTCGCCAGGCACGGTGACCACATGTGCCTCATGCAGCAGGCGCGTCGCCAGCTCGGTTGCGGTGCGGATTCCGCCCTTGCCGAGGTAGGCCGAGATGTTGGGATAGACGTAGAAGGCCCCCTCGGGCTTGGTGCAGGTGATGCCGGGAATCGCCGTGACCTTGGAAAGCATGTAATCGCGCAGGTCGATGAACTCAGCGCGAAACTGCGAGACGCACTCCTGCGAACCGGTTAGCGCCGCGATGGCGGCTTTTTGCACAAAACTTGTGGCATTCGAAGTGGACTGCGACTGCAGCTTGCTCATGTTGGCAACCACGGGCTTGGGCGCGAGCGCGTAGCCGGCGCGCCATCCGGTCATGGAGTAGGTCTTGGAGAGCGAGCCGAGGATCACCATGTGCTCCTTGGCCCAGGTAAACGAGCCGCCTGAGACGCATTTGCCGGCATAGTTGAGGTAGACGTAGCACTCGTCCAAGAGCAGAAAAATGCCGCGGTCGTGAGCCAGATGGACGATGCGCTCGAGATCGCGGGCCGAAACCACGGAGCCGGCCGGATTGGACGGCGAATTGAGGATGATGGCCTTGGTGCGCGGCGTGATGGCCTGCTCAATGGCGGCGGCCGTGATGCGAAAGCTTTCAGCCTCGCTGGTTTCGAGGTAGACGACCTTGCCGCCGGCGTATTGAATGATGTCTTTGAAGCTGACCCAGTAGGGAACAGGCAGAATCACCTCGTCGCCGTGATCGACGAGGACCTGGATGGCGTTGAACAGCGCCAGCTTGCCGCCGCTGGTAAAGATGGCTTCGTCGACGGAATAGTCGGAGCCAAAGTCGCAGGCGTGGCGCTCGACGATGGCCTTGCGTAGCTCGGGAATCCCGGGCACAACTGTATAGCGCGTGAAGTTGGCCTCGATGGCCGAGATGGCCGCATCTTTGATGGGTCGCGGGGTGGGGAAGTGCGGCTCCCCGGCGCCGAAATCCACAAGGTTGACGCCCTGGGCGCGCAGCTTGGCAGCCTCGGCGGCCACGGCCATGGTCGCGGAGACCTCAATACGGCCAATGCGATCGGCAAAGATTTTTGCGGGAGCAGTGACAGTCATGATAGTTCCATCTTGCCAGATTTCGTACGAAGGACAAAATGATTGCGAAGATCGCCTGGCAGTGCGGCATCGTCTCCCACTCTAAATTTCCGGCGCCGTCGGAGATTTAAGATGGGGCACCCACAAGGTTGTGGATCGTGAAACAGTAAGCCAGCTGCCGTTCTCGATGCGCGAGCAGTCCTCAGCGATTGGGCCGCAGTTCCCACATTGAATCCGGTTCCGAATCAGGCAGGAGGTTCACGTCTGTTGCGCTCAGTTTCTCTGATTTGCCTTGAATAACTTCGAACGGAGGCTCGAAATTGGTCTTAGCTGTTGCGATGCCCGCCAGCAAGGGACGATTGCGATGAAAGAACGAAGAGATCGCGGCACGGTGCAAATGGGCGCCTTGCCCAAAGCGCCAACCGGCATTCAGGGGCTCGACCAGATCACGGAGGGCGGATTGCCGCAAGGCCGTCCGACGCTAATCTGCGGATGTGCGGGGTCTGGGAAGACATTGTTTGCGCTCGAATTCCTGGTCCGCGGGGCGACGCAGTACGAGGAGCCCGGCGTCTACATGGCCTTTGAGGAGACGGGAGAGGAGCTGGCTCAGAATGTGGCCTCTCTTGGGTTCGAAGTGAACGACCTGATCGCCAAAAAGAAGGTGATCATCGACCATGTGCAGATCGCAAAGGGCGAGATCAGGGAGATGGGCGACTACGACCTGGAGGGGATCTTTGTCCGTCTTGGCTACGCGATCGACGCGATTGGCGCCAAGCGCGTCGCGCTGGATTCGCTTGAAACTCTCTTTGTAGGCCTGACCGACACGGCCATCCTGCGCGCGGAGTTAAGCCGGCTCTTTCATTGGCTCAAGGAGCGGGGCGTGACGGCGGTGGTCACGGCGGAGCGTGGCGATGGCACGCTGACACGCCACGGGTTGGAAGAGTACGTCTCCGATTGCGTGATCCTCCTGGATAACCGAATCAGCAACCAGTTTGCGACCCGCAGAGTGCGCGTGGTCAAGTACCGGGGCTCCCGCCACGGAACGGACGAGTACCCGTTCCTGATCGGAGCGCGTGGCATCTCCGTCATGCCCATCACCTCGCTGGGGCTCACCCATGGCGCGTCCAGCGAGCGCATCGGCACCGGGGTTCCGCGGCTGGACGCGATGCTGGGGGGCAAAGGCTACTATCGCGGCAGCAGCATTCTGGTTTCCGGTACTGCCGGCACCGGCAAGACCAGCCTGTCGGCGCACCTGGTGGAAGCAACCTGCCGAAGGGGCGAGCGCTGCCTGATTTTTCTTTTTGAGGAATCTCCCAGCCAGCTCCTTCGCAACATGCGTTCGATTGGCATCGACCTCGAGCCGTGGATGAGGAAAGGCCTCCTGCAGTTGCATGCCGCGCGGCCGACGCTCTACGGGCTGGAGTCGCACCTGGTCACGATGCACAAGGTGACTGAGGAGTTCAAGCCGAGCGTGGTCGTGATGGACCCGGTAACCAACCTCTCGTCGGGAGGGACGATCACCGAGGCGAAATCCTTGCTCACGCGGCTGATCGACTTTTTCAAGACCAATCAGATCACCACGTTTTTCACCAGCCTGACCACCGGAGATCAGAACCAGGAGAGCACCGACGTCGGCATCTCCTCTCTGATGGATACCTGGCTCCTGGTGCGGGATATAGAAAGCAATGGCGAGCGGAATCGCGTGCTGTTTGTGCTCAAGTCGCGCGGCATGGCGCACTCCAACCAGGTACGCGAGTTTCGGCTAACTGACCGCGGGATCGACCTGATGGATGTGTACGTCGGCCCCGGGGGCGTGTTGACTGGAACGGCACGGGTTGCCCAGCATGCGCGGGAAGCCGCCGAAGCGCTTGCCCGCCAAGAGGAGTTCCACGCACGCAAGCGGCAGCTGGATCGCGACTGCATTGCACTGCGTGCGCAGATGAATACCTTGCGCCTCGACCTGGAAGCTGCGGAGGAAGAGCTCAGAAAGATCGCCCTCCGGGAGAATTCAAGGAAAGAGACGGAGATTGAGGATCGGTTAGTGATGGCGCGGGCGCGCCAGGCCGATCCCGTGGTCAACGGCGTCCACCGCGATCGCGGGCGCAAAAGGAAGGAGGTGTGACCATGCCTCAGGTCAAGAGGGCCCTGGCCGACAGCGCTCGACTATTGCATCGCGCCAGCTCGCGGCGAAAGAGGTTCATGCTCCGGCTGTATGTGGCCGGAACGACACCGCGTTCGATGCGCGCGATTGAGGACGCGCGGAGGCTGTGCGAAGAGTACCTCGGCGAACAATTCAAGCTCGAGGTGATTGACATATGCCAGCGGCCGACGCTTGCCATCGACGAGCAGATCATCGCGGTTCCCACATTGGTGAGGCGTCTTCCCGAGCCTCTGCGAAAACTGGTCGGCGATCTGTCCAACTCCGAGCGTGTGCTGATCGGGTTGGATCTGCTGGTCCGGGAGGACCAAAAACTGACTTAGATTCCGCACGCTTAACGACTTGCCCGAGGAGCCGCGACCGATGAATGCCGACGAGCGCCGCAAGACGAAACAGGAGCTTCGGAGGGAAAACGAGGAGCTAAGAGCGAGGCTGGCGGAGGCCGAGGAGGTTCTGCGCGCCATCCGCAACGGGGAAGTGGATGCGTTCTTCGTCAGGGACCAGTCCGGTGAGCGGGTGCTTACGCTCGATCATGTCGAGACTGGCCACCGCATCCTGGTGGAGACCATGAACGAAGGCGCGGCCATCCTGAAGGAGCGGGGCGTGCTGCTTTATTGCAACAGCCGCCTGGCAGCCATGTTGAATGCGCCGCTGGAGTCGGTGATCGGGACGCCCTTTTCCTGTTTCATTTCGCCGGCCGACCGGGCCAATCTTGATTCGCTGCTTGAGAAGGGGCAGGCCGAAGCGTGCACGGCCGAAGTCTGCCTGTGCCGGCACGGCGGTGCATCGACGCCGGTGCATCTCGCGCTCAGCCCCATTCGCATCCATGGACAGCCCGGCATCAGTTTGGTGGCCGCGGACCTGACCGAACATTACCGGTTGGAAGAGGAGTTGCGCAGCCTGTCTCTTGTCGATGATCTGACGGGGCTCTTCAATCGCCGCGGATTTCTTGCGGTGGTGCAGCAACAATTGAAGTTCGCACAGCGGCTCAAGGGGACATTTCTGCTGATGTTTGCCGATGTGGACGGACTGAAGGAGATCAACGACCGTCTCGGCCATCTCGAAGGCGACAGGGCATTGCAGGACGTCGCCGACGTTCTGCGCAAGACATTTCGCGACTCGGATACGATCGCGCGGCTGGGTGGAGATGAATTCACCATTTTGGCCATGGGGATTCCCGGGGTGGATTCCGAGATCCTAGTGCATCGGCTGCAGCGCCAGCTGGATGCTCAAAACGCCACGGCTGGGCGTCAGTATCATCTCTCCATGAGCGTGGGGGTGGTCCCCTTCGATCCGGAAACGCCCGAGCCAATTAACGAACTGCTGGCTCGCGCGGATGCCGCGATGTATGAGAACAAGCGGCGCAAGCGCTGCATGCGCGCGTCCCATGTCGTGGAGATGGGCGTCTTAAGGGAAGCTTACAGTTGAGCGAAGGCGGGAGGGGGCCTGATTGGATGCCCGCCGATCAGCTCTTGCTGATGCGTGCCCGCAGCCGCTTGAGCACATTGGGTGGCACAAGACCGCTAACGTCGCCGCCGAAACTGAAGACTTCCTTGACCATGCGGGAACTGACGAAGGAATAGCGGCCGGCCGGCTGCAAAAACACGGTCTCGATCTCCGGGGCGAGACGGCGGTTCATCAGTGCCATCTGGAACTCGTGCTCGTAGTCGGAGATGGCGCGAATGCCGCGCAACACCGCTGACGCGCCCTGGCGGCGGGCGAACTCCACCATGAGCCCGTCGAAGGTGGCGACGGAAACATCGCCGAGCCCAGCGGCGATCTCCTTGAGCATCTCCGCACGTTCTTCGACCGTGAACAGCGGGTTCTTCACCGGATTCACGAGGATGGCGACGGTGAGATGATCGAAGATCTTCGCCCCACGCTGGATCAGATCGACGTGGCCGTTGGTGGGCGGGTCGAAGGTGCCGGGATAGAGAGCTTTGACGGGCATGGGCTGTCTCAGGCGATTCTAGCAGCGGGGTACAAACTCAGGTATTCGCGCCGGAGGGGACGGCCCAGATTAGTCCGAATCCTGCGGATGGTTCGAAACGGGTAATTTTGAAACCCAACTGCTTCAGGGTCTGTTCGACATCCAGGAGGGTGTGTTGATCGAAGAGGTGGTACTCCATGCGAACATTTCGAATGTGCCGCCACGGGACGGCGGACCGAAACATATCCCATTCCGCTCCTTCGCAATCCAGCTTTAGTAGATCCACGACACCTCCCAGTCTCTCCACGGCGCCTTGTAATGCTATCTGTGGAATGCTGCCATCGGCGCTTGCGATGGTTTTCGCCTGATTGCTGTCGCCTTCATCGGCAATCGCGACCCTCCCTTCGTCGGCTCCCACAGCCTCCTGATACACCTTTATCCCGAGTTGTTCAGTGTTCGACTTAAGAAATGGAAAGATCCTTAGATTCGGCTCGTACGCATGAATTTCGGCATTGGGATAATAGGCGCGGGCTGCAATGGAAAAGAACCCGACATTCGCACCGATGTCCAGGATGGTCTCCACAGATTTGAGTTGCCGGCGCAGGCCATAGCTATTGCGAACGCAACATCCGAGGAAATCGACGACCACGCCATGCTCCGGCGGATAATGCAGCACTACCCTGATACCTGCCGCACGGACGGCGTTGGGCATCTTGAACCATTTCGCTCGCAAAAAGAGGATCCCGAGCCGGCGCAGAGCACGGAAACGGAGCTCCAACTCTTCGGCGAATCGAGTTGCCAAGTTAGCCTTAGGAGCGCGATCGAGCATGTTCCGGGATAACCTCGTTTAAGTCGCAATTTCTATTATCTTCCGAGCCGACCCCCAGAACGCTTCTCGATGAGAATGTCGTCGTGGTGCAGGCAGATGCGCCCGACTAAGACGGTGCCAAGCCAGCGATCGAAGCTCGCTTGGCTACGGCGTGAGGTTCACAGTTGCTCGGCCGCGTGCCAGTTTGACCATCTGGCTTCGAGTTCCGGCGGAATCGGGCGTCAGGGTGAGCCTGCCGGATGCTTCGTTCCACCGACATTCAATGCGAAAGAAGCTTCCGTGCTCATGCGCATAGCTGGCGCCGTCGTCGTCGTACCAGACGAAGCGTCCGTCCGCGCCCGGATAGACGCGGAACGTAGGCGGCTCGGAGATGTCCTCGGCGGTGAATTGCTTTACCGGACCAGAGGGGATGATTGCCCCGGCCCTCACAAAGAGAGGCAGCGTTGCAAGATCGACCGGACGCGAGATGGACCGTCCGCCTGACGCGCGCGTACCGGTCCAGTAGTCCCACCATGTTCCGGTGGGCAAATAGACGTTGCGCTGGGACGCGCCTTTCTCATGGACAGGAGCGACCAGAATGTGATCGCCCCACATGTATGCATCATCAGTAGCGACGGCTTGCTCGTCTTGCGGCCAGCTGAGAGCGAGCGCACGGATGAGCGGCAGTCCCGAGGCGTGTCCTTGCGCGACGGAGGAGTAGAGGTAAGGCATGAGCTGGTAGCGGAGGTTGAGATATTTGCGGCAGATCTCTTCAACGTCAGGGCGATGGAGGTCGGCCGCGGGCGGCCACGCTGTGACCCAATCGCCTTCAATTTCTTTTGGGCCGGGATCGCCTGTGTTCCACCCCCAAGGCAGCCGCAGGTGCCAGGCACGGCCATGCCCCCGGAAGCAGGGACAGAAGGCGGCCCACTGAAACCAGCGCGCATAAAGTTCCGGGGTGAGTTCGGGAGTAGGCACAAAGCCACCGATGTCTGTGCCCCAATAGGAAATTCCCGAAAGGCCGGCGCCGATGCCGACCATGATTTGCGCGCGCAGGGTGAGCCAGGCGCTGGTTACATCGCCCGACCAAAGCCAGCCATAGCGCTGCAGCCCGGCATAGCCATTGCGATGGAGCGCGTAGGGGCGGAGATTGGGATTCGTCTTACGGGATCCCTCGAAGTACATGCGATTGCGCTCGGCGCGGGCGTAGACGGAAAGTTCGTCACCTTCGTCGGGCCACCAGCCGTCGACGCCGATCTCTTCGAGTGCAGCATGCTCGGCCCAATAGTCTGCTGCATCGCCGGCCGAAGCCGCCGCGGAGCCGGTGTCGGAGACGCTTCCGTGAAAATTGCCGGGCGGCACGACGTGCAGAACCACTTTGAAATGCTCATCATGGATCTGCCGGATCGCCGCAGGCGGATCGGGAAAGATATCTTTGTTGAAAGTGAACGAGCCATGGCCGGTGTTCCACCCCGACGGACAGAATCCGGTGCCGAGATAAATGACCGCGTCGCAGGGCAATTTCTTTTCGCGAAAAGTCTTGAGAACCCCAACAACTTCATCGTGGCTGGCGAGGGTGCGATGCGACTGAAGGTAGCCGAGTGACCATTTGGGGGGCATATGCGGAAAGCCGGTGAGTTGCGCGTACTCCTTCAGGACATCGGCCGGCCCGTCGCCCAGGAGGAGAAGCACATTGCGCGTCGACGTGGCTTCTACGCTGCGAAAAATGCCTTCCTCCTGAGTGAGTTCGAATGTGCCTTGCGGCTGGCCGATGAAGATGCCCCAGCCGGACAGGCTGATGACCCACGGTATCTGCACTCGTGCTCCGAGGGCGCGGTAATCGCGCGGTGCCTGGCCGTTGAGATTTTCGCGTGTGCCCCGCCGGTCCAGGGTGCTGGCACCTTCGCCGAGCCCAAAAACGGGGCCATCGAGAGGGAAGTGGATGTTAGTGCTGTCGTCGTCGAATCGAATTTGCTGACGGGGCTTGCCATTCTCAAGGACCGTGATGGTGAGAGGGCGCGCATCAATGTGGAGGACGTAACGTCCCCAGGGGAGAACGTGGGCGTGAGCGGGTTCGAGAGATGCAAGAGGTGACGGCCAGGGGCGATCGACCACGCCAAGCTCATGGTTCAATGGCTTCGAAGCAACGGGCGCGATGCCAATGCGGAGCGTGCCGGAAGTCATCGAGGTCAGCGTGAGATCGAGATCGCCGGGCGCGGCAGCGAGAGGCGATGGGTCGGCGGCGAGAAAGCCGGAGGCTTTGATGCGTCCGGCGAATAAGACTTGAGCCGTGACTGCTCCGGCGCCGGTCAACAGCGATCTTCGAGAAACGATCCGCTTCACGCAGACCTCTTTGTAGGGTCCGCTCTATCGTAGACGCGGAGTTACCGGGAGCGCAAAGCCAGGCCGCGACCCACGGAGCCTCGCGTCTAGCGCTCGACGCGATGCAGGGCGATCGCGACAGGGCCCGGCGCGCGGAACAAAGGGCTGCGTGAGGGATCCGATCCATCGGGCGGCGGGCCCACAGCCGGGCTTGAGGCGTCGGGCTGGGCTGCAGGCCGCGGGCGCGCGGGGAAGTTGGGAGTGCGCTCGAGCTCAATGACCTCGCCGTTTGTGTGACCTGAAAAGGTGATGTTCCCAGCCTTGAAACTCACCTTGGCCCCATCCACCTCGCCGTCAGTGATCGCCGCGGGTGCATCGTATCCGCCGGCCCAGCTTAAGCCCACTCCTTCCACGGTTCCTGTGAGCTTGCTTCCGTCCTGGCGCAGTACGAAGATCTGCGTGCCTCCGTCCTGCGCAGGCCTCCACAGGCCGGTGATGCCCGAGCCTTGCGGCACTTCGCGCTCCCACCCGGCCACCTGAGATCGAAGCGTGATCGCTTTTGCGGCAATGGTTGCGCGCGCCGGCGCGAGACCGGGCGAGACGGCTTCTACCGTAATGTTGCCGGTCGATTTTGTGGACTGCACAATGGCCATGCAAAGTCCGGAGAACGCCTTGCGCATTGAGCCCTTGTCGGATTCCTGATCGGTGGGATCGCCGTTGCCCACTCCGATCAGTTTTCCTGCTCCGGTAACCTTGAATCGGACGACATTGTCGGTAACGGGCACGACGCGGCCCTCGGCGTCGCGAACTTCCACAGCAAGCATGGCAACATCTTCGCCATCGGCAGAGATTTCACTACGATCCGCAGCGATGGCGAGCGCAGCCGGCGCACCGGTGGTCTCGCGCCTCGCCGTCAGCACCAGCTTGTCGCCCTTGTAGGCGCGCGCTTCAATGGCGCCGGGAGCGTAGGCCACGTTCCAGGCCAGGTGCGAGTCTTTCTTCATCTCCTTGGGGCCGAGGCTCTGGTCGTTGAGGAAGAGCTCGACCTTGTCGAGATTCGAATGCACCCAGACGGCGATCTGTTTGCCTTCCATTCCCGGCCAGTTCCAGTGGGGGAACAAATGAAGCACCGGCTTCTCGGTCCACCACGATTGGTAGTAGAAGAAGGTGTCCTTGGGAAAACCGCAAGTGTCGATGATGCCGTATTGCGAGCTGATGTTCGGCCAGCCGTTGGGCGAGGGCTCGCCGCGGTAGTCGAAGCCGGTCCAGATAAAGCCGCCAGCCAGCCATTCGCGTGCGTCGCAGAAGCTCCACCAGCCCTCGGCTGACGCGCGGCCCGTGGTCGTGTAGGGATCGTAGGAGCCGACGTAGCCCTTGTCGTAATCCGTCACGTAGATGCCGCGAGTGCCTACGGCGCTGACGGTCTCTGTGCCGATGACGGGCTTGTCGGGGTGCGCCTTGTGATAGGCCTCGGCTTGTGGATCCTGATAGTTGTAGCCGATGACGTCGCAGACGGCGAGACCTCCAGTGCCGATGGCTCCGGTGGGCGCGATGGAAACAGGACGCGTGCCGTCGAGCCGCGTGGCGACGTCTTTCATGGCGGTGAGAATGAGCACGCCCCTGTCAGTGTTGGCTGTCCCTTCTTCGTTGCCCATCGACCACATGAACACGCTGGGATGATTACGATCGCGACGGATCAGGTTTTCAAATTGGCCAAGGCCGTCGGGATTCGACGACATCATGCGCGTCTCGTCAAAGACAAGCATTCCCAGCTCATCGCAGGCATCGAGCAGTTCCGGCGTGGGAGGATTGTGCGAAGTGCGCAGGCCGTTCGAGCCCATCTCCTGCAGCTTGCGGATGCGGTAATACTGCACGGAATCGGGCAGCGCCGCGCCCAGGCCCGCATGGTCCTGGTGATTGCAGGTGCCCTTCACCTTCACCGGCTTGCCGTTGAGCAACAGCCCCTTCTGCGCATCGATCTCGATGGAGCGGATGCCGAAGCGTGTCTCGTAACGATCGACGACGTCGCCGCCGGCGCGCACTTCCGTGACCAGCGTGTAAAGGTTTCGCTCCTCAAGCGACCAGAGCTTCGGCTGGTTGACGGTCATCTTCTGCTCAAAGGCCTGTTCACCGTCCATGGGAATGGCCGCCGTTGGCGTGACCGCCTTGCCCACTGCGCTGCCCTGGAGATCGAGCACCGTGGAGACAACGCGGGCGTCGGCGGCGGTTTGGCCGTCATTGTTCACTTCGGTGCGGATGGAGAGCGTCGCAGTACCGGGCTTGATCTGCGAACTGACGAAGGTGCCCCATTGCTTCACGTGCACGGGATTGGTTTTCACAAGCCACAAATGGCGGTAGATTCCCGCGCCCTCGTAAAACCAGCCATCGCTCTCTGTCGCGTCTACACGTACCAGCAGGACGTTGCGTCCGCCGGGATTGGCAAAATCCGTGACATCGAATCGGAAAGGATCGTAGCCGCCGCTGTGCTGGCCTATGAAGAAGCCGTTCAGAGCCACCGTGGTCTCGCGGTAGGCGCCATCAAACTCAAGGGAAATGCGTTTGCCCGCGTCCGAAGCGGGTATCTCGAAGACGCGTCGGTACCAGCCGACGCTGGTGGAGGGGTAGTTGCGGCCCAGGGGATAGAAGCCTTTGCTCTGGAGCGCAGAGTCGTTTGTGAAAGGCAGCTCGATGGCCCAATCGTGGGGCAGATCGATCGGCTTCCAATCGCTGTCGTCGAAGGCGAGGGAACTGGCCGCCAAAAAGCCGCCTGTCTTTTGAAAGTTGCCGCCGCGGCCGCTGCCGAATCCGAAGTCCTTATTCGCGTCGCACGAGTCGCCAAGATGGAAGCGCCAGCCGAAATCGAGGAGGAGCCGTTCGCGCGCCGATGCTGGCTGCGCCGATGCGCCGCCGGCGGGCGATTGCGGTCCGGCCGCGGGAAGCGGGCCGGTGCTTTCTGCGGCGGCCTGCATTGCGGCCGCAACAGGATTCATGCCGCTGGTCGCAGCGGCAACCGCCGGCGCCAGCAGGCTGCCTTTGAGCATGTCGCGGCGTGAAAAGGCTTTCATGCAACCCTCCTGAATTTTTTACTGGCTTCGGAACAGGTTCGCGGGAAGTCAGAAAACTATCCCTTGCGGCCGCGCACGGCTTCCTTGGCGTGAGCTTCGCCGCCAGCCGGAACCTCGGGGACTTCGGCCTTGGGAGCGCCGATACTCAACCGCTTGCGCAGCTCGGCATCGATTTTGCCGTAGACGTCCTTGTTCTCTTTCAGAAATGCGCGGGTGTTTTCGCGCCCTTGTCCGATGCGCTCGCCGGCGTAGCTATACCAGGCGCCGGATTTCTCCACAATATTGTGAGCCACGGCCAGGTCGAGCACGTCACCCTCTTTGCTGATGCCCTCGCCATAGAGAATGTCGAACTCGGCCTCGCGGAAGGGAGCGGCGACCTTGTTCTTAACAATTTTGACCTTGGTACGCGAGCCGACCACGGTGTCGCCTTCCTTGACGGCGGCGATACGTCGGATGTCGATTCGCACCGAAGAGTAAAACTTGAGCGCGCGGCCTCCGGTGGTGGTTTCGGGGTTGCCGAACATCACGCCGATCTTTTCGCGGATCTGGTTGATAAAGATGAGAGCGGTGCGCGACTTCGAAACCGTGCCGGTAAGTTTGCGCAGCGCCTGCGACATCAGGCGCGCCTGCAGGCCCATGTGCGAGTCGCCCATCTCGCCGTCGAGCTCGGCTTTAGGCACCAGCGCGGCCACCGAATCGACAACCAGCACGTCAATGGCTCCCGAGCGAACCAGCGCTTCAGTGATCTCCAGCGCCTGTTCGCCCGAGTCGGGCTGCGAGACGAGCAGATTGTCGACGTCGACGCCCAGCTTTTTCGCGTAGCCGGGATCGAGCGCGTGCTCGGCATCGACAAAGGCTGCCAGTCCGCCCGCACGCTGCGCCTCGGCAATGATCTGCAGAGTAATCGTGGTTTTGCCCGAGGACTCGGGACCAAAGATCTCTGAAACCCGGCCACGCGGGACTCCACCCACGCCCAGCGCCGCGTCAAAACTGATGGATCCAGTCGAAATCACCGCAATGGGCAGCAAAGCTTCGCGGGAGCCGAGACGTACGATCGACCCCTTCCCGAACTGTTTTTCAATTTGTGCAAGGGCAAGTTCTACGGCTTTCGCGCGATCGTCGACGATGGGCATTTTGGGAGGGCTCCTCAAGAAGTGCACGCCCTGCACATCCCGAGCATTTCTGGCAGGAAACGGCGAGGGGCATACGTTGAATTTCCAAGGGATTGTAGCAGGATGAGACACGGAAAAACAGGGGAAAATAGCGAAGAAATGGGGAAAGTTGACTTGGTGGGGCAGTCAGGCGTGCCGGAGGTCACAAATAGCAGCAGAACGGTACATCAAACTGCTAACTATGCATCAAGCTAAATACTAGGCATCAATCTATACTATGCGCGCCAAGTAAGTAATGTTGCATCAATTCATGATTTGATGCAAGCTAGATCCATGAGAACCACGTTAACAATTGATGACGAAGCCTATCGGGTCGCATCCCTTTATGCTTATGCCAGAAAAATCACCCTCGGCGCTGCGTTGAGTGAACTCGTGAAGAAAGCCAGCGCCCCGAAGAATTCTGGTTTTTCGCGGATCGAGACAGCCCCCAACGGGCTACCCGTTTTTCGCTCGCCAGGTGGACCCTTGACCGATGAGATGGTGAAGGCGGCCCAGGAGGACGA
The DNA here is from genome assembly GCA_049520675.1 of Occallatibacter sp. Lineage (GTDB taxonomy): Bacteria > Acidobacteriota > Terriglobia > Terriglobales > Acidobacteriaceae > Telmatobacter. The sequence goes on along the minus strand of JBEKPO010000005.1, from coordinate 74,884 downwards.
TTTTGATTGAGGCGAAGTTCCTGCTGGACGTAAATGTACTCGTAGCGCTGACAGACAAAAACCACATACACCACGAAACTGTAGCCCGATGGTTTGACGCACACCGGAAAGCGAGTTGGGGAGTCTGCCCATTTACCGAGGCGGGATTTCTGCGCGCGGTGACGCGTCCTGCGATTGGAGGACTCTCGATCGAGGAAGCGACGGAGATTCTGATCCGACTGGCCGCACTGCCGGGCTACATGTTCTGGTCTATCCCGTATCCCTGGACCGATCTCGCCGCTCCTTTGGGAGACCGAATCTTCGGCCATCAGCAGATTACCGATGCGTGCCTGCTTGGCCTCGCGATCAAGGAAAACGGGGTGCTGGTCACGCTGGATAAGGCAATCACCCATTTGGCGGGCGCACGGTTCGCACAGAATTTGCTGCAACTCGAATAAGAGTCTGATCCGGGAGGGCCAGAATATGTCGGTTAGACCGTATAAGCGCCCACCCGTGTTTCTTTGCTGGTCAACGCGTCGCACTGGCGGTCCAGCGCTTCGTATTCGGCGTCGTGCTCTTTGCGAAATGCGCGAAAGGTATCTTCGCTGGTCCAGCGATCGACGGTGAGATAGCTGCCCGGGACATAGGCGTCGCGCAGAAGTTCGGTTCCCAGATAGTCGGGCGAGGCACGAAAGAGCCGCGCCCACGCACCTTCCGGACCATAGGCATCCTCGAAGCCGGCAATCTTATCCTCTGCGATCTCGAACTTCCACACCACCACAAACATGAAGACTTATCCTTGCTTTCAATGGTAGCGCAGGGGCTCGCATTCACCGCCGGACCGCCCGGCGCGCTAGACCCAGCCGGCATCGATGATGTAGCTCTGATTGGTGATGGCACCCGAGTCGTCGGCGGCGAGGAAGAGAACCAGGCGCGCGACTTCGTCCGGCTCGATCTGCCGCTTGAGGGCCTGGCCCGCGAAGATTTCGGCTTCGTACTCGGGCGTGTACCACAGGCGCTTCTGGCGCTCCGTGGCTATCGCTCCAGGAAGCACCGCGTTCACTCGAATTCCGCTTGGTCCAAGGTCGTGGGCCAGGGTGCGGGTGAGGCCAACAATCGCCGCCTTGGCGGTAACGTAGACCGGCATCCCCTTATTGGGAATGATCCATGCAATGGAGCTCATGTTGATGATGGAGCCGCGACCTGCGGAGCGCATGGCCGGAATCACTGCCTGGGCCATGAAGAAGTATGGCCGCAGGTTAGTGGCAATGGAACGGTCCCAGAACTCTGGAGTCACTTCGTCGATGGGATGGCGCCGGTCGTTGCCCGCGTTGTTCACAAGTACGTCGACCGTGCCGAGCGTCGCGAGGGCGCGGTCGGCGGCGCTCCGCAACAAGGCGACATCGGTGAGATCGCACTGAAGGTAAAGCGGCGAGGGACAGCCATCCGCGGCCAGATTGCCAACGAGCTGTTGCGCGGGTTCATTCTGGATGTCGAGGAATGCGACCCTGGACCCCTGGCGGGCGAACTGGGTCACCAGGGAGGCTCCTATGCCCGAAGCACCGCCGGTAATGAGAACGGCTCGGTCCTTCAGGCTGGGATAAACCGCGAACTGCGAGGGGGCATCTTGCATCGTGGCTAGTGCGTTTGAACAAAGTCCTCAGCAGTCGCGGAGGGCCGGAGTTGTGCATCCGGTTTGAACTGCCTGCGCGTGCGCTGAATCTGCCGGAATTATAGTCCCGCGAGAGGCAATGTGGGGCAAAGCCAGATTTTTCAGCGTTTTGCGCCCGCCACGCCATCTCGCTATTTGAGATAGCGTCTCCATTCAAAGGTGCATACTTATAGAGGGGCCCTCCCCTTGGGCTTCCCCAAATCCGCATGCACATTTAAGATCGCGGCAGTGAGCAGGGGATTTCCGATTCCACCGCCGGCAGAGGCGCAGCCCGTTCCAATGGTTTGACTGGGCACGTCCACAGATTTGGTTTGAGAGGCACATTCGCACGCTAATCGACACGGGAGACGTGTCGCCAGAGAGGAAAAGTCATGAAGGCTGCCGCTCGTTATCCAGGAATTCGAGTCACTGCAAACGGGAATCAGCTCGTCAGCTACCACACTGAGACGCGCGTCGCTGACGCCGGCGTGTTCTATCCCATCACGCCTTCGACCGAAGGCGGCGAGCTGTTCCAGCAGGCCTTCGCCGAAGGCAAGCTGAACGTGTTCGGCGGCAACACGATCGCGATCGAGGCGGAAGGCGAGCATGCGGCGCAGGGCGGAGCCATCGCGCATTCAGTGTGCGGCAAGCGTGTGGTCAACTTCACCTCGGGACAAGGCGTGGTCTATGGCGTGGAGCAGTACTACCATGCGCCCGGCAAGGGATCGACGATGGTGCTGGAGGTTGGTGCTCGCGCGCTGACCAAGCATGCGCTCAACGTGCATTGCGGCCACGACGATATTTATGGGGCGCTCGATACCGGTTGGATCATGCTTTTCGGCAAAGACGCGCAGCAGGCGGCCGACCAGGCGCTGATTCTGCGCCGCGTGACCGAACTCTCGCTCACTCCCGGCATGAACATCATGGACGGCTTCCTGACGACGCACCTCGAGCGAACCTTCTACAAGCACGAGTCCGAGCTGATCCGCGAATATCTCGGCGCCCCCGACGACATCATTGAATGCCCCACGGAAGCGCAGCGAACTTTGTTTGGACCGACGCGACGCCGCGTGCCCAAGATGATGGACCTGACGAATCCCATCCTGCTGGGCCCGGTGCAAAACCAGGAACACTACATGCAGGGCGTGATCGCGCGGAGAAACAACTTTGCCGAGCCGATCTTGCAGTTCCTCGAAGAGGCATACGAAGATTTTGCCCAGCTGACGGGGCGCCGCTACGGGCTGATCAGCGAATACAAGACCGAAGATGCGGAGACGGTTTTTGTCTCGCTCGGTTCGGCTGCAGAGAATATCGAGGCTGCGGTGGATTACCTGCGTCAGACTCGCGGGTCGAGCGTGGGCTCGGTCCACGTCAACGTGATCCGGCCGTTCCCCGAAGCCGCGCTGGTGAACGCGCTCAAGGGCAAGAAGAACGTGATCATCGTTGAGCGGACCGACGAAGCATTGGCCGGCGACAATCCGCTGGGACGCGACATTCGCACGGCGTTTTCGAAGGCGGTGCAGGGGACCGAGGGATTGCCCAAGGTGGATCTAGCCGAAGTGCCGCGGCTCTTTGGCGGCAGTTACGGACTCGGTTCGCGCGACTTCCGCCCCGAGCACATTATTGGCGCGTTCGAGTACGCGACCGCGGGCCGCAAACGCAAGGACGGGAAAAGCGCTGCGGATGACGTGACCTTTGTTGTTCTCGGCATCGACCACCCTTACAGCGTCATTGCCGACGAAATGCCCTCGCTGCTTCCCGAGGGCGCAGTGGCTGTGCGTTTCCATTCCATTGGCGGATGGGGCGCGATCACTACCGGCAAGAACCTCGGCGCGATTCTCGGCGACCTGAACGATCTGCTCTTTGAGCGCGACCATCTCGTCGACGAGATGGGCAATCCCAAGGAAGTGATTCACGTCAGCGCCAATCCCAAGTACGGATCGGAGAAGAAAGGCGCGCCAACCAGCTACTTCATGGTTGCCGCCAAGGAGCGTATTCGCGTGAACTGCGATCTGCGCCACGTGACGGTGGTGCTGTGCTGCGACCCCAAGGCGTTTACGCATACCAATCCCCTCGACGGCATGCAGGAAGGCGGCTCCCTGGTGTGGGAGTCGGATGTGGACGGCGAGCGTGCCTGGCAGAACCTGCCGCAGTGGGCGCGCAAGCAGATTATCGAGAAAAAGATTCGCGTTTTCACGCTGCCTGGCTTCGACATTGCCCGCAAAGCTACCGACCGAGGCGATTTGCAACTGCGCATGCAGGGCAACGCGTTTTTGGGGGCGTTTTTCGCAGTCAGCCCCATGTTGCAGGAGTTTGGTATCACGCAGGAGCAGTTCCGCGACGTCGTCTACAAGCAGTATGTGAAGAAGTTTGGCAAGCTCGGCGACGCGGTTGTGCAGTCGAACATGGAAGTGATGTTGCAGGGCTTCGAGCGCGTGAAGGAAATCACGATCGGCGATCTGGCTGCGGCTGATCGATCGAGCCTGCGCGGCCAGGCGCTGTTGCCTATCTTCGAAGAAGTCGATATTCCCGAATTTGCAACAGCGGCCTGCACTACCGGCGCCGGGTGCCGTTCGCATGCCGCGCCTGAAGGCCAGGGGCCGCGCACGCCGATCTCGACCATCGAAGTGTTTGACGCGGAGTTCCGTTCCAACTTCGGTTATAACCAGCCGGCGACACCACTCTCTGCGATGGGAGTGGTTGCGGCGGCAACAGGCGACACGGCTTCGAAGTATGTCGCGCGGCGCGAGACTCCATTGTATATCCCCGAGAACTGCACGCAGTGCATGGAGTGCATCTCAGTTTGCCCGGACACAGCGCTACCCAACTGCTCGCAGGATTTGAGCACGGTTTTGAGCACGGCGGTGACACGCTACGTCGCCGACCCCGCCGAACGCCGAAAGATGCTCGAGAAACTGCCGGAGATTGAGAAGCAGGCGCGTGCGCGCATGGTTGCGGAGATCAAGCAGGGCACGCCTCTGCCCACGATCATTCGCGAAGTGACAGAATCGGTGGATGGATTCTCGGCGCAGGCCAAGGCACAGTTCTACGCGATCGTCGACAAGGTGCCGATGGCCTACCAGAAGGTGAACGCCATCTTCTCGTCACCGGAGCGCAAAACTCCAGGCGCGGGAGGCATCTTCTCGATTTTTGTCAGCGATCTGTGCAAGGGTTGCGCGGCCTGCGTAACGGCCTGCGGCGATCACCAGGCGCTGAAGATGGTGCAGGAGACCGAGGAAGTGAACGCCGAGCACACCTCCGGCACGGCCTTTCTGGACCTGCTGCCAGATACGTCGCAGAAGTACCTCGGTCTTTATAGCGGCGCGAACCCTGCCGACTCAAAGACCGCGACGCTGCGCAACATGCTGATGGTGCGCACGAACTACGATGCACTGGTTTCGGGCGACGGCGCTTGCGCTGGTTGCGGCGAAAAGAGCGTGCTGCGCTCGATTGCCGCGGTGACGGAAGCCTACATGCGGCCGATTTACCACGCCAAGAGCGACCGCTTCATTTCCAAAGCTTCCGATCTGGAAAAGAACGGCGCGAAGCGCCTCGCGGCGATTAAGGAGAGCTGCCCAGAGGATTACGCGCGACTGCGGCAGGCGATCGTGCATCTGGTGATGGGTCTGGGCGGCGAGACGACGACGGACACGAAAGGCCGCGTCGCGGAGTACGAAAAGGAGCACGGCGAGATCACCGATGCGCAGCTGGTAGAGGCGATTGCAGCGGTGCTGTTGACTGAAGCCTTCAATCACAAGAACCTACAGCCGATTGACGGCCGCCTGGCCAATGGCATGAGCGTGATGGCTATGGCCGCGCATACCGGCTGCAACACGGTGTATGGATCGACGTCGCCGAACAACCCGCATCCCTATCCGTGGATGAACTCGCTCTTCCAGGACGGCATTACCGTGGGCTGGCTGATGGGCGAAAGCTTCATCGTCGACCACGCGCGCCGTTCCGTGATTCCCGAGCGCCTCGCCGACATCGTTCTCAAAGGCAACGGCGTGTGCGAAGAAGAGTTTTACCACTTCACGCATTTCACCGACGCTCTGATGACCGACGACGAAATCAAGGAACTGCCCAAGGTGTGGGTGGTCGGCGGCGACGGCGGCATGGGCGATATCGGCTATCAGAACATGTCGAAGGTGGTCCTGCAGAACCGGCCCAACGTCAAGGCGCTGATGCTCGACACGCAGGTTTACTCGAACACCGGCGGGCAGAACTCCGACTCGACGCCGATGCTGGGCGGCAACGACATGAACGTGTTCGGCGCGGCCACGCAGGGCAAGAACACCGAGAAGAAGACCGTCGCCGAAACCTTCCTCGCCGGCCACGGCTCGCCGTTCGTCGCGCAGGTGTCGATGGCCAACGCGCCCAAGCTTTATCGCGCAATTCTCGATGGCCTCGAGTATCGCGGAACCATGTTCCTGCAGGCCTTCACCACGTGCCAGCCGGAGCACGGCGTGGCCGACGACATGGCACTGCATCAGGCGCAGCGTGTCCGTGATTCGCGCGGTGTCCCTGAATTTGTTTTTGACCCGCGCAAGGGCGAGAGCTACCAGGAAGCGCTCGACGTCAAGGGCAATCCGTCGATCGATCTCGACTGGTACGAGACCAAATCGAAGGCGACGGGTGAAACGGTTCGCTACACGGTCGCGCACTGGTGCGTGACAGAAGCGCGCTTCCGCAACCATCTCAAGAAGATCAAGCCCGAGCAGCTGGAGAAGATGATTTCGCTGGAGAACATGCTGGTGCGCATCACGCAGCAGGATGTTGTCTATCGCTATTACCTGCTTCCCGAGCATCGCAGCTACATTCCCGACTTCGGTGTTTACATCGTGGTCACCGACGACGCGGGCAAGAACACCTACTATTCCCTTTCGCGGCAGCTGGTGATGTTCTGCGTGGAGCGGCGCAAGGCGTGGCGCATGCTGCAATCCAAAGCGGGCATCGTCAACCGCGAGTACCAGGCGCAGAAAGCAATTCTCGCCGATCTCGAGGCAGGCAAGATTGCGAAAGACGAGTTCTTCGCCCACGCGCACGAGATGATGGCCGAGAAACTAGGGAAGGAAGTGCTGGCGAAGGCGTAGCGACACGGCGAGCCTTACAGAAGCAGAGCGCGGACCCTCGGGTCCGCGTTCGTGCGTTTAAGCCGTCCATTGACTTCGTTGGAAAAGCGCTCTCACGCAACATTCCTATTGCGATGGTTTTCTAAAGGGTGTAGCGTCCATGGCGGAGGAGGTTAGTCCCATCGGAAAGCCTAGCGTGGAAGATCAACGGCCTGAGGCGGCCCAAGCAAGACTCGCGGAGCTTATGTCCGCGACAGGCCAGGCATCTGGGCAAGTAAACTCAACTCCCCTCGATTTGGCATCGCCTGAACCGGTTGGCGTCGGCCCGGCAGGCCCGCCCATGCTAATCCCCAAAGAAGAGAGAGCGCGGTATGTTGATTTTGCAGTTCAACTCAGCCGAGATCTCGGCTCAATTGCCATCCCGCCCGACAAGATCCTCTGGCATTACACGAACGGCTCCGCACTGCTTGCAATTCTTGAGTCAATGAGTATCTACTCCACTCACATTTCTTGCCTCAACGATACGACCGAGTTGCGCTATGGATCAAAGCTCTTCCAGGAGGCCCTCGCAAATCTCCGGCAAACCGCTACAGACAACGCAGCCTTGAGGCTACTCGACGGTGCACTCAGCTACTTTAAGGAAAACCCCGACTCCCCCGCCCAGGCGGTAGCGATCCACTTTGTGGCGTGCTTCAGCGAAAAGCGAGATGACTTGAGCCAGTTGCGAGCCTACGGAAACGGTGAAAACGGCTACGCGATTGGATTCAGGGCCGGAGACCTCTGGGGCTGCCCAAATAGCGCGCTCGTCCGAATCAGTTATGACGAGTCCCTGCACCGCCAGCTAGCGCGCAAGGCCGCGGAGGCAATGGTTGATTTCGCAATGGATGGACTCAGGAAATACGCCCCGCCGGAACCCGAAAGGTGGGGCGCGGAGTTCCTAGAAGCATGGGAAAAGGCAATTACGTTGGTCGCACCCCTGATCAAGGACCCGGCTTTTTCAAATGAAAATGAATGCCGAATTACAAAAGGCTCCGCCAGTAACGATCTGGAGGGAATTAGATTCGTTCAAAAAGGAAGCATGATGTCGCGCCATCTCCCGCTGCAGCCGCTAGGGCGCACGCCGACAATGCCATATCGCCTACCGATTGCCGAGATTATCGTCGGACCGTCCCGCCATCCTCAAACGAGTCGGACAAGTGTTGACACTCTCCTTCGCCAGAAGGGCTATCCGACTGGCCTGGTCTCGATTTCGAAGATCCCGTTTCAGGTCACTTGAAGACGTGTGGCCCGAGCTTCGACGAGTTTAACTTGCCGCAAATGCGGGCCCCCGAGTCCCGATTCTGGGACCTGAGATCGCTTTATCCTCGACATGGCGGTGGTGCGCCCTTGACCGTCTATGCCAAATCTGGCATATTTGTCCTGAGATAGAACGTGCAAGCCAGAAAACTGATCTTTGTAGGCGATTCTCATCGTATTCTATGCGAGTTCCCGGAACCGGTGCAGCGCCACGTCGGGTATGCGATGTATCAGGCTCAGATTGGCAACAGGCACCTGGACGCGAAACCCTTGAAAGATTTTCCTGGCGGCGTTCTAGAGGTTGTCTCCGATCATTCCGGAGACACTTTCCGCACCGTTTATACGGTCAGGCTGCAGAAAGCGGTGTATGTGTTGCACGCTTTTCAGAAGAAGGCGAAGCATGGAATCGCTACGCCGAAGAGCGAAATCGATCTGGTGAAGCAGCGACTGCGCCGCGCTATTGAGATCGACCGGCAAGAGGAGGTATAACAATGCCGAAACGCGAACGCGACTACGTGGTCAGCAGCGGAAACGTCTTTGCCGATCTTGGGGTGCCCAACCCCGAAGAGGCGCTCGCCAAGGCGGAACTGGCGAGCAAGATCGCCGCGCTCCTCCGCGAGCGGAGGCTTACGCAGGCCAAGGCGGCCAAATTGCTGGGAATCGACCAACCCAAAGTATCCAATTTACTGCGCGGAAACCTCACTGGGTTCTCGCTGGAGCGGCTGATGCGTTTTCTCCTTCTTCTCGGCCAAGACATTCGGATTGCGGTCGAGGCCGCTCCACGAGGCCGATCGCAAGCTCGCGTACTCGTGGCATAGCATCGTACGAGTTTGAAAGTGGCAGAGAGAATGACCTTGCCAAGAATGATGTTTATCGTTCTCGCGTTTTGCAGCTTCAGCGGAATGGCCGCGCTCGGGCAATCGCACCCGCCCATCACCGAAAAAATCGAGTGGACCTGGACCGATCGGCCAGAAACGCCCGCGCCCGGATTGCCCAATGTGTTGCTGGTGGGCGACTCCATCACGCGCGCCTATTATCCGGCAGTGGCAAAGGATCTGAGCGGCGCGGCTAACGTATATCTGTTCGCGACTTCGGCGAGCAGCGGCGACCCGCGGCTGCCGGGCCAGCTGCATGACTACTTCGCCATGATGGGCGTCAATTTCGATGTCGTCCACTTCAACAACGGTATGCATGGATGGGGTTACACGGAGGAGCAGTATGCTGCGGGACTCAAAGGCATGATTGCCGCCCTGCACAAGGGAGCAACCAAGGCGGTGTTGGTGTGGGCCAGCACCACGCCCGTGCTCCACGACTCGACGAAGGGCGAGGCGAGCAATGCGCGCATCGACGAGCGCAACGGGCTGGCCGCGGCAACCATGAGCCGGGAGAGGATTCCCGTCGACGATCAGCACGCGCTGATGCTCGACCATCAGGATCTGCATAGCGACGACGTGCATTTTTCCCAGCAGGGAAGCGCAATGCAGGCTGTGCAGGCGGCCGCAACCATTCGCAGCGCCCTGGGCCTTCGCTGAGCATCAGCTATCGGTGCACAGCACGTCGTAGTAATCGCTGACGCTGGATAATATAGCGCGGAGCCATGAATCGCATTGAGACAGGGTACGGGGGCTGCTCAAGGCACGAACAAATCCACGTACTCGTTCACAGGCATCGATTCTAACTGCTCCCGGTCGAGCGAGACATCGAGAATCCGCTGCTGCTGCGCCTCGGTGAACCGCCTGCCCAGATTGGTTTTGAACTTCTCCACCAGAAGAGGAAGTCCTTCTTCGCGGCGGCGCTTGTGGCCGATCGGATATTCGACGGTTTCCTCAACGATTGTGCCGTCATGCAGCTCCACGCGAAGCGCGTTGGCGATGGAGCGTTTTTCAGCATCGTGGTAATCGGCAGTGAAGGCCGGATCTTCGACGCACTCGATCTTGGCGCGCAGGGCATCGATGCGCGGGCCCATTTCCGGATCCAGTGCAACTACATCCTCGTAATCGGCGGCGGTGAGGCGGCCGAAAAGCAAGGGAATGGCAACCATATATTGAATGCAGTGGTCGCGGTCGGCGGGGTTCGATAGCGGTCCCTTTTTATCGATGATTCGCAGGCAAGCCTCGTGCGTGCGAATGGTTATTTTCTTGATGGCTTCGGAGGAGAGCCCGCGGCGATCGAACTCCGCCCTCAGCTTCATCGCGGCTTCGACGGCGGTTTGCGCGTGGAACTCGGCTGGGTAGCTGATCTTGAAGAGCACATTCTCCATCACATAGGAACTGTAGGGGCGCTGGAATTTGAACTCCCCGCCGCGAAACGAGACATCGTAGAAACCCCACGTCCCCGCCGTCAGCGCCGAGGGGTAGCCCATCTCGCCGGCTTGCGCCATCAGCGCCAGCCGCACGGCGCGGCTGGTTGCGTCGCCTGCGGCCCAGCTCTTGCGCGAGCCGGTATTGGGCGCATGGCGATAGGTGCGCAGGCTTTGGCCGTCGACCCAGGCATTTGAAACAGCATTGATGGTCTGCTCGCGCGTGAGGCCGAGCAACTGGCCGACGACCGCTGTGGAAGCAACCTTCACCAGCACCACGTGATCGAGTCCGACTTTGTTGAATGAGTTTTCGAGCGCGATGCAGCCCTGAATCTCGTGGGCCTTGATCATGGCTGTGAGTACATCTCGCATCTTGACCGAGGGTCTGCCGTCTGCAAGACCCGAGCGCGAGAGCCAGTCGGCCGTGGCCAGAATTCCGCCGAGATTGTCGCTGGGATGGCCCCATTCGGCGGCGAGCCAGGTGTCGTTGAAATCGAGCCAGCGAATCATCGCTCCAATATTGAAAGCGGCCTGCACGGGATCGAGTTGATAGCTGGTGCCGGGAACGCGTGCGCCGTTGGGAACCACTGTGCCCGGGACAATGGGGCCGAGCAGCTTGGTGCATGCGGGATACTCGAGCGCCTCGAGTCCGCAGCCAAGTGTATCCATGAGGCAATAGCGCGCCGTGGCGTAGGCGAGGTCGCTCTCGATTGTGTGGTTGAGCGCGTAGTCGGCTATGTCGGTGAGAACCTTGTCGGGCGCGGGGCGTTGGTTGCTGATGTGCGAGGACACAAAGGCTCCTTATGATCTCAGCAGCTCATCTAATGAGGTCGATCAATAGAAAGAAAAGAACGATCGCTTCCCACATCTTGGCGAGGAAGAGTACGGTGTCGCGGTCCATATCGCGCCCGGCCACTTTCGCCCAACCGAGCGACATGAGGAATCCCACAATTCCGACCGCAAGCATGACCACAGCTACAAGGATGGTTGACTCGGTCTTAGACATGGCTGTTTAACATCAGCATTGCTGTTTATCTCAGGACCAATGCCAGTTTAGACGGATAGACCGCTCTGAGCCTTTGACGCTGGCGGGCGTGGACGCCGCCAGTACAGCCGGTCTGGAGACCGGCGCTACACGCGCTGCCCAATCAGCGCGAACTTCAGGTTCTCCGGCCCGGTATAGACCGCCGAGGGCCGGATGATCTTGCCGCCCTCACGCTGCTCGATGACATGGGCGCACCAGCCGGCAGTTCGCGCCATCACAAAAATGGGCGTGAACAGTTCGATGGGAATACCCATCTGCTGATACGCGACAGCCGAATACCAGTCGAGGTTGGGAAACATGCGCTTGGCTTCGTGCATGGTGGTCTCGATGCGCTCGGCCACGCCGAAAAGGCGCTTGCCGGCGGAGTCGACGGCGAGGGCGCGCGCCTGTTGCTTGATAATTTCGCTGCGCGGATCACTGATCGTATAGACCGGGTGGCCGAATCCGATGATGACCTCGTGATTCGCGATGCGGCGGCGAATGTCTTCTTCGGCGGCATCCGGCGATGCGTAGCGCCGCTGGATTTCGAGGGCAACTTCGTTGGCTCCGCCGTGCTTTGGGCCCTTCAAAGCGCCGATCGCGCCGGCGATGCAGGAGTACATATCGGAACCTGTGCCGGCGATAACGCGCGCCGTAAACGTCGATGCGTTGAACTCGTGCTCCGCATAGAGGATCAGCGAGATTTGCATGGCGCGCGCCCACTCATCCTTTGGCGCGTTGCCGTGCAGCAGATGAAGAAAATGCGAGCCGATCGACTCGCCTCCGGCCTCGACAGCAATGCGCTTGCCGTTGCGAGCAAAATGATGCCAATAAAGGAGCATCGAGGGTAGCGACGCCAGAAGCGTGTCGGCAATGGCGCGCGCGCCGGGTTCGGTGTGCTGATCGCCTTCAGGCCGCACGCAGCCGAGAGCCGAAACGCCGGTGCGCAGAACATCCATTGGGTGAGCGTATGCGGGTAAGAGCTCGAGAGCCTGCTCGACCGCCGACGGTAAACTGCGCAGGCCGCTCAGGCGGGCTTTATAAGACGCCAGTTCCGCCGCGTTGGGCAGCTTGCCGTGAATGAGCAGGTAAGCGACTTCTTCGAATTCGCAATAGCGAGCGAGGTCGGCAATGTCGTAGCCGCGGTAGTGCAGGTCGTTGCCGCTTTGCCCCACCGTGCAGATAGCGGTCTCGCCCGCGGGAGTGCCGGAAAGAGCTACTGACTTTTTGGGTTTGAACGGCGCCGGCACAGCGTGTATTTCTTCAACGCTCATAATTTGATCTCCGGGGACGAAATTCAGCAAACAATCAGAAATATCTATCCCGTTTTCTTGCTCCGGGCGAATAGCTCGTCGAGCTTTTTCTCGTATGCATGGTAGTCGAGATACTGGTAGAGCTCGTCGCGGCTCTGCATCAATGGCACCAGGTTTTTCTGCGTCCCTTCCGTGCGAATCGTTTGATAAACCTTAAGAGCCGCGGCATTCATGGCGCGATAGGCGGCACAGCAATACAAAATCATGTCGACGCCGGCGCCGGTGAGCTCGTCGCGCGTGAAGAGTGGTGTCTGGCCGAACTCGGTGATGTTGGCGAGGATGGGCACGCCGACGGCCTTTCGAAATGCCGCATACATGGGAAGCTCGGTCACCGCCTCGGCAAAGATCATGTCGGCGCCTGCGGCTACGTAGCCTCGAGCTCGTTCGATGGCGCGCTCCAATCCCTCGCTGGCGATAGCATCCGTGCGGGCCATGACGACGAATTGAGAATCGGCGCGCGCGTCGACAGCGGCCTTGATACGGTCGCACATCTCATCGGCAGAGACAAGCTCTTTTCCGGGGCGATGACCGCAGCGCTTTGCGCTCACCTGGTCCTCGATGTGCACTGCGGCAGCTCCCGCGGAAATCATGGTGCGGATAGTGCGTGCAATATTGAAGGCGCTGCCCCATCCGGTGTCGATATCGACCAGGAGCGGGAGCGAAGAGACCGCGGTGATGCGGCGGACGTCGGTCAGCACGTCTTCCATGGTGCTGATGCCAAGGTCGGGAAGGCCGAGCGAATTGGCGGCGACGCCCCCGCCCGAGAGGTAGATCGCGCGAAAACCAGTTGCTTCAGCCAGGCGCGCGGCGTAGGCATTGATCGTTCCCACAACCTGCAGAGGCTTTTCTGCGGCGAGTGCCGCGCGAAATCGTGCTCCCGGCGATTCGTGTGTCCCGGCGTCTGGCATAGCTCTACTCTGGCGCATCATAGCAGGCCGATCGGGGCCGTTTCTCCGGTTACTTCCGTTCTCGGGCCGCAAGGTGCGACAATCATTCCGGTCGGAGCTGGGCACAACGCGCTCCGCTTGGGAGGAAGAGAATCGCCATGAAACGCTTCATACTCTGTACGGGATTTCTGCTTGCCGCGACCACAATGTTTGCTCAACAAAGGCCAGTGGCCAGCCCGCCGGCCACGGCGTCGGCGACCATCGGCGGCAAGGCCATCACCATCACCTATAACGCGCCGCGGGTAAAAGGGCGCGAAGGCAAAATCTTCACCAGCGACGGGCTGATTAGCCACGATCCGCATTATCCCGTATGGCGCGCTGGCGCCAACGCCGCGACCACGCTCATGACCGATGGCGACTTGATGATCGGCGACCTGCATGTTCCCGCGGGGAAGTATACGTTGTTCGTCGACATCTCCGACCCTGCACAGTGGACTCTGATTGTGAGCAAGGCAACAGGCGAATGGGGGCTGGCTTACGATCCGGCAAAGGACCTGGGCAAGACGAAGATGATGATGGCTGCTCCGCCGGCGTTGGTTGAAGACCTGACGTACACGCTCGCCGACGATGGCGGCGGCAAAGGCACGCTGACACTGGTGTGGGAGCATGTGAGCGCGTCGGTGCCGCTCCAGGTGCATTGAGAGGTCGAGCGGCACGAAGAATGACAGGAGCGCGGGCGGCGCAAGCGCGGAGGCTGCCCCACCAGTAAAATAATCGATATACGACTTTGCTGTCTCTGCGAGGATAAACAATTGCCTTTGTACCCATATCGCTGCACCGAGTGCGGCCATCGATTCGAGAAGATTCAGAGCTTCAAGTCCAAGCCGGAGAAAAAATGCCCCAAGTGCGGCGGCAAGCTGGAGCGTACACTGACCGCGCCAGGGTTGAACTTCAAGGGCGCAGGCTGGTACGTGAACGACTACGCGGCGAGATCTTCGGCGCCTGCAGAGAAACCGGGCGCTGAGGCAAACTCGGGTGCAGAAGCAGCCTCATCCGGAACGAAGAAGCCTGCCGAATCCGGCGGAAAGCCAGCGGCTTCTTCGGCCGCTACGCCGGCCGCGCCCGCTGCCTCAAAGCCGAAATCCGATTCTTAGCTGGCCGCCATCTGCTTCGCCTGCCGCGCGAACATCGCCGCAATCTCTTCGGAGTATTTGTTTCCCGATCCCGTGTTGAAGATGACCACGCGCTCATCGGTGCTCATCGCACGGCGGGAGATGAGTTGATCGTAAGCCGCCGTAGCTGCAGCACCTTCCGGCGACATCAGCACGCCCTCGTGTTCGGCCCAATCGCGCAGCGAAGCAAAGATCTCATCGTCGGTCACGGCCGGCGCAAAGCCGCCGGAGACCCGCACGATCTCGAGAATCAACGCATCGCCGTAAGGCTTGGGCACGCGCAACCCGGCGGCAAAGGTGCGAGCATTCTGCCAGGCTTGCGAAACCTTTTCGCCATTTTCAAAAGCCCGAGTAATGGGCGCACATCCGGCGGCCTGCACGGCAATCATCTTCGGCCGCTTGCCGTGGACCCATCCCAGCTCTTCCATCTCTTCGAAGGCCTTCCACATCCCGATCAGGCCCACGCCGCCGCCGGTGGGATAGAACACCGCGTCGGGATATTCCCAGCCTAGCTGTTCCACCAACTCATATCCCATGGTCTTCTTGCCCTCGACGCGAAACGGCTCCTTGAGCGAGGAGATATCGAACCAACCCTCGGCGTCCTTGCGCTCGGCAACCGTCCGTGCGCAGTCCGAGATCAACCCGTCCACGAGCGTGAGCTTTGCGCCGTAAGCCTGGCACTCGATGCGGTTGGCCAGCGGCGCATCTTTGGGCATAAAGATGTGCGCTTCGATTCCCGTGGCGGCAGCATAGGCTGCCAGCGCTCCGCCGGCATTTCCCGCCGTGGGTGCGGCCAGCTTCTTCAATCCGTAATGCCGCGCCATGGTAACGGCCAGTGCCAATCCCCGCGCCTTGAACGTTCCCGTCGGATTGGCGCCTTCGTCCTTGAGCCATACGTTGGGATGCCGGCGGCTGCGCAGCATGGGCGTCCATCCCTCGCCCAGAGTTACAGGTTGGGTTTCGGGCAGCACCATCCGGTAGCGCCACATCCCGCCGCCGCGCGCATCGTCAACACTCTTGCCCACCTGATTGCGCGCCGCAAGGCCCGATGCTGCAGACAGATCGTAGCGAACGTACAACGGCCCGGCGCAGGTCGTGCAAACCGTCTGCGGAGTTGCAGCATCGAGATGCAGGCGGCACCGCGAACACTCGAGGAAGGCAATTTTGGGCATGGCCATAGAATAATGGTTACCAATCAAGGCTCCGGAATGAATCCTAACCCCAAGCAGGAAACGCAGGCCGAAGCGAAGCGCGCCAAGAAGCGAGCGGCGGGTTCGGCGTTGAGTTGGCTGCTCGCTGTGCCGATCATTTTCTTTCTTGCGGGAGTCGCGGCGTCCATTCTGCACGGCAATGCACTCCTTGCCCTGACGTTGCGCGCGCTGGCGTTAGGGCTGCTGCTCCCTTACGTGTTTCGGCGCCGCTCGCTGCTGATGTGGACCTTCTTCGCCATGCTGGCGGGCGCTGAGCTGGGTGCGGACGTGCCGCATTTCGCCGCGCAGATGCGCTTTCTGGGCGAAATCTTTCTGCGGCTGATCCGAATGATCGTCGCGCCGCTGATCTTCGGCGCTCTGGTGACGGGAATCGCCGGGCACGGAGAGCTGCGCAGCATCGGGCGCGTCGCCATCAAGGCGCTCATCTTTTTTGAGGTCGTCACGACCCTCGGCCTCATCCTCGGCGCTTTCGCCATCAACATCTCGCACGCGGGGCTCGGTGTGGTGTTGCCGGCCGCAGGCGCCATAGCTCCGGCTGTCGTGCATCCCGGATGGCAGGAGATTCTGCTCAATGTTTTTCCCGAAAACATTGCTCAGGCCGTAGCGCAAAACCAGATTCTGCAGGTCGCGGTTTTCTCGGTGCTCTTTGGCGTGGCGCTCGCGCTGTTGCCTGCGCCCAGGCGCACTCCGCTGGTGAGCGTGCTGCAAACGCTCACCGAAGCGATGTTCAGCATGACCAGGATCGTGATGCTAATGGCGCCGGTGGCAGCAGGCGCGTCGCTCGCCTTTGCGGTCGGCAGCATGGGGCTGTCGACGCTCGTGCCGCTGGCGAAGCTGGTGGCGACGTTCTACGTGGCCCTTCTGGCATTTCTTGTTCTGATTTTTTTGCCGATTGCGCTCCTGGCGCGCATTCGAGTGGGGCAGCTTGTCGCCGCGGTGGGCGAGCCGGCGGCTGTAGGCTTCGCGACCACATCGTCGGAGGCCGCGCTGCCGCTGGCGATGGAGCGCATGGAAGAGTTCGGCGTGCCGCGTTGGATCGTCTCCTTCGTGATTCCTACCGGCTACAGCTTCAATATGACCGGCTCGAGCCTCTACTTCCCCATCGCGGCGATCTTCGCTGCCCAGGCCGCGGGAATTCATCTGACATGGGGCGAGCAGGCGGTGATGCTGGCCACGCTTGTGCTCACGAGCAAAGGCGTCGCCGGCGTGCCGCGCTCGGCCTTCGTCGTCCTGATGGCGACGGCAGCGTCGTTCCACATTCCAACCACGGCGGTCATGATCATTCTCGGCGTCGATACGTTAATGGACATGGGACGCACGGCAATGAACGTGATCGGCAACTGCCTGGCGAGCGCGGTGGTGGCGCGGTGGGAAGGGGAGTTGCAGGGACCAGGGAATACGGAATAGGGAACAGAGAACAGAGAACAGAGAACACAGAACGAGCTGAGAGAGACTCGTTTCGAACGCTGAGATAATGGACAGGTATGCCGCTGCTTGATCCCATTTCGTCGCCGGTGCAGCACGCCGACGTGGCCGCGCTCGAATGGCAGCCGCTGCTCGACGTTGTGGCCGGGTACGCTGCTTCACCCGTGGGCCGCGAGGCGATTCTCACGTTGCAGCCCTCGACCGATGAGGATTGGATCGCCCGCCAGCATGAATTAGTGAGCGAAGTACGCCTGCTGCTCGAGGAGCAGGTTTCCATTCCGCTTGGTGGCCTCTTCGATCCCACGCAACTCGCCGCCAAGGCGCAGATTGAGGGTGCGGCGCTCGAGGCCGCCGAGTTGCAGGCCGTGGCGCGGCTCGCGAACGACGTGGCGTCGTGGCAAGCGCTCGTGAGTGAGCCCCCGACTCGGCTGGCGGGGAAGCTGCCGGGATTGTCTGAGCTGTCGTCGGCGCTCTTGACCAATCTGCGGCCGTTGGCTCAGGCGATCGAGCGCAAAATTCAACCCGACGGATCGCTGGCAGACGATGCGTCGCCTGAGCTGAATCGCATCCGGCGCGAACAGGAGCGGCAGCAACGCGCAATCGAAGAAAGCCTGCGGTCGGCCCTGCGCAAGCTGACCGGCGAGGGCGCGACGCAGGACGATGTCATCACCATTCGCGGCGAACGGTTTGTGATTCCGGTGCGCGCGGAGCTCAAGCGCCGCGTGACGGGCGTGATTCATGGCGCGAGCTCGTCGGGGCAAACGGTTTTCGTTGAGCCGCTGGAGACGATCGAGCAGAATAACGAGCTGGTGCGGCTGATCGAGGAAGAGCAGGCAGAAATTCACCGCATTTTTGTGGCGCTCACGCGGCAGGTGGGAAGCTACGCGCAAACGCTGGTCGAGGGCGCACGCGTGCTCGCGCTTGTCGACAGCCTGCTGGCGCGGGCGCGATTCGCTCGCGCCTTCCTCTGCGTTTCTCCTGGTTTTGGACCAGATCGTCTGCAGGTCGAGGGAGCTCGTCATCCCCTGCTCGAAAAGCGTCTGCGCGCAACCGATGGCCGGGCTGTCCCGCTGAATCTTGAATTGACTGCAGACGAGCGGCAGCTCATCATCAGCGGGCCGAACACCGGTGGCAAAACGGTGGCGCTGAAAACCGTCGCGCTGTTGGCCATAATGGCACAGGCGGGAATTCCCGTGCCGGCGGCGCGGGCCAGCTTTCCTGTCTTCACCGCGATCCTGGCCGACATCGGCGACGCCCAGTCGATCGAAGCGGCGCTCTCCACATTTTCGGCGCACATCACGAACCTCGACCGGCTGTCGCGGCTCGCCGACTCGCGCTCGCTGGTGCTGCTCGATGAGCTTGGCTCGGCGACCGATCCTGAAGAGGGCGCCGCACTCGCGGTCGCCGTAGCCGCGTATTTTCTCGCCGCCGGTGCGTGGACGCTGATCTCGACGCACCACACTTCGCTCAAAGTGTATGCGGCGAACACGACGGGCGTGCGCAATGCCGCAGCAGGCTTCGATGAGAAAACGCTCGCGCCGAATTACCAGTTTCATCTGGGTGTGCCCGGCGCATCGGCGGGCATTCAGACAGCGGAACGACTGGGTTTGAATCGCGAGATCATTGCCGCCGCACGCCAAAGGCTGGGGTCGCAGCAGGCCGACATTGCGCGGTTCCTCGACAAGCTGCACAAGGAGCTTGCCGATCTCGAAGTGGAACGCAAGGCCGCTCGCGAACAGGAGTACTCGCTGAATCAGGAACGGAAGAAGCTGGAGCGCGAAGGCGACGTAGAAATTCGCAATCGCGTGCGCGAGCTCGAAAGCAAGTTAGCGTCGCTGCTCAAGGATTTCGAGTTCCAGATGCGCGAGAATGTGCGGGCAATCGAAGACCGGGCGGCGCAGCA
This sequence comes from Occallatibacter sp., assembly GCA_049520675.1. Classification (GTDB taxonomy): domain Bacteria; phylum Acidobacteriota; class Terriglobia; order Terriglobales; family Acidobacteriaceae; genus Telmatobacter. The sequence goes on along the minus strand of JBEKPO010000005.1, from coordinate 55,652 downwards.
GAAGCTATCTAAAGAAGCCGAGCGGCGCATCCAGCGGATGCGGCGCGAGTTTCAGGAGAGCTTCAACCAGACCGTGGTGGCGCATCGCACGGGCGCGGACCAGGGTGACGCCAATGCGCAGCCGCATCTGTTGCGGCATGTTGCCGCAGGCGATCGCGTGCTCATCAAGAGCATGAACAAGGTCGCCGTTGTGCAGCGCGAAGTTGAGGAAGATCTTTTTGAAGTGGCTCTAGGGCCAATCAAAATGAGAGTGAAGCGCGACGACCTCGCCGAAGGTTCAGGCGCGGTCGCCGCGAAGATCGATCCGTTGGCCGCCGCGCGAAGCCAGAAAGGCGTCCACGTTTCTGTGACGAGCGCGAATACGGATGACATGCGCGCAGAGATCAACCTGATCGGCCGCACGGTCGACGAGGCGACCGGCGAGCTCGAAAAATATCTCGACCGCGCGTTTCTCGCCGGCCTCGAAAAGGTGCGCGTGATTCACGGCCACGGCGCGGGAATTCTACGGCGTGGAGTGCGCGAATTCTTGAAAAACCATCCCCACGTTGCGGGAATTGAAGAGGCTCCGCAAAACGAGGGTGGCCAGGGGGCGACGCTGGTGGAGCTGCGGCAGTGAGGGCCGGCTCGCAAGGGCCGCACGAACCGCAGATCCTTCGACTCCTCGCTGCGCTCGTCGCTCAGGATGACAGTTCCGGTTTGGGGTTTCCGCGCCGTGGCTTTCAGGCTACGAGAAATGCTTCGCCCAGGCCAGAACCCATCCGGCGGTGAGCGTCTTCCACGGGCCCCAAAAATACAAGAGCGCGCAGAGGATCTCGCTTGCCAGGACTCCCGCGGCACCAATCGCGAAGGAGCGAATGATGCGACCGCGCCACCAGTCCCAGGCCGCCATGAGGGCAATGAGCAGCACATTGCCATAAAAGGTGTAGAAGAACCACCGAACCAGATGAGCGGGCTCCGTGGGCCAGAGCCAGCCTGTGAACCGAGCGAACCCAGGATCGGCAATCGCGACCATCGACAGCATCATCATGCGTTTGTGGGCAGCAGGGTTCTTCCTGAGCGTGATGCCCCAGGCGAGCAGTGCCACGAATCCGACGATATCGATGATGTTGACCGACAGGAAGGGCGGATCGTACTCCGGACCGTGCAGGTCTATGGCCTGCGATGCCATGGCAGCCCAGGGACCCAAAACGGCCATGAGGCAAGCCCAGCCCGCCGCAAACCAGCCCAGCCTGCGGTGCCAGGCGACACGATCACGCAGCACAAGCAACACCTGCGCCGTGAGAATCAGGAGCCACGTGGAGAACACGAATGCATGCACACGCACCACGAAGGATGCTGGAGGATTTTCATGCAGGAAGCGCGGGAAATCGAGGCCGAATCCGGCGAGGACCCCTACCCAGAAGATGGCGAGCCAAATGGCGGAGGGCACGCGATCGTCCCGCGAGCTCCAGTTGCCGCGAGTGTGAAGCACACTCCTCTTGGGTTGCACTGCGGATGCAGTTGCCATAGGGAACCTCCAAGGGATGCCTTGAGACTGCCAGACGCAAGCGGGTGCGTCAACAGAATTTTGGAAGGGGAGAAGATCCGGCGTGGTTCGGAACACTCGGCGTTGAAAGGCCGCTTTTACATTTCAGCGGCCAGCTTTCCTATCGTCCGTCCACTTCTCAGTGCGTAGTAGATCGCACGGCACTCACGCCGGCGGGAAGAGGATCCTCCATCATCCGGGCCAGCGGATCGGGAACCGTCTGCCCCTTCAGATAATGATCGAAGAAGGCAACGCTATAGGCATCGATCACGTCTTGATAGCGCTTGTTGAGATTAGTCCAAGCAAAATGCCCGGCGCCATCCAGCTCGACAAAATACTTAGGTTTTGAAGACTGATCGTAAACACCGCCGTCACGCTGGACGACGGGGGTCTCTCCCAGGTCAGCGGTTCCTCCCTGGTACATGACGGGGATGTCCATGTTTCCGAGATCGCCCTTGAGCAAGAAGGGGCTGCAATGCGGAGAGAGAGCCAGAACCGCCTTGATGCGGTGGTCCTTCCAGGAAGGCCACGCGCCTGCCAAGCCCAGCGCCGTGTATCCGCCCAGTGAGTGCCCGGAGATGCCTACGCGACTTGAATCGATCGGCACGCCCTGGAACGGATGTTCGTGCAGCACGGCATCCAGAACGCCTTCGATGTCTTCGCGCCGATCCCGATAGGTGGCATCGCTCCATTGTTGAGCATCGCGAAAGGGCTCTTGCGGCCGTTCAGCGAGCATTTTGCCTGGATACCAGGTGTCCCGCGCCGATCCGCATGTCGCGTCCTTATGATTGGGCGCCAGCACAAGGTATCCCGCCTGAGCCAACGCACGCATGAGAAATGCCGACTGCGTGTTGCATCCCGTATAACCGTGCGAGAAGAGAATGAGGGGGTAGCCGCGAGACGGGGCGGGGCCGGCGGGTTTCCAAACCGCAACGTCGCGGCCGGCGACGCTTACATGGAGCGTATCGCTGTCTGCCTGCGCGGAGACGTGCGCGTGCCTCTGCCAAAGAATGGCCGCGCCCGCGACGCAGGCCAGGAGGACAAGCAGGCGGCCGGCCCGGCGCGCCCTCGTTGATCGAAGCACTGGCATTGCAGTTCAAGAATAGAAGAGGCGCAGGCGTGAAACCAGTCAATTTTATGGGCGCACGTGGCACGCGGTTACCGGGTCGCGGAACGCGCTGAGCGGGGTCTCGGCCACTCAGTGGTCCCAGGAAACCATCTTTGTTTCCTGGGGTGGAGATGGTTACGCCATCGCTTCGCGGCCCATGGGCTCGAAGACAAGCTGGCTCGACTTGTGGTCGGCGTCGATGCGCACGTGCGCGCCGTGCAGGATTTCGCCATTCAGAATTTTGATGGCGAGTGGGTCCTGCACCATACGCTGTAGCGCACGTTTCAGCGGCCGGGCACCGTAGGCTGCATCAGAGCCCGCGGCCAGGATCAACTGACGCGCCGATTCCGTCAGTTCGATCGAAATGGCGCGATCTTCCAGCAGCTTGCGCACGTCGTTGAGCCGCATCTCGAGAATCTGGCCCATCTGCGCGTTGCCGAGCGGCTTGTAGATGACGATGTCGTCGACGCGGTTCAAGAACTCCGGCCTGAAATGTTCGCGGAGCGCGCGCATGACGCTCTCGCGCGCCATGTCGAAGTCGTGCTCGGTTTTGAGCGCTTCGCCCGACAACATCGCTGCCCCCAGGTTCGAGGTCATGATGAGCACCGTGTTCTTGAAGTCGACGGTGCGGCCTTTCGAGTCGGTCAATCGGCCGTCGTCCATCACCTGCAAGAGGACGTTGAAGACGTCGGGGTGCGCTTTTTCGATCTCGTCGAACAGAATCACCGCGTAAGGCCGGCGGCGGATGGCCTCGGTCAACTGGCCTCCCTCGTCGTAACCCACGTAGCCCGGAGGCGCGCCGATGAGGCGAGCCACAGCATGTTTTTCCATGTACTCGCTCATATCGATACGCACCATGGCGTGCTCGTCGTCGAAGAGAAATTCGGCGAGCGCGCGGGCGGTCTCGGTTTTACCAACGCCAGTCGGTCCAAGAAAAATAAAGGAACCGATGGGACGCTTGGGATCGCTCAGGCCGGCACGCGAGCGGCGAATAGCGTTAGCCACGGTGCGCAGCGCATCGTCCTGGCCGACCACGCGCTCCCGCAGACGTTCTTCCATCTGCACGAGTTTCTTGACCTCGCCTTCCAACATTCGAGAAACGGGAATGCCCGTCCACTTTGAAACGATCTTGGCGATGTCTTCTTCGTCGACCTCTTCCTTCAACATGCGGGCAGCGCCGGCCCCGTCCTTACCGGCTCCGTCCTGCACGGCATTGAGCTTTTTCAGCTCGGTTTCGAGCTTAGGCAGTTCGCCATATTGGATCTGCGCGGCGCGCTCGAGCTGGCCCCTGCGGGTCTGCTCTTCCATTTCGAAGCGCAGGGCCTCGATTTTCTTCTTGGTTTCGGAGACGCGAGTGATCGCTTCGCGCTCCCGAGTCCACCGGGCGCGAAGGCTGGTGATCTGTTCGCGCAGATTGCCGATCTCGTGCTCGACAGCTTTCAGCCGCTCCTTGCTGTTCGAGTCGGTCTCGCGCTTCAACGCGGTGCGTTCGATCTCCAGCGAAGTGGCCTGGCGCTCCAGTTGATCGATCTCTGTAGGGACGGAGCCGATCTGAATGGCGAGCGACGCGGCCGCTTCGTCTACCAGGTCGATGGCCTTGTCGGGCAAGAAGCGGTCCGAAATGTAACGATGCGAGAGCGTCGCTGCCGCGACGATCGCCGAGTCCTTGATGCGCACATTGTGGTGCTGTTCGTAGCGGTCTTTCAGGCCGCGCAGGATGGCGATGGTGTCTTCGACGTTGGGCTCGCCCACGTAGACGATCTGGAAGCGGCGCTCGAGCGCTGCATCTTTCTCGATGTACTTGCGGTACTCGTTGAGCGTGGTGGCACCGATGGCGCGCAGCTCGCCGCGAGCCAATGCCGGCTTGAGCATGTTGCTGGCGTCGATCGCGCCCTCGGCTGCTCCCGCTCCGACCAGAGTGTGCAACTCGTCGATGAAGAGGACGATCTGTCCGTTCGATTCTTCGATCTCCTTGAGGACCGCCTTGAGGCGGTCTTCGAACTCGCCGCGATATTTTGCGCCGGCGAGCATGGAGCCGAGGTCGAGCGAAATGACGCGCTTGTCGCGCAGGCCCTCCGGCACGTCTCCGGAGACGATGCGGCGGGCGAGGCCTTCGACGATGGCGGTTTTGCCTACGCCGGGCTCACCGATGAGCACCGGGTTGTTCTTGGTGCGGCGGCTCAGCACCTGGATCACGCGACGAATCTCCTCGTCGCGGCCGATCACAGGATCGAGCTTGCCGCGGCGTGCGAGTTCCGTAAGGTCCTTGGCGTATTTCTCGAGGGCCTGGAATTTGCCCTCCGGATTCTGGTCGGTAACGCGCTGCGAACCACGCACGGCGGTGAGCGCCTTGAGGATCGCGTCCTTGGTGGTCCCGAGCGACACGAGGGCCTCGCGGGCCGGATCGCCCTTCTGGTGCGCGATGCCGAGCAGCATGTGCTCGGTAGATACGTAGTCGTCTTTGAAATTGGCAGCCTCACGGAAAGCCTGCTCCAGGACTTTATTGAGGGTCGGGCTCAAGCTCGGCTGCGCCGATGCACCAGAGACTCGGGGCAGTTTCTCCTCGATCTGGTGCAATTCGGTTTCGAGCCGCTGTGTAGGCACGCCAATTTTCTCGAGGACGGCGGGAATCACGCCCTCGCGGTCTTCAACCAGCGCCAGAAGCAGGTGGACGGGCTGGAGTTCGGGGTTGCCGAACTCGGCCGCGTGCGCCTGCGCCTGCTGGATTGCCTGCTGCGCCTTGACCGTAAATTTTTCCCAATTGATTGCCATGAAAAAACCTCAGTGAAGAAGTGAATGAGTGAAAAAGTGAACGTGATTCGTCGACCGTGACTCGTGAATCGCGGGCCGAGGACCTTGAACGAGGACAGTTTACGACTATCGGAACTGAATAAACAGAGGCCGAGACAGCCCGACGGGCTCTCCCGGCCAAGTGGTCACTGACCACTGATCACTAAGCACTGTTTTACGCGGCCAGCTTGTTGCCGACGTTGACCTTGACTTGCTTGGGCTGGGCTTCAGGCTTCTTCTTGAGCTCGATCTTCAGCACGCCGTTCTCGTACTTGGCGTCAACGTTCTCGGTGTCGACCGTCGAAGGCAGCGTGAAGGCGCGATAGAAGCTGCCGTAGCGCCGCTCGATGCGGTGGAAGTTCTCTTCCTTCTCTTCTTTCTCGAACTTGCGCTCGCCCCTGACGGTGAGCGTGTGGTTTTCGACGCGGACATCGAGGTCTTTCTCTTCGATGCCGGGAACTTCGAGCTTGAGGACGACCTTTTTGTCGTCTTCATAGACGTCGACCGCAGGCACGAAGCTCGCGGTGGTCAACGGGCTCTCGGTCTCGGTGTTCAGGTTGCCGAACAGGGAGTTCAGACGGCCCTGCAAGGCGACGACTTCACGAAACGGGTCCCAACGGGTGATAGCCATAACTTTCTTCCTCCTGGTGAATCAAAGAATTCGATTGGAGCGGAGCCCTAGATGCACGGGCCGCTCAATCCATCTGATGGAACTATAGCATAAATGATTCATAAAATATGAGCACAAAACACTAATATATTGAAAAATTGTATAACTCGTTATTTTGCATGGGTTAATAGCGAGCAATCGTTTGGTTTGGGTAGGCTGTGGCCGGAAATCAGCCCGGCTTGTGTCTAGGCCGTGGTTGCAGAGAGACCCTCCAGCGTCAATGTGAGGACGGTAATGTCGTCTTCCTGGCCGAAGGTGCTGGCCGCACTGGCAATGCTCTCGGCGGATTCAGCGGAAATCGCTGCGGTGCGTTCAAAGCCGAAGAGCTCGCCGGATGGGTTGCGCGCCTCCACGACGCCATCGGTAATCAACGCGAGCCGGGTGTTGGCAGGGAGCCGAAAAGCGGATTCCGCATAGGTTGACTCTGAGCTGAGGCCCAGCGGGAAGCCGCTATCGATCGTGAGTTCTTCGCCGTTGACATACGGAGCGAGGTGGCCGGCGTTGGCGAGAGTGCAAGAGCCGTCGGAGTGCAGGCGAGCCGCGAGGCAGGTAACAAATCCTCCGCGAAGGTTGCCGGCGAGCGATCGATTCAGCGTTCGAAGGATCTCCGCAGGCGCGGAGGTCGAAAGCGTCCGCAGCGACCCGATGATGGCGGAGACGGTCATCGCGGCGGGCAGTCCTTTGCCGCTCACGTCGCCCACCACGACCAGTATGCCGCCATCTTCTTCCGGGACGATCCGATAGAAGTCTCCGCCTACCTGGGCAGCGGGCAAATACACGCTTTCGATCTGGAAGCCGGGCACCGTGGGCGGGTGCGTGACCAGCCGCTGCTGCACTTCGCGGGCGGCGTCGAACTCGACGCGCAGGGTGTTGGCCTCGCGCCAGGCTTGCACCGCGCGTCGAATCAGCAGACCGGCAATCGCCAGCTGCACCACCGTAACCGCATGTTGGAACAGGTCCAGGGTGAACGGCCCAAGCTTCACGTGAACGGAATAACCGAATACTGCGAGCCCGATGACCACCTCCATCAGACACATCGCCACTGCAAAAGCTCGATTACCGCCGGCGCGGAACAACTCGCGGATGCAAACCGTGAAGAGAATGGCGTCGAAAGCCGGAACGCCGGCCAGAATCACAATGCGGCAGAGGCGCTCGATGGCCGGGAATGCGAGAAACCAGGCTTGCCCGATCTCGGCCAGAATGAAGGCAACCCAGATGGTGTGCCAGACGATGTGGAGAGCGCGTGAACGCAGCCGGAAGAGCGTCCACATCAATTCGATCTCCGCGATCAGGCCCGACGTATAGACCGCTGCCCAGGCCGCAGCCTGCTCGTGGAACGAAAGACGCGCGGCAACTGCGCTCGATGAAAGGGTTGCCATCAGCAACGGCGACACCATAAAGACCGCGGCCCAAAGGTATTCGGGTCCGCGCGAGGACCGCCAGACGAAGATCAGCACGATGCCAACGAGGAACAGCAAAATGCTGAGGCCGAATTCCGGCCCGTTCTCCGCTACACTCTCTGCACCGCTGGCGCGAACGGCCTGATAAAGCACGCGTGCATCGTCGATCACCGCCGCCGGACGGCTGGGAGCCCCGGTTTCAAAGAAAGTGGGGGCCTGCCATTCGCGTAACGCAACCAGCGCCGTCGCGCCGGGCTGACCGAAACCGGGCGGCAGCTCCATTACGGGAGAAACCGGCGGCTCGACGGGATCTGCATGCGGCGGGAACAAACCCTGCCCGCCGGCCGCATGGCCGTCGACGAACGCCTGCCACGCCGTCGGCTGCAGGCCGAGGCCCGTGAGATGCAGAGCCATCGGCGCCTGCACGTTGCCCGGTACCCGGACGTGCATGCGCACCCAGAGAAAGCTGTCACCGCGGCCGGCCACGGCGGGAAGGAGTCCATTGATCGCGATGGGCCAGGCGCTGTCGTCGAAATTCTCGCTGGCCCAGCCTTTGGCACCATCCGGGTCGTCACCGAAGTGGTAGCGGACGAACGGCGCTGCGGGCGTCGCGTTCGTTGCCTGTGCGCAGTCGGGCCCTCCGGCGATGGGCGCCAACAACGCCAGCAACAAAATGCTGCGCCTACGCATGCGCCACCCCGGTTGCAACAAGCTCAAGAGTGAGCACGGTAATGTCGTCTTCCTGGCCGAAGGTGCTGGCCGCACGGGCAATGCTTTCGGCGGATTCACTGGAAATCGCCGCGGTGCGCTCAAAACCGAAGAGCTCGCCTTGAGCGTTGCGGGCTTCGACCACTCCATCAGAAACCAGGGTGAGCGTACTGCCCGGCCGCAAGAAAAAACCGCTTTCCTCGTATTCGGCCCCGGCGGCGATGCCCAGCGGCAGTCCCGCCAGAACGGGTGCCTCGACCCCATCCGAATACGGCGGCAGATGGCCTGCATTGGCGATCGTTACGTTTCCATCCTGGTCGATTCTGGCTACGCAGCAGGTCACAAATCCACCCTGCATCTGGCCCACGAGGCCGCGATTCAAGTCCCCGAGAATGCGGGCGGGCGCCAAAGACGGCATCGTACGCAAGGCGCCGATCACGGAATTGACCGTCATGGCCGCGCGCAGCCCCTTGCCACTGACGTCGCCCACTACGACCAGGACACCGCCTGCCTCTTCGGGGCGAATATAGAAGAAATCCCCACCCACTTGCCTCGCCGGTTTGTACGCACTCTCGATGCGAAAGCCGAGAATGTGGGGGATCTTTTCAGGGATGAGCATTTGCTGCACGGCTCGCGCCGCTTCCATCTCGCTCTGCAAATGTTCTTCTTCCCGCCGCGAGCGCGCGAACCACAGCACAACGATCCCAAGATTCGCGATCAAAATAATCCAAATCGACAGATCATATAGTCCAAACGTGAACGGCCAGCTGAAGGTCCTGTCCCAGAAGGTCCAGATCGGTTTGATCCAAGCATGACCCGCGGTGAGGATCACCGTGAGGATGTCATTGATCAAGTTCGCTAGAGCATTGAATCCCACCGGAATCAGCAGTAATCGTGCGTTGGGATCGCCGCGTTTCGCTCCCTCGATCAGCATGACCACAGGGCCGATTAAGAAGGGGAGGTCGACCACACTGAAGATCAAATTGCCAACTGAAATTGGCAGGTGCCGGGCCGCAGGCAAAATCAACATCGCTGTATGCAGCACCAGGGATGCCGCAGCCGCCCAGACCCAGAAAGTGCGCTGGGCTCCCAGCAGCAACCAAACGAACATCACAAAGCTGAAGAAACCTGCTCCACCGAGAATGTACGGCAATGCGTCGCCCACGAAAAGCGGCAGATCGTGAAATGCCGCGTAGGCGTATATCAGGGAGTGAGTGCCGAAGATAATGCCGCTCAAGCCGAACCACAGGTACACGCGTTCCTTCGGCCGCATCAGGAACAGCGCAAAGCCGGTGCCGCCGTAGAGGAAACAGAGCAGGGCTGACAGGTTCTGCGCCGACTGCTCCCAGAACGTGTTTTTGTCCTGCAGCATCATCCAATCCCGCAACTGGCCGGCGTCGCCAATGCGCGGCTCGCCCTGGATGCCCCCGCCGATATACATTGCCCATTGCGGCCGGTGCCACACGCGGATGGCAATCTTCATCTGGCCGCCTTGCTCGGGCGGCAGCAACACCATGTGCTGGTGAATGTCATAGATGTTGGCGCGGGGCGGGAATCCTCCGAATGAGCCGACGATCTGGCCGTCAGCAAACACCTGGTAACTGGTCAGAATGTGGGGAATGAAAAGGCCAAGTTGCCGGTGGTCAAGGGGCAAAATCACCTTGAACCGGTACCACGCAAAGCCGCTGTAGTCCTTGTAGCCCTGTGCGCTCCAATCGCTCTCTGAAGAGATGAGCGGCCACGCGGAATCGTCGAAGGCGGGATCGGACCAACGGGGATCGTCGCCGGTGTGGAAACGCATCATGCCGTCCAAAGCCGCCATCTGCACGCGATCGCGCTCCATGTCGAAAACCTGCGCGCATGCAGGCAGCGCCAACGCGGCTATCGCCAACAGGATGAGCCTACGCATGCGCCACCCCGGTTGCTACAAGCTCAAGTGTGAGCACCGTGATGTCGTCTTCCTGGCCGAAGGTGCTGGCCGCACGGGCAATGCTTTCGGCGGATTCAGTGGAAATCGCCGCGGTGCGCTCGAAGCCGAAGAGCTCGCCTTGAGTGTTGCGGGCTTCTACAACGCCGTCTGTGATGACGGTGAGCTGGGCGCCGGGAGGCAGGGTGAAGGTCATTTCCGGGTACACGGATTCGGCGCTGAGGCCGAGCGGAAGACCGTTGTCGATAGCGAGTTCCACTCCGTTGATGTACGGAGCGACGTGACCCGCATTGGCCAGTGTGCAAGAGCCGTCGGGGTGCAGGCGAGCCGCAAGGCAGGTGACAAACCCGCCGCGAAGATCACCGGCGAGAGACAGGTTGAGTATGCGAAGGATCTCCGCAGGAGCGGCGGTCGAGAGCGTTCGCAACGAGCCGATGATGGCGGAGACGGTCATCGCGGCGGGCAATCCCTTGCCGCTCACGTCGCCCACCACAACCAGGATTCCGCCTTCTTCTTCCGGCAAAATTCGATAGAAATCTCCGCCTACCTGGGTAGCGGGCAAATACACGCCTTCGATCTGGAAGCCGGGCACCGTGGGTGGCGTTGTGACCAGCCGCTGCTGTACCTCGCGGGCCGCTTCGAACTCAGCGCTAACGCGTACCTGCTCGAGACTGATGCGGCGATGGCGGAACAACAGGACCGGGCCGATGGAAACCAGGAAGAAGAACATCGACAGGTCGTCATATTCAAAGGCGAAGCGACCGACACGGAATTGCGTGAACCAGGGCACGGTGAGTCCGAGCACTTCGATGGCGCTTGCCAGTAGAAATGAAGGCAGCAGCAGACCAGCTTCTCTACTCCCGCGCCGCCATTTCCACGCCAGAAAACCCAACGAGCCAGCGATGAAAGGCATTTGTATGAGGAGCAGGATCCAACTGAACGCCTGGCCGGGCAAAGGAGGGAACCAGGTGAACTGCTCGCTCAAATAAGGCAGGCCAATGAGCACTGGCACGACCAAAAGCAGGATCTGATAGCCACGCATCCAGCGGTTGAGACGAACCCCGGTAAAGGCGGCGATGAAGCCAACCAGCGGCGCGTAGCGGCCGATCATGCCCAGAGAATCAGTAAGCTCGGCGGTGCAGCGCGGAAGCAACGGGTAGACCCAATTGAAGACCGACTCCAGCGACATCGTCCCATCAAGAAAAAGGAATGCCGCGAACCAGAGGTATTCTCGCGCGCCGCGATCGTTGCGGAAGGCCAGCAGCAGAATGACTCCGCCGAGGAGTTCGCCGAGACAGAGCAAGGCTTGCAGCAGCGCGTCGTAAAGGTGCGCCGCATCAGCAGCTGTGCGGATATCTTCGAGAACAAGCGCTTCGCCGAGGAGCACGTCGCCGCTGCGCGGCAGTCTCGCCGCTTGACGATGAAGCCCGACGATGCGAAGAGCGACCTGGGCGGGACCAACCTGCAAATACAGCAGCATCCAACGCCGAGCTTCGATGGTAGTGCGGGGCCAGCCGGCGCAGTCGGCGGCTCTCTGTCCATTCACGAATACCGTGCAATCGTCGGCGTCGGGGTTCACAAGCAAGGCCGGATTCGCAATGAACTGATCGGAGCTGACGGTCGCGCGCAGCCAGACTACGTTGGGTCCTTGCGCCGAAGCGCGGCGGTCCTTGCTGAGCCAGTAAGTTCGGCCGGGGCGAGGATCAACGGAGGCGAGGGGACCGCCCGGAGGATCGCCTTCGAAAAGCAGCCACGGGCCGTCGAGCCGTGCGGGTCCGGCGGCGCCGTGTGCGACAATCGCCTGCGCGTGATCGAGAGCCGCGGGAGCGAGAAGCATCAGCGTCAGGGCGAAGACGTCGCATGCACAGCGTAACCGAGAGGGACTGCTACCCATGCGCCACCTCGGCTGAGGCGTACTGCAGCGTGAGCACGGTAATGTCGTCTTCCTGGCCGAAGGTGCTAGCCGCACGGGCAATGCTTTCGGCAGCCTGAGTGGAAATGGCTGCGGTACGCTCGAAGCCGAAGAGTTCTCCAGACGCGTTGCGGGCCTCGACAACGCCGTCGGAAAGAAACGTGAGGGTGTCGCCGAGGGCGAGCGTGAGCGTGGTTTCCGCGTACTCGGCATCGGAGGCGATGCCGAGTGGGAGGCTGGGGTCGAGTTGAATCTCGCGGCCATCATGGTACGGCGGCAGATGCCCGGCGTTGGCTACCGTGACCTGTCCATTCGGAGAGAGCCGTGCGCACACGCAGGTAATGAATCCCTCGTCGCGCGTCTCCGCCAGCTGCCTATTGAGCCGCGTCAGCACCGCCGCCGGCCCCAGGTTCTCCTTCGCCAGCGCTTGCAGTGCTCCCAGCGCCAGCGTGCTCGTCATCGCCGCCTTCAGTCCCTTGCCGCTCACATCACCCACCACCACCATCGGCGCGCCGCCTCCCGACTCCAGCACCTGATAGAAATCCCCGCCCACTTCCTGCGCCGGATAGTACGCAGCCTCCAACGTGTACCCTGCCACCTGCGGCACACGCGCGGGCACCAGCCGGCGCTGGATCGTCCGCGCCGCCTCCAGCTCCGCCGCTGTTCGCGCCTGCTCGCGGCTCACCCGCGTGAACCGGAAGAACATCACCACCGCGATCGCCAGCACGAACAGAAAATCGCCCACGTCCGACAACCACAGCGCAACCGGTCCCACCAGAATCGGATCGTCCAGGAACTTCAGCCGGTCCCATCCCGCATAAATGGCAACGAATCCCACATCGAACAGCGCCGCCGTCGCCACCGGCAGCAGGCTCGGCAAAATCAGCCATCCCGCCTCGCGGTTCCCTCTCCGGTACCAGATCAACAGCAGCACTGGCAGCAGCAGCGCCGCCGGCAAAATCATCGCCGCTTCCACCAGCGCATACGGATTCCCCGACACATTTCCAATCAGCATCACCGCGAACAGAAGCAGCGGCGTCGGCAGCAGCCATTCATACACCCGCCACGCTGGCCCCACGCGCTGCCCTGCAAAGCTGAACGTGAATTCGATCTGCAGAATCGTGAACGCGTAGATCAGCGGATCCCCGAGGAAATCATTCCACGCCAGCGGAATCAGCCCCGTCTCGGAGCCGACGCCAAGCATGGTCGAAATCGCCAACAGCAGCAGATACAGCCCCAGCCATCGATATTCGGCGTGCCCCCTCTGCGCCCGGTATAGTGCCAGGGCCGCAAGCCCCGCCAAAAGGACGACCAGGTTGATGACAATGGACGGCACCGCCAAATACAACCGCACGCTCTCCATCGCCGCGCGTTCGTCCTCGATCGCGCCAGGCGTTCCCAGCTCCGCCGTCAGAAATAGCGGCAGATGATAGTAGCGGTAGGTCTTCGTCGCCCGCGTCCGCAGCGCCAGCACCAGGTCCGTCGCTTCGTTGGGCACCGGAATCACCTGCTCCGTCGGCCGCTTCACCTCGAAGAACGGCAGCACCTCTGGCCCGTCGGCCTTTTCCCCGTTGATGTAAACCTGATAGGTGCCCACTCCGCCCGCAAACAGCAGGTGCACGTGACGATGCCCCGGCGCCAGCTTTATGCGTAGCCGAAACCACTGCCATCCCGGCTGCGCTGCGCCCATGTCGTCCAGCTCCACCGTCTTCCACTGGCTATCGTTGAAGCCGGGCTGCGCCCAAGCCGGGTTGTCCCCGGCCTGTTCTTTCCACCCCTGATCGATGTCCACCGTTCCCGACGGCCACTGAGTGGCATCCACCTGCGCCTGTGCCGTGGGCGTGCGGAAGAAGCACACAGCCAGAATGGCCGGCAGCGCCGCTGCCAGCAGCCGCGCCCTAAGCATGCGGCGCCTCGGCACCGGCGAAGGCAAGCGTGAGCACGGTGATGTCGTCATCCTGGCCGAAAGCCTGGGCGGCGCTGGCGATGGATTCGGCGGTTCGGGTGGACAGGGCGGCTGTGCGATCGAAGCCGAAGAGTTCGCCCGCGGAGTTGCGGGCTTCGACGACGCCGTCGGAGAGGAAGGTGAGGCGGTCGCCAGGAGCGAGTTCGAAGCGCTTCTCCTCATAGCTCGCGTCCGCGAGGAGCCCGAGAGGCAGGCTGGTCGGCACGGGCAATTCTTCGCCGTTGCGATATGGGGACAGGTGGCCGGCGTTGGCGATGGTCAGTTTCCCATCCGCGTCGATAAGCGCCGCGCAGCACGTGACGAAGCCGCCGATTTGGCCGCAGAGGACGCGGTTGAGGTGAGCGAGCACCTGCACAGGCTGGCGTGCCTTCCCGGCGCGCAGAGCGCCTACGATGGCGCTCACGGTCATGGCGGCTTTCAGCCCCTTGCCGCTCACATCACCGACCACGATCAGCAAAGCGCCGTCGTCGCCGGGGAGTATCTGAAAGAAATCTCCGCCCACTTCTTGCGCAGGCAGGTAGACGCACTCAACCATGAATCCCGGCGTGGCCGGCGGCACGGCCGGAATCAGAAGGGACTGCACGGTCTTGGCTGCTTCAAATTCGCCGGCCAGGCGCTCCTCTTCCTTGCGCGCAAGGGCGAAACGGCGTACCAGGAAAATGAGCAATGCAAGAATAAAGACGAATCCGACAAGGTCGTCGAGAGAGATTGGAAAAGGCAACGAGATCAGCGTGGCGTAGATGGCAGACAGCGCCAGTTTCATTGATCCCGTGAGCTGCCACACGATCCGGGCCGTCAGGTCGAAGAGGTCCAGACCATAAAAGAGTGCGACCGGAACGAGCAGCAGTCTCGCCGAGACCTCCTTTCGGAACACGCCCGTTAGAAGCACCGAAATGACCCAGGCGTAAGCTGGCGCGATGCACACCCCCTCAAGGGCATAGGACATGCTCGCGCTGGCCCACTGAAGATATAAGAGCACTGCTGAAAAAGGACACGCAGCCGAAAGCAGGAGGACTGTCCACCACAGAATCGACCGGCGCACACGCAAAACGATGGAGAAGAACGCCAAGGCCGCAATCACCGCGGGCACTTCAGTCACAAGGTCCAGCAGGTACCAGAGCGGGTAGGGCAACGAACCGAGGTTGAATTGCAGGTCGAGCGCGACACTGGCGGATTGGGCAAGGAGCAAAATAGAAAAACAGAGATATTCCTTCTCCTTGAGACGCAGGAGGAAAAGGGCCAGAATGGCAAAGCCGACTAACGCTGCAAAGAGACCAAATGCATACTCGTTCACGAAATGGAGAGCGCGCGTCGATTGCTGGGATTCAAGCAAGTGAAAAAGCAGATTTGGATCGCCTGCTTCACTCCCCGGACTCAAAGACCCTGCGCCAACCCAGGACGCGAGGGGCCGATAAGTCCATACACGCAGGGCAATCTGTATGGTTTGCGCGCCCTTGCCGCTCACTGGAAGTCGAAACATCGTCCACAGCGAGCTCCAGATGGGGTCCCGTGTGGCCACGGCGGAGCCCGCACTGCCAATCAGCTTGCCATTCGCATAAACCTGACAACCGTTGAGGATATCGGTAAGCAGCAGGTCGACGGGCTGGCCGTCACCCGGCACCTCAACCTTGAAGCGGTACCACGCATATCCTGTAAATGCTGGATATCCCTGCTCGGTCCAGCTCTCTCCTGAGCGGATCAGCGGCCAGTTCGAATCGTCGTAGTTTGGGTCCGCCCAGGCGGGGTTGTCTCCGGTGTGGAAGCGCCACAGACCGTCGAGTGAAGTCACCGGCTCGTGGCCGGTGATCAGGCTGAAGGTCTGTGCAGAAAGACTGGCGGACGCGAAGACCGCCAGAAGAAGCAAGACGAGAGAGGTTCGCTTCATCCCGTCACCGCCTCCAGCTCCGGTGCACGCGCAACCGTCAGTACAGTGATGTCATCTTCCTGGCCGAAAGCCTGGGCGGCGCCGGCGATCTGCTGGGCCGATTCAGTGGAGATCGCAGCAGTGCGCTCGAAGCCGAAGAGTTCGCCCGCGGAGTTGCGGGCTTCGACGACGCCGTCGGAGACAAACAATAAGGACTCGCCCTCGCTCAGCTTGACCCGGGTAGCCTGAAAGGCGACGTCGGGCACCGCGCCCAGCGGCAAGGCGCCATCCAGCGCCAGCTCCTTGCCGTTGAGGTAAGGCGGCAGATGCCCGGCGTTGGCCAGCTCAGCGGTCCCATCGCCGCCGATGCGCAGGGCGAGGCAGGTCACCAATCCGCGGCCCTGCAGGCGATCGTTCAGCAGAGCCAATATCTTGCCGGGATCGGAGGTGAATTTGAACGCCGTGCGGATGGCGCCGACGATGAGCGCGGCGAGCATGCCGGCTTGCAATCCTTTTCCTGCCACGTCTCCGACTATGATCAAGGTGCTCGCGTCACGCAGGTCGTGAAGTACCTGGAAGAAATCTCCGCCCACTTCGCGCGAAGGCTGGTAGACGCTCTCAATCGCTAAGCCGGGAGTCGGCGGCAGCTTCTCGGGGATGAGGTACTGCTGAATCTCGCGCGCCGATGCCATTTCGCCGGCCAGCATCGCGCGCTCTTCGGTGACCTGGCGCTGCTCGCGGAACAAAAGGCCAAGCAAGGCGGCGAGCACACCTGCAGTCGTGAAGCCTCGTACCTCGATGAGCGCGACGCTCCAGTGGACGAAAAGATTCTGGACGCCAGGCACGTGAAGAAAGTGGCTGCCGCCCTGCACCGTGAACCAGGTAATGTCGGCGACCGCCCAAAGCATGCACAGAGCCGCGATGGGGCGCATGCGGCGGGAGATCGCCTGGTACGGCCAGAAGGCGACGAACGGCGAGAAGGAGAGCACGAGATGCGCGGGGAGAGATATGCCGTAGACCAGATTGTCTCTTTGCGAAGTGAGGAATGACGGCCCGAAGGCGCCGATCACCGCGTCGATGCCGGAATAGGCGTGCGCGAGGAATGCGAGAGAGATCAGGATCCAAATGGCGCGCGGTATGCGCCGGCCTGCCAGCACCCAGATGAACGCATACTGGGTCGCGGTGAGCAGAAGATTGCCCAGGGTAACCAAACAGGCGCAAGCGGCAAGGGAGTAGTCCAACATTGCAGCGGTACTGAATTCGTTCAGCCGCAGCGTAGTCATGGCAAGGCAAGTGGTGCTGAGTAACATAAGTTCCCGGCGCTCGCGGTCGTAGAAGAAAAGCCCGAGCAGCATGATGCCCAATACGCCTATGACGCCGTAGCACGCCGCTATTTCAAAATAGGACGAAGATCTCGTCAGCACAGTCCGGGCGCGCAGAGCATCGAGGATGTCTTCGTCTCCGGCGCGCAGTTCCATCGGCCGCGCCATCAGGGCGGGAATTGGGCCCCCGGTGACCAGCGCGCTGTGATAGGTGACGCGCAACGCGAGAGTCGCCGGGCTCGGCTCAAGAAGCTCAGCGGGCGCACGGAACGAGCGGATGGAATCGATGCTGAAGTTTCCATTATGCAAATCGCCGGAACCGCCTAGAAGCTTTCCTTGCAGGTAAAGCTGGTAGGAGGCGTAGAGACTGATCTGAATGGCGGGTTGTGCAACGCCCCGCAGCGGGCCGAGGTCCGCGTGGCAGCGCACCCAGACGCTCGTTTGATCCAGCCGCGGCTTCCACTCTGTGTACGGCTGCCAGCCTGATTCGTCGAGCGAAGGCGCAGCCCAGGCGGGGTCGTCGCCGACGTGCGAAACGCACTGCTGCGGTGAAATGGTCGTGTAGGACCGGGCGCGTACCGGAGCCAGAGCGGTGAAGGCTGCTGTGGGAACCAGAAAGACGAGGAGCAGCTTATGCATGAACGGACGCTCCCACAAGCGACAGTGTCAGCACGGTGATGTCATCTTCCTGTCCGAAGTGCTGAGCCGCGCCGGCAATATTTTGGGCGGATTCAGTGGACGCGGCCGCTGTACGTCCGAATCCGAAGAGCTCGCCGGATGCATTGCGGGCTTCAAGAACCCCGTCGGAGAGCAGGGTGAGCTGCGCGCCGGGAGGGAGTTGATATTTGCGCTCCGGATAGCGCATGTCGGCCTCGAGGCCCAGCGGTAGGCCGCTTTCGGTAGTGATTTCTTTGCCGTCAAGATATGGCGCGAGGTGCCCGGCGTTGGCTGCCGTCAGTGTGCCATCTGGATCGGCGCGAAGGACGAGGCAGGTGGTGAACCCGCCATGGCTGCGCGCCAGCATGCGCTGGTTCATGGCGGCGAGAATTTCCCCGGGAGAATGCGTGTAGTGAGCGAGGGTGCGCACCGTCCCCACCAGCAATGAGACAGTCATCGCTGCAGGCATGCCTTTACCGCTGACGTCGCCGATGACGACCAGAAGGCCGCCTGCCGAGGTAGGCATGATCTGGAAGAAGTCTCCGCCGACCTCGCCGGCGGGCAGGTAGACGCTGTCGATCTTGAATCCCGGCACTTCGGGCATGTCGACGGGAATGAGAACCTGCTGCACGGCGCGCGCGCTTTCCAGTTCCTGCTCCATCGCCAACTGATGGCGCGTATTCTCTGCGGCGTAGCGGTAGACCGCATAGGCGAGGATGAGCAGCAGGGCGATCCCGGACAAGACGTTTGCCGAGACCGGGCTCCCGTAAATTGTGAAGAGCGGCGCCGCGATCCGGTTTCCCAAAGTCCAGTGCGTGAAGCGGCTGCCCTGCTCGAACGTGTAAGTGCAGATGAAAAGCAACTGCGTGAGAAGGGCGACCAGCGCCACCGCCCAGCGGATCCAATCCAGACGCGATCGGCGCATGAGCGCGACTGCAATGATGTAAACGGGGATGAGCTCGAAGGCGGTATAGACCAGGGTGAGCGCTGCGTCGAGCCATTGCCATGGAACCGGATTGGCCAATGCAAACCCGATCCCGGTGAATGCGTCGGGAACGGCCATGGCAAACTCGATGACCGCGGACCATCGCAGGACCCGCATCAGGCGCGCTTCGCCGCGCACGTCAAGGAGCCAAGCCAGCAAGAACCAGAGCGCAACATCGCCTACGCAGAAGATGGGCGTGCTTAGAGCGGCCGCCATGGCGCTCGTGATGGGAAGAATGCCGGGAGCAATCGTCGGCACGGCCGCGTGGCTGAAAGCGAATCCAGCCATGCAAAAAACGAGCCATTGACGGCGGTCCCGGAACCAGGCGACGAGGCAGATGATTGCGACGAGCGCATAGAGCGAGTTGAGAGCAAAGTTGAGTTGCTGACCCTGTAACCAGTGGTAGTTCCAGGCGTCGAGCGCCGCGCCGACCGCCAGCGGGCTGCCGAGGATCGGAGACGACTCAAAGCCGCCTGAGACGCCGGTGTCATAGGAAGCAAAGCCGTCTTTCCAGACGCGAACGGCCAGCACGCCGGGCTCTGGCGGACCGAGAACGAAGCTGGCCGGCCAGGGGCTTTGCCACAGGTTCAGTTGCGGCGGCAGCTTGCCCAACGAGCCGACAAGCCGGCCATTCCAATAGACCTCGTAGGCGTCATCGACCTGCGGAACCAGCAACGTGATTGTGGGTGGTGCGTGGCCTGGAAAGGTTACATGCAGCCGGTACCAGGCGAAACCCTCGGTATTGGGGTGCGTCTGTGCGCCCCAGGGCTTGGCTGCCGAGATCTGTTCCCACGATGAATCGTCGAAATCGGGTGCGGCCCAGGCGGGATCGTCGCCGAGATGGAATTGCCAGGGACCGTCGAGCGCGACGCTGCCGCCGTCCAGCTCGAGCGGTGCCGGCGACCCCGGAACGATCGCGCCGGGCACAACGGATTGAGCAATAAGATGGGCCGAGGCGGAGACAAGAACCAGAGACAGCAGTCCCGCTGAAACGGGCAAACGGCGGGGAAGCATGGCAAGAGCATAACTCGCCCCAACTGATTGGAAAAGCAAATTTTGTGAACAAATGAAGCAAACGAAACTCGAGGGGCGGCGGGAGCGGAGGAGGCACGCCGGACCTCTACAATGAAATGCGCATGACCCATTTCGAGAGTCTCGTAGCGGCGACGGACTGGCGTTGGGTGTGGCTTGTGGTGGCGGCGTTTCTGGCCGGGGTGCTGAACGCGGTTGCCGGCGGCGGCTCGTTTCTGTCGTTTCCCGCCATGCTGGGCGTTGGCATCCCGCCGGTGCAGGCGAATGCCACCAACACCGTGGCCATTTGGCCCGGCCAACTGACGTCGATCGCTGCCTACTGGCCAGACGTGCGCAAGAACCTGAGGATGGCGTGGTTGATGGGCGCGGCCGGCCTGCTGGGCGGCACGATCGGAGCGGTCGTCCTGCTGAACACGCCGCAGCGAACATTCCTGCACCTGGTGCCGTGGCTGCTGCTGGCTGCGGCTTCGACCTTTGCCGTCAGCGGACCGGTTTCGCGGGCGTTGGCGCGGCTCAACCGGAAACGAGCCGAGCGCGAAGCAGGCGGCCCATCACACGGGATGCCGAAGTGGTTGCTCTTTCTGGCATCGCTCGTGGTGAGTTTTTATGTCGGCTATTTTGGCGCCGGCGCAGGATTTCTTTTCATGACATTGCTCGCGCTCTTCGGGTACCGCGACATACAAGAAATCAACGCATTGAAAGTAGTCGCCAATTTGCTGGCGAACGGCATCGCTTTCGTGATTTTTATCGTCGAAGGCGAGGTAGTGTGGCGTTACTGCGTGGCGGCCATGATCGCCGCCGGCATCGGAGGCTACGTGTCGGCGAGTCTGGCCCGCCATGTTCCGCAACCTGTGCTCCGCGCACTGGTGGTGATCATCGGCATGAGCATGGCGGCGTGGTTCTTCTTCAGGCAGTGAAAAAGTGAAGGAGTGAAGGGAGTGAGGGGCGAAACGGGAAGAGAGCGAAAAGAGTGAACGACAGCAGAATTGCCAGCGTTAGGCCCGGTCAGCGCGATTCGCTCCCAGCTTCATTCGCTCGTTTCACTCCCTTCACTTTCTTCGCTCTCTTCACCTCCTCACCCGTCACCCGATCCCAGTAAACTAATGCCATGAGCCACGAGGGCATTCGCTTTGCGTCGAAGGAAGAACAGGAACGGCGGGAGGCGCGAAATCAGCCGCTGCCCAAGATCGCCATCACTCCTGAGAAGGTGCGCGTGCTCTTGACCGAGGGCAAGGGCCTGGAGATCGACTGGGTTGACGGCCACAAGAGCGCGTGGAGTTTTGCCTGGCTGCGCGAAGCATGCCCCTGCGCCACCTGCGTGGAAGAACGCAATCAGGAGGGCCGCAAGCCGGGAGAGCCGAAAGCGAAGCCGGCCGCAGTCCTTCCCATGTATGCACCGCCGCCGAGGCCGGCAAGCGCGCATCCGGTGGGCCGCTACGCGATCCAGTTCAATTGGCAGGACGGCCACTCCGGCGGAATTTATTCCTGGGAATATTTGCGCCGCGTGTGCCAGTGCCAGGAATGCATGTTCAGCCGCGACGAGACGACGGGCACGCCGAATTAGCGTCCATCTCCCGAAATTCGCAACACCGCAGCAGAAACGGAAAGCATGGCATTTGCGAAGACAGATCGCCGTTCGTTTGTTGCGGGCGGGCTCGGCTCTGCAGCCGCGTTGGCGCTGGGCCGAAGTCTTGCGGGCGCCGCGGAGAAAGTCGGCACGGCCCGAGCCATCCCTTCTTCGGATCAGCTGGCCTGGCAGGACCTCGAGATCGGCATGTTCGTCCATTTCGCGCCCAACACCTTTCAGGACAAAGAAGGCGACGATCTTTCGACACCATTGAGCGCGATCGATCCGGACATCGACACGGATAACTGGGCGCAGTGCGCGGTCAACCTCGGTGCGCGCTACATCGTATTTGTGGCCAAGCACCAGGGCGGATTCTGCATGTGGCAGACCAGGACGACCAAATACAGCATCGCCAATACGCCTTGGAAGGGTGGGCATGGCGATGTGATGGCCGAATTGTCCGCGTCGTGCAGGAAACACGGACTGCGATTGGGCGTGTATCTCTCGCCGCGCGACGATTACTTTGGCGCAGGCATCGGCGGCCAGTGCAGCGACCCGGTCAAACAGCAGGCGTACAACGCGATGTATCGCGAACAGCTGACGGAACTGCTCACGCGCTACGGGCCAATGGTCGAGGTGTGGTTCGACGGATCGAGCGTGGTGCCAACATCGGACCTGGTGCGCAAGTATGCCCCCCACGCGGCCATCTTTCAGGGGCCGGACGCGACCATTCGCTGGGTGGGCAACGAGAACGGCTTTGCGCCGTATCCTCTGTGGAATGCGGAGACGAGAGAGGACGCGAGGAGCGGAACCTCGACTGCGTTGCTCGGCGATCCGGACGGAGATGCGTGGATACCGGTGGAGTGCGACGTGTCGATCCGGCGCCCGAACTGGTTCTGGAGCACGACCAACGTGCGCAACCTGATGACCATGGATCAATTGATGGAGGTGTACTACAGGTCGGTGGGACGCGGCGCGCAGTTGTTGCTCAATATCCCGGCCGACCGGCGCGGGCACATGCCGGCGGAGGACTTTGCGCGGGCGCGCGAGTTTGGCGAGGAGATCCGCCGCCGGTTTCAGAAAAGCGCGGCGGAAACCGCCGGGACCGGTGACCGAGTCGAGCTCCGGCTTCCAGCGGGTGCACATGCCGACCACGTGATTCTCGAGGAGGATTGCCGATTCGGCCAACGCGTGCACGCGTTTAAGCTGGAGGGACTCGCAGGCGGCGAGTGGACGACGCTTTACACAGGCAGCTCGGTTGGCCACAAACGGATCGCGCCGTTTGTGGCGGGCGCGTATGCGGCGCTGCGGCTGGTCGTCACCGAAACCGCCGGCGGCCCGCGCATACGCCGGCTTGCGGCGTTCGATACCGGTGCCGCGCCCCCGGCCACGTGGGATGCGCAAGCGCAGTTATGGGCCGATAATGCGGTTGGTGCATGGAAAGACTCCAAATTCGAAGTGGATCTTACAGAGCACATTCACGAGGCAAGGCAGTACCGGTTGCGGCTGATTGGAGACGGCGCAAAGGTGAGCGGCATCGCCGAAATGCGGCTGCTGATCGGTGGAGCGCCGGCTCCTCATCTGGTGCGGCACGATCCGTCGGCTAACAATGCATTGATTCTGACCATGACCGAGGTCGGCCAGACGGTGATCGTCAGCGGCAAAGTGGAAGGCGCAGAGCGCGGAACGATTCTGCTGCGCAAGATGTGAGCGCTGCCGGACGAACAAGATCAGGAGGGCGGTCGGAATGAAGATTGGATTTCTCGGCCTGGGAAAGATGGGCACGCCGATGGCGCAGCGGTTGATCGCCGCCGGCCACGAATTGCGCGTGTGGAACCGGACGGAAGGCAAGACCGAGCCGCTGCTGCGCGAGGGCGCGATTGCCGCGGCCACGCCGGCGGAGGCCGAGCTGGGCGCCGACGCGGTCATCACCATGCTCTTCGACGATGTGGCAAACGAAGCAGCGATCTTTGGCCCTAACGGGTTGATGGATGCGCTTGAGCCCGGCTCGCTGCACATTTCATGCAGCACGATCGGCGTGGCTCTGAGCGAGCGGCTAACCAAGGAACACGCGCGGCGCGGCGTCGATTTTGTGGCCGCGCCAGTGTTCGGGCGGCCGAATATCGCCGAACAGGGAAGGCTGTGGATCGTCGTGGCCGGCAAAGAGTCCGCGGTGGAGCGAGCGCGTCCGGTGCTGGAGCCGATGTCGCGGGGGATTTCGGTTGTCGGCACCGAGCCGCGGCAGGCGCACGCCGTCAAGCTCGGCGGCAACTTTCTTATCAGCGCCATGACCTATGCTCTTAGCGAAGGGTTTGTCTATTCTGAGAAGCAGGGAATTCCACCGGAGACATTCTTCGAGGCGATCAACAGCGCCCTCTTCCAGTCGCCGTTCTACGCGGCTTACAGCAAGGTGATCCTGCATCCGCCGGAGACGCCGGGCGCAACTATTGAGATGGGGGAAAAAGACACGCGGCTCTTGCGCGAGGCGGCCGCGGAGCGCGATACGCATCTGAGCCTGGCCGATGCGCTCTCCCAAGTGTTTGTCGAAGCGCGTGCAGCGGGCCTGGCTCAGGAAGACTGGGCGGTTGGTCAGTATCGCGTGTCACAAATCCGCAATTCGGCCCGAATCTAACATGGAAGACAAACCCAGGGATCGAGGGGCCCATGAAGCTGAAGGGAAAAATTGTCTTGGTCACCGGGGCCAGCGCGGGAATTGGCGCGGCCACGGCCCTCGCGTTTGCCGGCGAAGGGGCGCGGCTGCTGCTGGCGTCGCGCCGTGCCGGAAAACTGGCCGAAGTTGCCTCGCGCGCACTGGCCGAGGGTGCCGCAGCCGTGCACTCCGTCGACCTGGACGTGCGCCACCATCATGCCGTGCAGCGTGTGATTGACGAATTGCCCGACGAATGGGCGGCGATCGACGTGCTGGTGAACAATGCGGGTCTGAGCCGCGGCATGGACAAGCTATATACGGGGAAAATTGAAGACTGGGAAGAGATGATCGACACCAACATCAAGGGACTGCTGTATGTGGCGCGGGCGGTGGTTCCCGGGATGGTGGTCAGGGGCCGCGGCCACGTAATCACGCTCGGCTCGATGGCCGGCGAAATCGTGTATCCCAACGGCGCTGTTTACTGCGGCACCAAGGCCGCAGCACGCGCCATCAACGACGGTTTGCGCGAGGACTTGCTAGGAACGCCAGTGCGCGTGACGAGTGTCGATCCTGGCCTGGTGGAGACCGATTTCAGCCTGGTGCGATTCCATGGCGATGCCAGCAGGGCGGCCAAGGTCTACAAGGGCATCAGGCCGTTGACCGCCGAAGATATCGCCGATGTGATCCTGTGGGCGGTTACGCGCCCCGATCATGTGAACATCGCGCGCGTCTCGCTTTCCTCAGTGGATCAGGCGAACACCCTGCTCATTCATCGCGAGCAGTAAGGCGGCGAATCAGCCCCACAGGGAGCCGTAGTTCGGGCGGATAAGAGGGCGTCTGGCAATAGAAATTCTCGCCCGCCGAGAATCGCGGGCCGGCGACGGGCGGCGAGGAGATCCCCCCGCGAGAGCCCTGATCTAGCAGATCGACTGAAGCTGCGCTTCTACCTGAGCCAAAGCCGCTTCCAGCGCGGCGCGGCGCCCTGGATTCGATGTTCTTTGCGAGAGAATGCTCTCGCGTTGCAACTGGAGTGTTTGTCTTTGCCGTTCGCGCGCGGTGCGCTCTTGCTCGGCCGCCCTCCGGACCTCGTCACTTACGAGGTTACTTTCGGGGGCGGCCTTTGAGTCTCCAAAGGGATTTGCCATTTCCACCTCGATGGGTTACCGTTGTTACTCTCCCCTCAAACCTGCCGTGAGTCCATTGTATGAGTCTCTTGTTTGAGTGCGTACCAAAGATTGACGCGGATGGAACCAAGGAAGGAGAATGGTTTCCCATGCGTGCGTGGCAAGTATCGTCGTTTGGTATTGATTCTTTGGAGTTTGTGGAGCGTCCCACCCCGGCGCCGGGTCCCGGCGAGGTTTTGGTTGGGATTCGTGCCGTTTCCCTCAATTTCCGCGATCTGATGATCGTCAAGGGCCAGTACAACCCCAAGATGAAACTGCCGCGCATTCCATTCTCAGACGGCGCGGGCGAGATCGTGGCTGTTGGTGCTGGAGTAACGGCCTGGAAACCCGGCGATCGCGTGATGGCCATCTTTATGCAGAACTGGCTGGACGGTCCGCTGACGGCGGCCAAGGCCCGCGGTGCTCTCGGCGGCGATATAGACGGTGTGTTGTCCGACTACATCGTGCTCAAACAGGAGGGTTTGGTAGCGGTCCCCGAGCACTTGAGCTTCCAGGAAGCCGCCACCCTGCCTTGCGCCGCCGTCACTGCCTGGAACGCGCTGGCCGCCGCGGACTTGAAGCCGGGCGCCACGGTCCTCATCCAGGGCACTGGAGGGGTTTCCATCTTTGCCCTTCAGTTTGCGCGCCTCAAAGGCGCACGGGTCCTGGGCATCTCTTCAAGCTACGAAAAGCTCGACCGGGCGGCCTCGATCGGTCTGGATTCAGGCCTGAACTATCGCGACAATCCCGAGTGGGACCGCTGGGCAATGGATCAGACGCATGGCGAAGGTGTCGACCTGGTGGTGGAAGTGGGCGGGCAGGGCACGCTGGTGCGGTCGCTCAAAGCCATCCGGCCCGGTGGAACGATCGCACAAGTGGGCGTGTTGACCGGCAGCGCGGATCCCTTCCCGATTCCACTCGTCTTGCACAAGGTAGCGCGCATTCAGGGCATCTACGTCGGTTCGCGCAAGGACTTTCTCGAGATGAACCGCGCCATCAAGCTGACCGAAATGCGGCCTGTTGGTGAGGAGTTCCACTGGAGCCAGGCGCGCGAAGTGCTGGAACGCATGAACGATGCTAGCCACTTCGGCAAGCTGGTGCTCACAGTGAATTGAAGCGGAGTTAGCGGCGCAAGTGAGGCTCGCGTAGCCCGGATTCCGTGGCGTGCTTCCTTCTCGAACGAGTTTCGGCCGGGCACAACGCCTCCGTTCACCTTTTCACTTCTTTTCTCGCTTGACCGCACGCTCCGCCAAACACCGCAATCCCCGCCAACCTCGCTTTCCAAGCCAACTTCGCTAAGATGGTCCCGTGGAACAATACGAAAGGATGCTGGCCGTGGCTCTCGAAGAGGCACGACATGGACTGACCGAAGGAGGCATTCCCATCGGTGCGGCGATGTTCAAGGAAACGGGAGAATTGGTGAGCCGCGGCCACAATCGCCGCGTGCAGCAGGGCGATCCGAGCGTTCACGGCGAGACCGATGCTTTTCGCCGTGCCGGCCGGCAGCGCAGCTACCGCAAGATGGTGATGGTGACCACGCTGGCGCCGTGCTGGTATTGCAGCGGTCTGGTGCGGCAGTTCGGCATCGGAACGCTGGTTGTAGGCGAGAGCCGCAACTTCGCCGGAGGGCTCGACTGGCTGCGCGAAAACGGCGTTCGCGTGATCGACCTCGACAACCGCGAGTGCCGCGAACTGCTCGCCGGCTACATTGCAGCGCATCCTGAAGTTTGGCACGAAGACATTGGCGAAGAATGAGACGGGCTGCGATCAGCTATTCGCTGTCGGCGTTCAGCTTCATCGTGCTGAAACAACAAATCTCGCAGAATCGGAAGAGGTCAGTATCCGCGAAATTCAGGCAGAAAGCTGAGAGCTGACGGCTGAAAGCTGCTTTCAGGGGTGATTCATGTTGACGACGATTGCACTACACGGCTGCTCGATTGTGAACGGCGTATCGCGCGAAGGGAAGGGCGAGGCGTTCTACGGCGTCGATCCCGCGACCGGCGCGCGCTTCGATCCGGCTTATCGTTGCGCTTCGCTCGAGGATTTGGATCTGGCAGCGAATCTGGCCGACGAGGCATTTGCGGCTTACAGGAAGACCACTGGGCGCGAAAGAGGCCACTTTTTGCGGTCGATTGCCGACGGTATCGAAGCTAACACCTCGGAGATCGTCGAGCGGGCCCATCGCGAAACTGCCTTGCCCGAAGCGCGCCTGAAAGGCGAAGCGGCGCGAACCATCAACCAGCTTCGGCTCTTCGCGCAGGTTGTCGAGGAGGGCTCGTGGGTCAACGCGCGCATCGATCCCGCGCAGCCTGAGCGCAAACCTCTGCCGCGTTCCGATATTCGCTCGATGATGCGCCCGTTGGGTCCGGTCGCGGTTTTTGGAGCCAGCAACTTTCCTCTGGCTTTTTCGGTCGCAGGCGGCGACACGGCGGCAGCATTTGCCGCTGGCAATCCTGTCATCGTCAAGGCGCACCACGCGCATCCGGGGACCAGCGAGATGGTGGGGCAGGTGATTGCCCGCGCTATGAGCGAATGCGGTTTGCCCGCGGGAGTCTTTGCGCTACTCTTCGGGCCGGGCGCGGAGATCGGAGCGGCGCTGGTCGAGCACCCCAAGGTGAAAGCGGTGGGATTCACTGGCTCGCTCGCCGGCGGCAAGGCGCTGATTGAGCGGGCGGCAGCTCGCCCGGAGCCCATCCCGTGCTTCATGGAGATGAGCAGCGTGAATCCCCTCTTCGTGCTGCCTGAGGCCTTGCGCACGCGCGCTGCGCAGATTGCCGGCGGCCTCTTCGCATCGTTTACGCTCGGAGTCGGCCAGTTCTGCACCAAGCCGGGACTAGTCTTTCTGCCGCGCGACGCGGAGGCCGACGCGTTGCTCGCCGAGCTGGAAAAACAAGTCCGGCAGGCAGCGAATTTGCCCATGCTTACCGAAGGAATCGCGAAAAGCTATCGCAGGGGCGTCGAGGAGCGGCAAAAGCAAGCCGGTGTGGAGACGCTGGCGCAGGCGCCCAAGAACGGGGCCGCGAGTAACCACGCCGTGCCGGTAGTCTTTGAAATCGAAGGCGCCGATCTTGTCCGCGATCCGGAACTCGCTGGAGAGATCTTCGGGCCCACAACCCTTGCCATTCGATACGAAAGCCGCGAAGAGTTGATGTCGCTGGCGCGCGGCCTCGAAGGGCAGTTGACGGCGACCTTGCACGGATCAGAAGCCGATTTGTCCGCGTTCGCAGATCTGATCGAGATTCTCGAGCGCAAGGCAGGAAGGCTGATCGTCAATGGTTTTCCAACGGGCGTTGAGGTCTGCCACGCCATGGTGCATGGGGGCCCATATCCGGCCACCAGCGACAGCCGCGCCACTTCGGTGGGCACGTACTCCATCTATCGCTTTGTGCGGCCAGTCTGCTATCAGGATTTTCCGCAATCGGCCCTGCCCGATGAGCTCAAGGACTCGAATCCGCTGGGCATCTTGCGAATGGTTGATGGGCAATTTACGCGGAATCCGCTGTGAAAGCGCGTGTAGGCGCAGACAGGCGCAAAGTGATCCCGCCCGCGACGATCAGCGCGATTGACATGGAGAGAAACCCTGCCCGGGCGTTTCCCGTTTCCGCCTGAAGCAGCCCAACCAGCCATGTGCCTGCAAAACCGCCCAGCGCGCCACAGCTGTTGACGATCGCCATGACTTCACCCACAACGTTGTCAGGCAGCATCTCGGGCATGATTGAGAAGAAGGGGCCCAGTGGCGCGTACATCGCGCCGCCGGCAACGATCAGCAAGAGATAAGACAGCCAGAAGTGCCGGCCCACGGTTGCGAACGAACCAAATAGTGCGACTCCCGAAAAAATCAGAAAGGGCCACACGAACGGCTTGCGATTCAAGCTCCGGTCGGAAAAGTGTGCGACTGCCAGCATCAGGACCACGGCCAGAAGAAACGGGGCTGCGCTGAGCATGCCGATCTGCTCGATGCCCCGAGCTGAGCCGGAACGGAGCATCTCCGGGATCCAAATGACCAGGCCGTAGACGCCAAAGCTCCAGAAAAAGAATTGAAAGCAGAGCAAGACCACGCCCTTAACGCGCAACGCATCGATGAGGTTCGAATATTCCGGTAAAGAAGCCTGTTCTTGCTTGAGCAAATTTGCCAAATAAAGCTTGCTTTCCGATGAAAGCCAGCGAACCTCACTTGGCGAGTCGCGCGCCACCAGAATCCAGATCCCGGCCCACAACACCGAGGGGATGCCCTCGAGAACAAACGTCATCTGCCAGCCTGCTGCGCGAATGAGATACCCGGTCACGGCTGCCATCCACATAACGGTGACCGGGTTGCCAAGAATGAGCAGTGCGTTGGCGCGGGAACGCTCGGCCTGGGTGAACCAATGGGTGAGCAAGATGAGCATCGACGGCAGGATCAGGCTCTCCGCAACTCCCAGCAGCAGGCGATCAACGACGAGCAGCCAGTACTGGTGGATCATTCCGGTCAATCCCGAAAACACACCCCAACTGATGAGCGCGAAGAAGACCAGCCTGGTGGCGCTTCGCCGGATCGCATAAGATGCTGCCGGCACCTGGAATAGGAAATAGCTGAGAAAAAACACCGAACCAAGAAAGGCGGCGCGCGTCTCGGTGATGTGGAGGGATTTTGCCAATCCAGCCGCTGCACCGAAGCCGAAGTTTGAGCGTCCAAGGTAAGCGAGACTGTAGGTGACAAAGACGGCCGGCACCAAATAAAGCCAACGACGCCGCAAATCTGCAGCGCTCTCGGCTTGGGTTGGCGGATCTTCTGCCGGCACACAAGCTTTATAGCATCAATCCCACGTGCGGACTTTGCCCGCTCGTTTCAACGCATCGCCCGGCGCTGAAGAGACCTTGGCCCTCTATACTTGACTGCGGGCAGGGCTTTCCCATCGAACCCATCTCGCTCAGTTCAGTGCTCGGCGACGAGCAGGCCACAGATCGTGCTATCGGCGATCGCGGTTTGTTTCGCGTGGCCACACATGCACCCGGCCCCGCGGGAACGTTGCCTCTCTCCGCCGAAATGCTGCTCACCCAGCCCTCCGGTAACCTCTTCGGCCTGTCGCAGAACGTGGGTATGGGATGGGACCCGGCGCGCGCTCTCGATCCCGAGTTTCTGATCCTGAGTACGCACGGCGGCCTGCGCGCGGAAAATGGCGAGGCCATCGCGCTGGGATTCCACACCGGGCACTGGGAAGTGGGCCTGCTGGTGGCCGAGGCGGCGCGCGAATTGAAATCGCTGCACGCCAAACCTTTCGCCGGAGCGGTCACCGATCCCTGCGATGGGCGCACGCAAGGCACGACCGGCATGATGGACTCGCTGCCCTTTCGCAACGATGCAGCCATGGTTTTGCGCCGGTTAATGCGTTCGCTGCCAACCGCAGAAGGCTTCATCGGCGTGGCAACCTGCGATAAAGGTCTGCCGGCGATGATGATGGCGCTGGCATCGCTTGGCAGCAAGCCGGCGGTGCTGGTCCCCGGGGGCGTCACGCTGCTGCCCGAGTCGGGCGAGGACGCAGCGAAGGTGCAGACCATTGGCGCACGCTTTGCGCAAAAGCAGATCACGCTGGAATACGCGGCCGAAGTCGGCTGCCGCACCTGCGCTTCGCCCGGGGGCGGATGCCAGTTTCTCGGCACGGCTGCCACATCGCAGGTGGTCGGCGAAGCGCTGGGGCTCTCTCTGCCGCACACGGCTCTTGCGCCATCGGGCCATCCGGTCTGGCTCGACGCGGCTCGCCGCTCGGCTCGCGCGGTGATGCGACTGCGTCAGCTTGAGCTGGGAGTGCGCGACATTCTCACCCCCGCGGCGCTGCGCAATGCGATGGTTCTGCACGCAGCCTTTGGCGGATCGACGAACCTTCTGCTGCATGTGCCGGCGATTGCGCATGCGGCGGGCTTGCCGCGGCCGACGGTCGCCGATTGGACCGAGATCAATCGCAGCGTTCCGCGCCTGGTGGATGCACTGCCAAACGGACCCCGGAACTTCGCAACAGTGCAGGTCTTCCTTGCCGGCGGCGTGCCCGAGGTGATGCTCTCGCTGCGCGCGGCAGGGCTTTTGGACGAGAGCGTGCGAACCGTCAGCGGCGAGACGCTGGGCGCCTGTCTCGACTGGTGGCGCGAAAGCACCCGGCGATCGGCGCTGCGCAACGCGTTGCAGAAGCAGGACGGGATCGACCCGGATGACGTAATCATGACGCCCGACCGCGCGCGATCCCGCGGACTGACGTCGACGGTGTGCTTCCCCACGGGTAACCTTGCACCGGAGGGCGCTGTGATCAAGTGCACTGCGCTCGACCCGTCGCTGGTTGGCCAGGACAACGTCTATCGGCACATCGGCCCCGCAAGGGTTTTCGTAACCGAAGAGGCGGCCATTGACGCCATCAAGAAGGGAAAAATCGCACAGGGCGACGTGATCGTGCTCATTTGCGGCGGCCCCGCGGGTGCGGGCATGCAGGAGATCTACCAGATCACAGGGGCGTTGAAGCAGCTGGCCTGCTGCAAGCACGTGGCCGTGCTCACCGACGCGCGCTTTAGCGGAGTTTCGACCGGGGCGTGCATAGGGCATATCTCTCCGGAGGCGCTCGCGGGGGGACCAATCGGCAAGATCGGCGATGGGGACACCATCGAAATTGTCATTGACCGCGCGGCGCTGGCGGGTTCGCTGCATCTGGCGGGCGAGGGCGGCGAGCGCTTTGATGCCGAAGAAGGCTCACGACGGCTCGCGCGGCGCAAGCCTCGCGGGGATCTCGCGCCGCATCCCGATCTGCCTGACGATACGCGGCTCTGGGCCGCGCTGGTGACGGCAAGCGGCGGCGTGTGGGCCGGGTGCGTCTACGATACGGATCGAATCATCAGCCGATTGGAGAGAGATTCTTGAAACTCTACAAGACAAGCAGTGGAAACTTCGCGGAGAAGGACGGCAGGTATTTCCCCATCGCGGAGCCGAATTGGGACGCTCTCATCACTCACCCCGATCTCGCGTCGTATTTGCGGTCAGTGGTTGAGGCTGGAAAGAGCACTCCGGATTTTCCGGGGGCGCTGATTGAAGCGCCGATTGGCGGCCAGGAGGTGTGGGCAGCAGGCGTGACCTACTATCGGAGCCGCAGCGCTCGCATGGCTGAGTCGAAGGACGCCGGGGGTGGCGACTTCTACGATCGTGTTTATTCCGCTGAGCGGCCGGAGCTGTTCTTCAAAGCGACGGCAAGCCGGGTGGCCGGGCCAGGCGGCCCTGTGCGCATTCGCAGCGATTCCAAATGGTCGGTGCCCGAGCCGGAGCTGACGCTGGTCGTCGATCCGCGTGGCCGGATCATCGGCTACACCGTGGGCAACGATATGAGTTCGCGCGACATCGAGGGTGAGAACCCTCTCTACCTGCCGCAGGCCAAGGTGTATGACCGCAGTTGCGCGCTCGGTCCGTGCATCCTGGTGAGCAGTGAGCCGTTGCCGGCAACGACGCCAATCCGGCTGGAAATCTCGCGTGGCGGCAAAGTCGAATTTTCCGGCACGACTTCTTTGGCGGAGCTCAAGCGCGCGCCCGAGGTGCTAGTCTCGTATCTCTTCCGGGAAAACTGCTTTCCCGCCGGCACATACCTGATGACGGGCACCGGCATCGTGCCGCCGGATTCATTTACGCTGGCGCCAGGCGACACAGTTCGAATCACCATCGATCCGATTGGCATTCTGGAGAACACCGTGGTGCAGGGAAGTGTAACGCCGGCGGGCTGATCGAAGTGAAAAAGGCTGCGCCGGCGGCGTGTGCGCCGCATGACAGCGTGCACTACATTCAGGGAGAAACGGTTGGCATCTCAGGAAATTCAATCGGCAACGAGTGGGCCCCGGCCGCCAGGCCGGCGCCATCGCCGGTGGCGCATCGCGTTGCTGCTCGGTCTCGGCGTCCTGATCAACTACATCGACCGCGTCTGTGTTTCCGTTTCGCACACTTCGCTTTTTGTCGCGTTTGGGCTCTCCGACGTCGCGTTCGGTTATCTCTCGGGGTGTTTCAACTGGTCCTACGCGATTTGCCAATTGCCGGTGGGTGTCATCCTCGACAAGTTTGGCGTAAAGCGGGTTGGCCGGATTGGCGCTTTTCTATGGAGCATAGCGGCTTTCGCCTCCGCAGCAACCCCGAATCTGAGCGGATTATTTGGCGCACGGTTGTTGCTAGGTGTCGGCGAAGCGCCGATTTTTCCCGCCAACGCCAAGGCAATCGGCTTATGGTTTCCTGCGCACCAGCGAGGACTGGCGACGTCACTCTTCGATGCCGCTGCCAAGTTCGCTCCTGCCGTCGGGGTGCCGCTGCTCGGCGCCGTCCTGCTGGCCGCCGGGTGGCGCTGGAGCTTCGTCCTGACCGGCACACTGAGCCTCGCGTATCTGGCCCTGTTCTGGCGCGTGTATCGCGATCCGGACGAAGATCCGGGGCTTACCGGCGAAGAACGAGCCTACATTGAGGCAACACCCGAAGTGGAATCGGGTCCGGAGGAGCCGTCGTCGCTCCTGCATTTGCTGGGTGAGCGCAAGGTGATCGGGCTCGCCATCGGCTTTGCTTCGTACAATTACGTTTTTTATCTGTTGCTCTACTGGCTGCCGAGTTATCTGTCGTTCGCGTTGCACGTCGATCTTTCGCGCTCGTTTCTCTATACCAGCGTGCCGTGGATCATAGCCACCTTGACCGACGTGGTGATCGGCGGCTGGCTGGTGGACGCGTTGATCCGGCGTGGCTGGGATGCGAGCCGCGTTCGGCAAACCGTGCTCATTGGCGGAACGGCGTGCGGGCTGGGCATTCTCGGGGCGGCATACGCGCATGGGCCCGCGCAAGCACTTTTCTGGATCAGCCTCTCGATCGGCGGCCTGTCAGTGGCGGCTCCGGTTGGTTGGTCCGCTCCATCCCTGATCGCGGCACGTGGCGACGTGGGCAAGGTGGGAGGCATTCTGAATCTCGCCAACCAAATCGCCGGAATCGCGGCGCCGATTCTCACCGGATACGTGGTCTCGATCCGGCACTCCTATGCCTGGGCGTTCGGCTTGGCCACCATCTTCCTGGTCTTCGGCATTGCTGCCTACATCTTTCTGCTGGGCCGCATCGAGCGGGTTCCAGCTCACTGACCGGCCCCAGTTCCTGCGTCGCGACACATCTGCCGAACGCTTCCTGCAGATAAGTTCTCTGAAAATGCATCATTTGGTTTTGCCCAACGTCTATTTCATATCGGAACAACACCGGTGTGGTACTTTTGTGTGATTTTGACTCTTATGATGCGCCGGATGATTTTTGTTCCTTTGTAATATGACTTCGTGCAGAATAGTTTGATTGAGAAAGAGAAGACCGTGCCGCGTATTCATTTTCAGCAACAACTCGCAGAGCTCAAGGATAAGCTGCTGGCGATGGCCGCCCTGGCGCAGCAGGCGGTTGAGTCGGCGGTCGATGCATATCTGCGTCGCGACAAAGGCCTCTGCAAGTTTGTCAAGCAGACCGAGAGAGCGATTGACACCGCGCAGCGGGAGCTGGATGAGATGGCCTACGAGTTACTGGCCAAGGAGCAGCCCATGGCCATCGACCTGCGCTTCATTCTGGCGGTCATCAAGATTAATGGCGACCTCGAGCGCATTGGCGACCAGTCGATGAGCATCTCGCGCCGGACCAAGGAGATTCTGCAGCTCGAAGAAGTCGAATTGCCGGTGGATTTCGCCGCTATGGGCGAGTTTGTCGCGCAGATGATCCGGACTGCGCTTCAGGCGCTAATGGAAGGCGACGCAAGCCTGGCCGATTCGGTTCGTGGGATGGACGACGAGATCGACCGCATGAACCGGCGGGCCCACAACGATCTTCTCAAACTGATCGAACAGAGGCCGCAGTCTACGCAGCAGGCCATGAACGGCATTTTGGTAGCCAAAAATCTGGAGCGGATCGCCGATCACGCATCGAACATCTCCACTGACGTGATCTTCTGGGTTCGCGGTGCCGATGTGCGCCACCAGTTGAGCATGGCGGTGGAGTGAAAAACAGCCATCAGCTGTTAGCTTTCAGCCATTTGCTTCTGGCTGCGAGAACGAGGGCTTCCGGTTCTCCCGAAGAAGAGCCAAAAGCTTAAGATCACACGCCGATGACGTCGCAGAGCTCCTTAACCGCCGCAGCGCTCTTCTTGAGAGCGGCGTCTTCCTCGGGAGTGAGCTCGACCTCGACGATCTGCTCAAGGCCGGCCGCGCCCAGCTTGCAGGGCACACCGATGAAATAGCCCGAGATGCCGTACTCGCCGTCGAGATACGCTGCGCAGGGCAGAATCTTCTTCTTGTCCTTGAGAATCG
Source organism: Occallatibacter sp. (assembly GCA_049520675.1). Lineage (GTDB taxonomy): Bacteria > Acidobacteriota > Terriglobia > Terriglobales > Acidobacteriaceae > Telmatobacter. Next base: position 20,104 of record JBEKPO010000005.1, on the reverse strand, counting down.
CTTCTGCCATCTCGACAGCGGCGGCCGAGGGAGCGTAATAGGCGCTGCCGGTCTTGAGATACTTCACGATCTCGGCGCCGCCGTCGCGCGTGCGCTGCACGATGGCGTCGATGCGCTCCTTGGGCAGCAGCTCGGTGATGGGAATCCCGGCCACGGTGGTGTAGCTGATTAGCGGCACCATGGTGTCGCCATGGCCGCCCAGCACCATGCAGCTCATGTTGTGCACGCTGACATTAAGCTCCTGGGCAAGGAAGGCCTTGAAGCGGCCGGAGTCCAGCACACCGGCCATGCCGATGACGCGTTGGCGGTTGAAGCCCGACAGTTTATAGGCTGCCTGGGCCATGGCGTCCAGCGGGTTCGAGACGACGATCAAAACGCTCTCGGGCGAGTACGCGACCACCTTGGAGATCACATCCGACATGATCTTGTAGTTGGTATGCAGCAAATCGTCGCGGCTCATGCCAGGCTTGCGGGGCAAGCCGGCCGTGATGATGACGACGTCGGAGTTGGCCGAGATCTCGTAGGTGTTCGAGCCCTGAATGTGAACGTCCGAGCGCTCGATGGGTTGTGCCTGATTGAGGTCGAGCGCCTTGCCCTGAGGAACGCCTTCAACCACGTCAATGAGCGCGACGTCGGCCAGTTCCTTGGCCATGATCCAGTGAGCGGCGGTGGAACCTACGTTGCCCGCGCCAATAATCGAAACTTTTTTCCGCATGATTCTCCCTTTTCTAGAGTCCTGTGTCAGAGGATTGCAGCATCAGTGTTGTCATCCTGAGCGGAGTTTGGCCGGCCCTTCGGCAAAACGGAGTCGAAGGACCTGCATTTTCAAGTTTTCGGCGTAGTCGATACTCTTGGAACACCACCTGATTCCTAAGCGGCCGCAATCATGATGCCGCCCGGGCAGAGCTACATATTCCCAATGATTCGCGTGGCAAACTCGCTGGTTCCCACCTTTGTCGCTCCGGCGGTCTGGCGCTCGAAGTCATAGGTCACGAACTTCTGCTGGATGGTCTTCGCCATCGCCTCTTCGATCATTTTGGCCGCTTCTTTCCAGCCGATAAACTCGAGCATCATCACGCCCGACAGAATCACCGAACCGGGATTGATGACGTCCTTGTCTGCGTATTTTGGCGCGGTGCCGTGCGTCGCCTCGAAGACCGCGTAGCCATCGCCGATATTGGCGCCGGGAGCGATGCCTAGGCCTCCCACCTGCGCCGCGGCCGCGTCGGAGATGTAGTCGCCGTTGAGGTTCGAGGTGGCGAGAATGCTGTAATCAGAGGGGCGGATGATGATCTGCTGGAAGATGGAGTCGGCGATCCGATCGTTGATCATAACCTTCGACTTCCACGCGCCGTTGCCGTGCGATTTGCCGATCGAGTCCAGCACGTCCTTGACTTCGGCGTAGAGCGACTCGCGAAACGCGGGCGAGCCGAATTCCAATCCCGGCTCGATAAGCGCGGCGTTTTCCTCGATGGTGAGGCCGGGCTTGGCTTCCACGTTGCCCAGAATCCAACTTTCGCGTTCGGTCACGGTCTGGGCGCGGAACTCCTGCGTTGCCACCTCGTAGCCCCACTCGCGAAACGCACCCTCAGTGAACTTCTGAATGTTGCCCTTGTGCACGAGCGTCACCGTCTTGCGGCCGGTCTCGATCGCGTGGCGGATGGCATAGCGCACCAGCCGCTTGGTGCCGAAGATCGAGATGGGCTTGATGCCGATACCGGAATCGGCGCGCACTTTCTTCTTCCCGCCCTTCAGCATGTCGTCGTTCAAAAAGCTGATGAGCTTGGCAGCTTCGGCTGTGCCCTCTTTGAACTCAATGCCCGAGTACACATCCTCAGTGTTCTCGCGGAAGATGACGATATCGACTTGCTCAGGGCGCTTCACCGGACTGGGCACGCCCTGGTAGTACTTCACGGGCCGCACGCACGCGTAGAGATCGAGAATCTGGCGCAGCGCTACATTCAGAGATCGAATGCCGCCGCCGACAGGTGTGGTGAGCGGTCCCTTGATCGAGATCCGCAGGTCTCGCGCGGCGGCCACCGAATCGTCAGGCAGCCAGTTGTTGAACTGGCGAAATGCCTTCTCGCCGGCGAAGATCTCGAACCAGCGAATGGCGCGCTTGCCACCGTAGGCTTTCTCCACTGCCGCGTCGAAAACTCGCTGCGACGCCTTCCAGATATCGCGGCCGGTGCCATCACCTTCGATGAAGGGGATGATGGGGTGGTCTGGAACCTCGAATTGTCCGTTGCGGTATTCGATTGGCTGGCCGTTCTCAGGCAGTTCCAGCCCGTTATACGTACTTTGCATGATGCTTCAGGGAAGTCCCTTCCAAGAGTCGATCCAAGTGTCAGGCTACCACCTCGAAATTATGAGGCGCAACGGCTGAGAGCCACTCAGCTCGACGCGGCGCGAAAGGTAAACCGGTCCCGTGTCACTCAATACGCACCCTCGCGCTTCGTATCCTCAAACAAAACGCGTAGCACGGCCTTATTTACGGCGTAATTGTCGTGCGCTGCGTCGGGAGCCTCAACGAGCCACAACCAATGCTTTGCGTTTTGAACCTCGAGGTTGACGACATCGACGTTGCCGATGCGCGGCACGCGCCAGGTAATCACGTCGCTGGGATCGTTGAACGCTACCACCTGAACCTTCTGCCGCGCGCTTTCATCGTGGGGATGAAGCGCCGCCTGAAAATCTGCCTGGAGCTGTTGCCAGCGCGCAACCAGGGACCGGAAATTCGCGGCAGGATTGGTAGGCGGAGGCGGGGCTTCGAGTCCGCGCGATTTCATCGCTCCCGCCAGGTTCGCTAATGTCGTTTCCAGGTTGGTGATTTCCAGCAACTCTAGCTGATTGGCAAAGAAGTAGGAAAGCGACATGCGCGCGAAGATGTATTGCATGGCGCTGTCTTCGGCTGCGATTCGCTTGGCTTCGGCTGCCGCCAGCTCCGGTGTCGCTGCGCTCGCGGTTTCGACGGTCAGGGTGTTGTAGAGCAGGTAGCTGCCCAGGCTGTGGGACACACCGATGAACTCCTGGTCGTCGACCGGGGTTTGTCCGGATGTGCTCTGAATCTGAGTGCGCCAGTTGTATCGCTCGCGCGCGTCGCCCGTTGCCCCTGCGGCGCGCTGGTAGGGGTCGAATGCCGCTGATTTGGCCATCAGCTGCCGCATGCCGTCGCGCAGAATTCCGCCCATCGGCCCTGTCACCAGCAGCACGTCTGAGAGTTCCCAGTCCACAAGAAAGTTCTTCAGCACGCGGTTGACGGGGACGGCGTGTGGGTGCATCGCCTCAAGTTTGGCGGCCTGCTCCGGTTCGATCCAGGGATAAGGGCGAAGCGGGTTATCCGGCCCCTGCGCGGTGGTTTGCGAACAGACCTGAAGCAGTTGGCGGTCGGGCCCCGCCAAATAAGCCTCAGGGGCTAAGATGCGCCGGCATTTGAGGGCCATGACAGGCGGCCACCAGTTGAGCTCATCCAGCACCAGAACCGCGGAATGACGGCGAAGGTGGACCACCCAATGCACGACAAACGGCGCAGAGGCGTGCCACTCTTCAGGGTTGTTCCACACCGGATTGCCGAGGTACTGGAACACAGGCGGCTCGACACCGTCGGCGAATTCGCCCTTGTCGGCGAATTCCGCGCCCGCGTTCTTCCAATCGCTTTTCTCGCACAGTTTCAGCCTGGAGCAAATCGCGTCGCGCAAGACTACGGAGTTGCCGGCGCCTACCTGGCCGATGCCGGGGACATAGAGAATGTGGACAGGGTGCCGATCTGGAGAGTTGAGCGCGTCGCCGATGCTGCTGAGGTTCTGGATCGCCCCTCTTGGGCCAACGGCGTCCTTTGCCTGCGCCGACAGTCCCCCAAGAATCGAGAAAAAGAAGAGTGCGATACGAATCGTCCTGCGCATCTGAATGATTCCCTGGTCTCCCGTGATGATGCAACGCCAGAATATAGCAATCTGCTTTCCGATGCGGAGACTTGGGCAGTAGCTCGGTTTGAAATGCTTTTGAAGGGGCACGGCTTTACAGCTTGCTGAAAACTCGTATCGAGGGGCTTTGTAACGAGGGCACGACTTTAGTCGGGCCGATGAAGTAAGCAGAATGACGGCGGGCTTTCAGCCCCTGCTGTCTTCCCTTTCCAAAATCTCGTTCTGTTCGTGACTTTTTCACCAGGCTGTTTAGCCGTGCCATAGGTGCCCCAAACGCATTCGGGCTTTTGCCTCTGAGGGATAGATTTTTCAATCTGGGCCATTGCCGAGACTTGGCGGGCGCAAGAATCGCACCGCCAGAGCAATTGCACTCTGACAGCGTCAGCCCTAGTTGATTCGCGAGTCTTTCAGCCCGTCGCCATCGAAGCGTGGGATACCGAAGTGGCCGCGGAGGTGCAAGATATCGACGGGGCTCAAATTGCCTGCCAGAGTAACCAAGGTCAGGCTCTTCGGGCTGTGGACGAGAACCACAGCGCCACGCACATTCGCGCCGTCAAGCACCAGCCACACATCGGCCGCGCCATTGTGAACCGGGCCGCCAGAGCCGCCCGCGCTGACCAGGTGCTTCCAGCCGCGCAGGTGATAGGCGTCGCGAACCGCATCAACCTGTGCCGCATCAGCCATGTTGGCCGCGGCAAAGTTCAGCATATGCACGCTGACGCCATCAAGCTTGGCGATCGCCTGTTTGGTGGCGTCGTCGGGATTGGACAGGCTTGCGGCAGCAACCAGCATATTGCGGTCGAGCGTGAAGCTTGACCTGCCCGCCGCCTGAGCGCTGAGTTGCGCCATCGCCGGAGGCACCCACTCAAGAACCACGGGGCCGGCGTCAGCCGCCGGAGGACCAGCCACCGGTGCGCTGCCCGGGTTGACCGGCGCAGATGGATCCGCCGGCGCCTGTGCCACTAGCGACACGCACACCATTCCAGCGCATAAGACAGGAATCGACACACGAAGCATTCGTTTCATGCTTGGTTAAACGCGCGAGCGCCGGAAAAGTTGCTTTCGCGGGCTGCGGAAGGCGTCGTTCAGCCCGCAAGTTTGCCCGGTGTAAGGTCCGTCGAGCGCCGTTTCGGGATGACTTCGCTCGCGCTCTGTGAACCTCAAATGAAAACAAAGGAAATGCTGTTCCAGAACCTCAGGATGCGGTAGACTCATCCGGGAACGTTTCATTCCAAGCCATCTTTTCACTCTACGGAGGTCACATCGAAATTGGGAAAAAGCATGGTCCCCAAGAAGCTCTTCTTCACCAAGGGCGTGGGCAAACACAAGGAACGGTTGACTAGTTTTGAGCTGGCATTACGTGATGCCGGCATCGCCAGCCAGAATCTGGTTCGTGTTTCTTCCATATTTCCACCGCAGTGCAAGGTGATCCCGCGCAAGGAGGGCCTCAAGTACCTGAACGACGGCGAAGTGGTGTTCGCAGTGATCGCGGAGAACTCCACGCACGAGCCGCATCGGCTGGTCGCCTCGAGCATCGGCGTGGCCATTCCGGCTGACCGCAACACCTACGGGTACCTGAGCGAGCACCATAGCTTTGGCGAAACCGAGGACCAGGCAGGCGAATATGCCGAGGAGCTGGCTGCGGAAATGCTCGCTACCACCCTCGACGTGGAGTTCGACCCCGACACGAGCTGGGACGAAAAGAAGGAAATTTACCGCATCTCCAACAAGATCGTCCGCACCAGCAACATTACCCAGTCGGCCGTGGGCGACAAGCGCGGCAAATGGACCACAACCATCGCCGCCGCAGTGCTGATTCTCGACGAGTAACCACTGCGTGGGGCGGGCTTTTGGATGAGAGTTGAGGGCCGGACTAGAGCGGCATATTGAGCGGTTCGCAGAATTGGGAGGCCAACTCCGCCCGTCGGGGTTGGCCTTGCTGCGTGGGCGCCCTAATTCGACACTTGCTACGAGATTTGTGGAGATTGGTATTCGGAAGATGACCGAAACACGCAAATACAACATCGCTGCTGTTCAGATGCGCATGGGCGTCGACCCTGAGGCGAACTTCGCCTTGGCGCTTGAGCACATTCGCCAGGCGGCGCGACTAGGTGCCAACATCGTCTGCCTGCCCGAACTATTCCGTACGCAGTATTTCTGCCAGCGAGAAGATCTCGCTCTCTTTGATCTTGCGGAGCCGATTCCGGGTCCATCGACGGAGAGATTGGGGGCGGTGGCGGGCGAGGCCGGAGTGGCAATCATCGCGTCACTCTTTGAGCGCCGCGCGCCGGGGCTGTACCACAACACTGCCGTGACGCTTGGTGCCGACGGCGAGATTGCCGGCGTCTACCGCAAGATGCACATCCCCGACGACCCGCTCTACTACGAGAAGTACTACTTCGCGCCGGGCGATCTGGGTTTTCAGGCTGTCGATACGGAGGTCGGTCGCGTGGGCACTCTGGTCTGCTGGGACCAGTGGTATCCGGAGGGCGCTCGGCTCACCACTCTACAGGGTGCGGAGGTGTTGTTTTATCCCACGGCGATCGGCTGGCATCCGGCGGAAAAAGACGAGTTCGGCGCGGCGCAATACGACGCGTGGCGGACCATCCAGCGAGCGCACGCCATCGCCAACGGCGTCTACGTGGCCGCGGTGAATCGAGTGGGATTGGAGCATGGGGACATACTGGGCAATCGCGCTGCAGGGCCCGGGCTCGACTTCTGGGGCGGTAGCTTCATTGCCGATCCCTTCGGGCGCGTAATCGCCGAAGCATCTCATGAGAACGAAGAGATTCTTCTGGCCGAGGTCGATGTGAAGCTTATGGAGGAAACACGGCGCAACTGGCCGTTCCTGCGCGACCGCCGCATTGACGCCTACGCCGGGATCACACAGCGCTTCCTGGACTCGGCGACAACCAAGCAAAAAGGGCGGGGTGCCCCATCCTAAACGCGTACTTTGCGTTTCGGGTGGGATACGATCAAGCCGAGTTTTGAATCGGGGCGTGACTTCAGTCGCGCCAATCCAAACCCATAAAACTGGTCGGGGCTTTGGCCCCTGAGGGATCCTTGAACGAGTCGACAAAAACACCGCGCCAGCTCGGCTACCGCATGCCCGCCGAATGGGAATCGCACGAAGCCACCTGGCTCGCCTGGCCGCATAATCCCACAGACTGGCCGGGGAAGTTCCAGTCCATCCCTTGGCTCTACGTCGAAATCGTGCGCCTGCTCGCCGAGCGCGAGCGCGTTCAGTTAATCGTAGAGAACATGGCGACGCAAAAGCGCGTAAGTGCCATGCTGGAGCGGGCCGGCGTGAACCTCGATCGAGTGAGCTTCCACAAATGGCCCACCGATCGCGGCTGGCTGCGCGACACCGGTCCAATCTTCGTGCGCGACAGCGCCGGAAAAGTCGGCCTCGTTCACTGGCGCTTCAACGGCTGGGCAAAATACGACGACTGGCATCTCGACGCAAAGATTCCCGGCCGCGTGACGAAACTTTTGGGCTGCCCGCATTGGCAGGCTGTCGTCCAAAACCAGAGCGGCACGAAGTGCCACTGCGTGCTGGAGGGCGGCTCCATTGATGTGAATGGCGCGGGCACATTGCTCACCACTGAGGAATGCCTGCTGAGCGATGTGCAGCAGCGCAATCCCGGCGTGAGCCGCGAACAACTGGAGCGGGTCTTCTCTGACTATCTAGGCATCGACCAGGTGATCTGGTTGGGGCGCGGGATCGCGGGCGACGATACGCACGGCCACGTGGACGACATCGCGCGCTTTGTCGCGCCGGGCACGGTGATCGCCGCGGTCGAATCAGACGCCCACGACCCGAACCACGAGCCATTGGCAGAAAACCTGCGGACCTTAAAGGCGGCGCGCACGGCGAGCGGAAGGCAGTTCTCGGTGGTCGAGCTGCCTATGCCGCGGCCGATCGTTTTCCGCAATCAGCGCGTACCGGCAAGTTATGCCAACTTCTATATCGCGAACGGCGCCGTGCTGGTGCCGACTTTTCACGATCCCAACGATCGCATTGCCCTGAGCACGCTCGCCCAGGTTTTCCCTGACCGCGACGTGATCGGCGTGCACAGCGTGGACCTGATCTGGGGCCTTGGTGCGCTGCACTGCATGACGCAGCAACAGCCGGCGGCATTAGCATCAAAAGCATGATCAGCGACCACGAGGCGATGCAGGCGGCGTTGGCTCAGGCGCGGCTCGCTGCAGAGGGCGGCGAGGTGCCGATCGGCGCTGTCGTGGTCTATCAGGGCGTGATCGTCGGACGCGGGCAGAATCGCGTCCTGCGCGCCGTCGATCCTACCGCCCACGCCGAAATCGTTGCTCTGCGCGAGGCGGCTTTGGCCCTCGGCAACTATCGGCTGACTGGCTGCACGCTTTACGTCACACTGGAGCCCTGTGCTATGTGCGCTGGAGCGATGATTCACGCGCGAATTGACCGGCTTGTCTATTCAGCCACCGATCCCAAGGCCGGCGCGTGCGGGTCGGTACTCTCGGTGCTCAACCATCCCCAGCTCAACCACCAGATCCAGGTGGAGCAGGGAATTGGCGCGGAGGAATCGGCGGAGCTGCTACGAGATTTCTTTCGCGAGCGGCGTTAGCGCTCTGGCTCCGCTAACCCCGCTAACCCCGCGTCAACTTCCTGATCCTCTCGGCTTCCAGCGGCCAACCCGCCGCCAGCTCCTCATATTTTCCGCTGCGGTAATCGGCGAAGTCGAAGCCGGGCGTGACGGTGCAGCCGAGCAGGGCCACTTTGCCGCCCCCTGCTTTGCCATCATCGACGAGCCGTGTGCCCTGCCAAACGCCAGCGGGAACCACGAGCTGGACGTGGTGTCCTGCCCTCAGATCTTGTCCGAGAGTTAGAAGGGCGGAGCCCCCGCTAGGGAAAAGCTGCAGCATTTCAACCGGATCGCCGAGATAGAAGTGGAAGATCTCGTCGGAGGCGAGAACGTGCATCTCAGAGAACGTTCCCTCTTCAAGCAGATAATAGATCGCTGTGCCGAAAGGCCGGACGCCACGCAGCAGGGCCGTGCTGACTTCCGACGTATAGGTGCGGCGGTACCATCCGCCCTCTACGGGGTGGGGCTGCAGATTCAATAGAGTCTTAATCTCGTCGGCCGTCATCCATTTGCGTGTGCGTCATCACAGAGAATAGCAGCGTGATGACGCTAAAGTTTGCATATGACGGTGCAACTCTACGCCGCGAGCTGGTGCCGCGATTGCCGCGCCGCCAAGCAGTTTCTTGAGGCCCACGGCGTCCAGTACACCGAGATTAACGTCGATTCCGATCCTTCCGCCTCGGATGAAGTCTTCCGCCGTGTTGGCAAGCGCGCCATTCCACAATTGGTCATTGATGGCGAATGGTTCCAGCCCTACCGGCCGGGCCGCGGGCTGCTCATCGACGAACTAAGCAGCCGGCTGGGAATCTCTCGCGGCTAATAGCCTTCTCTTCGTACAATTTAAGTGTGAGCGCCAAGCGCAACGATTGCCGTTATTGGTAAATGCTCGCATCGAAAACGGCTGGTCAGCGTCCGTACCATGGAGCTAGCAGCTAGAGGCTAAGAGCGAGGAGCTAATCTTGATCGCACGCTATACACGCCCGGCGATGGGCCGCATCTGGACTGACGAGAACAAGTACCGCTGCTGGCTCAAAGTCGAAGCGGAAACCAGCCGCGTGCTTGCCGAAGATGGCGTGATTCCCGCTGCGGCCGCCGAAGCCATTGCGAGCCGGGCGGCCGTCTCGGCCGATCGCGTCGCCGAGATTGAGGCCGAAGTCAAGCACGATGTCATCGCGTTCACCACAGCGGTGGCAGAAAGTCTCACAGACCAAGGCCTGGACGGACAGTCTCGGTGGCTGCACTATGGGCTCACTTCGAACGACGTGGTCGATACTGCGCTAGCGCTGCAGGTCAAAGAGGCCTCCGCGCTGCTGCGCGAGGGGATTGCCGGCCTGCTCGCCGTGCTCAAGCGCCGCGCTCTCGAATTCAAGCACACGCCCACCATCGGACGCACCCACGGTGTGCACGCTGAGCCCACCACCTTCGGTCTCAAGCTGCTCAACTGGTATTCCGAGATGCAGCGCAATCAGGCTCGTTTCGCCGCCGCAGCAGAAGACATGCGCGTGGGCAAGCTGTCGGGCGCGGTGGGCACCTTCGGCCACCTGAAGCCCGAGCACGAGGAAAAAATCTGCGCGCGGCTTGGCCTCAAGCCGGCGCTGGTGGCCACGCAGGTTATTCAGCGCGACCGGCACGCCGCCTACATCACCACCATCGCCATCATTGCCAGTACGCTCGATAAGATCGCCGTCGAGGTGCGCCACTTGCAACGCAGCGAGGTGCGCGAGGCGCAGGAGTACTTCAGCGAGAAGCAGAAGGGCTCTTCGGCCATGCCGCACAAGAAGAACCCGATCACTTCGGAACAGATCAGTGGGTTGGCGCGCGTGCTGCGCGGCAACGCTCAGGCGGCGCTCGAAGACATTGCGCTCTGGCACGAGCGTGATATCTCGCACTCATCGGTGGAGCGCATCATCTTTCCCGACTCGACGATTCTGCTCGATTACCTATTGGCGAAGACCACCAACCTGATCGACCGGCTGCTGGTTTATCCGGAGCGAATGCTGAAGAACCTCGAATCGACTGGCGGGCTGATCTTTTCAGGACAACTGCTGCTCGACCTGGCCGAGGCCGGCATGTTGCGCGAAGACGCTTACCGGCTGGTGCAGGGCCACGCCACGCACGCCTGGAAAGAGGACTTGAATTTTCAGGGTGAAGTGTCGCTCGACCCGGCGATCACCAAGTTGCTGAGCAAGAAAAAGCTCGCCGAGACCTTCGACTACAAGCGGCAGCTGGGCAATGTGGACGCGATCTTCAAACGGGTGCTGGGAGAGTAAGGCAGCATCTAGCCGCTAGTTCCTAGATGCTAGCCAAAGATGGTCGTGCCGCGAGATCTGCGCCGTAGGCGCAGCGTTTGTTAGCCCCGCGCCTCAGAGTGGGGTATGCGATCGCGGTTGTAAACTGGGAGTCCCGTAGGGACGGTGCACCATGTGGCACACGTACGCGAGCAATTTCATGCCGAAGCCAGAGGCTAGCAGCTAGGAGCCAGAGGCTTGCATTTGACCCTCGCCATCACCGGAGCTTCCGGCGCTATCCTCGCCCGCGAGGCGCTTCGCACGCTCGAGGCCGATGAGCGCGTGACGAAGGTCCATTTCGTCGCCTCGGAAAACTCGCTACGCGTACTGGCCGAGGAGTTGGGCGTCTCCGGCCGCAATGATCTTGTCGAGAAACTGCTCGGAGCGGCGCCAGAAAAGACCATCCAGCACAGCGACGCCGACATCGGCGCGCCCATTGCCAGCGGCAGCCATCCATCCGATGGAATGATTATTCTGCCGTGCTCCATGGGAACGCTGGCGGCGATTGCGCACGGGCTAGCCAACTCGCTCATCGCGCGCGCCGCCGACGTCGCACTCAAGGAGCGCCGCCCGCTGATTGTCTGCGTGCGTGAAACTCCCTTCAACCGTATCCACCTGCGCAACATGACGCTGGCTGCCGAAGCCGGCGCAACCATCTTTCCCTGCATCCCTGCCTTCTACAACCACCCCGAAGGCTCGGAGGAGATGGCGCGGCAGTTTGCCTATCGCGTGCTGGCGCACATCGGCCTGCCGCAACCGGGCGCGTATGTGTGGAAGCCGGAAGACCAGGGGACAAGGAGCAGGGACCAGGGACCGGGGACTAGAGACTAAAGCTATCAGCGGTCACCGATCACGATCAGGGAACTGCGAGGCACGAGTCGCAAGTCACAAAGCACGATTCGCGAGCTTGGCGATTCCCCAAGACGCAACTCTTTGCTTGACACCCGCGACGCCGTCCGCTGATACTGCCAACTATGCCGATCTCCTGGGAGTACGGAATTGTGGTCATGGCCATGTGCATGTGTATGGTCTGCGGACCTGTCCGTGTGTCTCTTGAGCGGCATATGCGCTAGGCGCAACCGACCCTGAGAACAAACGGCCCGGTCCCGAGAAGGATGCGGGCCTTTTCATTGGTGCTCCGCACTTCTACTTTTGGATCGGATCATCAACCTAATTGACAAGGAGCCCATCATGTCTGAACCGAATCCCCAGCAGCTTGCCACGCTCGCAGTCCATGGCGGCCAAGCGCCCGATCCCACGACCGGCGCGCGTGCCGTTCCCATCTACCAGACCACTTCTTACGTGTTTCATGATTCTGACCACGCTGCACGCCTCTTCGGGCTGCAGGAGTTTGGCAACATCTACACGCGCATCATGAACCCCACCACCGACGTGCTTGAGAAGCGCGTGGCGGCGCTCGAAGGGGGCGCGGCGGCCTTAGCGACAGCCTCCGGCCAGGCGGCCGAAACGCTGACCATCCTAACCCTCGCCAGTGCGGGCGATGAGATCATCTCCACTACCTCGCTCTACGGTGGCACATACAACCTGTTCCACTACACCTTGCCTCGGCTGGGCATCAAGGTGAAATTCGTCGACGCCGACGACTTTGCCGGCTTGCGCGCGCTCATTAACGAGAAGACCCGCGCTGTCTTCACCGAGACGCTGGGCAATCCCAAGCTCGACGTTTCCGATATCGAGCAACTGGCCGCCATCGCGCACGAACACAAGCTGCCGCTGATCATCGACAACACCACTCCTTCGCCGGCGCTGGTGAGGCCCATCGAGTGGGGCGCGGATATCGTCATCAACTCGGCGACAAAATTTCTCGGTGGGCATGGGAATTCCATCGGCGGCGTCATCGTCGATGCCGGCAAGTTCGACTGGGCGGCGTCAGGGCGCTTCAAGGAGTTCACCGAGCCCGATCTCTCGTATCACGGCCTCTCGTATACGCAGGCCTTCGGGCCGCTGGCGTTCATCCTCAAGGCGCGCGTGCAGGGGCTGCGCGACACCGGCGCAGCACTTTCACCGTTCAACGCGTTCCTGATTTTGCAGGGCATCGAGACGCTGCACCTGCGCATGGAGCGCCACTCGCAGAATGCTCTGGCCGTGGCGAAACATCTCGAAGAACATCCCGGCGTGGAATGGGTCAATTATCCAGGTCTGGCCTCGAGCCGCTATGCGGCGCGGGCCAAAAGATACCTGCCCAATGGCCAGGGCGCTATTGTTACCTTCGGCATCAAGGGCGGAAAGGCGGGCGGCGCATATGAAGCGGGAAAGAAACTGATCGACTCGTTCAAGCTCTTCTCGCACCTGGCGAATATCGGCGATGCCAAGTCGCTGGTGATTCACCCGGCGTCGACCACGCATCAGCAGCTCTCCGCGGAAGAGCAGGCCTCGACCGGCGTCACGCCCGAGTTGGTTCGCCTCTCCGTGGGAATCGAAGATATCCGCGACATTCTGGCCGACCTCGACCAGGCCATCGAGGTGGCTAACGGGCACGCCTTCGCTCCCAAAGCAGCGGAGCTGGCGGCGCGATAAGGCAGAATAGAAGTGGAAGAATGAAAGAACGAAGAAGTGAACGAGTGAAGAAAGTGAAGCCAATGAAGATTGTGATACCCAAGGCCCCACTCGCTTCACTCTTTTCACTTCCTTCACTTTCGTCGCTCCCGTCATCCCTTTCCCTTGTCCTATCGCCGAAGACCGATTTATGACCGATAGCTTCAACCGCAGCGGCGCATCGCCTCCGGAATCGAGAATTCTGGAGCCCACTTACGAAGGCGATTTCGTGCTCGAGGGCTCCCTGCCGCTTGAGTGCGGCCGCGTCCTCATCTGTCCCACGCTGCATTACGCCGTCTACGGCCGGCTGAATGCGGCGAAAGACAATGCCGTTCTGGTTTGCCACGCACTTTCCGGCTCAGCGCGAGTCGGGTCGTGGTGGCCCGAAGTCTTCGCTCCCGGAGCCGTCCTGTCGCTGGAGCGCGACTTTGTCATCTGCATCAACATGCTGGGCTCCTGTTACGGCTCCACAGGCCCGGGCTCAGTCGACCCCGATACTGGCCAAATCTACGGCCCCGATTTTCCCCTTGTCTCGGTCCGCGACAATGTCAGGGCCCAGGCGCGCCTGCTCGATTCGCTGGGCGTGCGGCGATTACGCCTGGCGCTGGGCGGTTCTATAGGCGGCATGCAGGCTTTGGAGTGGGCCATCCTGCACCCCGATCGGGTTGAACGCGCGCTGATCATAGGCGTCACGCCGCTCTCTGCTATGGGACTGGCGTTGAACCATCTGCAGCGGCAAGCCATTCAGCACGACCCGGAGTGGGAGGGCGGACGCTATCTTCCGCAGAAACCGCCACATCGCGGTCTGGCGTTGGCCCGCCAGATCGCCATGATCAGCTACAAGTCGGCGCCTCTGTTTGACGAGCGCTACGGACGAAATCCGAACCAGCGGACCGGCGAGGATCCCTGGGCTGCCGACGGCAATGGAAGCGGATTGACCGGCGGGCGTTTCGATATCGCCGGCTACCTCGATCACCAGGGGCAACGCTTTATCGAGCGCTTCGATGCCAACGCCTACCTCGCCATTCTGCGCGCCATGGATACGTGGGATCCAGTGCGCGGGTACGCATCGCCAGAGGAAGCCTTCAGGCGCATTCGCTCACGGTTGAGCTTCATCGGCATCAGCTCCGATTGGCTGTTTCCCGCCGAAGATGTGCGTCGATTTGCTGAAACTATACGTGAGGCTGGTGCGCTGGCCGATTACCGCGAGATGGCAAGTGCGCACGGCCACGATGCCTTCTTGGCCGAGCAAACTGAGCTTTTGCGCCTGCTGCAATAGAGCGGGCCCGGCGAACCCGGTTGGACCGTCAGTCGCCCATCCTTTTCGCGTCTTTTTGCAAAAAGGGTGAGACAGCAGCTTGCCGGGTCCAGCGTCGGTTGGCTTCTGCCCGGCTTGCCCAACACGACATCAGTCGCAGCCGGCAACCCGTCTCCAAAGTGTTATACAGCTTGCTTGTCAGGGGGAGCAGAGGTTTTTATAATCCTCCTACGCGACATGGATGGCCGTGGTATGGTATATCCGACACCCGGGCACTCAACAGCCGTGCCAGCGGATCGCCCACGCAGCCTGTGAGCGAATCGAAATATCCATTACGGCAATTCCCAGGAGCACTGCATGAAGAAGTTAGTCTTTGCAACTGCGATGGCATTGACAGGCATGAGCCTTGTTTCTACGCCCGCGCTGCGCGCCCAGGACGCCGGCCAGAACATCCAAATTCAGGATCCGGCCGAGTTCAATGCTTATCAATCCGCCTCGACCCAGACCGATCCGGCGCAAAAGTGCACGGCGCTCGAAAGCTTTATCAAGACCTATCCGCAAAGCGTGGTCAAGAAGCTTGTTCTCGATCAGATGATCGATTGCTATCAGCAGTCGAACAACACCGATGGAGCGCTCGGAGCGACCAGCCGCCTGCTCCAGGTCGATCCTAATAATATGAAGGCCATCTTCCTCAGCGTTTACCTCAAAAAGCAGCAGTGCGCTAAGAGCGTCGATGCCACCGGAGTTGCCACCGACTCTCAAACCTGCGACGACTCCGGAGCTCTTGCGCAGAAGGGCCTGACCGCACCCAAGCCGGCAGCGATGTCGGATGGCGACTGGAAGAACCTGACTGCGAACGCGTACCCGATCTTCCATTCGGCCATCGCCTTTGACGATGCCGTGTCGAAAAAGGACTTCTCGGGCGCGATCGACGAATACACGAAGGAGCTCATGCTTTATCCGCCCGATGCGTGCACCAAGCCGGGCCCCTGTCTCGCCGATACGCTGCAGCTGGCGCAGGCCTACGCCAAGCCGGGTCCGGCAAGAGACCAAGTGAAGGCGGTCTGGTTCTTCGCCCGCGCGTGGGACTACGCGCCTCCGGCCTTTAAGACTCAGATTGAGCCGCAGCTCGAGTATTGGTACAAGCGATATCACGGGACGCTGGACGGCGATGCCGCCATTAAGCAACAGCTCGACGGAATCAAAGGGCAGGCTCAGGCCACCCTCTTCCCGCCGCAGGGATTCGTCATCGCCCCCGCTCCGTCAAATCAGGATCTCGCTAACAAATATTGCGCTGTTAGTACTGACGACCTGAAAAAGCTTGCTCTCGAAGACAAAGAATTCATCTTGACCTATGGCTCCAAAGATTGCACCGACAAGCTATGGGGCCTGATGAAAGACCAGCCGACGCCTGTACCTGGCATTGTGATTGCCGCCCAGGCTACCGTCCTGAAGATCTCCGCCACGCTGGCCGCCTCGCCGAAACCAAAGGACTTCGTTGTCAAACTGACGACGCCGGGTGTCTGCAGCTCGGTGCCTCCATCCCCCAGCGACTTGAAGATCAAGGATGCCCAGGCCTACATCCTGGCCAACGGCGTAAAGGCCGACACCGACGCCTTGGGTGATGTCCTCACCGACACGCCGGTGAAGCTCCACAAACTCTCTGTTCAGCCCGCAGTCACGGCGTTCAACGTGGCCGTAACGCAGGACGCCAAGGACGCCCACACCGCGGACTTCACCGTGAATATGAAGGAGCCGGTTGCGTGCGCAGAAGCCCCTGCGGCAGGCACCGCGCTCGGGCTGCAACCCGCAGAGCAGCTCGACGGCACCTACGATACCTACACGCAGACTCCGGCTTCGGGCTCCACGCCGGCCTCCTCGCAGATTGTGCTCCGCGACGGATCGCTGGAGCAGGAAGTGAAGAAAGGACCGCCGGTGCACCATCCGGCGGCAGCCAAGCCGTCGGCCGCGCATCACGCGCAATAGCCGCGGTCAGGTGCGCATCCTAAACGCGCCGCCGCGGCCCCCGCGGACATCGGGGTCCCCGGCGAGCGGTCTTGGCTCGCTGGGGTGAGGTGAGGTCTTCGTCCGTGGGATGGCTGAGCGTTTCGGGTGGGAAACGCAACCCCCGGGATGATCAAGGGCAGCTCAGAAATGGGCTGCCTTTTCTGTCTGGTCCGGTGAATTGTCGAGCTCGGTGGCTCCGGCACTCCTCTGATCCAAGGGCTGCTACATGCAACGGCCGGGTGCCCCATCCTAAACGCGCTCTTTGCGTTTAGGGTGGGAAACGCAAGAGCCTGAATCAACCAGTCTGTCGTTCCCTTGGTCCCTTTTTCCCTGACTTACTCCCCCAGCATGATCCGCTGGATGCTCGACGCGCGGCCGGTGGAAGGATCGCACGTGACCACCGCGCCGCACATCTTGGGATTTCCCTTCGCCGCCTCGAATTTACCCGGCAAGCCGGTGAGGAATTTGTGCAGCACCAGCTCTTTCTCCACGCCAATGATGCTGTCGTAAGGGCCGCTCATGCCCACATCGGTTTGGAACGCTGTGCCTCCCGGCAATATGCGCTCATCGGCGGTGGGCACGTGGGTATGCGTGCCCAGCACTGCCGTCACACGCCCGTCCAGGTACCACCCCATAGCAATCTTTTCGCTGGTGGCCTCGGCGTGGAAGTCAACCACGATCACCTTGGCCTTGATCTGCGAGAGCAGTGCGTCTGCAGTGCGGAACGGATCGTCAATCGGCGTCATGAAGACGCGCCCCTGCAACTGGGTCACTGCGTAATCAACGCCGCCCTGTGTCGTTCCTTCATAAACGCCATGGCCGGCTAGGCCGGGCGCGAAATTCGCCGGCCGCAAAATACGCCGCGGACGTTCTGCGTTGCCGGTGAGGCTTTCAGATTTCGCCGAATTCAGATAATCCAGCAACTCCTTCTTATCCCATACGTGGTTGCCTGTGGTCAGAACGTCTGCGCCAAGGTCGAAGATGTCTTCGGCGATCTGCGGCGTTACGCCAAAGCCGCCGGCGGCGTTTTCCACGTTGACGATCGTGAGGTCGACTTGGTGCGCCTCGCGCACGTGCCCGATGTGCTCGCGCACAATCCTGCGCCCCGCGCTGCCGAAGATGTCGCCGATGAAGAGGATGTTCAAGAAAGGCTCCTGGCTGCTAGCCCTTCAGAGCGGAGCTAGCGGTATTAGCGGAGTTAGCGGAGCTAGTTGATGCAATCGCTCGTTCCCCCACAAGCCCTGTCGTCCTGAGCGACGACCCTGAGCTACGCGAAGGGGAGGAGTCGAAGGATCTGCGGTTGCATTTACTCTCCTCGATCCACAATCGCGGGTGCCCCACCCTCGCGACGTTCTTGTTTTTGTCGCTAGGGTGGGACGGCACGAACCTCAACCAGCCGGTTCCTCTGATCCCTGATCCCTGGCCCCTGATCCCTGATCCCTGGCCCCTGATCCCTGCTCCTTCCGCATTAGCGGAAAGAGAATCACATCGCGAATCGACTTCGAGCCCGTGAGCAGCATGACGAGCCGGTCGATGCCGATGCCTTCGCCGGCCGTCGGAGGCAGGCCGTAGGCCAGCGCGCGCACGTAATCCTCGTCCATCGCGTGCGCCTCGTCGTCGCCGCGGGCTTTCTCCGCGAGTTGCTGCTCGAAGCGCTTGTGCTGCTCCACCGGATTGTTCAGCTCACTGAAGGCATTGCCCAACTCGAAGCCTCCGGCGTAGATTTCAAATCGCTCCACCCAGTCAGGGTCGTCTGGTTTTTGCTTCGAGAGAGGCGAAACGGCGGTAGGAAACTCATAGATCACGGTGGGCTGGATGAGGTGGGGTTCGGCGATGGCTTCGAATAGGGCCGCAATAAACTTGCCGACCATCGCCCCGCGATCGGTCTGACGGGACATTGCTCCAAAGGCGACTTCGAGATCGGCCAGTCTTTCTACCTCTTTCCCTTCTTTAGAATGTGGCTTGGGCTCCTCCACAAAAACAGCGTCTCGCGTGTCTCCACGCGATTCCCGAAATCTCCTAATTCCGGCGCTGGCATCAGCTAGAGCATGAGCAAAGGACGCTGCGTCCTCAAAATCCCTCACACCCGGCGCCGGTCCAGCTGCTTCTGGCCACCACTTAATAATCGCCTCGCGCATCGTCAGCCGTTCCCACTTGCCCAGATCGATTGTGTTCCCGTTGAACTCCGTCAGCGTGGTTCCGTTCACTTCCATCGCCACGAATTTGATCAGCTCTTCGGTCAGATCCATCAGGTCGTGGTAGTTCGCGTAGGCCTGGTAGAACTCGAGCATGGTGAACTCAGGGTTATGCTGCGTGCTCACGCCCTCATTGCGGAAGTTGCGGTTGATCTCGTAGACCCGGTCCAACCCGCCCACCACCAGCCGCTTCAGATACAGCTCCGGCGCGATCCGAAGATATAAGTCCATGTCGAGCGCGTTGTGGTGCGTCGTGAAGGGCCGCGCCGCCGCGCCGCCCGCGATTTGCTGCATCATCGGCGTCTCCACTTCAAGATAGCCGCGGCTGTCAAAGAACCTCCGCAGCGCGCGCAGCACCTTGGCCCGCTTCACAAAGACTTCGCGGCTGTCGAGGTTGGCGAAGAGGTCCACATAGCGCTGGCGGTAGCGCAACTCGACGTCGGCCAGTCCGTGATATTTCTCGGGCATGGCCAGCATAGCCTTGGCCAGAAACGTCAGCGTCTCCACGTGCACGGTAAGCTCGCCGGTGCGGGTGCGAAACAGGTAACCCTTGACGCCGATGTGATCGCCCAGGTCGAGCAGCTTGTAGAGTGCAAATCCCAGCTCGCCCACCGCGTCGAGCCGCACGTAGATCTGCAGCCGCGCGCCCTGCTGTTGCAGCGTGGCAAAGCCGGCCTTGCCTTGCTGGCGGATGGCCATGATGCGCCCGGCCACGGCCACCGTTTCGCGCTTGGCTTCGAGCTCCTCGGCCGTTGCCTTGTCCCACCTGGCGCGCACGTCGGCCAGCGAGATTGCGGTCTCGTCCTGCCGGGCAGGGAAGCGATTGGGATACGCCGCCTGCCCCAGCTTCTCGATCTCCTTCAGTTTTTCCTGGCGCAGATTGAAAAGATTCTGCTCAAACTCCGACTCAAACACGCGCTCTTCCTCTAACGGATCTGGAACCTGACTCTGGCAAGAACTGAGGGTGCCCCGGGTCCCTTGCACTTGGGGACCCGGGATAGCACGATGCCGCGAAACCAATTCGCGCGGTCAGATACCAGGTTGTCGATTCGGTCCAACCGCCAGTATAGCGGCCCGACACCCATCATTGACTCGGCGCGATTGGCCGCATCGCGCACTGCCGCGCCGCTCGTGTATAACCACGATGAATGCCTTATCACAATCCCATTCCGGAGAAAAAGCAGCGGTCCGGTTCTTCGTCTGGGGGCTCCGGCCTCTTCGGCGCCTATGTGCAGGCCGAGAAATTGATGCAGAT
>JBEKPO010000004.1:0-84668 GCA_049520675.1 Occallatibacter sp. | reverse complement strand
TAGGGAACACCAGTTGGGTCGATGCTGCACATAATCGGCTCTGGCTCAAGAGCAACAATTTTCACTGTCCGCTTCGCTCTGTACCTTTGGTCGGATTTGACGCGGAGGGACTCACACTAGATGAGTCAGATGCAGGGGCGGCTTGCGACGCGGGTATCGCGGTGGCTTACCCAAATGAAGACACCATTATCGCAGCGGAGACCCGGGGGAACAGCGCTCCAGTAACTGAAATCGATCTCTTGCATCATAAGGTGCAGCAAGTGGACCTCCTCCCTCCAAGGGAGCGTTATACAAGCGTTGACGGGGGAACGCTATCACCAGACGGGAAGTTTTTCGCTGTCTCAAGACAAATACTCTCGCTCGCGTTCTTCGGGGACTCAAGGTCGCACGGTACTGAGGTCGAGGTACTACAGGTGTCGCCTCTAAAACTCATTGGGAGAATTCATCTCGAACCGACTGCCGACAGTCAGAGCATTTCCATCGACCATCGAGACGGAGACATAGCGATACTCAGCTTCGACTTCAAGAGCGGCGTATGGAAATCGCAGATTTTGAAGATCCAGTGAATCCGCTACTACTACGATGCAGACCGAAATCATTTACGATGTGCCTCCACGCTTTGTGCATTTGTGTGGTTTTGAGCCATCTCGTTTCACCGGCAAAGAACGAGACACAGAATCAGGAAACGACTACTTCGGGGCCAGATACTACGCGGATTCTTGAGCCGCTCCGAACAGGGAATTATCACCCACGTATCAGGGAACAGCATTTCCCTGATATCAGCGCTCCCGATCCCCAAATCAAAGATCGCTCTCCACGGAAGACCGCTTCTCTTCAGCGGCGATTGGTCTACTTCGCAGAACGACGATCTGACAGTTCTGATGCTCAATCAGCCCCTCGACGATTTCGCGCCGATTCTGTGAATGATCGTCGGGCTTCTGAACGGTCCCAGCGGGTAGGTTTGTGGAGAGCGATTTTGAGGATATTGGCCGGAGTTGGTTGGATGATCGGTCCGGTTCTAAGGCGCGGATCTAATCGCGGCTTTAGCCGCGCACTTAGTTTTTCAAGTTCTTGTTATGGGATTGTGCGGGGGTCGAAAGCTCTGCCTCCCTCCGTTAGGTTTCCTGGGCAAGAACCAATCGGTCTTGCATGGCGGATTGGGTCGGTTGACGTAACTGCAGACAATTTGCGGGACATGAATTTCCTCGCTTGATTTCAATGCTGATTTGACACGATGAATAGTTTTGTGGCTCGGTGGAATGTGATGTCGCCGGATCGCTGCCTGTGGAAGTGTACTGGTTCGAGTGCCTCACAGGCGTTGGGCGCTGTGACCCCTGTTCAAAGGCGCGGTCGATGCACCGGAAATGACACGGAGTGGACAGAAGATTCGATTGCAGGCGGGCGGAGACGGAGCTAACATTCTGGCCACATTTCGAAGGCAAAGCCAAAGTGACTGTGCCCTGCTCCGCTGCGTGGCGAGGTTGCATTTCCTTGGGTTCGAGTCGACTTGGGTCACGTAGCCGCGTGGAACACATCGAACGTGGCTTCGCCAGAGGGGGGTGGCAAATGAACAATTTGCTACCACTGCTTGTGATCGCAGGATTGGCTACCTGTGCCGTCGTCATTGTGGCGCTGGGCTTCGTGCGGCACGATGCGGACCTGATGGCTCCCGTGACCCTGGTGCTGTTTGTGCTAGCGGTGCTGGTATATCTGCTGCCGACCGGGCTGGCGATGTATCGGGGCTGCAAGGCGACAATTTGGATCGGATTGGTGAATGTGTTTCTGGGTTGGACGATCCTTGGCTGGGCTGCGGCGATGGGATGGGCAGCGAGCGGCCAGATCCGGGAGCCGGTTCATCCGATTGGCGCTCCGCCGGTTCACCATGTGTCGGGGCATTGAGAGAGAACGGGAACAGAAGAACAGCTTTGAGCTTTCAGCTTCCCGCCTTTCGTGTGATTCTGAACGAGCGGAGATGCGATGGGGGAATTATCCGGTCGAGTAGATCGAAATGGTCAAATGATGGATCTTTGGTCTTGAAGAGAGCCCAGCCGGGTACGCTCCGGCTTCGAGCCTTGGAATGAATGCAAATGGATGGCGTGTCGGGCGCTCGGCTGTATATGCTCTCATGGCCGGAAAAGCAAAATGGAAATCCTACATCGCCGGGGTAATTCATGGATCGAGCGGCCCTCTTCGCTTTCCTGACCCAGTTTCGCTATGGCGTCATTTCCAGCACATCAAGCAACGGGACCCCGCGATCCGCGCTAGTTGGCATCGCCGTCACTCAGGATCTCGAGATCGTCTTCGAAACGGAGAAGTCGTCAAGAAAGTATCCGAACCTCATCGAGCGGCCGACGTGTTCGTTCGTGGTGGGATGGGGCGGCGAGCAGACGGTGCAGTTCGAAAGAGTTGCAATCGAGCCGGAGGGTACGGAACTGGAGCGCGTGCAGGAAGCATACTTTGCGGTGTGGCCCGATGGCCCAGCGCGCATTTTGTGGCCAAACATAGCTTACTTCGTAGTGCAGCCGCGCTGGATTCGCTTCAGTGACTTCGATCAAATTCCGCCACTGATTGTCGAGACGAGCTTCCCCGCCTGAATTTTCGAGTTCTGTCCGGATTGCCGGTTATCCAGGCGCTACGCCTTACGCGGAGCGGGTGTGAGGCCGTGGCGAAGCATGATCTCCGCCATCTTTGCTCGGTCCGGAGGGCCGCCGGGTGTCGCGTTAATGAGCTCGGCAGCCTCGCGGAAGAACTTCGGACCTATCGCGGCCGATGTGATTACGCAGAGCGCCTTCACGTCCTGGATTCCGTTGTTATCGAACCGGTGAATGGCACCTCGCGGAATGCACAGTGCTTGCCCCGGCCCGACGTCAACTTGTTTTCGGTCCACAGTCCAGGTCAACACTCCATCGATGCCGTAGATCGTCTCCTCGAAATGGTGGGGGCTATGTGCTGGAGCTGCTAGGCGCTCGGCGCCCGGGACAGTGAGTTCGAAGGCCGCAAGAGTGCCAGTCGAGTCCTCCCCGGTGAGCAAAAGGCGCCCAGCAAGCGGTCCGAGACGGATCGTCTCTTCGGCAGGATTGACGTGCAGGTCGATGGCGCGATGTACCATATGGCCCTCCTTTATAGTAAACTAAGTTTACCGTACGAGTAAACATGGTTTACTAAGGGTGTCAATGCCTACATTGCAAGAAAAATTACCGCTCAAAAAAGAGGAAATGCTCATCGGCGCCCTGCTGCGTGTTCCCGCCCAAGCAATCCATCGTCGTATTATCAAGGATCTCAATGCGTCGGGTTTTGACGAGCTAAGCTTGGCGCATATGGCGGTGCTTCGATATCCGGGTCCGGATGGAGTTCGCCCAGGTAATCTCGCAGATCGCGCCGGCATGAGCAAGCAAGCCATGAACCGGCTGCTCGGGAGCCTCGAGGATCTCGGTTATGTCGTCCGGTCCGACGTACCGGACGAGGGCCCTGCGCGACTTGTCCGCCTGACGAAACGCGGGCGCGCCGCGTACGCAAAAATCCACGATATCCTCCGCGACATTGAGCGTGAATGGAGCGCTGATCTCGGGCCCAGGGATTTCGCCAGGCTCAAAGAGCTACTCTCCCGCGTTTGGGACGGCCCGTTGACGAGCTAGCCGGCAAGGCGAAGAACAGCCGTTGCAGTACTGTCCGGGGCTGAGGCGTCGCTTCGAAGAACAGCGGATCGTGGACGAATCGTCGTCTATCCGGACAGAACCCCATTTTCGAGTTATTTCCAGATAGCCGGTTACCCGCTCGAAGCAATCGTATCGCTGCTCAAGCAGGCTTGGCCGCGGCGCTTCAACCGGACCGGCTACAGCCGCCAGCTGCACTGTGGTGTACGAACTCGCGTCTTCCTTCAGCAACTGGCGAACTTGTCGGCAGCCGCGACCAGGGCACGGGTGTTGGGTGGGTCGAACGCGCTATGGCCGCTGTCCGGCGTGATCACCAGGTCGGCCTCAGGTCATGCACGGTGCAGAGCCCAGGCGCTCTCCATGGGACAGGCCACATCGTAACGTCCCTGCACAATCGCGCCGGGGATGGCGTGAATCCGCCCGACATTGAGGAGCAATTGATCGTCACTTTCGAGAAAACCTCGATGGACAAAGTAGTGGGCCTCGATAATTCGGCTCCTCGTGATGCACATCACATACGTTCGATTCTAGAAACTGGGACCATTTGGCATTAATTTCGCGTTGTTGACAAAGATTTCACGTCGGGCCTATTGTGATCACGTTTTTAGGAAAGGAAGGAAGTCGAAATGGTTGCCTATTTTCAGCTTCAGCCCGCGGAGTCGGAGCTCCAGCAGCTGGCAGAACAGTATTGGCAGAAGTCCGGCGAGAAAGAGCATGAGCTTGAAAAGGCAGCTTTCGAAGCCGGGGAAGCGATTCGCAATGGCGAGTATTCGCTGGCTAATTTGGAAGCGATCGTGCGCTGGAAGTCGGAGCGCGCGGCGCAATACTTGATCGGCAACAGCAATGAGCAGGTCCGGCACGTCCTGGCCGTCGCAGCCGCGCCCGAGTCGTCTACTGAATCGGCCATCAAGGCTTTGCTCGAACTTCACGGCGTAGATATCTGCGTGGCATCGGCGATTCTGGCCACGATCTACCCTGAGCGGTACACGGTGCTGGACTACCATGTTCTGGAAGCGGTGGGATACGCCCGGCATGACGTGCATTTCTATGAGGAGTATCTGGCCTTTTGCATGCGTCTGGCCGACAGCAACATCGTCAAGCCGCAGAGCGGACTCCCCGGTCCCACATCGCTGCGCACCCTCGATCGTGCATTGTGGGAATGGTCGCGTAGCCACGGCGAGTAGCAGCGGTCCGGGCTGCGCGTCGCATCCGGCTTTCGCTTCGGTTTGGAGCCCTTCCCAGAACTCTCAAAATTGCTTGCCTCCTCGGCTGCAGAGGAAGGTCGGGTCTCGCGAAACGGCCCAATGACAGCCTAATCTCCGTGCCCAGAGCTGGAACAGGGGGTTCCTGCAAGGAAAGGGGTACTTTCCATGCCCACAAAGCGAATTGGCATTCTCACGGGCGGCGGCGACGTCCCGGGCCTCAATTCGGTCATTAAGTCGGTCGTTTACCGGGGAACTGAAATCGGATGCGAAGTCGTTGGCATTCGACGCGGCTGGGAAGGATTGACGCACGTCGATCTAAAAGATCCGGCCAGCCGGTCGCGGTATATCCAGCCGCTCAACCGCAAGAACACCCGCACCATCGATCGCACAGGCGGCACCTATCTGCATAGTTCGCGCACCAACCCCACCAGGATGCAAAAGCTACCGCCGGCACTTAATGGGAAACAGTTCTCAAGTAAGCAATCGAGCAAGGACGGCGTAACCAGCACGCTGTTCGACGTGACGCCTGCAGTGCTGAAGAACATCGAGATGCTGGGGCTTGATTACGTGGTGGCGATCGGAGGCGACGACACCCTTAGTTATGCCGCCGAACTTGGCCGGCACGGCGTGAGGCTGATCGCAGTGCCGAAGACCATGGATAACGACGTTCGCAACACCGAGTATTGCATAGGGTTCTCAACCGCCATCACGCGAGCCATGGACGCCATCGAACGGCAGCGGACGACGGTGGGCTCGCACGAGCGAGTCGGCATCTTCCGGGTGTTCGGACGCGACGCCGGCTACACGGCTCTCTACACCGCGTACGTGACATCCTTGCGCTGCTGCATCCCCGAGTACAAGGTGAATTTGAAACATCTGATCGAAATCCTGGTCGACGACAAGCGCAACAATCCGAGCAACTATTCGCTGGTGATTCTTTCCGAGGGCGCGGAATGGGAAGGCTATACGGTAAGAGAACATGGCCCAGCCGATGCCTTCGGCCACCGCAAGAAGATGAGCGTGGCAGAAGACCTGAGCGACGAGATCAAGGCTGCCACCGGCGAAGAAACTGTGGTCAGTGACCTCACATACGATTTGCGCTCCGGCAGTCCTGATTTCATCGACCGCATGGTGGCCATCACCTTCGCCGGAATGGCCATGGACGCCGTGAAGGAGGGAATGGCTGGCCTGATGACAGCGATCAACAGTGGCTGCTATGCGATGGTACCAATCCCCGACCCAGAACTCGGTCCGCGCAAAGTGGAAGTCGCGACCATGTACAGCACAGAGCGCTACCGGCCGATTTACGATCGTAAGCTGGGCCTACCGATTTTCCTGACGCGGGGCTAACGCGGAGGAAGCTGAACGTAATTGTCGCTCGGCGATCACAGTGCTTACCATGAACCGAGGCGCTCGTTGGATCCCTGACAGGAGCTGCTGATCTTTCCAAACGAGACCGGCCTATTCCGAGTTGTTATGCAAGTAGTAACTGATGGATAGCTGGTAATTCGCGCGGAAACCCAGAAACCTTCGCATTTACAGTCGCAGAGACTCAGAACTCGCCACCGAAGGATTGGGGTAGAAACACGTCTTTAGGTCATGGGTGCTACGCTCCGGTGTCCTTCTCAGGGCGGATTCGAGAAGTTATCTTGCCCCACTTGATCTGTTGGCTCAACTAAGAATCGTACCCGTACGTGACCCCAATTTTCGAGTTCTGTCCGAATTGCCGGTCATCCGCCAGTGATCCGCACAGCCGGTCTAGAACCCGCTTCGGCATAAACGCAGAAGTCTCTATTCGACGGCTCAATTCGAGCCGCGACGATGCTGCGCTTGTCGAGCCGCACGTCAGGCCAGTTCCGGCCTCTCGTTGCGTTTCCGGTCCATGTAACGACTGAGCTACAGAGCACAGACACCCGCCGCTCCCGGTGCAATGCTTGGGTATGGCTCAAAAACGCGCGAGGCCCTTCAATACGGATACATACCTCGCGACTGCGGGCCGTGGAAGAACAATCGTTCGCGTCAAGGCGAAGCAGATCTTCTCCTCTCAGGGAGACCGTGCCGACTGTCTGTTTTATCTTCGGATGGGCCGGGCTAAACTCACGATTGTTTCCAAAGACGGCAAAGAAGCCACGGTTACGCTGCTCGCTCCGGGAGACTTTTTCGGTGAGGAGTGCATGGCCGGGCCGAACGAGCTCCGCACCACCAGCGCCACGGCTATTACCGTCTGTGTGGTGCTCAAGGTCGCTTCCGAGGAACTGACCCGGGTCCTCCATGCTGAAAATGCATTCTCAGACCTGTTCGTTAAGTTCCTCGCACTCCGTAGCACCAGAACCCAGGCGGACCTTGTCGATCAGCTATTCAACAACAGCGAACGGCGCCTCGCGCGAATCCTTCTGATCATGGCTGATTACGGCAGCGCGGCCGGCCCCGAGGCGCTGATTCCGCCGATAACACAGGAAACCCTTGCAAATATGATCGGCACCACCCGGTCGCGCGTCAGCTTCTTCATGAATCGCTTTAGAAGGCTCGGCTACATCAGCTACAAAAACCGCATCCGCGTTCATAAATCGCTGCTGGTGATGGTTCTGCAAGACCGTTTGCCGGAGCAGAACGCATCCCGGCCCACACTTCTCGACCCCCCTCCGAGCCGAACACTAACCGCCAAACGGGCGAAGCTCTTGGGAGCCTCGAATTCCGCGCGTCAAATTACACTTTGAGAGAACGGCCCGTCCGTTCAGCACGGTGCCGTTCGATCCTTCGGTCCCCTACTGGAGTAGCGCCTGGCTTGTCGCCTACTCTTCCTCAACATGATTTGGCTCACGTCGCCTCCGGTTGGCCGGTGAGCCTGAAGTCATCAAAATCATTGATGTATTCAGATACGCAATGGACAGGTTCCCAGGGGCCAAGGTACCGCGACAACCAACCGGCGGAGAAGGCCAAATCGAGAGATGGGTCCGCCTTCCGGCGAACCCGCTCCAGAGGCATTTTGGAAGGGCAAGAGTGAGGGGGTGTGAAGAGTTGCGCAGGGGTTTTGGAAAGGTGCAGAAAACTGGTTAGAGCGCGGAGTTGGTTGAGGATGCCTCTTTGGTCGGAGGTACGGAAGAGCCTTCTCTCCATACTGTGCAATATTGCTCAGAATGCGCTTCTGGTGCATCCAAGATCCGAGTTGAAACGGATGGGCGGTGATCCAGGCACAATGAGCCGGAGAGCGCACGGTTCACAACTTCGATGCGGCTGCCGCAACTGGCTGGTCGCCTTTGATTGAATAGATAGAATGGCCGAACAAGGTGGTCTCTCTTTTGAAGTTTCAATCACCACATCATGTGCAGGTTCCTGCACCGAGGGTCTTCGATTGCGATCCCGATATGCCGGCACCGAGGATCCTCTAGCTCGATAGCTGTGTCTTTGAATATTACGACAGAGAGACCACTGCATCGAGGGTCTTCTATCTCTATCGCCGCAATCTTGCGCCGAGGGTCTTCCATCTCAATCACCCCGCTATTGAACGGGCTCTTGCACCGAGTCCCCTGTTAACCCGCGTTGACAAGGGTTTCTTGCTCGGTGAAATGATCGTGCAGAACCACATTAAGCATCGCTCGATGGACCCGGATGCTTGACGCGTCGAATCCCAGCCGCGAGATCAGAGCTCAGCAGACCAGAATCGGCTGCCTCATAAGCGAGGCGCCGAACGGCGCCTAGGCGCAAGTTGACGGTTCCCGGGGCAAGCAGGCGGGCCTCAAGGTAGCCCCGATAGCGGAGAACCACTGTTCTGTTCAAGGCCAGCCGCGGCTCCGAGCAGTACCAATCGACGAACTCGTCGATGGCCTGGCCATATCCGCGTTGGCCATCGACACTGGTCAAGCTGCTCAACACTACCGTTTTTGAAAACTCAAGATCTGGCAAACGCAACCGGCTCTTGGGGTGCTTACGCTGTTTCGGGGAACGCGGCTTTTGCTTCATCGCCTGGTGGCCTCCTCACCACAAAGCGATCATGCGCCCTTTTTGGACTTACTTCCGAGTTGGCGACGATCCGATCGGAACTGTCAGAATGGCTTCGAAACGGAGTCGACAAGTGTATTGCCTTGTTCTCGTCAACCCAAGATCAGGCCCAGCTAGATCGACGAACACTTGCCCGCTTTTAGGGATGTGCGGATCGCCACAAGGAATCCGTCTCATCGCGCACCGTTCCATTTATGGCTGGACTCCGGAACAAACTGGCCAGTCTTGTCGTACAAGACGCCATGAGCGTTGATGAGCTGACCAAATCCTCATCGACACGCCTGTGGATCGACGCAGGAGCGTCGCTCTTCTTGGTGGCGCTGGCCGTGTCGGCGGTGGTTGTTCCCGAACTTCGGCTTCTTCACTTCCTGCAGGCAATGATCTACGTTGCGGTCATCATTCTTGCGCACCGTAATAGTGCGTGGGGATTCGGGGCTGGGTTCGCGATTGGGATCGTCTGGAACTGTCTGGGTCTCTTCATTACCCAACTGATACAGGCGGGTGTGGTCGCGTTTTGGACATCGTTGCACACAGGGCACATAGAGCAACTTGTACCGATGATGGTGACTCTGGGCGGAATCGGACATTTCGTCCTGATCATCGCTAGTCTCACTGCGCTCTTACATCTCCGTACGGAGGCCCGGAAGTGGTGGAAGTTTGTCGGCGGAGGCGCTCTGGCTGTCGCGTATTTTGTCCTGATTATCGCTCTCGCACGGCCTCACTGAGAGCGATCGAGTCTACCGGATTCGGCGTCCAAATACCGCTCTCCCGCCTGCACAGAAGTCCAGAAAGAAGGCCACCGTGTCGCCCTCTGTCAGAAGCTTGTCCCATTGATGGACAATGGCGGACTTTTCGCGAAAGGTTAGCTTACGGTTGTCGAACTCTGCGGCAAGGGAAGCGCATACGATGCGGCATAGCCCCAACTTTGCCCTGATGGTGTGAATCTGGAGCTTGGCGACGATTTCTTCCATGGATATCCAATCGCACGAAAGCCCCTCGATCTTCCGAGAGGCTCCGTGCCAGTAGAAGAAGGCGTCGCCGTAGTCACCACTCTAGCTCCATCTCGGCTGCGCTAGAGGTGATTTAGATCACACGCGACTAATTTAATCGCCGATAGAGTGCTCCAATGCGCGCCCTCTGACGGAGGGCCCGGCAAAGAAAAGAACCGGCTACCGACCATCCGGGTTCGGCGCGCACTGCTCGGAGCCGACCGTGGAATCGATCATTCGCAAACTTAGGATTCACACCCTTAAAGCGCAACTAGCATTGCGCCGGTTTGTGTGCGAAACGTTAGCCGAGCGATTAGAGAACGGGGATTTGACCGTCGCCGAGAAGCTGGCACTGGCACGCCGTTGGGACGACGTAATGAAGGAAGTCCACGATTTGCGGCTCTTGCTGGAGAGTCAAGAGCAGCAAGGACCTCAAGCGGACTAGATGGCGCTTGGGGGCCCCGGACGAGTAACCGGCAAACCGGAAGTTATCACTTGATTAACTGCTCCGGACGCCATCAGTTCGCGTCCCAGCTTTGTGGAACATTCACATACGAACGATCAAGTTCAGAAACGGACACGCAACCGAGCAACCTCAACGTCCGGTCGAGGTCGGTGCGCAGGATTTCAATGGCGCGATTGACGCCGGTTTCTCCGGCAGCGGCGAGGCCATAGGCGTAGGCGCGTCCGCAGAGCACGGCGCGGGCGCCGAGGCAGAGGGCCTTGACGATGTCGGTACCGCGGCGAATGCCTCCGTCCATGAGGATTTCGGTCTGCCCGTGGACGGCCTTCACGACCTCGGGCAAGGCGCGTAAGGAAGCGGGAACGCAATCGAGCTGGCGGCCGCCGTGATTGGAGACGGAAATGGCCGCGGCGCCTTCATCCACAGCGCGGCGCGCATCGTCTCCGGTGAGGACTCCCTTGACGACGATAGGACCCCGCCACAGTTCGCGAATCCAGCCGAGATCGCTCCAGGTCACCGCGGATTCGGCTAGGGCGGCGGCGACATCGATAAGTGGCATGGGACCTTTGCCCGGGACCACGACGTTGGAGAGAGCTGGGGTGCCCCCGTCACGAAGAAAACTCGCGAGCCAACCTGGGCGCGAGAGGATTTGCGGAAGAAATGGGAGTCTTTCGAATGGACCGCCGCTGACGAGTTCCTTCATTCCGTTGCGGAAATCGCGTTCCCGGATCCCGGAAACAGGAGTATCGATGGTGACAACGAGTGCGGAAAACCCAGCGGCGCGGGCGCGTTCAATTGCGGCCTCAGCGGCGCCGCGGCCGCCCATCAGATACAGCTGATAAAAGACGGGGCCGGTCGAAGCAGCCTTTACATCTTCGAGTCTGTGCCCCGATATGGTGGACAGAATGTAGGCGGTGCCCGCGTTGCCGGCGGCGCGAGCTGCACCCACTTCGCCCACGGGGTGCATGAGCCGGCTGTAGCCAACGGGCGCGAGCAGGAAGGGCAGAGCGAGATCGATGCCAAGAACGCGCGTGCACAAGTCGCAATTGGCGAACGCGACCGCGTGCCGAGGACGGAAGGTGACGTCCTCATAGACGCGGCAATTTTCGCGGAGCGTTACTTCGCCTTCGGCGCCACCATCAAGGTAATCGAAGACGGATTTGGGAACGCGCCGCTGGGCGATAGCTCGGAAATCTCCGATGCTGACTACGTGCGGGGAGGCGACGGAACGGGAAGATCGAGTCATTTCTGTTTGCTATCTCCCACTCCAAGGATTTATATCAGCCTGGTCGACGGCAGCTGTTGACCAAAAGGGGCAATTATCCCTTGACATCAAGTAGAAGAAATGGCATACTGTCTTTGTTATGAAGCCAGCACAGAGTATTCCCAAACACTTACGCTATACGATTCAGAACTTTAACGCCCAGTTTCCCGACAATGATTCCTGCCTTGATTGGCTCAAGGCGGAACGCTGGCCGGAAGGTTTGATTCCCTGCGAAAAGTGCGGCAAGGATCGCAAGCATCACCGCGTCACTGGGCGTCCGGCTTATGCCTGCGACTATTGCGGGAGCATGATCTCCCCCATGGCCGGAACGATCTTCGAGAAGTCGAGCACATCGCTGCGGACGTGGTTCTATGCCATGTACCTGATGTCGGCCACACGCTGCGGAATCTCAGCCAAGCAAATCCAACGTGAAACTGGCGTGACCTACAAGACCGCATGGCGCATATTCAAACAGATTAGAACCCTGATGTCGGAAGAGATCAGTCTGGAGGGATCGGCGGTGGAGATGGATGAAACCTATGTGGGCGGTCGCCGTCGCAACGGACGCCCCGGACGCGCATCGGGACCGGCCGGAGAGAAGGCTATCGTGGTTGGTGCTGTCGAACGCGGTGGCAAGGTTGTCGCTCTCATGGTCAATGACGTGACCAAGGCCACGCTTCACGGGATCGCCAAGGAATACATTCTGCCCGATTCCATCGTGTACACGGATCACTACCCAGCCTACATGGGCTTGGATAAGATCAACGGCTATCAGCATTGCCGGATCAATCACACCGCTGGCGTCTACGTTGTAGGCGACACACACACGCAAACAATCGAGGGATTCTGGAGTCTAGTGAAGAGAGGAATCGGCGGAGTCTATCACTCGGTCAGCAAGAAATATTTGCAGACCTACCTTGATGAGTACAGTTTCCACTACAACCGCAGGAACAGCGGTCAGCCGATGTTCACTTCGCTTTTGGGTGAGGTGGCGAAACAGGCTGAGTAGCCGCTCGCCTCAAGAGGTTGTGAAAAGCAGTCGCGCTTACCGGGCGCATCTTGCTCTCAACCTCTTTGGATGGCTTCAATTCGTGATTCGCGGGTAGATCGCTCGTCGCTTTGCCGCTCATTAGCGTATGCCCGTCTCTGCTGCCACCAGTCTAGCACGATGGCAGAGAAGACGGGAGTGTGTCCGATTATCCTAAAAGCCGACTCGGGATTTCTACGGGGCTATGCCGCGTCACCGGCGAGGAGCAATTCTGCATCATGAAAGCCTTTTATGACGGAAGCGTGGGGACCGATGAAAACGGAGATGAGTGGATAACTCTGGCCGCCGTTACAGGCTCAGATGATGTCTGGGCTGAATTTGATAGGCAGTGGGACAAGATGCTCAAAAGTAGATATCCCGTTGCTCCCTATATCCACATGATTCAAGTACTCGATGATAAAGACCCATTCGAGAGAATCATCGGGTGGAGTGAAGATAACAAGAAAGCCCTAATCCATGACGCAATTGTGCTTCTCAGCCATATGGATAAGGCTGGCTTTTCCATGGTCTGGTCTACGATCAACGAGTCTGCGCGGCGCAGATGGAAACAGCACGGAGAACCAGTTATTGCTGATCCCTACGCTAAGTGTGCAGCAGAATGCTCTTTTCTTGCAGTCGGAGGGTATATCCAAAACGTACCTTATGAGAGGCGGGAACCGATCTACATTTTCTACGACAGGGGGGAACCGTTTCTAAGTAGTTTCAAGAATCGTTGGCTCAGAGGACGGACCCAACCAGGGATGAAGCCTATCGACCCGAACAACGGCTGGGACATCTTCCGCGAAGTTCACGAGGTGGATCTCCCGTTTCATTTCGGACTACAAGCAGCGGACATGGTAGCGTGGGCGCATTCCCGTGCCCTTAGAGACATTGACCGCCCCTTTCACTACCTAAAAAAGTGGCTTCTCGAAGTCGTTCCTTCTCAAGAGATAAAAAACACTGAAGAATCGCTACGCTATCCAGACGCGAACAAAGACACTTTATGGCAACGAATCTTCGATAAGCCGTCTACTTGACGTGCGGGGATAATTGCCCCAAAAGGTAATTTCTGGTTAGGCGACTACACAACCGGAACTCGCAAGAATGGGACGAGCCGGAGGTGGAAACGCGGTTTGGGCTGTTCTCGTCAGTTGAGATCCCAGCCCATCAAATTCCTGAAAGCTGGCCGACTTGTAGGGAACTAATCGCAAGGGTCGCTCCACGCCTCTGCTGTGCGTTGACCTGGGTGGCGACCCGTATCGTACCCACCTTCTCTTTCTCTCTACTGCTTGTCGTAGACCAGTGTTAGCGTCATCGCATTTCCATCGGCGTCCGTACCCGTGGCCGTCATTGTCATCGTCTTGCCCTCGTTCGAAATCGCGATGCGTCCACTGGCATGATACTTTCCAGTCGTATTCTTCGCTTCGTAAAGGAAAGTATTGGAATCGACCTCCTTGATCGACACGGTGTCATAGGG
Organism: Occallatibacter sp.; assembly: GCA_049520675.1. Classification (GTDB taxonomy): domain Bacteria; phylum Acidobacteriota; class Terriglobia; order Terriglobales; family Acidobacteriaceae; genus Telmatobacter. The sequence continues at coordinate 70,591 of JBEKPO010000004.1, read as the reverse complement.
CGCCCCCTTTCCCGTGACCACGGCCGGCGTGCCATCGTAATTTGCCGTATAGCTGGTGTTGATTGCGGTGCCATCCGTCCGCTCGCCGGTGGTCGTCACCTTTACGCCGCCGGATACCGCTTCCCGCACCACCGTCAGGCTTTTTACCGGCCAGGGTGCCGGCGTGTACTTGGATGCTGGGATGTTGACCTTCCATGTGCCGAGGGAATTGTCGGCCTCCAAAGCGGCCAATGTGGTGGTCATTGCCAAAACGACCAAAGCCAGGCTTAACATTCTTCGCATGGTGATTCTCCCTTCAGAATTGAGTTGATCACGAGCGCCACCGCATTAACTGGGCGAGCAACCATTGAAATATCTGCTTTGTGCCCGGCCGTGGCTCCCAGCCATCGATTATTGCTGTGCCTGCTTTCTGGTCCAACCAATGGCAAACCTGAGAAGCCGGATTCGGAGACTTGACCGTTCCCGGATCGCCAGTCGTGAAGATACTCTCCGGCCAGGGTGGAACCCTGTCGATGACGATCGCCGCTTCGTCCGGAAGCTTTGGATTCCTGCCTCCCCATTTCCAGTCGGCAACACGGTAACTCTGCCCTACATCGGGCTGCAGGATCTCACCCAAGGCTGGCAAGCGGGAAACTCACTAGATTCTGATTTCATGACTCTTAATGTCAGCTGGGTGAACGCAACCTCTCCGACGCCGCCCACGATCACTGTGACCGGGGTTGCCCGCCCAGGGACGGACTTTACGATGAAGTCGGAGATCAGCTTTCCGTGTGGGTCTGCAATCCCCAGTCTGGTAATTGTGCCGCGACTAGTGGGAGCGCCATCTCCACGCCGGCAGGTCCCTACCTACCAAATCTTGCGGTCGCGCTGGCGCTCTTCCCCCAATCTCAGGTGATCGCCCCGTACGTGACGCTCTCGATCGATGGGAAGCCTGCCGGTTCGCTCTTTGGTGATGGGAATTCGACCGGTTGGATGACGCTCGGCATCGGCGCCCACACGGTCTCTGCGTCAGTGCCCGCTGACACGTCCGGCCTGTACAAGGTTAGCTATTCGGCGGCATGCAACGCGAAGGGCATCGTGACTCTCAATGAGGGTGACAATCGAACCTGTGACATCGAAGTTATGAGCTCGCTCGCCTTGAAATCGACTGGTTGCGCTACGGACGAAACCTGTTGTGAAGCGGGTGTTACTAGGTGCAGCCTATGTATGAGGTTGCCCGCCAATGGATCTTGTCCTTGAGTTGAATGACCGGTTGCGGGAGACGCATCCGGCGATTCGGGTGTCGAAAGTGCCATTGGCTTGAGGCAGTGTGCAGGCCACCAACCGGCAGTCCGGCGGACGACGCCGCGAGAGCTCAGAGTCCCTTCGCCACGATCATCTTCTCGATGACTTTGGCTTCGTGATCGACCACGAGGCGAGAATAGCGTTTGACCCGGCGTTGGGGGACGAAGGCAAGAACCGGATGAACAAGCTTTCCGAAGAGAATGTGGCCAGCGTCGAGGACAACCTCTTCATGGTCAATCCGGACTGGAGCTTCGCGTCTGCACCAAAAGCTTCGCCTACGCACTAAACAAGATCGATCGGAACACCAAGGGCGTCGTTGCGAAACGATGCCCTTCCCATTTTCATTCTCAGAAGCGAACCATCGTGAACTTTTCAGGTAATTGGATGGTTCTGAAATGCCCGGACGGTACTGGGCTCTATCATCGAGGGTCTTCAAGCAGAGCAATTCGGAGATGATAGGAGCGACAATCCCGGGGACACCCCTATGATTTTGAATTTTCCCAGCAGCGCAGGCACGCGACCCCTCGCGCGGCAGTGAGCCAATTCCCTGCCTCTCCTCTTCCTAAATGACGATTGTGAAAACTTGGCCTGGACAGCTTACTTCTGCTGAAGGCCGTTGAGCACGCCAAACGCCCTTGACTCCGTCCACTTCCTGATCGCCGATTGCCATCTCCGGCACTCTTTCTTCAAAATCTGAAGGAAGGAGAAGGTGGTCGCGCGCAGGTACTGCCGGAAGATATATTTGTTAGTTGCTCTAGGGAGATTGGTACGGATTAAGGGCCCAACCGCACGGCAAATCCCTTCACTCGCAGATTTTCATTAACGGAGAGAACCATGCTGCAATTGAATCCGCGGAGAAACGTGTACGACGTCTGCATTATCGGATCGGGCGCGGGAGGCGGGACCGCGGTAAAGGTCCTCACTGAAGGCGGGCTAAATGTCGTGATGCTCGAAGCCGGACCGCGGCTCAACCCGGGTATGGATTTCAAGGAGCATGTGTGGCCGTACGAACTTCCCCATCGTGGCGTGGGTGTAGGTGGAAGGCAGCAGGGGATCGGTAATGAATTCATGGCGCCTAATGGATTTTGGGAGATTGAAGGCGAGCCATACACGGCCGCACCTGGCTCGTCGTTTCGCTGGTTCCGATCACGCATCGAGGGAGGTCGAACGAACCATTGGGGGCGCATCGCGCTCCGATTTGGCCCTGCTGATTTTCGTGCCCACTCCACCGACGGAATGGGCGACGACTGGCCCATCACCTACGAGGAACTGGCGCCCTACTACGACAAGGTCGAATCCTACATCGGCGTCTTCGGCTCCAAAGAAAATATCCCGAACGCTCCCGACGGCATATTCATGCCGCCACCCAAGCCGCGATGCACCGAAACGCTCGTAAAGAAAGCCTGCGACAAGCTAAATATCACCTGCATCCCATCGCGCCTTGCCATTCTCACCAAGCCCCTCAACGATCGCGATCCCTGCCACTACTGCGCACAATGCGGCCGCGGCTGCATAGCCGCTTCGAACTTCAGCTCCAGCCAGGTCATGATTCCTCCCGCAGCGGCGACCGGCCGCCTGACGATGATTGCCAACGCAATGGCCCGCGAAATTGTGATGGGTGCTAACGGCAAAGTCGAAGCGGTCTCTTACATCGATATACCCACAAAGAGCGAAGAGCGTGTCTACGCCAAATCCGTTGTAGTTGCAGCGAGTGCCTGCGAGTCAGCGCGTCTCTTGTTGAATTCGCGCTCGCAGAGCTTCCCCGCCGGGCTTGCGAATTCCTCAGGAGTCATTGGCCGCTATCTGACCGATTCGGTTGGCAGCGACTTGACCGGATACTTCTCGCAGCTTGAAAAGATGCCGGCGCACAACCACGATGGCGTGGGTGGCATGCACATGTACATGCCCTGGTGGCGTTTCGGAATGAAGAACGAATTCCTCCGCGGGTACCACATCGAGTTTGGCGGGGGACGCGACATGCCCGGTGTCGGCGGCTTCGACTATGTTTGCGAAGAGCAGGAAGGCTACGGCGCCAGCCTAAAACAGAAGTGTCGCAGTTACTACGGCACATTCATCGGATTCAGCGGTCGCGGCGAGATGATTCCCAATGAAAACTCTTTCTGTGAACTCGACCCTGAAGTAAAAGACAAGTGGGGTATTCCCGTGTTGCGCTTTCACTGGCAATGGGGCGAGAACGAAACGAGAATGGCGACCGATATGCAGCAAACTTTTCGCTCCATCATCGAGGCCGCAGGCGGAACAGTAGTCGGCGGCACTCGTCGACATCCGCAAAAGAGCGGCGGCGATGCGAACAATGCTCTCGAACCGCTGCCCGGCAGTCGCATCTCGGAGGGCGGCGCAATCATCCACGAACTCGGCACCGTACGCATGGGCAGCGATCCAAAGACCTCTGCGCTGAACAAGAACTGCCAGGCTCACGGCGTCAAGAATCTCTTTGTCGCCGACGCCGCTCCGTTCGTAACAAATCCTGATAAGAACCCCACCCTGACCATCATGGCGCTGTCATGGAAGACATCAGAGTATTTGCTCGACCAAGCCAAAAAAGGAGAGCTTTAGCCAATGGCCGCAGATACCGTGTCTCGTCGCAAAATCTTGAAATCTCTTGCTATCGGAGCGATTGCAGATTCAGTCCTCCGCATTATCCCGCTCGAGGCTGCCGAATACACCCACAACATGATCGAGTCGGAGAAAGCGGACGCCAAAACCGGAGCCTACACTCCAAAGTTCTTCGACGCGCAACAATATAAGACCCTGCAGTTGCTCTGCGAGATCATCCTTCCCGCGGACGCAGACTCCGGCGGCGCAATCGAAGCCGGCGCTCCGGAATTCATCGACCTGCTCACCAGCGAGAATGAGGAATACAAAGCCAAATTAGCAGGCGGCTTGAAGTGGCTCGACTCGACGTGCACGACCCGCTTTAGCAAGGTCTACTTGAATTGCACGCCGCAGCAACAAAAGGAAATCCTCGACCTTATCGCCTATCGCAAAAGCTCGGAACGGGACGAAGGTCTCAGTCAGCCGGTCGAATTCTTCTCCTTCTTGCGCAAGTTCACCGCCGACGGATTCTTCACGAGCAAAATCGGGATCAAGTACCTCGGCTACGAGGGCAACACCTACCTCACCGAGTTCCCTGGATGTCCACCTGTGCCCGACTTATAACTCGAAGAGCCCGCAGTGGAGCTCGAGGGTGGTGAGACCTGGAACCAGGCTTACTCTGGGAACATGACATTCCGATTCGGGAATGGCATTCGGCTGTTGGTTTTCGATGACTGCTGAGAGTGGGACTACACCGACTCCTATGTTGCTGCGGGTTCTATAGCTTGCGCTGGATCAGCTCTTTGCAGCGCGCTAAAAATCTGGTTTGGCCGTAGCCCACGAGGTCCTGGCGCAGACCACGGGCGGTTCCGGGGGGTCTACCAAGGGCTGGAACCAAGTACTGGAAAGACTGGGTTCCGGTCTGGACGAGGCGCCATGTCGCCCCAGCAAGGTGGCCTTGGATTCTCGATCGAGAAACGAGTTGATCTCTGAGTCCAGTCTTCCTTCTTATGCTCCTCATTCTCATGGGCCTCATCTTCCGTGTCCGGCTCATCCTCATCAAAGGTCGCGCTGTCACGAGGTGCGGATGCCTCGACAGTCACAATTGCGTCCATCTTCTCTTCATCGTTCATCTCCCACCAATTGATGAATACAACGAATTCTGCCACCCAGTACATCGGTATGCTGCCGCCCGGCACAGTTTCTAAGCTGCCGCTTGATACACAAGAGTCCTGCCACCGGCAGTGCGAGGGAATGCGCAGAATCAGCCAACTTGTTGACAAACGGGATTGCCGTGCTGGCACGCGAGCCTCTCGATGACGAGGGCTTTCGTGTGCCAACAAGCCATCCGGCGAGGCGCCAGTCGTCTCACGGGACCAGCAAGCGTGGTGCGGCAACGATATTGCCGCGATTGAAGTCGATCGCCATTGGCTGGCAAACGGTGTGCTCGATTCCAGAGCAGTTTGATTATTCGCCTTAGCTGTCGCCAGGACCGACACAAACGCGTCATGTGCAGTGATTGCCGTCACATCCAATCGCATGTGAGCCAGCTCACAATCTGACTCTGTGCAGATTTCCAGACTGTGATTTGGATCACTGAGACCTACCCACGAGTAATAACGCAGGCCCGATGTGCCTACTCGATCGACGACTACATGGTTGACTAACCACCGTTTCGCATAAACGCGGGAGGCAAGCTGTGAACATGAGGCTCGATAACAGTTGTCGGAGGGGGAGTGCATGAGTCGCAACATCTCACTTTGTGCGGTTGCATTGACTGCTGGTTTTTGGGGAATGGCTCCCGGCGCAATGGCACTGCCCAGTTATGCTCGCCAGACGGGTTTGCCGTGCAGTGGCTGCCATACTACGCCTCCTGAATTGAACAACGGCGGCCGGCTATTCAAGCTGCTGGCCTTCACAGATCGCGCTGAGAACAAGAGCATCACAGCCGAGCCCAATGGACGCCGCGCTGCCCTGAATCTGCTTGAGAGCCTGCCTCTAAGCGCATTCTTCGAGACCTCGACGACCGGGACCAAGGTTCCTCAGCCAGGCACCCAGAACTGGAACTTCCAGTTTCCCCAGGACATCTCGCTTTACCTGGCCGGAGCCTGGGCGACGCACGTGGGCAGCTTTGTGCAAATTACGTATGAGCTGCAGAACGATCACTTCAGCATGGATAACACCGACATCCGCTTCGCCCACAAGACCAAGGTATCTGGCAAAGAGCTGGACTACGGCCTGACTTTGAACAACAACCCGACCCTCGAAGACCTGTGGAACAGCACTCCGGCGTGGGGCTATCCATTCATCGCGCCGAACGGAGCTCCAAGTCCTGCCGCGGCGCCGTTGATCAACGGAGCCCTGGCGACGGATGTAGCTGGATTGGGCGGCTACACCATGTGGGACCAGCATTTGTACTTTGCCGGAACCCTTTACCGCTCCGACCACGTTAACGATGCTCAGCCCACCACCGGAACCTGTTGCTCCTACAACATCCAGGGCGTGGCTCCTTACTGGCGGCTGGCATTTCAGCAAAACGGGCGAACCGCAAGTCTGGAAGTGGGCGGCTACGGTATGCATGTGAAATCGACTCCGGGTGCCGTTACCGGTCTGGAGAACAGCTACACCGACTTTGGCCCGGACGTTCAGTATGACCGGACCATTGGCAAGGACGTTCTTTCCCTGCGCGCCACTTATGTCCGGGAGAATTCGGCCCTCGTTGCAAGTGCGAATCCGCCAAGTCCGGCAACCCCAACAGCAAGTCCGGGCCCGCACCATCTGAACGCGAGCAACGCCAACGTTGAGTACCACCTTGGCAATCGTTTCTCGGGAACCGTGGGATGGTTTCTGACGGACGGGACCAACGATCCGATCTTGTACGCTCCAGGCTCGGTTTCGGGCAGCGCCAATGGCGGAGCACGAGGTGAAGGTTTCATCAGCAATGTGTCTTATTGGCCCTATCAAAATATCGACCTGGCCGTGCAGTACACCAACTACACCCGCTTCAATGGTGGCGCCACAAACTATGACGGCTCAGGCCGCAACGCGAGCGACAACAACACGGTTTACTTGCTGGCGCGATTCGTTTTCTGATGCGGGCTGATTTCCCCGTCGAAGTCAATTCTGAACCCAAACGCACTTACCACCAGGAGATCCTATGAAACGCATAGCTCTCGTAGCACTCATGGCAATCACCGCATTCAGCAGCGCAGCGTTTGCCGGCACCATTCACGGCAAAGTTTCCGGCGTTAAAGGCGAGTCCGTTGTCTATGTCGAGGCACCAGCAGGCAAGACCTTCCCCGCGCCCGCGCAACACGTCACCATGGACCAGAAGGGGCTAATGTTTGTGCCCCACATCCTTGCCATCCAACTAGGCACGACAGTCGAATTCCTGAACAGCGACAGCGTCGCGCACAACGTCTTCTGGCCTTCTATCAGCGGCAATAAGAAGCTGGGCCACAACCTGGGCACCTGGCCCCAGGGCCAGCGGCAGTCGTTCAAGTTCGACAATCCTGGCATCATCCCGCTGTTCTGCAACGTGCATCCGGATATGTCCGGGTACCTGGTCGTCTCTCCCACGCCCTACTTCGCCACGACTGACAAGACCGGTGTCTACAAGATCGACAATGTGCCGGACGGCGACTACACCGTGACCGCCTGGAACGAAGGCGCCAAGAGCAAGTCCAGTCCCGTGAAAGTCGCCGGGGACACCTCGGCTGACTTCACGCTCAGCAAGTAAATCTGCGGGCGGCAGAGTCTTGAACTGTCGCCCGCAGTTTGTTCCTTCAACGGGAGGGACCCCCGGATGCTCGAGCGCTTCGTCGACAAGAAGGTTGACAGGGATTGGCTGAATACCAACTTCCCTTGCATGATGGCCTGTCCCGCGCACACAAATGCCGGCCGTTATGTTGCGCTCATTGCCGAAGGGGAGTTCGAAGAGGCCTACCGCATTGCGCGCGAGCCCAATCCCATGGCGAGCATCTGCGGCCGTGTCTGCGCCCATCCTTGCGAGACGGCCTGCCGCCGCGGGGCGATCGACAAGCCCATCGCTATCCGTGCACTTAAACGCTTTCTCACTGAGCGTCATGGCCCGGAGTCGCGCCGGCCTATCAATGTGAACTCAGGCCGCACGCAGCCCCGCCTTCCCTTCCGAATTGCTGTCGTAGGCGCGGGCCCCGTCGGCCTGTCTGCCGCGCACGACCTGGCGTTGATGGGCTATCCGGTCACCATTTTTGAAGCATCTCAAGTGCCGGGCGGAATGCTCTATCTCGGCCTGCCGGAGTACCGCCTGTCGCGCGACGTGGTGGAAGCCCAAGTGCGCGAGATTCTCTCGACCGGTGACATCACGTTGAAACTCAACCATGCAGCCGGCCGCGATTTCACCGTTGCCGATCTGCGCCGTGACTTTGACGCGGTGCTGATCGCCGTGGGCGCGCACCGCAGCCGCGATCTCACCATCCCCGGCGTAAACCTGGACGGCGTTTACAAGGGCATCGACTTTCTGCTCAACGTCAATCTCGGCTACCGCTTCACCATCGGAAAAAAGGTCCTGGTGATCGGCGGCGGCAACGTGGCCATGGACGTGGCCCGCTCGGCGGCCCGCGAAGTGCTTCGCCAGCATGCCGGCGGCGTGGAGAACTTCGAGCCGTCGCAGGGAAGCATGGATGCAGTGGCTGCGCGCGAAATGATGGATGTTTCGCTTTCCGCTCTGCGGCTGGGCGCGCAGGAGGTACACCTGGTGTGCCTGGAGAATCGCGCGGAGATGCCCGCCGCGCTTGAAGAAATTGAAGAGGCCGAGGAAGAAGGCATCATTATCCATCCCGGCTTCGGTCCCAAGCAGATCATCGGAGCAAATGGCCGTGCCGTGGCGCTTGAGGTGCTCAGGACAAAATCTGTCTTCGACGCCAACCGCCGCTTCAGCCCGACCTTCTACGAAAACAGTGAGACACGTCTGGATTGCGACACCATCATCATGGCCATTGGCCAGGCGCCCAATCTGCAATTCCTCGGCCAGGAAGACGGAGTGGACGTTTCACCGCGCGGCCTGATCGCGGTGAACCCGCAAACGCTGATGACTTCAGCAAACGGCGTGTTCGCGGGCGGAGACTGCGTCTTTGGGCCGCGCCTCATCATCGACAGCGTGGCCGATGGCAAACGAGCCGCGGTGGGCATTGACGAGTTCCTGCGCGGCACGCAGCACGCTAACCCCATTGTTGAAGTTGAGGTGCTTGAGCGCCATCGCATGCCGCTGGAGTTGCTCGACATAGAGCGGCAGCCGATTCCCATGCTGCCTCTCAATCGCCGCACAGGTGTCACCGAAGTTGAGATCGGCTTCGATGAGGAAGCTGCGATTGCCGAGGCCCAGCGTTGCCTGCACTGCTGGGTCAACACCGTCTTTGAGGGCAACGCCGCGGACGCTACCTCCTGCCTCCTCTGTGGAGGATGCGTCGATGTATGCCCGGAGAATTGCCTCGAACTTGTCTCGCTCGACCGCATCGCCTTCGACGAAGCAACCACCCAGCAGCTAGCCGAGGTTCGTGAACTGCTCGGCGTGGAACTGGACGACATCCAGGCGGATGAGCTTGGCGTCATCACCGGCTCGGCCATGCTGAAAGATGAAACACGCTGCATCCGCTGCGGATTGTGTGCCGCACGCTGTCCCGCCGGAACCATCACCATGGAGTCGTACAACCTTCTCTCCGCGGATCCGACCGGCTTGATCTCCGTGGAGTCCATCGACCGTCCATTGCGCTCAAAACCACCGCAAGCGAGCGCGCTGAAGAGGTGACTCATGCCCGACGAAACACACGCGATAACGAAGGCGCTTCCCACCGGGTTTGATCGCAGAGCTTTCTTCACGAAGATAGGACTAGGGTCGCTGGGCATTGCCGCTGCGGGCACGATCGTCTTCTCCTACGAATATCTCTCGCCCAATGTCCTGTATGAGCCATCGGCCATTGTCAACGCCGGCAAGCCGGAAGGTTACGCGGTCAATTCGGTCACCATGGATGTCAACTCCGGAATCTACCTGGTACGCGCAGAGGAGGGTTTCTTCTCGCTTAGCGCAGTGTGCACCCATCTGGGCTGTCTGACGGCATGGAACCAGGACCTGGGCATCATTGCGTGCCCGTGCCATGGCAGTAAGTTCAAGCGCACTGGAGAGAAGATCGAAGGTCCCGCGCCCAAGCCCTTGCCATGGCTAAAGACCTGGGTCAGCGATGAAGGAGACCTGATGGTCGATCGCTCCGCTGACATTCCGCCGCTACAGTACTTGAGGATTTGAGCATGCCCACGAAGACCGAGGACGTTGTAGCCAAGGTGCGCGGAAGCCGAGTGTGGCAATCCGTATTCCGCAGCGGCACCGGTTCAAGCACGCTGCACCGCGCACTCGCCATCCAGCAGAACATCTTCCTCCACCTGTTTGCCACCAAAGTTCGCAAGCGAATGGTCCGCTTCAGCGCCACATGGTACCTGGGCACGCTGACCTTCGGGACGTTCCTGATCCTGGTCATCACCGGCATTCTGCTCATGCTTTACTACCACCCTTCAGTGCCGCAGGCCTACGCGGACATGAAGGACCTGCAGTTTGTCGTATCGTCGGGGCTCTTTCTCAGGAACCTGCACCGATGGTCGGCGCAGCTGATGGTCTTCCTGGTCTTTGCGCACATGTTTAAGGTCTTCTACCGCGGTGCGTACCGAACTCCGCGCGAGTTCAACTGGGTGATCGGCGTAGTGTTACTTCTGGTCACGCTGCTGCTCAGCTACACCGGCTACCTGCTGCCCTGGGACCAACTCGCGTTCTGGGCCATCACCGTCGGCTCCAACCTCTCCTCCGCCGTGCCGCTGGTGGGGGGTAAGATTCACTTCCTGCTGCTGGGCGGCAATCAGGTCAACGCCAATGCCCTGCTGCGCTTCTATGTGCTGCACTGCGTCATTCTTCCGCTGGCAGCTATTCTCTTCATCGCCGTCCATTTCTGGCGCATTCGCAAGGACGGTGGTCTTTACGTGCAGCAGTCAGAACCCAAAACCCAGGCAACTCTCGACAGCGCACCTACAGCCAAGGAGGGGCAATGAGCGAACCGAAGGATTTCGTCGCCGGCATCGACTCCGATCAAAGACGCTCGCCTACGCGCGTGGTCTTTCTTACGCGGCGCACCTCGGCGCAGGTGAGGGTTACGCAGGAAGACCAGGTGCAAACCTTCCCTGAGGTGCTCTTCCGCGCTGCACTGGCCATCGAACTGCTGACCATAGCGCTTGTTCTTTTCTCCCTGTTCTTCAATGCGCCACTGGAGGGCATTGCCGACCCCACGCACACGCCGAACCCCGCCAAGGCGCCGTGGTACTTTCTGGGCCTGCAGGAACTGCTCCACTACTTTCCGCCCGTGGTAGCCGGCGTGCTTGTGCCCACACTTCTCATCATCGCCCTCGTCGTCATTCCCTATTTCAACATCAACATCGAAGCCAACGGCCTCTTCCTCAAGGACCACGCCAGGCGCGTGCGCCTGTTCTACATCACGGCCCTGGCAATGTTGATTTTTCTTCTCTTCTTTCATGTCTACGTTGCAGTCGGGCCCACGGTGATCGTTGCGCTTGCAATGATTGTCGCCGCCTACAGTACGCCGGACTCGCCGTCGCGGCTGCGCCGCTACCTGGCCATGAGGCCGCTCGCTTACTGGATCATGACGTGGTTTCTTCTTGAATTGATTGTGCTCACCGCTGTCGGCACATGGTTCCGTGGCCCGGGCTGGTCCTGGGTCTTGCCCTGGAGGAGTTAAGTGCGATCGATGGGAAAGGTTGTTTCCTCTGCGTGGCAGGCGGTGTTCGGCGATCCGGTGCGAGCATTCGGGGTTGTCAGTCTGATCCTGCTACTGACCCTGGCCATTGCGCCGGCCAAGGATCACTTCAGCCAATGGCACAGCTATCAGCGCAAATACCTCGCGTTGATCCGCGATCGCGGCGATGCGGTCAGCCTGCGCCGCCGACTGCAGCCCGGCATTCACCAGATCTGGCTACCGGAGCTGGGCGTTGTGGATCGCTGCACCACCTGCCACCTGGGCCTGAAGGAAGCCAGCCTTTCCGACGTAGCACAGCAGCCGTTTCGCAAGCACCCCGTTATCCCGCATTCGGTGGATGGATTCGGATGTGTCATCTGCCATGGCGGCCAGGGACCGGCCACCACGGATGCCGAGGCGCACCACAGCGAGCGCGCCGGTGAAGAACCGATTCTGCCCATGCGCTACATCGAATCCGGCTGCGGCCAGTGCCACCAGAATGCGTTGACCGGAACGCCGCAGCTCAACCTGGGTAGAACCATGCTCACGCGCTACGGCTGCGTTCATTGCCACGCCATCACGCGCCCCGACGGCTCGAAGATTGAAGCCACGGACCATCCTCCATCGCTTGCGCACATGGCCGACAAAACAACGCGCGAATGGATCTTCAGCTGGCTCAAAGACCCGCAGGCTTACGCGGCATCGACCACGATGCCAAACTTCAAGCTCAGCGATGCCGACGCTAGCGACATCTCGGCCTACCTGGCGAGCAGTAGCACGCCGCATGCAGGCGATACCGTCGCAGCTGGCGCCAAGCCCGCGCCCGCTGCCGATCCCGCCGCGGGACCAAGCCTCTACGGCGAATCCTTCTGCGCCTCGTGCCACGCCGTTCAGAATGCGGCGGGCAACCTGGTGGGCGGCGATCTGGGCCCGGAACTAACGCGCATCGGCAACAAGGCAAAGCCTGAGTGGCTTGCGGCATGGCTTCAGAATCCCCGCGTGTACGATCCCACCACACCCATGCCGCACTACCGCTTCACGCCGCAGCAGATCGGCACGTTGGTTGGTTTTCTTCAGGCAAAGTCGGATTCCGACTTCGGCTCGGGCGTTCATTTGGATGCGGCCACCCCGCAGCAAATTGCCCATGGACGCAAGCTCATCGTTGAACTGGGGTGCGCTGCATGCCACGAGATCAACGGCGTGCAGAAGCCTGAGAACTTCGCGCCCGAACTCAGCACGATCGGCAGCAAGCCGCTGGCCCAGATCGTCTTCCTGCCGAGCATGGAGCACTCGCTGCCAGGCTACATCGCGGCCAAAATCCGCCAGCCGAGGGCTTTCGGTTCCAGTGTCAAGATGCCGCAGTTCACGCTGACGGCTGCACAGACAGATGCGTTGACCACAGCGCTGCTCGCGCTCACCGCACGCGCCCGGTCGATCCCCGACAACCTGCGCGTTGCGGCAGTTCCAGAGACGAATTATCAGCCGGCGGGCCCCGCGGGCAAGTTGATCGCAGAGCTCGCATGCTTTAGTTGTCACCGCTTCAACGGCAGAGGCGGCGACATGGCGCCCGATCTCAGCTGGGAAGGGAGTTCTGTGCAGCGGCAGTGGCTCACGGATTTCCTGCACAACCCCAACACGCTGCGCCCATCCCTCATCCGGCGCATGCCGCGCTTCAATCTCAGCGACAGCGACAACAAGGAACTGACTGATTACATCCTTGCCGTCTACCAATCACCGGCCATCGATACGGATCTCGACCCTGCAGCCACGAATTCCGCGGATGTCGTGGAGCACGGGCGGCAGCTGTTCTATTCCAAGTACAGCTGCCAGGCGTGCCACATCGTCGACACCAAAGCCGACAAGGGCTATATCGGGCCGACGCTGACGCAGGTTGGCTCCCGATTAACTGCGGGCTGGGTCTACGCATGGCTCAAGAATCCGCAGGCGCTGCGGCCCGGGACGACAGAACCGAACCAGAACCTGAGCGATGAAGATGCCCGCGCGCTGACGGCCTTCCTGATGTCGCTAAAGGGTTCGGGCGGGCGAGGAGCGAAGTGATGATCACGCGAATGACTGCACAAACGATGTTTCGAGTCTCCGCGGCTTTTGCGATTTTCTCGCTCGGGATGCTCCTTGGCTGCAAGCATTCCGCGCCGCCGAACGCAGGGCTCAAGGCCACTGCGCAGGGAATCGCCCTTGTCGAATCCAGTGGCGGACACCAAGTGGGCGCCACCGGCACTGCGCTCAAAGATCCGCTGGTGGTGCAGGTCAACGACGATAAGGGAACTGCAGTGCCCGGAGCCGTGGTCGAGTTTCACGGTCCCGCGGGCGTCAGCTTTGATCCGGACGCGGTCCTCACCGACTCCAGCGGCCAGGCAACTACAACGGTTACCCTGGGCGCCATTTCGGGGCGATACGTGCTCACTGCTGTAACTCCCGGCAAGGCCAAACCTGTGTCCCTCGACACTGTGGAGACGGCGCTCGACTACGAGGAGCGCCTCGGGGCCATTCTGGCGGACAAATATTGCAGCCGCTGCCACGACCCGGAGTCATCGCCGGAGCGGGTCTCGAATTACGACAATCTCGAAGTCAAGCCGCATCCTTTCAGCGACGGCAACGCGTTGAACAAAATAAGCGATGCCGACCTGACTTCAATCATTGTTCACGGGGGCCCGGCTCAGAATCGCTCCGCACTTATGCCGCCTTATGGGAATACCTTGAGCGCGGCGGATGTTCGGGCGCTTATCGCTTACACACGCGCAGTCGCCGATCCCCCGTATCAGCCGGCAGGGACGGTTTATGCGCGCAAGTAGAACTGCGTCCCCGACGATTCGCCCCTCTCCCCATTGAAGAGGCTCACCCCTTGCGGCCATCATCCACAACCCGATCAACCGTCGCGATCGCGCTTTTGGCAACGGCCTTCTTCTCCACGGTTACACTGTCTCAGGCTCCACAAGGCCCGCCGAGCGCCGCGGCAAGCTCGCAGCCCGCTCCGCCGCGCACTTTTCCAGCACCCACCAACCTGAAAGTACTGCCCAAAGACCTCTCCGGTCAGGAAGTTCACGACATCATGGAGCAATGGGCGCACGCGTTGGGTGCCCGGTGCGATTCGTGCCACGCTGAAGATTCGAAGAACGCAGCTCCCGACGGGCATCCCCGCCTTGACTTTGTCGATGACTCCAAACCAATGAAGGTTGCCGCACGCCTCATGTATAGGATGACCGAGGAGATCAACAATAATTACATCGCGAAGGTCGAAGACTCCGGCATTCCTGTCACCTGCGACACCTGCCATAGTGGCCGGGTGAGCCCTGAGCCGTTTACGATCCAGCCGCCTGCCGGACAACCAACTGCCCAGGTCCCGACCGAGGGGGAAGAAACGCCGCAGCCGATGGGCGAAGCCAAGCTCGATGGGCGCCAGGCCATGCAACAGGCTTCAAACAGCTCTGGCGATTGCTTGCAGTGCCACAGCGACGTGAAGCCACAATTCTCCATGGCCGTCCATCACAAGGTTGAAGAGGGGTTGATTGATTGTACAGACTGCCACGATGCGCACGGCGCCCGAGGCGAGAACGCGCTACATCCTGCTCGATGGCAGTTCATGGTGTGCACCAAGTGCCACGCGGCGGCAGCCGGACCCTTCCTCTATGAGCACGCTGCGGTTAAGGCTGAAGGTTGCATGGCCTGCCACGTCCCGCACGGGGGGCCGAATCCCCAACTGCTGATTCAAGCGAATGTGAACACGATCTGCCTGCAATGCCACTTGCCATCGGCGAACTCCACAGCAGGCCGGCCTCCCGAGCCGGCGCACATCCTGTCGGCGCAGAACCCGTCGTGTATCAGTTGTCACTCAAGCATTCATGGCTCCAACATCAGCGACGTGTTTCTGAAGCCCGCGCACGGAAAGAGCGAGCGTTGACAAGACATCATCTGTGACCCGCGGCGATTATGAAGATCTGGCAAGGACAGAACTCTCATTAGATCATGCCGGACTCACTCCGTCGCTTCAAGGCTGACATCTTCCAGGCCCTCGGCCACCCAACCCGTATCGCCATTCTGGAACTCTTGAGCGAAGACGAGCTCTCCGCCGGGACTCTCATCGAAAAGCTCGGCATGGAGCAGGCCAACATCTCGCAGCACCTCGGCGTCCTTCGCGCCAAACAGATCCTCGTGAACCGCCGTGCCGGCAATCGTATCTTCCATTTCTTTCCTTCGCTGCGTCTGGATCGCCTCAGTTGTCTCCTTCAAATTCTTGGCTTTTTCTGTCAAATTCGCCGTGCCGGGTGCGGCAGAAGGCCCCTGGGTAGACGCTTCCTTTTGGCGTTTCAACGATTGAAGCGCGTTTCTACCTTGGCGCGATGCGACCTCATGCACGATCTTGTTTCGCAAGGTTCGCCGCTGATCCAACCTTTTAGCGTCGCCCCGCAAGTCGGCATGGGTTGATCACGGAAAGGAGACTGACGGGGGTTCAGCACCTGTTGTTTTCCTGAAGGTCAAAAGGGATCCGCCAAATTCGGGCTTGGAGAATTGATGAGAATTTCGGGCAACTTGTGCAACCAGAGAATTCTCTCCGGCACCCTTTCTACGCAAAGATCCTCATATTTGGCCGAAATTGCGAGCCTGGTTGGTTGATCTAGAATAAATCGCTGATTTTAAGGACTCTATGGCGGAGAGGGTGAGATTCGAACTCACGGAACCCTTACGGGCTCGGCGGTTTTCAAGACCGCTGCCTTCAACCACTCGGCCACCTCTCCGCATTCTGGGAAACCGGCAGCGTCTTCTCAGTCTATCGCAGTTGGAATTGGCAGAGATATCAGAGACCGGCGATGTGTCTCACGAAACTGTGTGCGCTTGTTGATGGGCGCGCCGAATCTCAGTTGGCTTCGCCCCGCGGTGCTCTCTGGAGCCCTCATTGAAACACGCGGCTTAGTCCAGTCGGATCAAAGCCGGCAAGAAATCTTTGCGCCTCGTCTGAGAGCACACCCTGAGTTGCGGATTGGGGTTCGCCCACGTGCAGCCGATCGATGCGGACCATGATGGAGACCGGATGCTCATCGCTCCCGGTCAATGCACTGATCCGCTGATCGAGGAAAACAATTCCGAAGTGGTTCATCGACGAAGCACCTGCGAACTGCGAGCACTTCTCCGGAGTGCAGGCCGCGTTGACAACGATACTGTCGGTAATCCCGTCGCTGTAGAAGCCCGTGCTCAGATTCACTGTCTCATTGCCCGCTACATGATACGGCCGCACGGTCAAAAGATCGGGTTTGAGACCGCGCGCCAGCCAGCAGGCGCCTGCGTCATGAAAGTATGTCAGCGGCGCGATCCAGACACCGACGATAATCTCGTCCGACCCGGGCGCCGAGTAGGCTCCAGCCCGCACAACCGGCGTTCCGCTCTGTTGTTCATACCAGGTGCGCGTCAACGCGAAGTTGCCGATCTGCCCGGGCATGCGTGCGGCCAAGGGCTGGCGTCTGTTTTCGCCGGCGCGAGAGGAATGAAGAACGGACGACGGCAAGCCGAGCGCCGCCAGCACGGTTGTGGCAAACGCAGCTGATTTTATCCAAACGGCCCGCGGGCCCCCGGGACGCCTCGCATCTGGCATGACCGATGCAAGAGCCGGGCGCCCTTGTTGGCGAGAGGCCAGCCGAACGAACAGAAGCGTCGCAACGAGAAATAAGCATGATCCGATCGCATAGTCAGCCTGCGTGGCAATGCTTTCCAAAGAGAGATGGCCTAAGGCCACTCGATAATAAACGACAAGAACGCAGAGTCTGAGAAAGTTGAAAAGATATCCCAACAGGAAAGCGGCAACGACACATGTTGCCCATAACCACCATCCGAAACGTTTCAGATACCCGAGAATCAAGGCCACATAACCCATGGCAATGGCTCCGCGAATGCCATCGCATCCAGGCGCGATAAACATCCCGAAGTCCGGCGAAAACATAAGTCGCAGTTGCGGCGTGGTCGGCGCAAAGTGAATCAAAGTCGCAAAAGACCGTGCCACGCGGGCCGAGATACTCTGCAGGGGAAGGTCGATCAAGCCGTTCACCAGAATCGGCACCGGCTGCGAAAGCAGCAGCAGGCCTAGCGGAAACCAAGCCTTGCGCCAGACTTCCGCCCCGGCAAATAACAGAATGATCCCGCAGCCGTAAACGTAAATGGGCAGGGAAATCGGAATGAAAGAAACCGAAGCCGAGCCGAAAACAGCAAAAAACAACATCTTCTGGCGAAGAAGGCTCAAGAAGTAGGAAAGCGCTATCACTGCCAGGCCCCACCACGTTCCGCACACTTGCCAGCCGTGTTGGCGCCAAACGCGCAGCGTAAGCGCAATGCTGATCGGCGGGATCAGCATGCCGATCGATCTAAGCGGATCGGTGGTCCAGATGACCCAGAGGACGGCGAGTTCGCGGTAGATTCCGATGCAACCGGCAGCGCTCAAAGCTGCAACTCCGCAACCCGGCAGGAAGCGACTCCGCGGCATCGCGCGCAGCTCCGGCTTTGTCGCACCCGGTGCGAAACTCGGTGGCGCGAGTTCCAAGTTCTCTGCCATTTGGAGAAAAACGATCCTTCTTGATGCGATCTCTTCGGCGAAAAACCCCAGCGACCATTCCGAAGCTACATAAAGCTTACGATAAGGCGGGTGATACTCACATTTCGTCCCATCGCGTGGACGAGAAGCTTCAAGGCTGCTGGGGTGGCCCGGTCATCGGCGTCTTTACCGGCGCTGCAACTCCGATAAATTGAGTCAGCGTGCTGTTTCCGAAATTCGAGACCCAGAGACTTCCGCTTGCGTCGACGGCTAGGCCGTAGGGTTGAAGAATCGAGGCGTCGGTCCCAAATCCGGTTGACGGTGAAACGAACGTTCCCGCCGCCGAGCTTGACGCGCCATTGATCTCAGAGATCGAGTTGCTCAGGAAGTTTGTCACCCAGACCGTGCCGCCACCGTCGACCGCAATTCCTTGCGGATGATCCACGCCGCCGCCGGTCACAGCGTCCAGCACGAGCGTCCCGCAGCTATTCACCTCGCTGATGCTGTTGCCGTAGTAATTGGCGACCCATATGTTTTCCTTCTGATCGACGGCGATTCCAGAGGCCCCGTTACAGTCGCAGTCGTAGTTCGTTACCTGGGATCCGTCCGCAGAGATTTTCGTGATGGGGAGCAGTCCCCCCTGGTTGGCTACCCACGCGTTGTGATTGGAATCCACCGCCAGCGCCACGGGAAAGGCAAGAGAATTGCTGCCCCAGCCGGTGGAACTCGAAACCGCCGAACCTGTCCCGTTCAGCACAGTGACCTTGGAGTCGCCGTAATCGGCAAACCACATATTGCCGTTGGGATCGGCTGCCACCGCGATAGGAAAGTCGATTCCTCCTCCAGTCAACCCCGATTCGAGCACCGCGCCCGCGGAGCTCAACTCGGCGACGTCTCCATTGCCGGTGTTCAGATCGGTCTGTTCGTTGGCAATCCAGACATCTCCCGTGGCATCCAGCGCCATGCCGTATGACTGATTGATCCCGCTTCCCGTGATTCCGGATGCGAACGAAGCTGCGCCTCCGGGTGAAAAATTCGAAACCGTGTCGAAGTAGCTCGACACCCAGACGTCGCCCGAGGCGCCTACGCTCACCGAAGCGGGCGAGGCCATGCCCCCGCCATTCACGGTGTTGTGGAGCATGAAGTCGGGAGGCACGGCGGTTAGCGCCGGTGAGAAAACCGGGCTGTTCGCCGCCAATGCGTAAACTCCGGAAACATGATTGCCTGGAGCGCGGGCGATGTTAAGCGCCGCATCCACCGTGTTTCCGGGGACTGCGCTGCCAGCTGCGGCCGCGCTGAAAAGCTCACTGCAGGAGCTGCCTCCGCTGGAGAGGGTGCAGGAGGCAAGTGCGTTGGCCAGGCTGTTCAGCTTGCTGGTTGAGACTGTCAGCGTGGCCGGGATTCCCGCGCCCGGCGAGGCACCGGTGTTTACGTTCACCAGATCGTTGGCATTCAGGAATGCATTGACCAGCCCGCTTGTATTTGTACAGCTGGCTCCAACATTACCCCCGGCTGACATGAACGAAGCGAGAGCCCAGACTGATGCCGCTGTGGTGACTTCGTTGAGGACGAAATTGCTGCCGGCTGCAATGTTGCCGCAGGAACCCAGGGCTGTCATAAGCCATAGGGACGCATTGGCAGCCGAACCGGCGCCCGACTGGCCTCCCTTCGAAAGAAGATAGATAGGAGTTTGAGCCGAGGGGCAGGAATATCCTCCCGGGACAGCAAAAGCGCCGCTTGTTCCGGTCGGCACCGCAGCCGCCAGCAGCTCCACCGCAGGTGAGCCATTGCCATTGCTTCCAGCGGCATACAGTTGCACCATGGCCCCGCTCACGGGCTGGTTGCCAGCCATCACTGTTCCTGAAATCGGTACCCCCGCTTGAGAAACGAGAGCCGGGCATGCAGATTGTGTGGCTGAACTGGAAGCTGCGGTGCAGCCTCCGGACCCGCCGCCACCGCCCGAAGAGGTGAGCTTGCCGCCGCAGCCGGCGAGCGCAGCCACAGTCGACGTTGCCGCTAAAACAACCAGAATACGGTGCACATTCACCATCGTATTCTCTACTGGACGCGCTGGGCAGGACCAGTGTGTTTTCGGTTATTTCTTGCGGCGGCGAGCCACACCCAAACTCATCGCCAGGCCGCCGATTCCGCCCACCAAAGCCAGCGCAATCGTCGGATCTTCGGGGGAATCAATGCATCCCCCTTGCGCAAAGAGTGGAAATGCCGCGGTTACCAGCATCAACGCGAGTAAAAAATACCTACGGCCAACCATATCTTTCTCCTTCAATAGATACTTATTCCTTCAACCCAGTCGAAACTCTCTTTAAGGTCGCGTCGCCAGTTCTTGGTATTCGGCTCCTGCCGCGAGCGGTGTGACCACCGGCGCAGCGGCGCCGACAAATTCGGTCAGTGAGCTGGAGCTGCTGCTGTTCGATGCTACCCAGACATTGCCCGACGGATCGACGGCAATCCCGTACGGCTTTTGCAACGAGGTACTGGAGTAGCCATTGGTTCCCGTAATCGCCGTGCCGCTCGAGTTGAACTCGCTGATCGTCCAGGCAAAATTGTTTGCCGTCCACACATTGCCTAAGCCATCGATGGCAAGTCCGTATGGCCCGTCGATTCCTCCGCCGCTAAAGCCGTTGGAACCGGACTGGGGCGACCCGCTGGAGTTGAACTCGCTCAGGCTGCCGTCACCGCTATTCCCGCCATTCTGGTTCGTCACCCAGACATTGCCAGCGGAATCGATTGCGACTCCGTATGGAGCGTTCAATCCGCCTCCGCTGAACCCACTCGGATCAGGCGTTTGCGCTCCGGCGGAGGTGCTCTCGACAAGCAGGCCATTGGAGCCGGTGAAATCCACCGTCCAGACATTGCCCGCGGTATCGGCAGCGATGCCGGCAGGCCCTACGAGAGAGCCCACGGCGTAGCCCTTGCTTCCCGAGAGGGGCGAGCCGGATGAGTTGAATTCGCTCAGATTGTTGCCGCCGGTGTTCGCCACCCAGGTGTGATCCAGGTTGTCGATGGCAATCCCGTAAGGCTCATTCAAGCCGCTTCCCTCATACCCCGGAGGGCCCGATACTCCAGCCCCGCTGGAATTGAATTCGCTGATGCTCCACAGACCCGGCGTCGGGGTCAGGAAGTTTGCCACCCAGGCGTTGCCATAGATGTCGATGGCCACGCTGGTCGGTTCGTCCAGCCCGGCTCCGACAAAGCCGGTCGTGCCGGAAAGAACTGTCCCGTCGTACTTGAACTCGCTGACCGAATTGGAGTCGAAGTTTGGCACCCAGACGTCGCCCGATCCGTCTACGGCGATGCCTTCAGGCGCAAACCCCGACCCGTCGAGGCCGCCCCCGGAATATGCAATTGCAACCGTGAAATCGTTCGGCGCATTCGCGACAGTGAAGGCCGGCTGGAAGGGAGCGGTGGGCGTCACCAGGCCAAGAAGCGTTGCGATATTCGCTCCGGGGTTGTGGGCAATGTTGATGGCCGCCGTTGCCGTCTCAGATGGCGCGGTGCTGCCGTTCATGGCGTTGGCGAACAATGTCTTGCATGGCGTCGACAATGGCCCCGAGGAGTTGATACACGCCGCCAGAATGTCAGCCAGTGTGTCGATCTCTTCCGCGGGCGGTATGCCGTTTCCTGCCGGCGTAGTGGGCAGAGCATTGCCGCTCAACGATACCAGGTTCTTAATCGAACCAAATGCGTTTTGCACGCCGGTCGCGGCCAGCACGCTGCTCGAGCTGGAAACCTGAGTGGCACCCGTTGCAAAGCCGGCCAGGGCATACGCCGTCGCTACGGTTGTCACCTCATTGACAACAATGATCTCGTTCGATGAGAGCGAGCCGCAGGCACCCAGGCCTGCCATCAGCCCCGCAGCCGCGTTCGCTCCATCTCCCAGCCCGGGATCGCCTTCGATCGAGTACAAATACACTTGGGTATTCGAGCTTGGCAGGCAGCTGTAATCGTCTGTGATGTTGTATGCCCCGGACGAATTCGAAGTTACATAGTAGTTGCCGTTGCCGTCCTCACTCCGGCCTGCACCAGCAGTCAGCAGTGAAAGCGAAGTATTGCCATAGCCCGCTGTGTTGGCCGCAAGCAGATAGACATGCGCACCCGAAATCGCCTGTTGGCCGCCATGGATGACTCCGTGGATAGCCACCCCAGGGGAGGGGGTTGATCCCGTTTGAACCGGGTTGAAGCCGGGGCCGCCTGAACAGCCTGAAAAAAGAACAGCAGTAAAAGCCACCGCAAAAGTCAACCTGGTGCGCACGGCGGAAACCCCTTTCGATCGGCCATCCAATACTGCCGACGGCTCCTTCTCAGATACATTTAGCACTTTATGACGACCCGTTCGGAATAAGCCGCGGCGTGGTCATATTGTTAGTAATGGCACGAAAGATCGCTGTCAACGCGGTAATGCTTTGATTGGTGGGAGCCGTCGCCTGGCATCCACTGCCGTCGTCGGAGTAGAAGTTGATTTGAGCTGAGGCCATCGCCGCCAATGCCGCGCATGGCTGGTCGCCGGGTTTCCAGCTTCCGCCGTTGGTCGTCACCGTGGTGCTGTATGTCGCATCCGACAGGCAACCGCCCGATGTCTCGGCACCGTATCCAATCGTGTAGACCGCGGTGCCTTGCGTTGCTGCATACTGCGCCGCCAGCACCGCCTGGCCGCACTCGCCCAACGCGGACGGATATGTGTAACTCTCATAGCCGCTCGGGTTGGTAGTGTGCGTTCCCGTTCCGTTTAAAGTGCCTTCCGTGGCGACGATTTGCGATTTGCTGTCGCATGCGCCCGCCGATGTGTTGGCGTTCGAGGCACAGGCCGTCGCATCTCCGTCGCTGAGGAGGATGATCGCGTTCTTTGAGCCGGGATAAGATGCCTGCTGCGTGGCCAGCGTCGCCTGCGCAGCGTAAATCACCTGCGCGTAGTAGGTTCCCTCGCCGCCCGGCGCCTGCAGCCCCGAGCAGCCGCTGACGCCCGAGTCGCCGGCCGCGATCACCAGCGGGGCTGCCTGGTTCAAGGTCGCGGAATTATCGTTCGCTTCATAGTTGTATACGAAGGGAAGAATCTGGTACGTGTCGCCTGAAGGCAGCATCAGGTTCGAGGCCGGCGCTCCACTGGTATAGGCCGGGCTGGTGTTGGGAATGGTGTAAGCCACGATCGTCGGATCGCTGGTGTTGCAGACGTAGTCCTTCGACACCGTTCCTGACGTCATGGCGGGAAACGCGAACAGGCTCACGCTGTCCACCGGCGTAACGCCGCTGCTGGCGGTGCAGGTCTGGTTCAGCTGGCAGGGATACAGATCGTTGAGCAGCACCTGCAGGCCCGCGATTGCGCAATTGATCTGCGTGTTGTTGCACTGAAGGCCGCTGTCCTCGTCATTCATTGACGCGGTGGTGTCCATGATGATGGCGATGTTCCACGGTGTGTTGGTCCCGCCTCGCATCGCCGCAGTGGCCGCGGCTGCAATATTCACGCTCTTGTAGCCGACCAGCCCGCCGAACCACAAGGGAACCGCCGCCGTCTGCACCACTTTAACGGCGTTATAACCGCCTGTGGCACCGGTCGACGTCTCGCAAGGGACATTGAAATTGTTGCTGATCGTGCTCAGGCATTGGTATGTTGGCGTAGCCACGACACTAGTGAGCAAACTGGTCGCATTCAGGTCCCCGGTCTGAGCGCTATATTTCGTTACCGCAGTTCCCGCATTGGTCGTATTGGGCATCTGGTATGCCCCGGCCAGCGCGGCCGCATTCGTCGACGCTTGCAAAAGCCGGTACGCGTAGTAAATATGTCCGGTTTCGATCGACATTCCCGCGAGCCCCATCACCGTGGAGACCGAGACCATGAGGACGGCGGCTGACTGGCCAAGCTCATCTCTCAGGAATCTGCGCACAGACGAACAATTGAGTCGTTTCATGGCCAAATCCCTCCTTTTTCACCTGAACCAAAGTTGCTGACTTACCCGGCGCATACAGCGCCCGATGCAACGCCCTAGAAGCGGAATGGAGCGGACTTCCATGTCCAACTGCGAAGTTCGCCCGGAACCGCCCCGGGAGAGATTCAGGCACGAGATGGTCTTGCTCGACCTCGCGCAAAAAACGTCAATCAGCGCGCAACTTGCGCAACGCTGGGGAATTGGCGATGCAACTTACATGATCCTGGTTCGACAGTACCTGAACTATTGCACTTTCGTGCTAGTACTGAATTACTCAGGTAATCAAATCAAGAAGGCGTATTTTGGCGGTCCGCGAACGAGGATGCGCGATCGTCCTCGGTACTAACCGCTTATCTTCTAATGTGATACAGTTTCTGGTTACTTCGCTCACTGGCTATGAGCCGCAAAGAAAGGCCGCTCGCGAGCGAGCGGCCAATACGGAATGAGAGGTTACCGTTTTTTGTCTATGTTGTGCCGTTTGGAACCAGCCGTGGAGTCGTCAGATTGTTAGTAATGGCACGAAAGATCGCTGTCAAGGCGGTGATGGCCTGATTAGTGGGAGCCGTAGCCTGGCATCCACTGCCGTCGTCGGAGTAGAAGTTGATTTGGGCTGAGGCCATCGCCGCCAATGCCGCGCATGGCTGGTCGCCGGGTTTCCAGCTTCCGCCGTTGGTCGTCACCGTGGTGCTATAAGTCGCATCCGTTAGGCAACCGCCGGACGTTTCGGCACCGTATCCGATGGTGTAAACCGTGGTGCCCTGCGTCGCTGCATACTGCGCCGCCAGCACCGCCTGCCCGCACTCGCCCAGCGCGGACGGGTATGTATAACTCCGATAGCCGCTGGGGTTGGTTGTGCTGCTCCCGGTTCCATTGAGCGTTCCTTCGGTCGCCACGATCTCGGATTTTGCGTTGCACGCGCCGGCCGATGTGTTGGCGTTGGAGGCACAGGCCGTCGCATCCCCGTCGCTGAGGAGGATGATCGCATTCTTTGAGCCGGGATAAGACGCCTGCTGCGTGGCCAGCGCCGCCTGCGCGGCGTAAATCGCCTGCGCATAATAGGTTCCCTCGCCGCCCGGCGCCTGCAGCCCCGAGCAGCCGCTGACGCCCGAGTCGCCGGCCGCGATCACCAGCGGGGCTGCCTGGTTCAAGGTCGCGGAATTATCGCTCGTTTCGTAGTTGTACACGAAGGGAAGAATCTGGTACGTGTCGCCTGAAGGCAGTTGCAGGTTCGAGGCCGGCGCTCCACTGGTATAGGCCGGGCTGGTGTTGGGAATGGTGTAAGCCACAATCGTCGGATCGCTGGTTGGACAAATGTAATCGTTCGACACCGTGGCTGAGGTCATGGCGGGAAACGCGAACAGGCTCACGGTGTCCACCGGCGTAACGCCGCTGCTGGCGGTGCAGGTCTGGTTCAGCTGGCAGGGATACAAATCGTTGAGCAACACCTGCAGGCCCGCGATTGCGCAATTGATCCGCGTGTTGTTGCACTGAAGCCCGCTGTCTTGATCTTGCATGGACCTTGTGGTGTCCATGATGATGGCGATGTTCCACGGCGTGTTGGTCCCGCCTCGCATCGCCGCAGTGGCCGCGGCTGCGATATTCACGCTCTTGTAGCCGACCAGCCCGCCGAACCACAAGGGAACCGCCGCCGTCTGCACGACTTGAACGGCGTTATAACCGCCTGTGGCACCGGTCGACGTCTCGCAAGGAACATTGAAGGTGGTGCTCAGGGTGCTCAGGCACTGGTAGGTCGGCGTTGCCACTACGTTGGTGAGCAAGCTGGTCGCATTCAGGTCCCCGGTCTGAGCGCTATATTTCGTTACCGCAGTTCCCGCATTGGTCGTATTGGGCATCTGGTATGCCCCGGCCAGCGCGGCTGCATTCGTCGACGCTTGGAGTAGCCGGTAGGCGTAGTAAATATGACCGGATTCGATCGACGCGCCGGCCATCGCCATAATCGTCGAAACGGTGACCAGGAGAACGGCCGCGGACTGGCCGAGTTCATCGATCAGGAAACTGCGAAGTGAAGCCAACCCGGTGAGTTTCATGAGCAGAGCCTTCCTTTCAGGCAGACAACGGCGCAGGCGGCGCCAAGGCTGCTCAACGAGCTGTGAATTGGGGGAGGCGACAGGTGCGGGAGCGCCAACGCTCCAAGACGTTCGTGGCACACCAGATCGCGCGCTAATAGACGCGACGTTTTTCCGCGCTGAACTCCAAGCGATCTCATCGTGCGGATTCGCCGATTACGCGGGCGCCCTTCTAGGGGAAGGCTATTGATTGATTTGGTACTATCATCATCGGCCGCAGGTACCCATGCCATTACACTTTCGTGCTAGACATGAATTACCTGCGCACTTAATCAGAAAAACCTAAATGGAATGAGAGGTTTGAGCTAGGAAACGGGAGATCGAATCCGGGTTACGGGCGAGACAAAACCAGCACTTCCAGTCCGGATGCCGCATCTTTCTGATGGAAAATCTGCTCCGTCGCCATGCGAAAATCCCCCGGCTTGGCGAAGGGAATATCCATGAATGTCTGCGGATTGCGATCGGTCACGGGAAACCACGAGCTTTGCACCTGCACCATGATGCGATGGCCCCGCCGGAAGGTGTGGTCGAGGTCCGGCATGGCGAAGTCAATGGCGGTGGTTTGGCCGGGCTTGAGTGGCTCAGGTCTCTCCCAGCTGGAACGGAATTTAGCGCGGAATGGCTCGCCTCGCAGAAGTTGCTGATACCCGCCCATCTGAAGTGGTGGCGCACCGGTAATTCGCTTATTGCCGGTAAGCCCGCTGTCGGGATTGGGGTAGTCGTTGGGATAAACATCGATCAGTTTCACGTCAAAGTCGGAGTCGGTTCCTGAACTGGCAACTTTGAGATGCACCGAGATGGGGCCGGCAATAGTCAGGTCCTCTTCAAGTGGATCGGTCTCATAGGTGACTACGTCGGGCCGGTAGCTCGCAAAGCGCTGATCGTCGACCATGTAGCGCTGCGGAACCGTATCGGTCGTGTAGCCAACAAACGGCACGGGGTGGTTTGGGTCGCTCCGGTACTCGTCCTTGCTCGCCGACTCCTCAGGAGGATCGAAGCTGAGCTGGCCACCTACGTGGAAGTAGAGCGTTTTGGGTGTGGCAGCTTTGGGCGGCCACTCGTCAAAGGGCCGCCAGACATTGCTCCCCGTTTCAAAAACCAGCGCCGTGGGAAGCGTCTTGCCCTTCCCTTTCAAATAGTGCTCAAAGAACGGGAACTGGATATCCGCGCGAAAGTAGTTCGACGTGTTGGCGCCGAATTGCACGTCGCCCAAATGACTCCCGTCGCTGCGCGCCCAGCCGCCGTGAACCCATGGACCCTCCACCAGCGTGATGGGAGTCTCGGGATTGAACTTGTGGATGGCGTAGAACGTCCGGTAGGGACCCTCAAGATCCTCTGCGTCATACCAGCCGCCGACCACCATCACCGCGCACTTCACATTCTTCATGTGGCGAGATAGATCGCGCGACTGCCAGAAGTCGTCATAGGTATCGTGCTCGAACTGGTCATCGAATAGCCGGTTGGCGCCCTTGAGTACCTTCGTTTCCAGGTTCGCGATGTTTCCCGCATTCAAATAAAACTGGTAGGTGTCGGGGGTGCCGAACTTGAACGCCACCGGAGGCTCAGCGCTTTCAGGATTCTGCTGCGGGTAAAAGAAGGAGCCATAAAAACCAAACGTAGCCGAGAGCATGAAGGCGCCATTGTGGTACGAGTCATCGCCCTGAAAGAGGTCGGTCATGGGTGCCTGCGGGCTGGCCGCGGCGATGGCAGGATGCGAGTCGATAATCGAAGCCGACGTGTAGAAGCCCGGATACGAAATGCCCCAGATACCCACTTTGCCGTTGTTGTTGGCAACATTCTTGAGCAGGAATTCGATCGTGTCGTAGGTATCCGACGAATCGTCGACGTCTTTTGGAGATTTCTTCTGATCGATATGCGGGCGCATCTCTACGAAGTCCCCTTCGCTCATCCATCGTCCGCGCACATCCTGGTAAACAAAAATATAGCCGCCTTTCTCGAACTCATCAGAGGGCCCGAGGTGGGCAGGATAACGGTCCTCGCCGTAGGGCCCGACGTTATAAGGCGTGCGGTCCATCAGGAAGGGATAGGGTCCGGCATCTTCGGGGAATGCCGAGGCCTTTGGGACGTAGACGGCGGTAAACAGGCGCACACCATCGCGCATGGGAATGCGGTATTCATACTTGGTGTAGTGAGCGCGGACAAAGTCCTCCGTCGCATCGGAAGAAGCTTGCTGCTGTGTGCAAGCAACGCCGGCAGAAAGAACCTGAAGGGCAACAACGACCGCAGGGAAACAGTTTAGCCTAGGCATTGAAACGCAGATCTCCTCAAACAAGATTGGAAGGATCGTGGTCACATCTCAAAAAGCGCGCAGGGGAAGAGATGGACCATCCTCGTTTCAGATTATTTCACTTGACCTCTAGGTTGCGCCTTATCTAGTCTGCCACTACGCCTCTTCCCAGCGCGAAGGGGAGTCCATCCCGTGCTTTTTGCCGCGACCATTCCCCCGAGGCGGCATCCAGGCTCTCGTTCCGCGCGAAGTGCCGGACCAGCAAGGAGGAACCATGCGGACGAAAATCGCCTTTGCGGTTCTCGCAGTGTGCGCGGCGGCAGCCGTCCTGCTGTCAGTCAGTAGCCGCAGGAATACCGTCGTCGCCGGCGAGTTGCCCCCGGGGCATGGGATCACGTGCCTTAAGGCCGACGACCTGACCCCCTGCGGAGAAGCCGAGGTAGACAGTCTGCAAAGCGACATCGCCGGCTTCAAGCAACTCGTTCAGGTGGGCAAGACAGTGACCGGCGATACGAAAACCGCCGTGAGCGACACAAAGTCCGCCATAAGCGATAGCAAGCAAGTAAGCGACGACGGAAGACAAATAGGATCGGACGCCAAGCAGCTCGGATCCGATGCGAAGAACAAGGACCTGAAACAGGGCGTCAGCGACTCCAAACAGGCAGTTAGCGACACTAAGTCGGCTGTGGGCGATGTGAAATCCGCCGTCAGCGACCCTCCGCAGGTCGGCGGCGACGTGAAACAAGTGATCCACGACCTGGCGGGCATCAAGAACATCTCCCTGAAGTCCCCCGACGGAGCGATGAATTGCACGCAGAATGATGACTCGGCATGCAACGACACCCAAACTAAGGCACTGCAAGCCCACGCAGCGCAAAAGAGCCCACCCCTCACCGTGAAGCGCGAAGCGGACCAGGCGAGCAATTGACCCTCGCGCGTGGCGAGCGCACCTCGAACGTGCCCCTTTTCCTGATGGCAGCTTTATCTCTGCCGTGCTAGAAAGAAAAGAATAGATTTATGAGCGCAAGCCATCCAGTGGCGTTAGAGCCGCTTTGGGGGGACTACCAGCTAGACCAGGCGTTCGACGAGCTGCGCGAGCCCGACGGTGAGTTGCGCCCGCACTACCGCGCCATGGCCGAAAGCCTCGCCGCGCTGCCTCCCGGCGAGCTTCAGCGGCGCAAGCAGGCTGCCGATCTCGCCTTCCTCACTCAGGGCATTACCTTTACGGTCTATGGTCGCGACGAAGGCACCGAGCGCATCTTTCCCTACGATTTGCTGCCCCGCCTGGTGACGGCCCAGGAGTGGGACCGCATTGAACGCGGCCTTACGCAGCGCATCACGGCACTCAACCTTTTCCTGCGCGATGTCTACTCCGACGCCAAGATTCTCAACGATCATGTCATCCCGCGGGAGCTGGTCTATAGCTGCAAACACTATCGGCGCCAGATGCGCGGCCTGCAGGTGCCGCGCAACGTCTACATCGCAGTAGTCGGCAGCGATCTGCTGCGCCTGAACACCGGCGAGTTCGTGGTGCTCGAAGACAACCTGCGCGTCCCCTCGGGCGTCAGCTACATGCTCACCAATCGTCGCGTCATGAAGCGAACGTTTCCTCTGCTATTCCAGCGCTACGGCGTGCGGCCGATCGAGCACTATCCGCAGGTGCTTCTGGCCACGCTGCGTTCCCTCGCGCCCGAGGGGCGCCCGGAACCGAATATCGTGTTGCTCACTCCGGGGGTCTTCAACTCCGCCTACTTTGAGCACACTTATCTCGCCCGCCAGATGGGCGTTGACCTCGTCGAGGGCCGCGACCTCGTCACCCACGACAATGTCGTTTACATGCGTACCACCGACGGCCTCAAGCGCGTCGATGTGATCTATCGCCGCGTCGACGACGACTTCAGCGACCCGCTGGTCTTCCGCTCTGACTCGGCGCTGGGCTCCGCAGGATTGTTCAACGCCTACCGCGCGGGCAACGTCACGGTGGCGAACGCATTCGGCACCGGCCTCGCAGACGACAAGGCCGTCTACGCGTACGTGCCCGAAATGATCCGCTACTACCTCAACGAAGACCCCATCCTGCCCAACGTGAAGACATATTTATTGAGCGAAGAGAAGGACCGCAAGCATGTGCTGGCGAATCTCGACAAGCTGGTCGTAAAGGCCGTGGGCGAGAGCGGCGGCTACGGCATGTTGATCGGACCGCAGTCTACTTCGAGCCAGCGCGAGGAGTTTGCGCGGCAGATCGAAGCCAACCCGCGCAACTACATTGCGCAGCCCACGCTCGATTTTTCACGCGCGCCCTGCCTCATCGACGGCCGGCTGGAGGCGCGCCACGTCGATCTGCGGCCTTACGTTCTGTTTGGCGACAAGGTAAACGTCGTGCCTGGCGGACTGACCCGCGTGGCTCTCGAAAAAGGCTCGCTGGTGGTCAACTCCTCGCAGGGCGGAGGCAGCAAGGACACATGGGTTCTGGAGTGATCGGGTTCGAGCAAGTGCATTCGGAAAAGAGAGACAGAATGCTATCGCGGGTTGCCGACAGCCTGTATTGGATGAGCCGCTACCTGGAGCGGGCAGAGAATACCGTGCGCCAGCTCGACGTCACCATGAGCTTGATGCTCGACACCGGCGGCCCCAATGCTGAAACCCGATGGCAGCGCATGATGGCGGCCCTGGGCAAGCCGGATGGAATGCCGTGGAACGGCGATCTCGATTCGATGACCCGCGCTCTGGTCTTCGATCCCATCGATCCGCTATCCGTCACCTACTGCGTGAATGCCGCTCGCGAAAATGCGCGGCAGGTGCGCGAGGAAATCTCGACCGAACAATGGCAAAGGCTGAACCGGCTCTATCATCACATCCACTCGCCGCATGCCCAGGCTCAATTCAGCTCCAGCGCAACCGACCTGCTGGCGTCCATCATCGACGGCATCTATCTGTTCAAGGGCACCACCGACACCACTATGATTCATGGCCAGGGGTGGCAGTTTATCCGGCTCGGCCGCTATCTCGAACGCGCCTATGCCACGGCCACCATGCTCGAGTTCTACCAGCCCGAGCTCTTCCAGCAATCTTCCCGCGAAGGCGCCGCGCATCTCTATCTCGAATTCGTCGGCCTGCTGCGCTGCTGCACCTCGTTCGAGGCATACTGCCAGGTCTACACCGCCGATCTCTCGCCCGATCGCGTGCTCGAGTTCCTGCTGCTCAACCGGGATTTTCCCCACGCCATCCGCTACTGCGTCGATGGCGCAAGACAGGCCATCGATGCCGTGCAACACACAGGAGGGCGCCGCGCTCCCGACGAACTCATCTCGAGCATGGGCAAACTGCACGCCATGCTCATCTATACCAACATTCACGAGATTCTCGCGGGCGACGCGGCGGCGTTCCTGCACACCATTCGCGGGCAGTGCCTGCGCATCCACGAGCTGATATACAGGTATTACGTGCACTACTCAATCCAATCGGCCCTGGCCGTCTGAGGAAGCACGGCGGAGCCAGCGGAGTTAGCGACTTTCTTCACTTTGTTCACTCGTTCACTTTCTTCACTTTTTCACTAACCACTGACCACCGAGCCCCATGAACTTCTACTCCATTCGCCACCTCACGCGCTTCCGCTACTCGCAACCCATCAGCGAGAGCATCATGGAGACGCGCATGCACCCGCGCTCCGACTCCTTCCAGCACTGCCTCACCTTCTCGCTTTCGGTGAGCCCGCGCTGCCGCGTCTTCAGCTATCGCGATCACCAGGGCAATAACGTGCAGCACTTCGACATTCCCGGCGAGCACAACCAGCTCGTCATCGTCGCCGAATCGGTCGTCGAGCAGCAGCCCTTGCCCGACATTCCGCACTTTCTCTCACCCGACGCATGGACCGAGCTCGACGAACTGATCGACACCGGGGACTACTGGGAGATGCTGCTGCCCAGCCAGTTCGCCGTCGACACCCCCAGACTCGTCGAACTTGCAAAGGAAATGGAAGTCGTCCGCCGCGACGATCCCCTGCACCTGTTGCTGGAGCTGAATCAACGCCTCTACCACTACTTCGACTATGTCCCACGATCGACACGCGTCGACTCGCCCATCGACGAAGCCATCGAAAGCCATATGGGCGTCTGCCAGGATTTTGCCCACACCATGATTGCTCTGCTGCGTCATGTTCGCATTCCGGCGCGCTATGTGTCGGGCTATCTCTATCGCAGCCGCGAAGACCACGACCGCTCCACTCCCGACGCCACGCACGCATGGGTCGAGGCGCTGCTGCCCCACCTGGGCTGGGTGGGCGTCGACCCCACAAATAATCTCATCGCCCACCACCGTCACATTCGCACTGCCGTCGGCCGCGACTACTCTGACGTGCCACCGACCCACGGCGTCTTCCGCGGCAAAACGGCCAGCGAGCTTTACGTCGCCGTGCAGGTCGAAGCCAGCGCTGAGCCTCCTGCCCTTGACCGCAAGCTGCCGATTCCCGAGGACTGGAGCGTTCTGGTGGAGCGTGCCGCGCAGCCGCCCGAGCCGCCGCTTCCCTTCGTCGACATGCAGCAGATGCAGCAGCAGCAGTGATCGGGATCTGGGGTCTGGGAACAGAGATCAGAGGACTGCGCGATCGGAAGAGGTAAGGCACCAGGGCAGCCGTCGGATGAGCATAGCTGTGATACGCCTCGCCGAACTGGGAACGCATCCACCGTTCCTCCATGCGGACCTTGATCCAGAACGCGGCATGTTTTGCGCCAAACGAAGTCGAAAGCCTGCCCTGAGCGGAGGTCGCGCAAGCGACCGTGGTCGAACGGGGACCTGCAGTTCCTTTTCGGTGCTGGGCGCGGTGTTAACTCTCCAGTACCCTCCCCCCCCGCCCCCCCCCGCCTCCATAGCTAAGTTCTTCATGGAAAAGGGGTTATGGGGTTGGGGATTCCCGCAAGTTCCTCATTCTAAAGGGTCGCCTTGCGGAAATACGTCATAAGAAGCGAGTTAGCAAGTCGGCGAGCCGGGAAGCCTGCACGAACGCAGGCCTTGCGGATGGCGGAGTCTGGACGGAGAAACATCATGGAGACATTCTGCAGGAAGCGGGGAAAATAATCTGCAAATTCGCGAAGGCCGCTAAGCGAATGGAACAGCATATCTTAGGGTCGAATCGAAAAGCCAAGCCTCTTGACAAGGCGGAGGCAGCGATTAGCCACTGAGTCGCCGCTTCCGCCTCGACATGCAGCAGATGCAGCGACAGCAGTGATCAGGGATTACTACATGTCCAAAAATTCCGGCTGCACAGCCAGTTCAATCATGCGTGCCAAACGATGGTGCCGATCCACGCGTCGAAGAGTCCGGAATTTCCCAATCATTTCTCGGTCGATTGTAGTATTTGGCCGCTGCAGACGGCGTTCGGTGGCAAGCCCGATGATCCCCTCGTTGTCGTCGGCCCAAATCCTGTTCAGGATGTCCGGGTCGAGCCCGAGTTCCGAAACAACCCAATGATCTGCCACATATACGCACCTCGATTTCCGAAGCATCCGAATCTAAGTCTTCAATCGAAGAGAGAATATCGTAGCTCATTGACCCACTCCCATGCGCGCTCCCGGCTCTCCCGGAAGCCGAAGGATCCGCCCAGAGCAGCCCCGCAATTCAAGGTCTCGCTGCCCTCTCGTCCGCTCCGGGACTAGGCGAGCCCGATCTGCTTCGCCCGTAGAGCGGGGTCCACGAAGACGAACTCTTCGAGGAGCAGGTCGCCTTGCCACTTTGCGGTCGTGGCGAAATCGAGGTCGAACGATTTTCCTGTTGGGGCGACCACTTTGCCGTCGGGCAGGATCATCTCTCCGGTGAAGGTCCCTGTAGCGCGGGTGATTACGGTGATCCAATCGCCGCTTCCGAACCGGATTGGATATGGGTCGTTGTGGACGTGGATGTCGGGGAACACGCGAATCATCTGCTGAATCATCGCGGCGTGCGCTACTCGTCCGAGGATCGGATCAGGGATCCCCATGACGTGAGCGATTATGTCTTGGTGGTGTGCCGCGTTCATCGCTGCGACGTCGCGGGAGTTGAAGGCGTCGTCCCCCTTCTTCATGAGCTCGAGGAGGTGTGCAGTCGGCTGGTGTTGATGGTCATGGTGGACATATTGGGACTCCTTTTCTTGGTCGGTGATACGTTAGTTCAGGCCTCGGCGTTTCTCCCGATTAATGGTCACTGTTCATCTGACCTTCTTGTTGTGCAATAGAGCACACCTTAATGGAACTGAACGGCTTTTGTGCCCAGGGCCCTGCGAAGGCTCCTTCAGACGCCTGCGAGAAGGGCAAGCTGAGCGGAGACCCTGGCAAGATATATCGCCCGGTCGGTCATACCACGATCCACCTTCCAGGTCGATCCGGCCTGTACGAAGGTAGCGTCAGTGACTCCAATGACGGACAGGATTCTCTTGAGATAGGGTCCCCACCCGGGACAATGCGCGAGCCCGCTAAAAATGGCGGCTTGCGCGTCCCGAAACTTTATCTTCGACTTCGCAGTTGCAAGAAACCGCACCTGCCTCGCTCAGGTTCAGTTGCTGGCCGCCGTCTCCGCCCCCATCGCCTTCAGCCGCATCTGCGCCAGCGTGTAGGTTGACGTGGGAATGGCAAGAATCTCGTCGGGCTTTTTGAGTTTCCGGTAATCGGCGATAGCGATCTCGCGCTCGCCGTACTGCTCGGCGATGCGGCCCAGCACATACCAGACCTCGTCGTTGGGCTCGTCGAGATTCCAGTCGTCCATGGCGCGCAGCAACACGTCGTGCGCATCTTTGGTGTTGCCGATCTCGGCGTAGAGGCAAGCCAGCGTGTGCAGGATGCCGGGTGCGTCCTTTTGCATCTCCGTGGCGCGAATCGCCTTGGCCACGTCGTCCTGCGTCACCTTGCCGGTAAAGAGCGCGTCCCACGCCACGTTGTTGAGCAGCATGGCGTCGGTCTTTCCCATGTCGGCCAGCTTTTGCGCGATGCCGCGCGCCGCATCGTAGTTGCCGCGATTGGCCTCGATTTGGATCTTCATGTTGAGCGCGTCGGCGTCGTTCTCCAGCAGCTTGAGCCGCTCGTCGGCCAATGCGATGGCGGCATCGTTCCGGCCCAGACCCATGAGCGCCAGAACGTTATCGATGAACGCCTGCTTCGAATCCGGGAACTCTTTGAGCAGCGGCGCAGAGACTTCGAGCATCTTGGAAAAACTCTGCAGGAGCGAGTAGCCATCGGCCAGAGCCAGCTCAATGTTGTCGCGCTCGCGATCGTTGGCTGCGCCCTTCAAGCCTTCCTCGAGCACCGCGACTCCTTCGGCGGCCGTGGGCTTGGTACTGATCAGGATGGCCGCAGCCGCGAGCTTCATCTTGCGCGCATCGGCAGCCTCGCCCTTGATCCAGAAGCGGGGAAAAACGAGCCCGCCGAGTGGATCGTCGCCGCCTTCGAGATGCTGATCTTCGCGCATCCAGTCGAGCAGCGCCTTGGCGCCCTTCAGGTCTCCTGCCTTGATGCGGTCCAGCATTTCAAGGCCAATGGCATTAGGCTTGTCGAGCGTGTCGAGCAATCTATATTGCCCGTCTTCTTTCACGATGAAGAGCGTGGTGGTCGAGCCGTTCAGGTTTTCCAGCTTTTCGCGGTAGCCAGTCGCGTCGTCGCCCTCACCCTTGGGGTCGAGCGCCTGCAGCACGATGTCTTCGGTGACGTCGAGCGAACTGCCTTCGCGGGCCAGCGCGCTATTCATCTGCCTAGCCGACTCCAGAGTGTCTTTGCGTTCGTCGGCATCTTCGGCATTCATCACCTTGAGCGCGTTGCGGCTCAACAGGGCATCGAAACTGGTCTCGGTGAGATTGAGATTGAAGGGAACCAGCGCAAAGCGGCGCGCCATGTCGGCAGGCGTATTGGCGAACTTGACGTCTTCGTGGTGCGGCGCGCTGCGCAGCATGTTGGCCAGGCCGAGGATACGAGGAGCGTCGTCGCCCGCGGCGCCCGCCTGATAGAAGTCCGCTGCCTGCGGATATTCACGCGCGTTCATGAGCATTTCGCCGGCGGTGCGCGCCATTTCCTTGAGAGAATTGTCGTCGGTGGCACGCTTGTTGGCTTCGGCCAGGCCCGCCTTGCTGTCGCGCATGGTGGCCATGCTGGCGGCGAGCAGCGCGTTGGGCTCGGGATTCAGCGCCTGCGCGGCTTTGTAGGCTTCGGCGAAATCGCCGCCGTAAAACAGAGCGAAGGCGAGATTGTTACTGATGCCGAGATCGGCCAGCTTATCCTGCCCCATCGCCTGGTATTCGGCGACGGCCTCTTTCATGTGCGCTTGCTCGCTGTAGCGACGGCCCACTGAATCGTACTCGAGCAGAATGGCCAGGTCGCCTTGCGCGGAGTGATCGTCGGGATCGAGCTTGATGGAGGCGCGATAAGCCTCAGCAGCGCCGGCAAGGTCGCTGCCCGCGCGCAGGTTGCGGCCCACCAGGTCGTGCTTGAGGATATCGGCGAGCACGCGCTCGGCCAGCGCGGAATTGGGATCGAGCTTAACGGCGAGCCGAGCCTCGGCACGCGCGGACTCACCCATACCGGCCTCAAGCAAAGCGTTGGCAACCTGCAGGTGATAAACCGCCGCGTTAGGATGCGCGGCTGCCAGTGCGCGATAACCGGCCAGCGCTTCTTTCACCTTGCCATCGCGCAGCAGGGCCGCGGCCTCCGGCTCAAAGCCGACCAGAATCGCAGGACCGGCGCTGAGATCGGCCACCTGATTGCGCAGTGCAGTGGCCTCCGCCGCCGTGTAGCGCCGCTTGACGGTGTCGAAGACCAGATGTGCAGTGACGACGCCGTTGTCCTCTACAGCGAATTTTTCGGAGAGTAGCGCGGGGCCCAGTTGGATGGTTGCGTCTTTCGGCAGCTCCTTGGGAATGAAGCCCGCAGGTGGAATAAAGCGGTAATTCCACTCGCTGCGGTACGGAACGCCCAACCACCAATCGTCGTTGCGCGGCGTTTTGGGCCTGTCAGGGTCGTTGCTCTTCTTCTCCGGGTCGTCTTTGCGCCTCAGCTCGTCAGGCAGCAGATGGAACAGCGAATCGACGCGAATAGCGGCCTGCGCATTTTCGAGGCCAGTGTAGCCGCGCTTGGCCTTGTCGCAGGCAAGAGTGAGCTCGAAGTTCTTCGAGAGATCGGCGGGATCTGTGCGCTCGACTTTGGTCAAGTCGTCGGATAGGTACTCGGCCTGGATGTAGCCGCGCAAACCGTCGCGCGTATCCTTGTCGGGCTTGTCGGCATAGAAACCACGAAAGCCTGACTGGTAGATGCCGCGGGGATGCGTAATCTCGACAACGTTCGCCGGCCCGTTGTCGGCGAGCATAAATTCGCGCGACTCGGTGAGCCCGTTGTCAGCCGAACCAGACTCGGGAATCCTGATCAGCGAAGTGGTTTCGGCCCGCGTCACGAGGGCCATGCGGCCCTGGTCAGGCATCGGCAACTGGCCAAGACCGGCGTAGCGGTCGGTGGCGTCGATCCAGATATCGGGTTGGAGGTCCGGCTTACCGGGCACGTAGACGATGGCGTGATCGAACAACCCCATGCCGGGCAGATCGGCGGGAACGTCGAGGCGCGACCCGGCGTTGAGCAGGGCCACGTAAGCAGGAATGCCTGCGGCGCGAAGCATGGTCACAAGGAGCGTGGCCTTGTCTTTGCAGTCTCCGTATTTCTTGGCGAGCGTTTCGGCCGGATCGTGCGGGACGATGGCGGCTTCAGCAAACTCGATGCCGGTGTAACGGACTTCGCGGTCGAGGTAGTCGATAATGGCGGTTTCTTTTTCGGCAACGGTCTTTTTTCGCGCCACGAGCGGATCGACGACTGCCTTCACCTCTGCCGAGCCCGCTAAATTGTCCACGATCGTGCCGTAGCTCGCGGCAAGCTGCTGCCAGGAGGCTCCGGTCGAAAAATCGATCATGGGAACGCGAACGACGTCGGGCGGCAGATCGGGCTCGCGCGAATCGATGGGATCGAGCGGGCCGATATCGAATCTCAGAGTTACGCGACCGCTGCTTTCGGTGCGGACGGGCTGAACGCCCGGTAGCAGAACCGGGTTTGTGCGCAGCGGCAGTGAAGCCGGATAGTCAAAAACCGCGATGCTGTGCGCCACAGGAGCGTCCTCCTGGCCGAAAACGGTGCGCCCCACGCGGCCGGGAACGACCGGCGGCTCGGTCTCGGTCTCGATGAACTCCTCTTCGACGACGACTCCGGGCGCGATTGCAGGCAGAGGCGCGTGCAGCCGCTTGCCATCGCTATAGGTTTTGTAATCGCCCCCGCGAGCGGGCTCTTCCGTGATGGTCTTCGGATCGAGGGTATGCACCGCAAAGTCGGGCGTGATCACGCGAGCGTGGATGATGGGCCGCGCTTCATGCCACGGCTCCCATCCCACCGAGAGCGAGTCCCATTCCTCGGCTCCCTTCTGCGTCACCACCTTATAGATGAAGTGGCCTGAATGCACGAGGCGCCCGGCTTCGTCGAATGTATAGGTTTCGTCGTCGCAAAACTCGGTGACAATCGCGCCGTCGGGCGCGGCGACGGCCGATGCGGCCTCGTAGAGCGTTTTCGGGTCGACCGAAGAATACGGCGCGGCCCATGGCTCAGGCGACGCCTGGGCGCGGCCGGCTGCGGGAAGGATGACTGCAATGAGGGCGGAAAGAAAGCACGAAGGAGCATAACGCAAGCAAGAACGGAACACAGATCACCCGGAAAGTTTTGAATGGCAACACAACGGTAAATCGCGCCAAGAAGAAGCGCAAGCTGGGCGGGCTCGCGATCCGCAAGCCACGTTGCCCATCTTTTCTGCGGCCTCATCGCGGAAAGGGTGGGAAAACACGCCCCTCAATTCGTCCTCAGGACCTCGGCCGCGATCTGTCGCAGCTCGGGCAGCACACGGCCCAGAGCAACAGACTTGGCGTCGCGCGTGCCCAGCGCGAAATAGGCATCGCGATAAAGCGGGTAAAGCCGCTCGTACACCGAGGCCGCTTTAGCATCGGGCTCGACTGTCCGGAAGGGCAGGCAGACGGCAGCCTGAGCTTCTTCAATAGTCTTGTAAATGCCGGCCGCGAGCAGAGCGAAGATTCCCGAGCCGAGACTGGTGGGAATGCCCGCCGGAACCAGCACGGGCTTACCGAGCACGTTGGCGTAGATCCGGTTGAGCACTTCGTTCTTCTGGGGAATGCCGCCGGCATTGATGACGCGATCGATGCGCACGCCGTGCTCGGCCATCCGTTCAAGAATAATGCGCGTGTGAAAGGCTGTGCCTTCGATGGCAGCAAAAAGCTCATCCTGCGCGGTGTGGACGAGATTCCACCCCAACGCCACTCCGCCCAACTCGGGATTGACCAGCACTGTGCGGTCGCCATTGTCCCAGCTCAACCGCAGCAGGCCCGTTTGTCCGGCCTTGTACGTGTTGAGTCCTTCGCTAAGCGCGGCGACCGATGTTCCAGCTCGCTTGGCAATGGCATCGAAGATGTCGCCGACCGCTGAAAGACCGGCTTCGATGCCGGTAAAAGCTGGATGCACGCTGCCGGGAACGACGCCACAAACGCCGGGAACCAGCTCCGCCTTCTGTGCGATGGCGATAATGCAAGTTGACGTGCCGACGACATTCACCACGTCGCCTTCTCGGATGTTGGCGCCAATCGCGTCCCAGTGCGCGTCAAAGGCGCCGACAGGAATAGGAATCCCGGGGCGAAGGCCAAGCTCCGCAGCCCACTTTGCCGACAGATGGCCGGCAAGATGATCGCTTGTCAGGTATTCGCCGCCCATCTTGGCGCGCACGCCGGCAAACAGCGGGTCGACGGCGACAAGAAAGCTCTCCGGCGGCAGGCCGCCCCACTTGGGATTCCACATCCACTTATGGCCCATGGCGCAAGCGCTGCGCTTCACTTCGCTCGCCTGCGTGATGCCGCTTAACGTCGCGGCCACCATGTCACAGTGTTCGAGCGCTGTCACCATGCGCGTGCGCTTTTCCGGATTGTGCCGCAACCAGTGCAGCAGCTTGGCAAATCCCCATTCGTGAGAGTAAACGCCACCGCACCACTCGATCCCCTCGAAGCCGAGCTCGTGCGCCTTGCGGGTGATCAATTCCGCTTCGGCAAAGGCGCGGTGATCGCACCAGAGATAGTACTCGTCGAGCGGCTCCAAACCTTCGCCGACGGGGACCACGCTGGAGCCGGTGGTGTCGAGGGCGATGGCTTCCACCTGCGAACCGTCGACGCCGGTCGTCTTGAGCGCATCGCGCGTGGCCGCGGCAAGGGCAGCCATCTGGTCAGCGTGCGATTGCGTCGCGTAGTTGGGATCTTCGCGGCGGCGATGCAGCGGATAGGAGGCGGAGGCAGTGCCGATGGGGCCCTTCTTGCTGTCAACCAAAGTTACGCGAACACTGAGTGTGCCGAAATCGACCCCGGCGACAATGGCCATGAAAGTCTTCCTCCGAGTAAACGCTTCCCCGTTCGCACATCAGACTACACCATGGCGGACGGACCCGTCTGTGTGCGGAAAACCGCGGCGCCCTTCCGCTGCTGCTAACTGCTCGATCAGCAGTTACTTTTTTTCTCCAGGCATCCACTACTTGAGTTTGCCAAGCAGTCCGGTCTTCGGCGCTGGAGATGCGGCTGTGGGCTTGGCCTTCGTCTCAGGCTGACTCTGCGGGCTCGCCTGCTCCGGTGCAGGCACGGCTTGGGAAGCAACTGAGCCTGCCGTTCCCGGCGGTCCATCCACAACCTTCGCATGAGCCAGGTGCGGCAGAGGTGCGCTGTCGTCCAGGTTCTTCACCAGAATGGTGATGCGGCGATTGGAGGGATCGTAGGGATTGTTCTTGACGCGCAGAAATTGATCCGCGTAGCCGCGCACCTGGGTGACCTGGTCGGCGCGCACTCCGTTCTGTTGCAACAGGCGTCGGGCCGCATTGGCGCGATCTGCAGAGAGCTCCCAGTTGCTGTAATTGGCGTTGCCGGAATACTGGACCGAATCGGTGTGCCCCTCGATGAGCAGCTGGTTGGGCAGCGTCTTCAGCTCGGCGGCTAGCAGGACCAGCAGCTCTTGCCCGTTCTGGCTCAATTGCGCGCTGCCGCTCTGATAAAAAGTGCCGTTCCTGTCTTCAATAAGCTCGATCCGCAGACCCTCTGAGGTAATGGTGATCTCGATCTGCTTGATGAGCTTCTCGAGATCCTGGCGCGCTTTGATCTCCTGCTCAAGCTTTTTCTTGAGCTCTTCGAGCTTCTGCGTGTTTTCGTCGGCGTGGCTGTTCGCGGCGGCGCCGTTGCCGGTCATCGTGGTTCCCAGCAGGTTCCCGGTTCCCTTGGGGTCGTTGAAGTATCCGGCGACGGCTTTCTTCACCTGCTCGCTTTGGCCCATGAGCCATAGAACGATAAAAAGCGACATCAATGCGGTGACAAAGTCGGCATAAGCTACCTTCCAGGCGCCGCCGTGATGGCCGCCATGGCCGCCTTTCTTTTTGATTACGATGATGGGTTGCGCACTGCCCGGCATGACTTCCTCAATCGTCAGGCTGCGACCGCTTCCACCGGCTCAGTCTTGTTCTTGACTGTCTTTTCCATCTCGTCGAAGCTGGGCCGCACGTATGCGGGAATCGCCCGCCGGCCCATCTCGATGGCGATCATTGGCGCCGAGCCTTTCAGAAACGCGAGCAGCAACACACGTAAAACGTGCAGGTAGTCGTCGTGCTCATCGGCCAGCTTACGCATGTTGGCGCCCAGCGGGCCCACAACCCCGTAGCACAACAGAATGCCCAGAAAAGTTCCCACCAGCGCCGCCGCCACGTGCTTGCCGATTTCCTCAGGCGGGCCGCCCAGCGCGCCCATCGTGATGACGACGCCAAGCACCGCGGCCACAATCCCCAGCCCCGGCAACGAATCCGCCACCGTCGCCAATGCGTCCACCGGCTGCATTGCGCCATGATGATGCACTTCCGTATCCAGCTCCATCAATTGATCCATGTCGAACGGTTCCACGCCTCCGGTGATCGCCGTGCGCAGCGTATCGCAGACGAATTCGAGAGCGTGGTGGTCATTGAGAAACTCGGGATAGTTCTTGAAGAGCGAACTCTCACGAGGCTTCTCCACGTCCATCTCGACGGCGAGCAGGCCCTCCTTGCGCACTTTATTCAGGAACTGGTACATCATCTTGAGCGTGCTGAGGTAGCGCTGCGTTGAGAAGGGGGATCCTTTGAGCGTTCCCAGTAGTCCAGCCACGATTTCCTTGAGAATGCGGATGGGGTTCGCGACCAGAAGCGACCCGACGGCCGCGCCGGCGATGATGAGTAACTCCGCGGGCTGAATAAGGACCGCGACATGGCCCTTCTCGATGAGAAAGCCGGAGAGGATGGCGGCGAAGACGACGACGATGCCTATGATGGCGAACATACTGATCCTTTGGCGGCAAGGGTTGCCCGGTTGCCGCCCGCAAGGTTGCTGTCTTCCATGGCATGACGCGCGCCCTCAAGCAGCTGGGTTAATGCACTCTCATCGGCGCAATCGGCCTGTGCCGCACCGATGCTCACCGTGACCGACACGCGATCGCCCCACCAGCGAAAGTCTGCGATGCGGGCCAGGCCCACAAGGGTTTGCGCATGGGCAGCAAGCATGTCAGCGCAGCGCTCGTGCGCGATGACGAGAAACCCGGAATCGCCCCAACACCCCATCTGCTCTCCCGGCCTCAAACCCTGCGCCAGAGCGTGCCTGACCTTTTCGCGCATGGCGCGGCAAGCGGCAGCGCCGTGCGTCTTGCGCAGTTCCTCAGCCTGGTCGACGCCGACCCACAGGATGCCGAACGGCGGGCCGCCGCGCGAAAAGTCGTCGAACTCAAAGTGCAACCGCTCTTCGAAATCCGCCTGGCTGGATTCGGCTTCTTCGGTTTCGTTTTCGCCGTGCGCCAACGCATCCAGCCTTTGGGCCAGATGAAAGAAAATCGAGGCGCCGATGCGCTCTCCGGCGGCATCGCGCAGGATCGCGCATTGCGCGAGGGCTTGTAACTCATGCCCGAGTTTATGTTGCGCTGTCAACAGCGCTCTGCGTGTCGAATCGGGGGCGCCGGCGGCGGGTATGCCGTCTGCCGCCGCCTTTCCAAACAAACCTGCCAATGGTGCGGGGATCGGCCGAGACAAAATCTCCATCCTCGAATAACCCGTGATGGCCTCCGCGGCACAATTCCAGAACACCAACTGCCCATCGGCATCCAGCAAAGCGACGCCTTCGGGACGGCTGTCCAGCACAGCTTCCAACAATGCAACCCGATCGGTCACAGATTCGCCCCCACCGTGCCTGCGAACACGCTTCTTGCGGAGCCACTCGGTACCTACGGGCAAGCGAGCTCTTTTGCCTTCATCGGCTGAATCCGCGATGGCATCATGGCGCGGTACCGGGATGAGAAAT
This sequence comes from Occallatibacter sp., assembly GCA_049520675.1. Lineage (GTDB taxonomy): Bacteria > Acidobacteriota > Terriglobia > Terriglobales > Acidobacteriaceae > Telmatobacter. Next base: position 26,785 of record JBEKPO010000004.1, on the reverse strand, counting down.
CTCAAATGGTATAGCTGCGCACCCACTCCAGGATCGAGCGCATTGCGGCGCCGCTGGGGCCCTTCGCAATGAAGGGCCGCGCATCCTCGACCCAGGCGATCCCGGCGATATCGAGGTGAATCCACGGTGTGTCCTCGGCAAAGACGTGAAGAAACTCAGCGGCGGTGATCGCCCCGCCGAAACGCCCGCCGGTGTTCTTGATGTCGGCGATGTCGGACTTGATCAAGTCGGCATATTCTTCGCCGAGCGGAAGCCGCCAGAATTTCTCTCCGGAAGCCTGGAGGGCGGCGGCGAATTTGGCGTAGCTTGGCTCATCGTTCGAGAATGCGCCGCCGGTGATCTTGCCCAGGGCAACCGAGATGGCGCCGGTAAGCGTTGCGGCATCGATGAGATGAGTTGCGCCGAGCCGGCGAGCATAGGTGAGACCGTCGGCGAGGACCATCCGGCCCTCGGCGTCGGTGTTGATCACCTCAATGGTCTTGCCCGGCTTGTCCGGAGCGATCGGCATCGCGGTCTGCACATCGCCGGGCTTTTGCGCCGTACCCGAGGGCATATTTTCGGCCGCACAGACAATGGCAATCGCGCGCACCCGGGGCTTGAGGAGCGCGATGGCGCGCATGGCGGCGATCATGGCTGCCCCGCCGGCCATGTCGTATTTCATCCGCTCCATGTTCTCGGCGGGCTTGATGGAGATGCCGCCGGTGTCGAACGTGATGCCCTTGCCGACGAGGCCGAGCACCGGGCCGTCCGCTATTCCTTCAGGCGTGTAGCGCAAAACAATCAAAGCGGGCGGTTCAGCCGAGCCCTGAGAAACGGCCCAGAACGCTCCCATCTTCAGTTCCTTGAGCTTTTCCGTCGAGTGGACCTCACACCCGAGGCCGACCCCCTGCGCCATCTCTGCGGCGCGCCGGCCAAGGAGGGTCGGCGTCAGCTTGTTGCCGGGCTCGTTGACCAGCGCTCGGGCGAAGTTCTGACTCTCACCGATGATCATGCCCTCGGCGAGAGCTGATTCGGTGGCGGAGCGCTCGACACTGGCCGGTACGGCAACTGTGAAGGACTGAATGCTCTGATCTTTGCGGTCGCTGCGGTAGGTATCGGGATCGAAGTCACCGATGAAGGCGCCCTCGACCGCGCTTCTGACAGCCGCTGCGTCTGCCGCCACCGCGGGGGGTGCGGCTGTGTCGAGCAGACCTTTGGATGAGGGGAGTGCCAAGGCTAACTCTCTAATCCCGCGCGGCTTGGCGAAGCGAACTGCGGTTCCTGCGGCATTGCGCACGGAGTGTGCAGTGACTTTGCGCAATTTGCCCAAACCGACGATGAGAAGGCGCTTGGCGGCCAGTCCATTCGGCGCATGAATCAACCCGGTTTCGTTCGCGCCGGCCTTGAACTCGCCCGAAGCAAGCACCGCCGCGGCAGCCGCCTGAACCACGGGGTCGGCGGTCAGCAAAGTGGGAGTTGGCTTGGCGCCGGGGCCTTTTTCGGTTTGAGTGTCGGCCGCGAGAACGGCGAGAAGTTCAGTGGTAGTTCCGGCGAGAGGGGAGAAGGAAATCTCAGTGCGCATGGGGTTTATTCTTCACGGCAGGTCCTGCTGTGGCAAATGCTGGCATGCGAGACGAGTTCCTCGGCCTCGACCGCTCAATCGAGGTGATTCGCTAGGTTTGCCTCAACACTCTCAAGAACTTGCGGGTCCTCCTGACAGATAACGGCTGAAAGCTGCCTTACCGCCCGCCCCTGTGCTTGTTGGCTTTGATCGCCGAACGGGCTTCGCGGTCAGCCTCGCGACGGCGCTCGGTTTCACGCTTGTCCCAGTCCTGCTTGCCCTTGGCCAAAGCCAGTTCGCACTTGACTCTGCCATTGCGGAAGTAGAGCCGGGTAGGGATGAGCGTATGCCCTTTGATCTGCGTCTTGGAGAGTAGCTTGCGAACTTGGTCGCGGTGCAGGAGCAGTTTGCGTGTACGGGTTTCGTCGTGGTTGGCGATATTCCCGTGAGAGTAGGGCCCGATATGCATGTTCAGCAGAAAAGCTTCGCCGTCCTTGATAAGGCCGTAGGAGTCTTTGAGATTGGCCTTGCCCTCGCGGATGGATTTGACCTCGGTGCCGCGAAGAGCCACGCCTGCCTCGAATTTCTCCAGCAGGAAGTAATTGTGGCTGGCCGCGCGATTGAAGGCGGCGTCGCGCTCGCCGCTGGCCACGGGATCGCGCGGACTGGCCGGCTTTCTCTGTTCGGCCGCTTCCTTGGGAGCGATGACATGGCTGGATTGACGGGGCACGGGCAAGCGTCCTTGAATCTTCATCCTAGCACCGGCGCTAACCGCCGATTCGCGGGCGCGGGAATGCGCTAGAATGATGAAGCGTTTCTGCCATGCATTTGGCGCGGAAGAACTTAGACTACAGCCCACTGGGCAGGGACAGAGTACGTTGCGAGAGCCCCTGAAGCAACGCATTGATGGTCCCGCACCATTCACGGGGAGCAGAATGAATCGCCGCACGCCCGCACCGGCCAGAGCCGGATTATTGAACGTATTTTTTCCCGTTGCGTTGCTTGCCGCTGTGGTCAGCCTCGGCTTGCCATGCGTGCGGCTGCACGCCGAGTCGGCCAACTCAGACTTCAAGCAGGGCAAGATCGCGGAAGCGAGAGAAGACTACGACACAGCCTTCGACGACTACCAGAAGGCGCAGAAAAAAAGCCCCACCGATGCCCGGTTCAAGATCGCTCTGGCCCGGGTCCGCGTAACCGCATCGTCGGAGCACCTGACGAAAGGCCGTAAGCTGCTGGCGGCGGGAGACGTGCAGGGTGCTCTGGCGGAATTCCTGCATGCCGCGGAAATCGACCCGAGCAACGAAGCCGCACAACAGGAGATTGCCAAGGTTCATCAGCGGCAGGGGCAGAATGCGCCGGTTCCGGAGATCGGCACCCCGGAGGCATCGGCAGCAGAGGAAGAACTGAAGGCGGTGGGCGGACCGGTGGAACTGAAGCCGGTTTCGAACGAGCCCCTTTCACTGCATATGGTAGGCGACGCGAAGGAGATCTACCAGGCCGTCGGCAAAGCCGCGGGCGTAAACGTGCTCTTCGATCCGGATTACAACTCGAAGCGCACTCAAGTGGACCTGACCAACGTGTCCCTTTACGACGCGTTGCGCATTGTGGGCACAATGTCGAACACGTTTTGGCGGCCAGTGACCAGTAATACGATCTTCGTGGCCCAAAACTCACGCACCAAGCGCACCGAGCTGGACGATCAGGCGGTGCAGACCTTTTATTTGACCAACGCCTGGCAGCAGAACGATCTAAACGATGTGCAGACTGCGCTGCGCAATGTGATGCCCAGCGCCAAGGTATTCGGCGTGGCCGGCCAGAATGCGATCGTAATGCGCGGCACGCCCGACGAGTTGCTGCTGGCGCAGCAACTGATTGATGACCTCGACAAAGCCCGCGGCGAGGTCGTGGTTGACATCGCGGTGCTGGAAGTGAGCAAGAACTGGGAGAAGACGCTGGGCATCTCCTGGCCGAGCAGCTTCGGGGTGAGCCTGCAGCCCAACTGTTCGACGAACGGCAGTTGCGCCAACTCCACCAGTACGTCGAGCACTACTTCGACGAGCAGCTCCTCGACGACCCCGACTCTCTACACGCTGGCCAATTTGAACTCGACGAATTTCGCCGTGAGTGTGGGATCGGCGACTCTCAATCTGCTGCTGACCGACAACAATACCAAGGTGCTGCAGAGCCCCCGCATTCGGGCCACTGACGCACAGAAGGCATCGATGAAAATCGGCTCGCGCATTCCCATCGCGACCGGCTCTTATCAAACCGGGGCGGCGACAGCGTTGGTGAGTTCGCTGGTTAATACGCAGTTCCAGTACCAGGACGTGGGCGTAAACATTGAGATGACCCCCAACATTCACTACGACCGCGACGTTACCCTCAAGATCAAGATCGAAGTCTCCGCGGAGAGCGGTACGGAAACGATCAGCGGCGTAACGGAACCCATCATCAGCCAGCGCGTGGTGGATCAGGTAATCCGGCTAAAAGAGGGGGAGGCCAGCATCCTTGGAGGCATCCAAGACAAGCAGGAAGCGGTGAACTGGAATGGCATTCCCGGGTTGAGCGCCATTCCGATCCTCAAATATATCTTCGGATCGCGAGATCACACCATTCAGGATGACGACATCGTGTTCGTCGTGGTCCCGCACGTCGTGCGCACGCAGCAACTGAACGAATCGAATCTGCGCGTCATCGATACGGGCACAGGTCAGTCGATTGACTTGCGGCACGACAATCAGCCGGCTTCGGCCTCGGCCTCAGCACAACCCGCGTCTGGCTTGCCTCCGGTGCGGCCAGCCGCCATCGAACAAGCGGCGCCGGCAGGAAACACTATCGTAAGCTCGATTCCAGGACAAGGCGCCATCGAAGCCGCACCGCAGATGCTGGCTCAGTTGCGTTCCGATATGGCCGCCAACGGAGGAGCCACGGCAACCGCTCAACTGGCTGCTCCGGCTGCAAACGCACCTCCGGTTGCACCACCTGGCTCACCGCCGGTAAACGCAACTCCGGCCGCGCCGGCAGGAGGACCACAGACGGTAATTGGCCCGGCGGCCCCGAGCCTGACGCTGAATGTGCCGGCAGCCCCGCAAACAGCGGGCGGGAGCTTCCAGGTTCCCGTGGTGCTGAAAGGCGGCGCGGATGTTTCAGGGGTGGCGCTGCAGCTGCATTACGACGCCAGCAAGCTGATGTTGATCAATTTGTCGCCGGGAGATTTTCTGACGCACGACGGGCAGGCCGCACCTCCTATCCACAGTGACGAGCCGGCGGGCAACCTGACGGTGGCTGAATCGCGCCCGCCGGGAGCACACGGCGTGAGCGGAACGGGTGTGGTTTGCGTGATTACCTTTCAGGCCAAGAGTCCAGGGCCCAGTGACCTGTCGATAGGCCGCGCGGCGGTGACAAATAGTGCGCAGCAGCAGATTCAGGTGGCAAGCGCGCAGGCCAGCGTGACGGTGCAATAGAGGTTTCGGTTGCGATGATGACCATGCCCGCCAACTCGCACTGCCGGCCCCGCAACCGGCGCGGGGAGGAAGGCCTGACGCTGGTTGAGTTGGTGGTCAGCGCTTTTATTCTGGCCATCCTGGCCTCGGTGGCTCTGCCCGTGGCGAGGTTCGAGGTGAAGCGGCAGAACGAGCACATTCTCCGCTACGACCTTTGGATGATGCGTGACGCAATCGACAAATACAAGGACGCGGCAGACAAGGGAGCATTCCAGACCAAGGTCGACAGCCAGAATTATCCGCCCGATCTGCAAACGTTGGTCGATGGCGTAGACGTGCAGGGAAAGAAGCTGAAGTTTTTGCGCCGTATCCCTATAGACCCGATGACGAACAAGGCAGAGTGGGGCCTGCGCTCGATGCAGGACGATCCGGATTCGGACTCGTATGGCGGGCAAAGCGTATTTGACGTGTACTCCAAGTCGCAGGGAACGGCGCTGGACGGAACGAAATACTCGACTTGGTGAGCAAAGGCGGCCGATAGCTTTTGGCTGTCAGCTTTCAGCTAGGTCGTCCTAACGAAGCATGAATGGGCGGTTGAAAAGTACTTGATCATTGCGAGCGGACGGCTGAAAGCGAACGAATGATGGCTGAAAATCGACTACTGAGAAGAGATCGATGAGGAAACTGCGCCAACACGAATCCGGCTTCACGCTCGTCGAGTTGATGATCGTCATGGCGATCATCAGCATCCTCGTGCTGCTGGCTATTCCCAATTACAAGACCGCGATCAGGCATGCACGCGAGGCTGCGCTGAAGCAGGACCTGCAGACCATGCGGGCCGCCATCGATTCCTATACCATGGACAAGCAGAAGGCGCCGCAGTCGCTCGATGACCTGGTACAGGATGGTTACCTCAGGGCGATTCCCGAGGATCCTTTTACTCACGCCAAAGATACCTGGGTCACCGACACCAGCGACGCCATGTACTCGATTGACGAGACTGAACCGGGGATCAGCGATGTCCACTCCGGTTCGGAAGACACCGACGCCGACGGGCAGCCGTATTCCTCCTGGTAACTCCCTCGATCCTGCTCCGTTGCAACTCCCCCGATCCTGCTAGATTATCGAAAGAGGATTCTTAGCCATGCAGACGATTCGCACGCTTGCCGGACTCGCGTGTGTCATGGCGATCTGCGCCTCGCTCCACGCGCAAGACGCCAAGCTCATCACCGTCCAACTGCGCGACGGCAAGTCGGGTGCACCGATTACGCCCTCCAATTTTCTTCTGCGCGTAGATCACTTCGAGACCGTTCACAACGAATGGGTGAAGATCTACGACAACGGAACGGTGCTGATTCGGGTTCCCGATGATGCGAAAGCATTGTCGTTGCAGGCGACATACGACTCGGGAATGTCCACCTACATCAATTGCGATGCGGCCAAGCAGAACAACAAGGAAAAGCAGAACTGGTATCCGATCGACCTGATCCTGAAGGCGGGGGTGGTGGCGCCTAACGAGTGCGGAAAGACGCAATATTCAGCTAAGCCGGGAGAGTTTATCTTCTTCGTCCGGAAGCGGAATGCGCTTGACCGGCTGCGCAACTCGGATGCGGAGTAAGCTTTCACCGCTCGAATCTGCATCGTGCCTCTGTTGCCATCGATTCCCTCCGGTCCTCTGCGCAACGGGCGGCTGTCGGAGCGATCGACCCCGGGAGAGGACATGTCCGCATTCGAAGTCGAATCGGCGGCCGCAATCGCATTCATCGCACAAGTTGAAGCATCCTACACGAGCCTCGTGGAGTCGGCGTCTGCGGACCGAGACGCTGGCCTGGGCGGCAGGCTCTTGTACGCGGGCGAGATCGACCGAGCAGTACGCGCACTCGTCGTGGCGGCCAACATCGCTGGCGCTACTTCGCTTGCGGCAACTGCGGATCGCGGCGTGCAAAAGCAGGCCATGCGCGACGGAATCGTCGATTTTCTCGTCGGTTCGCTCGACGAAGCGCTGCGGATTCTGAAGAATCAGCTTCGCAAGCGCGAGCCAGTCGCGGTGTGCGTGGCTCTGGCTCCCGATGCCGTCGAAGGCGAGATGCGCGAGCGCGGCGTGCTGCCCGACCTGGTGCGCGACAAGGCGGATGGACTCGGCGGCGAACGAGGCGCAAAGAGCAGCAGCGATTCCACCTCGTCGTTGGTCGTATGGAGCGTCGCATCGGCACCGGCGCGATGGCTGCCGAAGCTAGATGCCATCGCGCTCGATTGTCTCGACCCGGATGCCTGGCGCGCGCGTCGCTGGCTCCGCCTGGCTCCGCGTTATCTTGGCCGCGCCGCACAGGCATTGCGGTTGCTCCGATGCGATGCGGAGTTCGCAGCGCGATTTGCAGAGCGCGTGCGCCGGCAGGTGGAGTGCGGAGAGATCGCCGCCTCGGTCGAGATGCAAATCCGCGATGCAGCCGGAAGCACCGAGGAGCTTCGAATCGAACCCCGAAAGAACGCTTGAACTCGCCCCCAACGCGAGGATGCTTGGATCAGCTCTCAGTTTTCGTGCTGCACACATCCTCAAGACGCGCCCACAATTCCTTGATGCCGGATCCCGTTTTGGCTGAGACCGCCAAAATCTCCTCAACCTCGAGAGCTTTCTTCAGCGCTCCCAAGTTGCGCGTCCGCTCGTTTCCGCTCAGGCGGTCGGTCTTGGTAGCGACAACCAGGAATTCGCGTCCGATCGATTGCAGCGAATCCAGCAGTCGTCGGTCGCTCTCCTGCGCCGGCACGCTCGCATCAATGAGACAAACACAGTGGCGAAGGGTGCTGCGATCGGCAAGGTAGGGCTCGATGAATCCCGGCCATGTTGCCGCAACTGATTTCGAGACCTTGGCGTAACCGTAGCCGGGCAGGTCGGCAAAGATCATCCGCGTCGCCGCGCGCTCGCCGGAAACCAGGAAAAAGTTGATGGCGCGCGTCCGGCCCGGCGTGGATGAGACCTTGGCTGCAGCGGAGCCGACCAGCGCATTGAGCAGGCTCGATTTGCCTACATTCGATCGCCCGAGAAAGGCAATCTCCGGCACACTCGGTGCGGGAAACTGGGCCGCGGAGAATGTGGAGAGCAGAAACTGAGCTTTGACTCGCATGGCGGGCGCCTCGCCTCAAGATCAGTCTACGCGGCGTAATTCCGATTCCTGATTGAGTTCGCGAAAGAGTGCCCGCGCAGGATCGAACGCCCGGCTGCGGAGGCCCGGGAAGTATTTACTCCACGACTCAAGCTTCAGGCCGCCTACTCGTACCGCAATGCGACCGAGGGGTCCACTCGCATCGCCCTTCGCGCGGGCAGAAACGCTGCGAGCAATCCTGTTACCACCGCCAAACCGCATACACCCGCCAGCACCGCCGGGTTTCGCGCGCCGGTCCCATACAGAAATCCCCGCAGCATGGGCCCCAATGTAAGCGTTGCCGCAATCCCCAGCCCCATGCCAGTCACCACCAGCGATGCGGCCTGCCGCAGCACCATTTGCAGCACCATTCGCCGCGATGCCCCGAGGGCGAGCCGCACACCAATTTCGCGTGTACGCCGGGTCACCGAATACGCCATCACGCCGAAAAGCCCCACCAGGCTCAGCACCAGCGCCAGGCCCGCAAAAGCGCTCAGCAGCACCATGGCGAAACGCGGCTGCGCCAACTCCAGCCCGATCCGATCCCGCATGGTGCGCACCTCAGTGATTGGAATATCCCCATCCATCGACGCCACCAGGTTCCTCACTTCAGGTTCGAGGCTCAATGGATCCATCCCCGTCCGCACCACCGAATACATGCAGCACCATTTCGAGAACTGGCTGGCCGGCAGGTACTGCATGGGGTCCACGTCCCGTTCCGTCGCCGCGCGGCGGATGTTTCCCACCACACCTACAATCTCCCGCCATGCAGGGGGTTGCGACGACCCATTGCGCGCACCCGGCTTCAGTTTCTTGCCCAGCGCGTTTTCGCCGGGAAAATACTTCGCCGCGAATGCCTGATTGACGATCATCACCTGGGGCGAGGTCTCCGTGTCCGCATCGGTAAAGTCCCGCCCGGCCAGCAGTGGAATCTGCATGGCATGGAAATACCCGTCCGATACCACGTCCGTGGTTGCAGACGGCTGCAGCCCCTTCGGCACCGGATGCTCGGGATTTTCGAAGCTCAGGTGCGCAAGGTTGTCCGTCATCGGCAACAGCATCGATCCGGCCGCTGCCTGAACTCCTGGAAGCGCCTGCAGCTTTTCGAAATACTCGCGGTAGAACTCCGCTCGCGTATTCGTGTAACGCGAATCAGGTGTCTCGAACATGAATGTCAGCAGATGATCCGGATTGAACCCCTGGCTCGAGCGCGACAGGTGGATGAAGCTCGTCACCAGCAGCCCCGCCCCCGCCGTCAACACGATTCCCAGAGCCACCTGGCCGACGATGACCGCTGATCCCAGCCGATTTCGCCCGGCCGTCTCGCTTCTGCCGCCCTCCTTGAGCGGCGACAACAGATCCCCTCGCGCTGAGGTGATCGCGGGCGCGAGCCCAAACAGGAGCCCCGACGCAAGCGATACCGCCAACGCAAACCCGAGCACCGGCAAATTGACTCCCGCATCCGCCGCCCGGGGCACGCTGTCGCCGATCAGGCGAAGGACCGCCGGCGTCGACAGGAACGCCAGCGCGCATCCCGCCAAACCGCCAAGCACGCCAAGCATCACGCTTTCCACCAGCAACTGCCGCACCAGTCGCGCCTGGTTCGCTCCCAAAGCGGAGCGCATGGCCATTTCCCGATCACGCTCGCGTGCCCGAACGAGCAAGAGGTTCCCCACATTCCCACACGCGATCAGCAGCACTAATCCGACCGCTCCCAGAATGACCAGCAGGAGCGTACGCGTATCGCCCAGCATCGCCGTGAGCTCGCCCTGCACGCGCGCCGAGTCGTGCTGGGTATTCGTGTCGGGATATTGCTTTGCCAGCCGTGCTGCGATCGCCCTCATGTCGACATTCGCCTGAGCCACCGTCACGCCAGGTTTCAGCCGGCCCATCACGCTCGTCCCATGTTCGCCACGATTCGCGGTCTGGGCTTTCGGCGTCCCATCGTTATCGAGCGCCAGGGTCGTCCAGAAGCTGTTCTGCGGCGCATTGACCGGAAACCGGAAGGTCGCCGGCATCACGCCCAGAATCGTGTACGCCTCGCCGCTCAGGTGTATGGTTCGCCCGGCTACGGACGGGTCTGATCCGAACTGAGAGACCCACAATCCGTGGCTGATCAGCACCACTCGGGTGCCCAGCTTCTCTTCCTCTGGCCGGAACCCCCGCCCCAGCGCCGGGCGCAACCCCAGCAACGGCAGCAAATCCCAACTCACCACTTCGCCGTCGAGATGCACCGCCTGCGGCACTCCGGTCAGAGTCAACGAAGCGTCGTGGTACGACACAAGGCGCTCGAAACTGCGGTTCTGCGCCCGCCAGTCAAAGAAGTCCGGATAGGAAACAGAGTCGCTTTCGAACGTTCCCAGCCCTTCCGGCGACTGGACCTCGACCAGCCTCTCCGAATGCATATACGGCAAGGGCCGCAAAAGGACGGCATCCACAATGCTGAACACTGTCGTGTTCGCCCCAATTCCCAGCGCCAGCGCCAGGACCATCGCCACATTCAACGCCGGCCGCCTGGCCAGCATCCGCATCGCAAAGCGCATATCGCGGCCCCACTCCGCCGGCGAAAGGATCCCCCGCTGTGCTCTCTGCCGTTCCTTCAGCGCGGTCACGTTGCCGAACCGGCTGCGCGCCACTCGTGCCGACTCCTGTGCGCTCATTCCCTGCGCCCTGTAGCGCTCTTCCAGCAGCGCAATATGCTGCCGTATCTCCTCGTCGAAGGCCTCGTCCTCGCGCCCTTGCGCCGCTTGCCCTCTAAGTTTTGCCCATAGCAATCGCAGTCTCGGCATCGTCTCATGCCTGCCTTTCGAGTTTCAGCACACGCTGCATCACGCCCGCCACTCGCTCCCAGTTCTCTGTCTCGCGCTCTAGTTGCCTTGCGCCCGGCCGCGTGATCGTGTAGAAACGCGCACGCCGGTTGTTCTCGCTGGTTCCCCATTTCGACGCGATCCAACCCTGCTGCTGCAGGCGCAGAAGCGCGGTGTACACAGTTCCCTCATTCAGGTCGAGAACGTCGTCGCTGACCTGTTCGATGCGACGGGCGATGCCGAAGCCGTGCAGCGGCCCCATGGCATGGAGCGTCTTTAACACCATCAAGTCCAGGGTTCCCTGAAGTACTTCGGACTTCTTATCGCCCATCGCTGTTCCTTTGGACATTGCAAAGAAGCTATCACATACTCCTTTGCGGTGTCCATAGGAGATTTCCTGTTCCTTGTTTACGCCAATGCAACGATGCTTTACCGTGGATCATTCACGCTGCTCTGGCAATCGCTTTCTGCGCGTGGTTGATGCAGAGGTTGTTGAGTGCATAGCTCAGGAACCGGTGCTCGAAGTGCGGGGGCTGCTGCATGAACCGGCAGCTTGCCACAACCTGGTCGACGAGGAACTTCGGCTGATAACAGGCCAGCTCGACGCCCTTTTCCTTTCTCAGCCTGTAAGCGATGGTTTCAAAAACCTCGTTTGGCAGATCGAGGCCGGCCCTCGTGCATTCTTCTTCGAGGATGGTGCGAAATGCTTCGAGCGTCGGCCCGGCCACTTCGATCTTGTAGGGGATGCGGCGCAGGAATGCCGCGTCCATCAGGTCGCGCGGCTCCAGGTTGGTTGAGAAAATAATGAGCTCTTCGAATGGGATGCGGAATGTTTTGCCGGTGTGGAGCTTGAGGTAGTCGACGCGATTTTCCAGCGGCACGATCCAGCGATTGAGCAAGTTGGTGGGTGAAACAAGCTGGTGGCCGAAGTCGTCGATGATGAAGCAGCCTCCCAGGGCTTTGACGTGCAACGGAGCCTCATAGAAGTGGCCCGCAGCGTCGTAGCGCAGATCGAGCATGTCAAGCGTCAACTCGCCGCCGGCAACGACAAATGGCCTGCGGCAGGCGACCCAGCGCGCGTCAAAGACCTCGCGCCGCACCAAAGAAAACCGGCCTTCGTCGCGAAATCCGGCGGGACCGACGGCACAGTGAATGCTGGGATCGTAGACGCGAATCATCTGGTCTTCTACGATCACGGCATACGGCACGTAGATCACGTTGTCGAACACGCCCGCCAGGCAGTAGGCCAGCGAAGTCTTGCCGTTGCCCGAAAGGCCGTAAAGGAGGATGGCGCGGCCGGAGTTGATGGCCGGTCCGCATTGCTCGATCAATGAGTCTTCGAGAGTAAGAGCGGAAGTGGATTTTCGGATGCGGTCGAAGGAGATTACTTCATTGGAAAGCTTGTTGCGGTTCACCTGCTCAGTGAAATCGGCGAGTGTGACCGGCGCGGGGCCGGTGTATCCCGAGTGGCTCAGGAGGTCAAGGGTCCAGCGCCTTCCTTCCTCGGTTAAAGCGTAGGCCAGCTCGCCCAGGCCGGCGGCTTCACGCGAGCCGAGGCTCATCAGAAGTTTGCGCTCGACCGCCATATGCACCAGCTCGGTCACGATAGGGTAGGGCAGCTTGATCGTTTCAGCGAATTGCCGCTCGGTTTCAAGGCGTCCGGAATAGATGAGCTTCAGAAGCAGGCCCATCAGAATCGCCGGTTCCACTCCGGAAGCTTCGAGATTTTCCGGTTCGGCAGGGAGGCGGCGAAGAAAGGCGTCGAGGCCGTCATGAGAGATGGCGCCGGTAGCCACCAGGCACTCTCCCAGCCGCCCGCCATGACGGGATTGATGTTCGATGGCACGGTTGACTCCGTCCACGGTTGCCAATTTGCCGCGAATCAAGAGGTCACCCAGCCGCAAGGTAGAAGCGATGACGCGCCTCCGCGAGCCACAGTGTGCCCGCGAGATATTCTTCGGCGGATTCGGGGCCATTCATTACAGCGACGGCAGATGCGCTTGAATTGAGAACCACATATGCGCTCGGCCTGCGAGCCCGCCATCGATGGCACTTACACGTTGAGCGACAGTACGGAGTACGAGCGCGCGGGCACTTTCACAGTCATTCTGGAACCGGGTTTCGGGCTCTCCAGCGTCTGCGGGACTACGCGCTTTGGGTCGGCGAAGGTATTGAGAGCCTTCAGATCGGGGCCAGTCATCGTTACAAAGGCGGCCACCGCTGAAGGCGTCAGATCTTGCCACACGATCTCCAACTCACGCTCCCTTGCAAGGTCACGATTCAGGACGAAAATTGTCGCCGCTTTCTTTTCCGCGTCCAATACCGCAGTTACATCCAGCCAGGGCACTTTTCCGAAACCCGGAATGGGCAGACCTGTGCTCTCGATTGGCCGGCCTAAAGAATTCACTTCATAGCCGGGGCCTTCGGCAAGCACGCTCAAGGCGTGGCCATGCGCATACTTTAGCGCCCACAAATAGGGATAGTAGATGGTCTGGCGCAGGATGCCATCTTCGTTGGTCATGATGGGCGCGATGACATTCACCAGTTGCGCCAGGCATGCCACCTTTACGCGATCGGAGTGGCGAATGAGAGAATTTGCCAGCCCGCCGACCAGCAGCGCGTCTTCAAGGTTGTAGGGCTCCTCCAGAAGGTGCGGCGCAAATTTCCTGTGCCCGTCCACGTCATCACCGGTGCGCGCCCGATACCAGACGTTCCATTCGTCGAACGAGAGAAACAATTGCTTACCCGACCGCTTTTGAGCGCGAACAGTGTCGCAAACGGCGGCGATCTCCTCAATCTGTCGATCCATCGCCAGGTTCATCGCTAGATAGATTTGGCTGTCGTGGTTGGTCTCGTCGGTGTTTCCGAAATAGCGATGGAGCGAGATGCCGTTGACCTGGTCATAGCACTCTTCGAGCACCGTGCGATCCCACTCGATGTAGGTGGGCATAAAGGGTCCGCTGGAGCCGCATGCAATCAACTTGATCGAAGGATCGACGGCGCGCATCTGCCGCGCAGCATCGGTGGCCTTTATGCCATACTCCCGGGCCGGCATATGACCAATCTGCCAGGGGCCGTCCATCTCGTTGCCCACGCACCAGTACTTCACACTGTGGGGCTGCTCGTAGCCGTGCGAGCGGCGCAGCTCACTCCACTTGGTTCCCTTCTCTACGTTGCAATATTCGACCAGTGCGGCCGCATCCTCTGATGAAGCCGTGCCGAAGTTGAGTCCGAAGAGCGGCTCGGCGCCCACTGCGCGCGCCCAGGTGACGAACTCATTGCTGCCGAATTGGTTCGTCTCCATCGTGTTCCACGCTCGATCGAGCACCGTAGGCCGGTTTTGCCTGGGGCCGACACCGTCGAGCCAGTGATAACCAGAAACGAAGTTGCCGCCTGGATAGCGAATAATCGGCACGCCCAGGTGTTTCACCTCATCCATCACATCGGTGCGGAATCCGTTAGCGTCGGCAAACTTCGATTTCGGATCGTAGATGCCTTCATAGATGGCACGGCCGAGATGCTCCAGGAAGGAGCCAAAGAGGTTGCGATCGATAGGGGAAATCTGACGCGACGAATCGAGAAAGACCCTCGTGGCCGGTTCGTTCTGAGCGACAGAGAACCTTCCCATGGCCGACGCCGCACACGCGCTGAAACTCGCCTGGCCCGCCTTCTTCAGGAACTGCCTTCTGGTGACTGATTTCATATTTGCATTCTCCAACGATCCAGTTGCCGGGTTTCTCAAGTAAACCTTTTCTCAAAGAAACGAAAATAGATTCAATACCCCAGAGACGTCAAGTTAAGTTCCTTCCCGTCTTGCCCGAATCGCCCGATGGGGTATTCTGAAAACGAATTCTCATCCCTCGCTGGCCAGCCCTATGCCCAAGAAGAAACGCCGCGGTTCCGCGAAGAAAACCGATCTGACCGATATACGGGCAGTTGCGGAGCGCGCCAACGTTTCCATTGCGACCGTATCGCGCACCATCAATCGCATTCCCACCGTCAACACCAAGATGGCGAAGCGGGTGTGGGAGGCAATTCGCGAGCTGAATTATTTCCCCAACACTCAGGCGCGCGCACTCGTTTCCGGCAAGAGCGGCGCTTTCGGATTGATCGTTTCAGAAATCACCAACCCCTTCTTCTCCGAATTGATTCAGGGATTCGAAGACGTCGCGGTCGAGAACGGCTATGAGATTGTGATCGGTTCCACCAACTACGATCCCAAGCGATGGGAACTCTGCATCCGGCGCATGTTGGAGCGAAAAGCCGATGGCGTGGCGGTCATGACCTTCGGCATTGAGGAACCCTTGTTCGAGCAATTTGCGGAGCGCGACGTCCCGCTCGTATTCGTCGACGTGGGACCGGATCGCCCGGCCGTCAGCCTCTTGAAGGTCGATTACCATCACGGCATCCGGCAAGGTGTGCAGCACCTGGCAATTCTGGGGCACCGCGATATTGCATTCGTCTCCGGACCGATGCAATTGCATTCCGCCCATTCCCGCCTCGACGCATTCCACGTGTCTCTGAACGAGTGCGGAATCACCCCCAACCCGGAATGGCTCATCGAAGGCGACCACACCTTGAACGGCGGCATCGATGCGATGGAGACGCTTCTTTCCCGCAAGAAGTTGCCGACCGCTGTGATGTGCTCGAACGATATGACCGCCATCGGCGTCCTTCACCGTGCCTATCGCGGGGGTCTACATGTTCCCGGGGATTTTTCCATCATCGGCTTCGACGATGTCAACATCGCGCAGGCGATGTTTCCACCACTGACCACGGTGCAAATGTCGCGGCTCGATCTGGCTCGCGCCGCTGTCACCGCCCTCCGCGCACATGTCGAGAAGAGCTCTCCAAAGCGCGAATACAAGATCGACACTCGGCTCGTCGTCCGCGAATCCACCGGATATCCCAGGGGCAGCAGAAGCGACCTGCCGGCGTTGACCGCCCATCGGGGAGAATCGCCTGCGGCAGAGAGCCACTGACGATTTCTGCACTGCGCATTTTCGGCCGCCCTGCCGCGCATCGCAAAAATAGCTTCCGGTCCAATCCCTCGTTGGCCCGCGCGTCCTGGCCGTCTTTGCTATCGCGCCTTTCCCTGGCTGGCGACCCCGTGGACCGCCTGCGCGATGCGCTCGGGATCGCCGAGGTAATAATGACGAACAGACTTGAGGTTTTCATCGAGTTCCTGAACCAGCGGCACTCCCGTGGGGATATTCAGGTCAATGATCTCTTCGTCGGAGATGCCCTGCAGGTATTTCACCATGGCACGCAGGCTGTTCCCGTGCGCCGCAACCAGCACCTGCCGGCCTGCGTGAATGCTGGGCGCGATCAGGTCGTGCCAGCACGGAAGAACGCGCTCGACCGTGTCCTTGAGGCACTCCGTCAGGGGGAGTTGCTCCTTGGAGAGACTCTGGTAGCGCGGATCGTGACCGGGATAGCGGGGGTCGCTCGTGTCCAGCGCCGGCGGGCGAATCTCGTAACTGCGACGCCAGATTTTCACCTGTTGCTCTCCGTACTTGGCTGCGGTTTCTGACTTGTTGAGCCCCTGCAAAGCTCCATAGTGTCTCTCGTTCAGGCGCCAGTCGTTTTTCACCGGAAGCCACATCAGATCCATCTCGTCCATGACCGACCATGCGGTGCGGATGGCACGCTTGAGAACCGACGTGATCACGAGATCGAACTTGTAGCCGCCCTGCCGCAGCGTGACGCCCGCCTCTTTGGCTTCTTCTCTTCCATGCGCTGAGAGATCGACGTCGGTCCATCCCGTAAACAGGTTTTCTTTGTTCCAAACGCTTTCCCCATGACGTAGTAATACGACCTTATACATTTTCTTTCCTTTCGTCGTCGCGGATTGATTTCGAAAAACGAGGCGAGAATCTTGCTTCGTTCGCCAGGAGCACCCTGCTCGAGCAGATGAGGTGTCAACGATGTCAGCTCGCCGCCGTAGCTGCCCGCAAGTTCGCGGCAGATGCCGGAGCGCAATCAGCCCGGATACCAAACTTTCCGTGGATCGCTAAGCGAGCGCACATAGTCAAACGCCTCATCCACCAATTTCTGTAGATCGTACTGCGGTCGCCAGCCCAGCAATAGCTTCGCTTTGGAATTATCGAGCCAAGTGGAATGGAAGGGCGTCTTGACCGGCACTGGAACAAAGCCGCGAGTGCGAGATAGATAATCTCCCAATTTGCCGTAATCGACCGGCTCGTCCATGCAGACGTTCATGAGCTGTTGACGGGCCCGAGGGCAATCGATTGCGAGCAATATCGCAGAGACCAGGTCGTCGACGTGCACGAAATTGCGTTTCACCGGGATACCCATAGCGTCGAGCATGATTGGCACTGCAGCTGCAGCCAGGTATTCGTCGGCTCTAGCTGATCCGACGATGTCCCGCCAGCGTGGTCCGCCGAAGACGTCTTCTGCGAAAGAAAGGTGGTATCTGAAGTCATCCTTTTCCATTATCCACGGTGCGCGCAGGCAACATCCGTTCAAATCGTATTGAATGTAGTACTGCTCCAGCATCACCTCTTCGATCACCTTGGAGAGAGCGTAGCAACCCGGATAGGAACGGTGGGGTTCGGTTTCGGTAATCGGAAAGTCGCGAGGATAATAGAAGTGGCCTACGCTGGCGTCGCCTCCGACCAGGATGAATTGACGGAACGAAGGGCTCTTACGGCAGGTTTCCAGGAGCCAAAACAAACCCCTTACTGAGACGTCGATGATCGTCTCGGGCGTCTCCTTGCAGGTGGCAAGATGCAGAATATGTGTCACGTCGAGCAGTGCGTCTTCCACCACCCCGCGGTGCTCAATCGAGCCCTTCATCACCTCCAGCCGAGGCCTCGGATCAACCACGCGGTTGTGGCAGAGCGCCCGCACGACAAAGTCATCGAGCCGCTGATCTGCAAGTAAACGAGAGATAAATGCCTGGCCGACTTTGCCTGTGGCGCCGGTAACTAGAATTCGAGAGCTGCTCATCGAGGAGGGTCCATTAGCGTGCGCCGGGAGCTCATAGCGGAGCCGGCCCTGGAGAGGTGAAGGCGATCGCGACCGTGAGCGGCACAAGAACGCGGAGGACTTTCATCCAGCTCTTCCCGCTTGGATTGCAGACTTCGAAGGCTCATGGAACGGCCGCATTTGAAGGAATCGCAAGATCCTGAAGATCATGCTTGAGAAGCTGGTGCCGAAGAAGGGACTCGAACCCCCACACCCTTGCGAGTACATGGACCTGAACCATGCGCGTCTGCCAATTCCGCCACTTCGGCACGATGAGCGCTCAAGCGGGATCCGCCGAGCGGGCAGCAATCTTGAGTTTCGCAAACGCAGAATGCGGTGTCAAATGATGCCGAGGTGTGAAGAACCGCTCGCGCACGGCTCAAATCCCTTGTCCTCGAATCAGCCCGGCGTCTTCACGCCCTTTTGCAGCATGGCGACGGCCTTGGCGATGCGGCTTTGCCGCGTCTCTTCCTTCTTGGCTTCTGTGATCCAGCGAACGTATTCCTTGCGATGGGTGTAGCTGAGTTTCTCAAAGCCGGCGAGCAACCCTTCTTTCTTGAGCAGCCCTTTGAAAGCGGGCGGAATCTCGACGGTGCGAACCTCGTCGTCTTTCCAAACGACGACGTCGACGATGTCGCCCGGGCCTTTGCCGATCTTTGCGCGAACACTCTTCAGCACGCCGAGCGTGTGATGCTCCATGCCGCAGTTCATCAGCGAACCCCGGTATGGTACGCCGTCGAGCGTTGCCTGCACCGGCACACTGCCCCTGGTGCCGAACTCCTTTTCGACATCGTGCGGAAACTCGACGCCGGCCCCGCCACCCATGCCGGCAATAATCTTGGCTTTGAATTTGTACATCTTCATTTTGTCGACACCTGCGCGGAATCGGCCCACGCAATTGCGAAGACTATCGCAAACCCAGGCGGCGCAGGCAAGGAAAATGTTGCGCAGGTGCAAGCGCGCCGCAGACGGCAATCCCATCAAGCCGCGCGTGTACAGCAAAGCGCAGCGTGATGGGACGGAAGATGAAACAACCTGCGATCTGGCGCCCTACACCAGCTTCGCGTCCAGCGTAATCTCGGTGTTGTTGGCGAAGAGCTTCGAGATCGGGCAGCCCGCCTTGGCGTCGGCTGCGGCCTTGTCGAAGGCTTCCTTGCTGGCGCCAGGTACGCTGGCCGTCGTGGTGAGTGCGATCTTTGTGACCGCGAAGCCGCCGTCGACCTTGGCCAAGGTCACCGCAGCCTGCGTCTCGATCTTGGTTGGCGTGAGCCCCGCGCCGCCCAGTTGCGCGCCGAGCGCCATCGAAAAGCAACTCGCGTGAGCTGCAGCAATCAGCTCTTCGGGAGTAGTGCCGCTCGTCGCGCCTTCAAAACGAGTGGCGAACGAGTAATTTGCGTTGTTCAACACTCCAGTCGCCGTGGAAATGGTGCCCTTGCCTTCTTTCAACGAACCTGTCCAAACTGCGCTTGCTTTGCTAGCCATATTCCCTCCTTGGGGATTTTGAAGTTCTCTGGTTTTCCTGGGGATTGCGGCGCGAAGCCATCAGGGGAAAACCGTTGCGCCGGCTGTCTGTTGATGCCGCAGGCGCCTGCCGGTTGTCACGGGCGCAGACAGCATTATCTCTATGCTAATCTGTCGGGCATGCTGCCCCAGGCGCCGCGCATTGTGAATTCTGAATCAGAGCCCGAATCCGCGGCCCAAGTCTCACAAAGTGGTGTGCATGAGACGGCCGCAATCGAATCTCCAGTCGATCACCACTGCCAGGTTTGCCCCACCTGCGGCCAACGCCTTACCGGCCATCGCTGCAAGCTGGTCTGCACCGGGTGCGGCTACTACATGAGCTGCGCGGATTACTACTGAGGACTTCGCGTCCAGCGAATCGCGCTTCGCTCAAAATCAAGAACAAGCTTGATCCACTATTTGCCGCCTTCGCTCGCTTTCCGCGCTGCCTCAAACTCATCGCCCGGCAGCCACTCAATCGGCTTAGGCTGCACACTCGCCAACCAGCCGAGCACGAATCCGAATCGGGCCAGCTTGGCATTGCCGCGAAAATCCCAGTCGGCGCGGTATTCATCGCTGGGCTGGTGATAGTGATGCTCCTCGTAGTCCTCTGTCTGCGCCCGGCCCCACGCCAGATCGTGTCCCTCAAAAAGTTGCCCCTGATCGACAGAGAATGCGGGAATGCCCACGCGCCCCAGCGAGAAGTGGTCGGAACGGTAATAGTGGCCGGCACCCGGCTCGGGATCGGGTACAGTCTCCAAGTCAAATGCCTTGGCGACCATCTGCACGGTAGGCCAGAAGTTCAGGCGCTCGGCGCCTCCCAGGGTTACCGCGCGCGGCACGCCAATGGGTAGCAGCATGTCGTAGTTGAGATCGAGAGTGAAGCCACCGGCCGGAATTGGCGGATGCATTCCCAGATACTGCGACCCGAGAAGTCCCTGCTCCTCTGCCGTAACCGCGGCGAAGTACATCGCATGCGGCGGCCGAAGCGTCGATTGCGCGAAGGCGCGCGCCAGCTCAAGCAGAATGCCGCAGCCCGTGCCATTGTCAGCAGCGCCGTTGTAAATCTGATCGCCCTTGGCGTCGGGATCGATGCCCAGGTGATCGTAGTGAGCGGTATAGAGGACCGCCTGGTCCGCTGTGCTTGCACCCGGCACCCGCCCGACGACATTCGAACTTATGTAGCGGCGGACGCGGCTCTCCACATGACCATGTAACCTGACCGAAAGCCGAACGGCTTGGAAGCCGCGTTTGCCGGCGTGAGCGATCGCCTGATCGAGATCTCCAAGCCCGGCCAGCGTGAACAGCTTCTGCGCCACCCCGTGTTGAATCCACGCTGCTGCCCGAAGAGTCGCGTCAGGATCGCCTTCGAGATAGCTCTTCTCCACAGCCTGCGAGTTGCGCACTACATCCCAGCCGTAGCTGGCCAGGTCAGTGCGATGAACGATCAGCACGCCCACGGCGCCGCGGCGTGCAGCCTCCTCATATTTGTAGGTCCAGCGACCGTAGTAAGTGAGCGCCTTCCCCTTGAAGAATTTCTCGTCTTCAGAAGGCGGCTGGTTGACGATGACGAGAACCACTTTCCCTTTGACGTCCAATCCGGCATAGTCGTCCCAGTTGTACTCGGGCGCATGAATGCCGTAGCCCACAAAAACAATCGGTGCGTCGATATCTGCAACGGGCTGGCCGGTCTGGTCTTTGGCGACAATCTCCGAGCCATAACTCAAATCGACCGGCCCCCCAGCCTCCGGCACGAACGAAAACTTCGTTTTGTCTTCTACCGTGTGCACTGCATAAAGCGGAACGCGCTGAAAGTAGGTACCGTCGTCGCCAGCCGGCGCGACTCCATTCAAGGCAAACTGCGTGGCGATGTATTCAGCCGCAAGTTCGCCGCCGCGCGTGCCGGGGCCCCGGCCCTCCAGCAGATCGAGGGATAGAAATCGCACGTGGGCGCGGATTCTTTCGGGATCGATGGCCGCTGCGGCAGCGCTGGCGGCCTCAGGAAGGCCCGCGATCAGAGGAACGGAACCGGCGGCCGGCTGCTGTGCCTGACAGACGGGAGCAACCGATATGGCAACAAGAACCAAGGTCAAAATCATCTTGCGATGCATGGGAACTCCATCGAAAATCACAGCCGAATCTGTACTGGAATACATGTCGAGCGATTCATTTCTCAGGGTACGGTTTCTTCCTGCGGGGACGCAATCGCGTCCACTGCCACCACGGGCAGCAGGTGGGCCCGGGAAAGTACTTTGCGCGCCAGGCCGGTGAGCGCCATGCCTGCCGCTTCGCGGAGCGGAACCCAGCGGCGCGGCCCGCTCTTGATGGTCATCGCATCCACGTCATCTTCGAAAACCGTACGGATGCGAACATAGTAGTTCACCCGCATAATTGCATGGCGCACGGTCATACGGAGGTTTCGCTCTGGAACTGCGGCATTGCGCAGCCGAGGCAGTTCCCATAGGCCCGGCATTACCGTAAGTTCCTGGGAGCGCTGCTCCAAGAGCACCTCGCGAGCGCTGCCACGGCGTTTGCCCGGCGGATGCAACGTGCGTACCGAAAGCGCGTGCGCCACGGCGCGGCTGGTCATGGGAGCGCGTCGCGGCGTCTTGTGCTCGCCGCGCGTTATGCAGTCCGCGTGCAGCGGACAGACCGCACATTGCGGGTTCCGCGGCATGCAAACCGTGGCTCCCAACTCCATCAGTGCCTGGTTGAAGTCGCCAGGTCGCTCCACGTCCAACAGACGGCCTGCCAGGCCGCTGATCTTGCGGCGCAACGCTGCACCGCCGCCCTTTCGACTTCCCGCACCCCATCCCGCCAGCCGGCATAACACGCGTTCTACATTGCCATCAACCACCGCAATCTGCTCGCCGTGGGCAATGCTGGCGATCGCAGCGGCCGTGTAGGCGCCGATGCCGGGCAGGAGTTGCAGTTGCCCGGACTGCACTGGAAGATTGCCGCCAAGGTTCTCAGCTACGAACTTGGCCGCCTTGTGCAGCATGCGGGCGCGCCGGTAGTAGCCAAGACCGCTCCACATCGCCAGTACTTGCTGCTCCGGAGCAAGCGCCAGTGCAACGCTGGTGGGAAAGCGGGTGAGAAAGGCCTGGTAACGCTCCACCACAACTGCCACGCGCGTTTGCTGCAGCATGATTTCGGAAACCCAGATGGCATAGGGGTCTCCGCTCTGGCGCCACGGCAGGTCGCGCCGATGAAGCGCGTACCAATCGAGCAAACGCCGACGCAACCGGGAAATTTTTTCAGGATTGTCGTCAAACCTATCCATGGGCGCAGGTTAGGAGACGATAACTCCCTGGCGAGCGGGGAGTTGTTTCGCGTCTCTCGTTCCCATCTTATCAATGGATCTATGACAAAGGTAATCTCATGGTCATTACGAAGGGTTCCACCTTCCACGATGCATGCTAGGCTAAAAAAGCATTCCGGCATATGGCGGGATGGCGGGAACAGAGGCCAGGTCGCATTCGCTGAAGTTCTCTCCTCACCCAGCCGAAAAGTGAAGCATCTATCTACGCTGCTCGACGTTCGTATTGCCTTGGAGGCTATTTTGAAACGCATATCTTATTGCCTGATTCTGTCTCTCTCCGCGGCTCCCGCAATTCTGCTCGCGCAAGGTGGCCCTCAGGGTCCTTCGCCCATCGACCAATACGCAATCACCTCGGCGTCGCCCCACACCTGGACACCCCCGAATTACTCTCCCACGCCCTTTTCGCGCCTGGCGATCGGCGGCGGAATCTCGTCCATGGGCGGCAACATGCAAGTAGCCGTGATCGCCAATCGCTACATGAACGTACGCGGCGTTGGCAATTACTTCACCTACTCGCTGAACAATGTTTCGTTGGATGGCCTCAAGGCCAGCGGCACCTTGAACTTCGCCACGGCGGGCGCTTCGGTCGACTTCTATCCGTTTCCCAATCACGGATTTCGCATCAGCCCCGGCGTTCTCTTCTACAACCAGAACCAGCTCACTGCCGCGGCCAACGCGCCTGGTGGAACCAGCTTTACCTTGAATGGCACAACCTACTATTCAGCCAACGTCAATTCGGTCACAGGCGCCACGCCCATCGCCGGGAACGGGCTCCTCGGCCTGAACAGCACCAAGCCGGCTTTCACTGCCACGACAGGCTGGGGCAATATGATCCCGCGCTCTGGCCGTCATTTGTCGTTCCCGTTCGAGATCGGAGCGGCTTTCACCGGAGCGCCCACCGTGAATGTGAACCTGGGTGGCTGGGCCTGCTATGACCAGGCGCAGACGGAGTGCGCTTCCATCACGGGCAACTCCCAGCTTGCAACCGCTGTGCAATCCAACCTGAGCGCCCAGGTTGCCAAATGGAAAAACGACTTGAACCCGTTCCGCTTCTATCCGATCTTCACGGCGGGCGTGGCCTACAGCTTCAACCTGCGCCCCGGCGCCGAGGCTAGCCCGGCAGCTCGCCCACTAGCCCAGCAGCTCGCCCACTAGTCCAGGGGCGGCCTTCAACGCCGCCTCAATTTGCGACTGATCTTTTCCGCCGGCTTCGGCGATTTCGGGCTTGCCTCCGCCTGAGCCGCCGACGATCTTTGCCACGGCTCCCACCAGCTTACCCGCCTGAATGCGCTTCACCAGGCCAGGCGTCACGCCGGCAATCATGGCGACCCTGCCGTCGGGCTGCGCCGACGCAAGCAGCACCACGCCCTCACCGAGTTTTTGTTTGAGATTGTCGACCAGGGTCCGTAACTGGCCGCGTTCCATCCCGTCGGCGCGATACACAACCAGCCGGATACCCTTCACGTCGACCGCGCGCGCAAGGGCCTCGTCGAGGCCGCCAGCCGCCGACTTCATGCGTGCCTCGTCCAGTTCGCGGCGCAGCCGCTTCAGTTCGTCTTCCTGCGCGGCAAACTTGGCGCGCAGCCCCTCCGAAAGATTGTCCACCGACGGAACATATTGGCCGGCTACCTTCGCCAGATCGAAGTCACGCCGGAACGTGTCGAGCGAGCCGAGGCCGCTGATGGCTTCAATTCTGCGCACGCCCGACGACACCGACTCTTCGGCGGTCAGCTTGAACAGGCCAATCTCGCCTGTGGCCGCCGTGTGCGTGCCGCCGCACAGCTCGGTCGAAAATCCATCATCGAGCTTCACCACGCGCACTTTGTCGCCATACTTTTCGCCGAACAGCGCCATGGCATGGTACTGATTCACGGCTACGTCGATGGGCACATCCTCGATCGTCTCCACCTTTGCGTTCTTCAGAACTTCGCGATTGACAATCTCTTCAATCTCCAGCAACTGCTCATCGGCCACCTGCGCGAAGTGCGAAAAATCGAAGCGCAGCCTGTCGGGATGCACCGCCGACCCCGCCTGCTTCACGTGCGTGCCCAAAACCTCGCGCAAGGCCGCGTGCAGCAGGTGCGTCCCCGTGTGGTTGCGGCGGATGGCGTTGCGGCGCTCGGCATTCACCACCGTGTCTACAAAGTCGCCCACTGTCAGGTCCTGCTTCAACTCCGCCTTGTGCGCCCGCACGCCTTGCACGGGGAGTGTGCAGCCAACGATCTCCGCGATGGTTGCGCTTCCCCTCGGCGACAAAAAGATCCCGGTATCGCCCACCTGCCCGCCCGAATCACCATAAAAGCTTGTGTGGTCCAGGACGATCTCAACCTCGTCACCGGCCTTGGCCGCGGGAACACCCACGCCGTCTTTCACGATCGCCAGCACCTGGCAAGCGTTCGAAATCAGGCTGCGGTACCCGTCAAACACCGTCTTCGGCAGGTCGCGATACGCCGGGCTGGCCGTCTTTTGCGCCCCGCCCTTCCAGCTGGCGCGGGCGCGGGCCTGCTCCTCGGAACGGGCAGCCTCAAAGCCTTCGAAATCCAGCCCAATTCCGGCATCTCGCGCCGCATCGGCAATAAAGTCAGCCGGCAAGCCATAGGTTTCATAGAGGTGGAAGATCCGGCGCCCAGGAATGATCGCCTGGTGGGCATGCCCCTTCCGTCCGGCCTCGCGGTCGACCCTCTTCTCAGCCGCAAGCTCCTTGAAGAGTTCGTCCAGCTTTGACGTGCCGACATTCAGTACGCGATCGAACTGCTTCTCCTCGGCTTCGACCACCTTCGCCACGCGATCGGCTGAATCGACCAGCTCAGGATAGGCGACTTTCATCAAATCGCGCACGGCATACACCATCTCGAAGAGAAACGGCTTCTCCTGGCCGAGCAGACGGCCATGCCGGATGGCACGCCGCATGATTTTGCGCAGGACGTAGCCGCGCCCTTCGTTCGATGGCAGCACGCCGTCCGAGATCAGAAACCCCGCAGCGCGCGCATGGTCAGCGATGATCCGCAAGCTGGCCGCATCGTCATCCAGAGCTCGGGTTTCACTCTCCAACGCCGATTCGCTCACCTGCCTGCCAGTCAGCTCTTCGGCGCGCGCGATGAGCGGCGTGAACAAGTCGGTCTCGAAGTTGCTGATTTTGCCTTGCAGCACCGCGGCCACGCGCTCCAGGCCCATGCCGGTGTCGATCGAGGGCTTCGGCAGCGGAGCCAGCTTATAGGTCGCTTTGCCGTTCGCGTCCGTCACCGCCGAACGCTCAAACTGCATGAAGACCAGGTTCCAGATCTCCACGTAGCGCGCATCGTCGTGGCCGAAAGGCTGGTCGACTCCCGGCGTTTCGGCGGCTTCGATCCCCATGTCGTAGAAGATCTCCGAGCACGGTCCGCACGGCCCCGTCTCGCCCATCTGCCAGAAATTGTCCTTCAATCCGTACTGAAAAATCCGCTCCTTCGCCACACCGGTCTCGATCCAGAACTGCTCGGCTTCGTCGTCGCGCGGGACGCCCTCCGCGCCCTCGAAGATGGTCACGTACAGCCGGTCCTTGGGGATTCCAAACCATTTCTCGTCCGTCACCAGCTCCCATGCAAACTGGATCGCATCGCGCTTGAAGTAGTCACCGAACGAGAAGTTGCCCAGCATCTCGAAAAAGGTGTGATGCCGGCGGGTAAAGCCCACGTTTTCGAGATCGTTGTGCTTTCCGCCCGCGCGCACGCATTTTTGCGAGGTGGTGGCGCGCACGTAATCGCGCTTTTCCGCGCCCAGAAAAAGGTCCTTGAACTGGTTCATTCCCGCATTGGTAAACAGCAGCGTGGGATCGTTGGCCGGCACCAGCGAGGAAGAGTGCACGCGCCGGTGCCCCTTCGTCTCAAAGAAGTGCAGAAACAGCTCGCGTATCTCGTTTCCCGAGCGGACTTGCATGATGCTTTTAGTGTAACCAGCTCCACCCCAGGAAACTGGCGATCGTTTCCCGGGGACCCCGGCCTGCGGTGGGGCAGCCCCGCGCTGACGCGCGGTCTGCTGAATTGCGGGGAGCCGGCCGGTGCCGC
>JBEKPO010000003.1:0-87744 GCA_049520675.1 Occallatibacter sp. | reverse complement strand
TGCCGGTTGAACAGGTTGTAGAAGTCCATGCGAAGGGAAATGTTGTACCTTCCATCAGGACCGACTTTGTCGTTCTTCAGGAAGGTTGTGTTCTCATTCGCTTGCCCGGGGCACCGCAGGCGCGAGTTGTACGGCGACGGCGGCAAGACTCCCGCGACCGGGTTGGTGGCTACAGTAGTCGCCATGTAGAAATCTTGTGCCGGAGCGACCCCGCTCGAACCTACCGGCACATAATGTCCGGGGTTGGTAGGGCCTTTATATCCGGCAAGATTGAACTGCGGGTAGATGTTGCCCCACAGCGGCCAGTAGGGATTTGACGCTGCGACGCGGAAGGGCTGGCCAGTGTAGTAGTCCAGAAGCGTAGTCGCTGTCCAACCCCCGATGACGGTGCGGACCGCAGGGTTCTGTGCAGCGCCCCACCGCTGTCCTGCGCCAAAAGGAAGTTTGTAACTGACAAAGCCCTTCACCACCTGCGGCAAATCGTAGCCTGTCAGCGCATGTGCAGCGCCATGCATATGCTGGAAATCCTCGACGCCGGTATAGAAGCCGTTGTAGTCCTGCTCGGCGCTAAAGGTGTCGCCCTCCTGACGCGACCAGTCGTAGCTCATGTCCATGGTCAGGTTGCCGGCGCGCTTCACAACATCTGCAACCAAAGAGTCGTAGAAAGTCTGGCCCGCCGGAATGCCTGCATATTGCAGGTTGGGGTAGTACCAGTAGTTGTTCTCGGCCGCTGCCATCTGCGGCAGAGGCGCCAGCGCCGCCAAAGGCGAACCATAAAAATTCGGATACGGGCAGGCTACCCCCGAGAGAGATCCGTACCCCGACGGGCAATACATCCATTCATAGATGTTGAAGCCCGGGTTTTGATCGAGGAGATTGACGAAGTTCTGCGAAGTGGTTTCATTCCAGGCCAGCGCCGTATCGGTCAAACGGTGACCGCGGTTGCCTACATAAGCGAGCTCGAAGCGCATGTTCGACGTCAGTTGCTGCTGCACGCCGAAGTTGAACGCTTCGCTGTAGCCCAAACGCAGCGACTGTGGGCTTACCTCTACCGGGAAGGGATACATGGTGGAGGGATCGGTGGCGGTCGTTGCCTTGGTCAGAACGCCGGGGTAATTGCCTCCGCCGCTGCCGTTATCCCAATCGAAACTGGTTGCCGAGTTCGATCCCAACTGCGGCGCGAAGCTGTCGGGAACGCCGCCAAAGTAGGTGATACCCACAGGGTTGAAAATCAGGCCGTAAGAGGCGCGCACCACCACGTTGGGCAGGAGCTGGTAAGCGATGCCCAGCGAAGGCCCGAAATTGAGCGCATACTCGTCCTTCTCGAAGCTGTAGCCTCCTCCAGTGGCAAAGACCAGCGATCCGGGTAAGGCGGCACCATAGATTGAGGTTAGTTGAGGATTGACGACGGTGGGATCGAAGTTAGCCCAGTTGCCGTATTTCTCGTGGAACGGAGTGTTGTAAGTCCAGCGCAGGCCTGGGTTCACGGTTAGCTTGGGAGTGATCTTCCAGCTATCCTGGGCAAACAGATCTATATTCTTCTGCCGGCCGTAAAGGTTATTAGCGACAGACTGGCTTGCCGAATGGACCTGGCCCAGCTCATAGGTTGCGAACGCGAAGCCGTCATACGGGTAGCCGGGGCCCGAGGTGTTTAGATAGCTGAAGTTGAAGTTATACGCGCCTGTCCCGGAGCGGTAATTGACGTCGTGGGCGATGAAGTCGCCGCCAAAGCTCATATTGTGGCGGCCTTTGCTCCAGGTGAGCGTGTCGTTGGTGGTGCTGACTGAGCCTGCGACGTCCCCCTGCCAGGTGTTGCCAACGTAGGTCTCGCTGATCCCCGCTGAGTTGTCGGAGAACGAGATCTCAGGGAAGTTGTTGGCCCCGGTGTTGGCAAACCCGACCTGAGTGTTGTATTCGGCCGGGACGGTCGGAGTGCTTCCGTTGTCGTCGAAGGCGCTGGTGAAGTTCAGAACATTCAGCAGGTTGGGGCCGAAGGTATGCGACTCGCTGATGCGGTATTCCTGCTGGTGGTAAAACTGGATACGCGCGTTCGAGAGCGGACCGCCCGTGGTGGTGCCTGACTCCCATACGCCGCCGCCGTCGTCCAGGGTGCGCAACTTGTGATCGTAAATCCAGGAACCGGAAAGGTGGTCCTGTTCGCGGAGAACGTGGTCCAGCTTCGCGACGTACCAATTGGGAGTCTGGCTCGGCGAATTGGTGAGCAGGGTTCGCTCGTTGTTCGTGACCCCGCCCAGATTGGGCGGATACTTCGCATAGAATGCGTTCACTTTCTGCGCAACCGGGCTGACGGCGGGAAGCTGGTTGTTCGTAAACTGATTGCCCGTCGCCGGATCGTAAATCATATCTACTTGCGCCTGGAGCGTCGTTCCGGCATCGTTCTGCACCATGAGGGGCGGATCTCCCGGACCGCATGGATAGGCGTTATATGCAGTCCCACAAAGCGGAGCTCCCAGGATTGAGCTGAAGTCTCCCGTGAGCATCGCCGGGAGCGGCACGGTCGCTCCCCCGCTGTTGAGCCGCCAGTCTTCCTGCTGGTATCTCTCGAAGGTTCCGAAAAAGAAAGTCCGGTTCTTGTGGATCGGACCGCCCAGGCTAAAGCCGTAATCCCACGTCCGGTCCTTGGGCTTTCTTACATCCTCGTTGTCATTCGTCCAGGTGTTGGCGTCGAACAGCTCGTTATGCCCGTAGAGGAACCCCGATCCGTGAAGGGTGTTGGTGCCCGACTTCAGGTTGAAGGCCATGACGCCGCCGCCGGTAATCGAGCTTTGCGCATCCAAGCCACTGGTCTGCGCCTGAAGCTCCTCGACGGCTTCCATGCTCGGCCCGCCGTCCATCGAGTCGCCGCGGATATTGGATGTGCCGGAGGTGCCATCGATCGTGTAATCCTTGGCAAACCATTGGCCGCCATTAACCACAGCGCCGTAAGGTGAGCTGAGCACCGAGTAGCCGGGCGTGACCGCCACCGCAAACAGCTCGACAAAGCGGCCCCCTCCATTAATATTCAGGGACAGATCGGTAACTTCATCGGACTTCATGTTGGTGCCCACTGCGGCGGTGTCCATGTCCAGAATGGGCGCGCCGCCGGAGACCGTCACGCTGGTGGAAGTGGCGCCGACCTTGAGCACGATGTCGATGCGCGCATCCTGAGTGGAGAGCAGAGTGATCCCCGGCCGCTCCAGCGTTGCAAAGCCGGTTTTTTCAAAGGTCACGGAATACGGGCCGGGAAAGAGATTAGGCACCACGTAAATGCCGTCATTATTCGATACGGTTTTGGCCGGCACTTTGGTGTCTGTGTTGACGACGGTCACGTCAACGCCAGGCACTGTGGCGCCTGTGGAGTCGGTCACGATGCCGGTGATCGTGGCGCGGTTAGCCTGCGCCCAGAGGTTCTGGCCGAGTGGTGCGGTCAGAAGCACCAGAAGCACACCTGGAAACCATTGCATTCTCGAAGCTTGCATCATGATGAGCCGTCCTCCCAATGAGGGCTTTGCGACGATCGTGCCTGCCCTCCGAATTTGAGCAACTTCTCTGCTCCTAATTTGTCACCGCGGTCATTTTGCCCCGCGATTCCTGCGCGTCGTTCCCCCGAGCTGTCGTGCCTTGAATCTCTCTGACTATTGCGATCTCGCTTGATCGAGCCGCACGAACTTCAACAAATCCAACTGCGCCCGCCGTGAGCGTAACTCCGTACCGGTCAGGCCGGGCTCCATCCGCTTTTTCATTCGCCGTGTAAAAGAGCGTGAAAATACCACTGCCTTCTTCCACCAGGCCCAGCGGCGTACGCACCTCACTCGCCCAGATTCCAGAGCCTGTCTGTACGTCGAGCCGCCGCCCTTGCGACCAATGAACGCCGTCCGCCGACCAGGTGTATCCCACGTCATTCGGCTCGTGGTTGTCATAGACGGCGATATAGGATCCGTCGGACAGTTTTGTGACGATTGGGTTCTCCACAAATCTGGGCTCTACTGGCACCGGATTGAGCTGGGTGCAGCGGCGCCATGGGCCAGCCAGCGACGGCGCCGAAGCCAAGCCGACTTGCCATGACGAGATCGGCAAGGTCTCGGTATGTGCGCTGCCGTAAAGGGCGTACCACTTGCCTCCCACTTGATAAGGAAAGAAGGAGTCGGTTCCCTGCAACCCCTCCCAGGAATCCGAATCTTTCCCGCGCTCGAGGACGATTCCGGCGTCTCTGTACGGTCCGCCGATGCCCCCTGGTCCATGCGCCTTAGAAACGGCTCGCCAGATGCGTCCCTCATGATTCGTCAGCCATTCCTGCGCCGTGTCAGGCGCGGCCTGGTAGGCCACGTAAAAGAGGTTCCAGCGATTGGCGGTCGGGTCGAAGATCGGAATGGGCGACCATAATGCGGCACGCGGATCGCGCCCGGTGTAATCGCCGCTCGATTCGAAGAGTGTCCCCACGCGTCGCCAATGAATGCGGTCGGGGCTGGTCCAGTGCGCCAGCCGCATCTTCACCCAATGCGGATCTCCCGTCATTTCGGATGTGAACAAGTGGTAGGTCCCGTTGAGCTTGACCACCCGTCCGCCCTCAAATCCATACTTGTTTCCTTCTGCCCCATGGTCGCGAACGGTCAAAACCGGTCCAGCCGATTGCTTGACGGCAATCAAAGTGTCATCGACCGCGGCGCCACTCGAGGCCCCGCACAACGAGAGGAGGCTCCCCAGTACCATCAGCGCCGAAAGTCTCACCATCGCATCCATTCCGGAACTCCAGAGAAGCTGAGTGGGGGAACCTGGTCATTCAGGAAAACGAAGCCGCATCCCTTGTATTTGCAGCTATACAAGCCCGCCAAGGTAATGCCGGTTATTTTCTGGGTTAAGGCCGCGAAATGCATGAAGAACTCGGCACAATGCGAGCCGTTTTGGAGCGTATGTGCCCTCCGATGGAGGGCGTCGAGTAGCGCGGCTGCGCAAAAGCCTCACACCGATTTTCGGATCTCCTCGTAGATTCAACGATTTCCTGGCTCCGGGGTTGCTGGAGCCCGTCTGTCCGAGCAAGGAGCTTCCGCCGGAACTAACGGCAATTAACTCAGCAAATAACCGTTAACAGGCTTGGGGGGGCGAGTTTATCGAAAATTGACGCCGATCGGTTTTGGGTGCTAGCATCCGTCGCAGTCCAGCCATTCAGGTTGCTCGGCTATCGAGTTCACACTCATGGCGTCGTCCCTTCAGGATTCTTCGGTTCAGCCTTCCTCGCTGAGTGTGTATGAAAAACGGGAAGAGTTACGCAGGGTACTGCAGAGCAGGCAGTTTGCTGGATCTCCCAAGAAGACCCGTTTTCTGGAGTTCGTCTCGGAGCTGACCTTTCAAGGCAACGCCGAAAAACTGAATGAATATTTGATCGGCGTTGAGGTCTACGGACGGGGGACGGAATTCGATCCACAGCGGGATCCCATCGTTCGAGTTCAGGCTTATGAAATTCGCCGCTCCTTGAAAAAATATTACGAAGAAAGCGGGAAGCAGAACGCGCTCCGTATCGATCTGCCGTCAGGCCACTACGTGCCTTTATTTAGCAGAACCGCCATCGATGCGGAAGAGACAAAACCGGCTGGAGCGGCCCCCGCAGAGGCTCGATCAGACTTCCGACGCCGCTTTCACCTGGCGCTTACATGGATTCTCGCGGCCGCCTGCCTCGTCTTAGCGGCCCTGTTGACCATCGCCGTCCGCCAGAGTGGAAAAAAGACTCCATCTCAAATTCAGGTCGCATCCCTGCCAGACAGCCTGAGCTGGTTTTGGCGCCCATTCTTGCCCCCGGCGAACGCTCCGTTAATCGTAATTCCGAACCATCCGCTCTTGCGCGCCGCGCATGACGGCGACAGCGCGCAAACCCTGGCACATGGACACGAGATCCCGAAATCGAGTCTTCCCGAGTTCCGCGACACCATTCATTTCCGCGAGTTGAAGCGATTCGTCTTCGTGCCGTCGCTCACTGATTTCACCGCGGTCGGCGAGACTCTGGGGGTGGTCCGGCTGTGCGAGATGTTTTTCAAAAGCGGCGAGACCTGTCGAGTACAGCCGTCGCGTCTGGTGGATTTCGAGCAGATCAAGAACGGAAACGCGATCCTGCTTGGCGGAAGCCAGGCATGGAGCGGCCGCGTGTTTCTCGATGTTGAAGATTTTCACATGCAAAGCGGAGTGATCCTCAATCGGAATCCTGTGGCTGGAGAAAAGCCGGCCTACCGGCCGGAGTTCGATCCTGTGTCGAACCAGCTGACTCGCGATTATGCGCTCATTCTCATGCTCCCTAACGAAAATGAAGCCAATCGCGTTTTGCTGATCTACGGGATCTACACCCAAGGTTCACAAGCGGCCATCGAATTTCTTTTGAATCCTGAGAGCATGGCGGTGCTGCGACAAGCTCTTATCGCTTCTTCTCCTGACCATAAGGCTGTCCCGCCGTATTTTCAGGCTCTCGTCACTACCACCGTTGAAAACGGAGTGCCGGGAACGTCTTCTCTGGTCGCTGTGCGCAGCATCTCCCACTGAGATCGAGTCTCAATGGTGGGCCCGGAGGGATTTGAACCCCCAACCAAGGGATTATGAGTCCCCTGCTCTAACCGTTGAGCTACAGGCCCTTCAATGATTTGCGGGAGCCGCTCTCGCGACTGTAGCGGATACCGTAGCGCGTGGCAATACCTGCTGAGATCACCCTGGTCCGGGAACTAAAGCGAGACACCGCGCTTCCATGGGATGAAATCGTTCTGCCCATGTAACTCGGCCTTTGTGAAACGGTTCCCGCTCGCCACATCGATCGATAACTCCAGCAATTGCGCAGCGCACTCTTCGATCGTGGCCTCGCCTCTCAAAATACCGCCGGCATCGAAGTCAAGAATATCGCCCATGCGGCTGGCCAAGGCGGAGTTGCTCGAAATTTTCACGACCGGCGCAATGGGGTTGCCGGTAGGCGTGCCGAGCCCCGTGGTAAACAACACCATGTTCGAGCCCGCCCCCACCTGCGCTGTCACGCTCTCCACGTCATTGCCCGGCGTGCACTGCAGGGTCAGTCCGGGGGTGGTGGCGTACTCGGGAAAGTCGATCACGTCGCTAATGGGTGAGACGCCGCCTTTCCGCGCCGCGCCCGCCGACTTGATGGCGTCCGTCGTCAGCCCGTCTGCGATATTGCCCGGTGAGGGATTCATCTCAAAGCCCGAGTGCACCGCTTTTGCGCGCGCCTGGTATGTCTTCATCAAATCGCGAAAGCGCTCTGCCAGCTCATCCGTCACGCAGCGATTGATCAGCTCCTGTTCCACGCCATGCAACTCAGGAAATTCCGAGAGAATCGTCTTAGCTCCCAGGCCTACCAACAAATCAGAGACGTAGCCAACCGTGGGATTCGCCGAAATGCCGCTGAATCCATCCGAGCCGCCGCACTGCAGCCCCACTGTCAATGCAGAAAGCGGCGTGAATTGCCGCTCGCCGCGATTGGCCTCCGCCAGCGCGGCAAAGGTCTCATCCAGGGCCTTGCCCATCAGCGCCAATTCGGTTCCAGACTTCTGTTGCTCGAAGACCAGTACCGGCTTGCCCAGGCCGGGATCAAGAGCCCGCAACTCGTCCATCAGCATGCTTGCCTGGGCATGCTGGCAGCCCAAACTCAAAACTGTTGCGCCGGCCACGTTGGGGTGATGGATGTAGCCCGCGAGCAAACCGCACAGCGCCTGCGCGTCCTGGCGCGTGCCGCCGCAGCCGCCCTGGTGAGTTAGAAAGCGAATACCGTCAAGATTCGCGAAAACTCGCGAGGCGCGCACATGCGCAGCCATCTCCGGCCGCGAGTTTCCATTCGCCTGTTGCTCAATGAGCCGCCGGACATGATGGCGATAACCGTTCGCGTCGCCGTAACCGAGCTCTTCTTCAAGCGCCTCTTTCATTCGCTCGACGTTGCGGTTCTCGCAGAATACGAGCGGAACCACGAGCCAGTAATTGCGCGTGCCCACCTGGCCATCCGGGCGGCGATAGCCCAAAAAGCCGCGCTCGGCCCACGAGGAAGCATCGGGCGCGGCGATCCTCGCCGGCCGGCGCACCGCAGAATAGTCCCCCGCTCGATGCCGCACGTTGCGCGTCGTCAGCAGGCCTCCGCGCGCGATGGCCTCAACCGCCTCGCCGACCACCATGCCGTAGAGGTAGATCAAGTCACCGGGTTTCAGGTCCGAAAGGGCCATCTTGTGCTTGGCGGGAATCGATTGCGCGACGATGCACGATGCTGGCGACGACGCGGCGCCAAATCGTACTTCCGTTCCCACTTCGAGATTTGTCAGGGCAACTACCGCGTTATCGCGCTCGTCGAGTTTCAACACTGTTTCGGGCATACGACTCCGGATTGCGCGTTTCGAAAGGCTCTTAAATTATTCTCTACAATCGCTCCGAATTCAAATGCGCCGAAGAGCGCGATCGCATATTCCTCGCCGGCACAGGTTGCGGGTGATTTAATCAGGCATGGCTCCCGATTTGAGGCCTCGACCAACGCGCCGCGTGGTGAGAATTCAGATCATCGCAGTCTGCATTCTCTCAATGGCTGGTGTCGTCAACTATATCGATCGTGGATCTCTGGCCATCGCCAACACAACGATCCGCGCCGATCTCGGGTTCTCTGCAACCCGCATGGGACTATTGCTCTCTGTATTCTCACTGTCCTACGCTTTTTCGCAGCTCCCGGTGGGAGTTCTTCTGGATCGATTCGGCGAGCGCAGGATCCTGGGCGTGGGAATGTTTCTCTGGTCCATTACGCAGACGGCAACGGGGCTGGTCAGAAGTTTTGCCGCGTTTGTTGCCGCGCGCGTTGGATTGGCGGCCGGCGAGTCGCCCTTCGTCGTCTCTGCGGTGAAAACAGTCAACGACTGGTTTGACGTCCGCGATCGCGCCACGCCCATGGGAATCGTGAATGCCGCAACCACCATGGGACAGGCGATTGCCCCGCCGATTATCACTGTGATCATGCTGGCGTCGGGATGGCGCGGCATGTTCATGCTGATCGGAGTTCCGGGTTTGGTGCTTGCCGTGGCGTGGTTTGCCTTTCACCGCGATCGCAAGGATGTTCGCTTGAATGAAGCAGAGAAGGCCTATTTCGAAGACTCCGGCTTGCAGGACAATCACTTCTGCATTTCATTCACTCAATGGCTGGGCCTCTTTCGTTTGCGCACTGTGTGGGGAATGATGCTCGGCTTCGGCGGCATCAATTACACAGTCTGGCTTTACATGTCCTGGATGCCGAATTACCTTGAAGCGGAACGCCACCTGAGTATCGCGGCAACTGGAACGACCGCGATCATTCCGTTTTCTTGCGGCGCCGTCGGCATGTTCCTCAACGGCGTGATCGCAGATTCTCTTATTCGGCACGGGGTCCCACCGGTCAAGTGTCACAGAGCGATGCTGGTGACGGGGATGACATGTTCTGCCTTGTGCACTTTGCTGGTGCCGTACATCCCCGGCGCAACGGGGGCCGCACTTGGCATTGGCATGGCGCTTTTCTTTACCTATCTCGCGGGAAACTCGGGCTGGTGCCTGGTACAGGCGATCGCACCCCGCGGGGTGGTCGCCTCCGTCGCGACGATCCAGAACTTCGGTAGCTTTGTCTGCGCGTCCTTTGCTCCAGTCATTACCGGTTGGCTGCTGGATCGCACACACTCGTTCCACCTTGCCCTGTCGATCTGCTCCGGTGTCTCAATCCTCGGCGCACTCTCTTACCTTTTGATTGTGAAGAAGCCCATCGTTGTCAGCGAGCCGCGTCCTCTGCGCGCGTGAAGCTCACCATACCCTGGTCTTCAACCCGCATCGGCTTGTGAAAGCCTCTCAATTTCCTCCAGTGTCTTGCCGCGCGTCTCGGGAACGCATGCGGAAACGAACACGAATCCAAGAAAACAGACGCCCGCGTAGACCAGAAACGCGCCCGAAGTGGTGAAAGCACGGTTAATGAAAGGAAAGGTATAGGTAAGCACGAACGAGGCGCTCCATAATGCCGCGACAGCGGCAGAAACGCCGAGGCTCCGCAGGCGGTTGGGATAGATCTCAGAGATAAGCACCCAGGTGACAGGCGCCAGCGACATGGCATAGCAGGCGATGGCGGCGAGTGTAAGCACCAGGACCGCGCTGCCGCGCCAGCCTGCGTGATAGGCGACGCTAGCGCCGAGGTGGCAGAGGCCCACTCCGGCACAACCGAGGAGCATCAGAATTCTACGGCCGAGCCGGTCGACAAATGTCATCGCAACCAGAGTAAAAATCAGATTGATCGCGCCGGTGATGACAATGTTGAAGAGAATGCCGCTCACCCCAAATCCCGCGCTGCGATAAATCTCCTCGGCGTAGTTGAAGAGGACATTGATGCCGCTCCACTGTTGCAGCGCCGCTAGCCCCATGCCGATCCAAAGCAGACGACGCGTGCGTTTGGCGAGGAGATCCGTCCAGCCGGCGCGCGACAGCTTGGCAGCACGCAGGGTTTCTTGAATGGCGGCGAGTTCGCTGGCCGCATACTCATCGCCGCCGATGCGGGCAAGCACGCGCCGCGCCTCATCGACCCGGCCCGCGCCGGCGAGCCAGCGCGGGCTCTCGGGGATCAGGAGCGCAAGTAAGAGAAACAGAATTGCCGGGACCGCGACTGCCGTAAACATCCAACGCCAGCCGAATTGCGCGTTCCAGGATTGCAGCAGGACAACCGCCCCCTCGGGGACCTTTTCAGCAATGAGCCAGTTGACGATTTGTGCCGCGAGAATGCCGCAGACGATAGCCAGTTGATTGAGGCTGACAAGACGCCCGCGCCAGGATGCGGGACTGATCTCGGCGATATACAGCGGGGAAATATTCGAGGCCAGGCCAATGGCAATGCCGCCGGCAATACGCCACGCGATGAAAAAAGAGAATACAGGTGCCCAGCCGGTGAGGAGGGAAGAAAGCGCGAACAGCAGAGCTGAGAGCAGCAATATTCTCTTGCGGCCCAGGCGGCTGCCGGCTTGACCGGCGAGCAGCGCGCCCAGAAGGCAACCGATGAGCGCGCAACTGTTGGCCCAGCCGATGAGATGTTCGGAGTCGAGATGAAAGTAGACTTCGTAAAACGGCTTGGCGCCGCCGATGACCACCCAATCGTATCCGAAGAGGAGCCCGCCCAAGGCGGCGACCATCGCAATGGCGCTAACGTAGACGACTCGAGGCCTGTCATGGGAATCGGAATCGAACCCGCGATGCGGCGCATCCCCGTGCACTGCCACTCCCAACCCGTCCTGCGCTAAAGCAGCGCAGGGGTTCAATCGGCCTCCAACAGCCTACACGGTTGCGCTGAATCGCGCAGCGAGAGTTCTCAAAAGCAGCTAACGGCTCATTGTCGCAAGGGGCACGGATTTTCCACATTCGGTTACCGGACCTGCACCGTCGCTGCTCGAGGCTCTGTGCTTTACGCTGAAATCGGAATGAGTGTGTGCGCAAATTGCGATGGAACGGGCTTGGTGCGCGTGCTCGATGCGGCGGGAAACTGGGTGAGCCGCCCCTGCGCGTGCCAGGAGGCAGAGCGCGAACGGCGGCGTCTGGCCGCGGCGCAGATTCCGGCGCGCTACCGCGATTGCACGCTCGACACGTTTGAGATTTACCACGGAGCCGATACTTCGCTCGCAGAAGGGTTGCTCACCGCGCGCCGATTTGTCGAGGAGTACCCGGCAGGCACGGCGGGCCGGGGACTTCTTTTCACGGGGACGATGGGTGTCGGCAAAACGCACCTGGCCGTCGGCGTTCTGCAGCGCCTGGTGCGCGAGCGCGGCGTCAAGGGGCTCTTCTGCGACTATCGCGAGCTGCTCAAGAAGATCCAGAATAGCTATAACCCTGAAGTGCGCACCACGGAGCTTGAGCTGCTGAAGCCCGTCTTCGCCGCTGAAGTGCTGGTGCTCGACGACCTGGGCGCGCAAAAGCCAAACGAATGGGTATGGGACACGGTGGCGCTGATCCTGAACGCCCGGTACAACGAGCGCCAATCGACCATCATCACGACGAACTACGACGACTTGCCTGCTGGCGGAACCCGCCTGAGCGACCCGGAACGCGCGGCCCGCGAGCCTACGCTTGGCGACCGCATCGGCGACCGCATGCGTTCGCGCCTGGCTGAAATGTGCATTGCCGTGAAAATGACCGGCAAGGATTGCCGCACCAATATCAAGCGGGCACGCTTC
The DNA here is from genome assembly GCA_049520675.1 of Occallatibacter sp. Classification (GTDB taxonomy): domain Bacteria; phylum Acidobacteriota; class Terriglobia; order Terriglobales; family Acidobacteriaceae; genus Telmatobacter. The sequence goes on along the minus strand of JBEKPO010000003.1, from coordinate 75,565 downwards.
GGCTGAATCCGAAGATCAGCTCCCTGCGCTCAACGCACGGCAATCCATCGTCCCCATCTACACTTTGGTCACCTTCCGGTGACGTAATGATCTTGGTTTCCCGCGGCGAAATCGCGGAAGATATCTGATAAAACCGCGCTTTAGCCACGCTATGATTTCGTTTCAGAAACGGTGAGAAAGGGATTCCATGCGCAGAATCCTCGACTTTTTCAGCTTCGTTTTACTCGGAGTGGTGCTTCTTGTGACAGGGCTTGCGGTGTTCGGCCCGGCGCAGCTACCTGAGAAGGTTCCAACGCATTTAGACCCGCTAGGTCAGCCTGACGCCTGGGCTCCGCGCTCCTCGCTCGAGATCCTGCCTATGATCGCGGTCATCGTGTACCTGCTGCTGACGGTCGTGGCTGCTTATTCATCGCTGGCTAAACATGCCGCCCAAGACGACCCCGAAAGCGGCCCACCGCTCGAGGCGCTCATCCTCAAGCTCATTGTCTGGATCAAAGCCGAACTGATGGGGATCTTCACCTGCATTCAGCTCTCTTCGCTTCATGCCGCGCGCCACCTTGACGACCCTTCTTCATTTTGGAGCGTCTGCATGTGGATTCTTCTGGTGGCGATCTTCGCGACGGTTGCCTGGTATTTGACCGCGATGATCCGGATGGAGCGGTCGCAGGAAGAAGTCGCGTCGTGACCCTGAACGGACCGTAATCCGCGTCTGGGGGCCCCGGGAAACGCAGCATTCCAGTTTTCTCTTAGCCTTCAGCGAAACAGCCAAACGACGGCGTGGCAGACGCGTTTGGAGGACGCGCATCATGCGTCTGCGATCAATTCGTGGATGCGCGTGATTGCGCTGAAACGGGTGTACAATCTCGCTCGTGAGTACCGGTCCGCAACTCGTTCGCCCCGCACCGGCACAGGAACGCAATTGGTTGCCGGCGGCAGTGGCCGTGGCCATCGTGCTGGCTGTCGGTGGCGGCCTGCTGCTCATATTCGAGCGCGGAAAGACCGGGCCCACGGTGACACCCATCTCCGCACCGACGGATCCGTACGCGGCGAATCTTTCCGTCAGCCACCTGGCCATGAGCGAGTCTTCGAATCTCGCCGGAGAGAAGGTCACTTATCTTGATGGGCAGATCGCGAATGAAGGGAATCGAACGGTTACGGGGATCACGGTGCAGGTACTGTTTCGTGATCCAGCTCGCGAGGTGGCGCAGAACGAGACGCAGCCCCTCAAAATCATCCGCACGCGCGATCCGTACATAGATGTCCAACCTCTCTCTGCGGCGCCACTCAAGCCGGGCGATCAGGCGGACTTCCGGTTGATCTTCGATACCGTCGCCCAGGACTGGGATGGCGCATTCCCTGAGATTCGGATCATTCACGTCGATTCAAAATAGCTCCAATTTCGTCCGCGGAAACGGCCGAAATGTCCGTCTACAAAGTAGATTCTTCCGCTCCGTGCAATTTTTACGCCTTCCAATGGCCCGAGCATACCGTACCTCGGCACTTTTCCGCATAAATCTTTCACGATAAGCATCAATCTTTCAATAGCTTAGACGGAATGCCCGGGTCAGCGCCCGGTTTGGCCCCCCCCATGCTCTTAAGGAGGACAAGCAGGACGAGCTAAACCTCTGGCTAAGAACCAAATTAGCCGGACAAGAATAGGGGACAAACCCATGAACAGCTTCCCAAAGATTTTCGGTTCGACTTCACGCCAGTTGGGCGTATTGGCCCTAGCAGCTGCATTTGCCATTCCGGTTTGGGCGCAAGACACGGTTTCAACCGGGATCTCGAACAATTCCCAGACCAGCCAACCCGCAGCGGCCTCCCAAAATCAGCCCTCCCCCGCGATCGACCAGCCGCTGCCGCCTCCGGCCAAGGAAGGATTCTGGGGACGCGTGAATCCCTTTGCCCGCAAGAAGTGGGTGAAGAAGCAGATCGACCCCATCAACGACCGGTTGACCGAACTGGATGAAGTGAATTCCAAGAACGCCCGCGACATCAAGGATGTGGACGCCCGGGCGCAGGCTGGGATCACGAGGGCGCAGACGGCTGCTGACGCAGCAAACCAGGCAGCACTGGCTGCAGGCCAGCAGGCACAGAACGCGAGCAGTACCGCGAACCAGGCCTCTCAGCATGTCGACACCATCAACGGCACGGTGAACGGCCTCGACCAGTACCACCAGATCACGGAAGCCGAGATCACCTTCCACAACGGAAGCACGGTGCTCTCAACAGATTCAAAGGCAACGCTTGACCAGATCGCCGCCAGTCTGGCAGGGCGTCAAGGCTACATCGTCGAGATGGAAGCTCATGCGCCGGCAGCGGGCAGCGCCGGTATTCAAGACTCCGAGCGTTTGGCTGAAGCAGTTAAGCGCTATCTCGTAAGTGAACACCAGATTCCCGTCTACCGCATGCACGCCGTCGCGCTCGGCAACGAGATGGCGATGAATACTGACAACTCGACCCCGAACCAGAAACCGGAGCGGGTAAGAAAGAGCAGCGTGCATCTGGTACTGATGGAAAACAGTTTGGCGGCCCGGGCATCAGCGTCACCCCAAAGCGCTGGCGCCAACGGAGGCGCAGAGCAGCCATAGTTCGCGGCCATCCTCCCCCCGAGGCTCTGCTTTAGCGCCTGCGGCCACCCCGCCGTAGGCCGCCAACCAAGCTCTCGCAACGCGAGAGAACCAAGGCAACTTGGCCCCCGCTAAAAACGGGGGCCGTTTTTTGTCTGGGACCGGACAGTTGCGATGGCCTCGTCGCGCGGTTCGTGGCTTGATATAGTGCGCGAAGCGGAGGCTGGCCATGATTAAGCTAGAAGTGACGGACGTCGGAAATTCGATTGGAATCATTCTCCCGGAAGAGGTTCTGGCGCGGCTTAAGGTGCGGAGAGGGGATTTTCTCCTTTTCACGGAAGCGCCGGACGGGTTCCGCATCACGCCCTACGATCCCGAGTTTGAACGAGAAATGAAGCTGGCGCGCAAAGTCATGCATGAACGCCGGGATGCGCTTCGCGAGCTCGCAAAGCGATGATTTAGCTGTTCGCTGACCCGCAGCTTACAATGGCCTCCATCACCTTCACGGAGGCATTCATGCGCAGGCTACTTCTTGCCGCTTTCTCGCTTCTCTTTGCCGCTTCTCTCGCTTTACCGCTGCACGCCCAGGGCGCACCCACGCAAACCGCCGCCGGCCAGCCCTACACCATCGAGTACTACTACAAGTGCCAGTGGGGCCATCAGCAGGAGTTCCTCGATCTTTTTCTCCGCAACCATTGGCCACTGCTCAAGAAGATTCAGGCGACCGGGCGCATTCTCTCGCTCAAAATCGAGTCGCCGGCCTATCACGCCACCGAAGACGGTCGCTGGGACTATCGCGTCACCCTCGTCTATAAAAACTCGACGGTCGCCACCAGTTCCAACCCCGACGAAGACGCCTTCATGAAGCAGCTTTGGCCGGATCAGGAAAAGTACAAGAAAGAAGAACAGCGGCGATTCGAGATTCTCGCCGGGCATTGGGATTTGCCGGTGACGGACATTACCCCGCAGTGAGAAGGGAGCCCGGGCCTCTCATCGGCGAGATGGGAACGGCGCGGGACGGGCGAGTGCAAGGCGATTTTGCGCGTCTGGTCCGCATCTTCTTCTGCCCGAGAATCACCATTGTACCCAGCAGGCGGTTACTATCCTCGCCTGCTGTTTCCACATTCTTGGGATGGTGATGCCCTTTGCCGAGATCTAGCATTTGACGATGACCCTCAATCAAGGACAACGTGTCCGCATCAGAGGTAAGCAGTCTCAAGGGACGGTTGAAAAGAAACTCGTGTCCCTCGACAATGTCTACATTGTCAGGATCGATAGTGCCTTGCCGGAGGAGGAGAAACTTGTCCGCGGAGATGACCTCGAGGTCCTCTCTGAAGTTGCGTGAGGGCATTGACAGTGTCTCGTTCCATTTCTCGCTTTGGAATCAGGGCATGCGAAAAAACGCGCCTCTAAACGCGCGCCTTCCACTGCCGCACCAAATCTGCGGCGGCCTCGGGCCAGGTGGGAAATTCAAACTCGAATGCAGCGGCAAGCAGCTTGCCCGGCACAACGCGGCGGCTCTTCAGAACGAGTTCGGATTCGGTTCTCACAAGAAACGAACCGATCTCGATGGCGGGTGCGGGTGCCCAGATGCCGTTGGGCATCTCCCAGGCCTCGCGAAATGCAGCCATAAACTCGCGGTTGGGTAATGGATGGGGTGCGGCAAGATTCGCCGGTCCATCAACCTCCTCGTGATCGACGAGGAATTCGACGGCGCGCGCGAAGTCGGCCTCGTGGATCCATGAGACATATTGGCGGCCGTTGCCTTGCGTGCCGCCCAGGCCCACGCGAACCAGCCGCGAGAGCACAGCAAAGACGTTGCCCGGCGCGGGGCTGAAGACGAGCGACGTGCGCAGTGCGATTTTGCGGGTGCGCGGCGTTTCCGTGCCGAAAAACGCCGCCTCCCAATCTTTGACGAGCTTCACGGTCCAGTTCCACTTTTCCGGCGCGCGGCGGTGCGCCGAGATGAGCTCATTACCGCCGATTTCGCCGGTGGCCTCGTCCATGTCGCGGTCGAGAGAGTGGCGGTAGATGGTCGCACTCGATGCGTTCATCCAGAGGCGCGGTGGATTCTCGAGTTCGGCAAAGGCGCGGTGCAACAGCAGCGTGGGCCCTATGCGCGAATCATTGAGTTCCCGGCGGTTATGTGGGGTTGAACGGCAGTTCACGCTGCGGCCCGAAAGATGGATGCAAACGTCGGCGCCCTCGAGGGTCTCAACCCAGGCGCCGAGGCTGACCGCATCCCAATAAACGGTTTGCCAGGAAGCGGCGAAAGGTGCGCGCGTGAGCACCGTGACGTGGTGGCCGCGCCCCTGAAAATGTTGCGCCAACAGCCGTCCCACCTGGCCGCTGCCGCCGGGGATGACAATGCGCAGGGGGTTCATGATGCGACCTTGCCGTAGATGGCTTCGAGCAATTCGCCCGCAGTTGGAAAACGCTTCACGTCTCCAATACTAGGCTTGGATAGGCTACCGCCGCGGCGGGGCTTGCGGCGGCATCGGCGGCATCGGCGGATACGTCGGGTAGCCTGCCGCGGCCATACGATGGCGGCTGCGCAGCTCATGAACGATCAGATAAACGATGAGGAAGATGATCAGGAACGGGGCAAAGAAGATCCAGGGCGAGAGAACGACATGATCGCCGCCAACCTTGACGGAGGAGGGCGCGTGGGACGCGCCGAAGATGGTCACCAGGTCGCCGCCCACCTTGACCTCGTCGCCGAGGTGAACGGAGCCGAAAATAGTCACCAGATCGCCGCCGACGGAGGAATCGCCCGCGGCCGAGACATTGCCGAAGAAATCGACAACGTCCTGTTTCACCTCCCCATTCAGGCGCACGTTGCCGAAGAAGACCACAACGTCGCCCGAGGCCTTGCCGTCGAGATGCACATTGCAGAAGAAGCAGACGGCATCCTGGACCGGCGAGTCGGCTGTGACGTCGATGTTGTTGAAGAACTGGACGGCATCGTCGTCGGCGCGGGCGCACGAGGGCGCAGCGGCCAAGGCGGCGGCAAAGAGGCTGAGGGCGAACAGACTTCGGCGCATGGGTGTCCTCGCTCTGGGATCACTATACGCGGTACTCAGCAGAAAAGTTCCGTGGGGATTCAAGGGCGGGTCCGACCGCACCCAAGCATAGGTTGGATGGGGTAACCGCGATTGGTGCGACGGCTGGATTTGAGGTATCCCAGGTCTTAGAATTCGGACCTGGGCCGCCGACCTACTGGCTGCTGGCTGCCGGCTGCCGGTTCACGGGAGTCAGAGCCTCAGTCCATTCTGCCGCCGAATCGACGAGGACATCGGGGGGAATGTTCATGAGGTTCTGGGGCCCGAAGCCGAAGGCGCAACCAAGGGACCATGTGCCGGCGTTGCGCGCGGTTTGGACGTCGACCTGGCTGTCGCCGATCATCACGGTCTCGTCGGGGTCCACGCCGGTCTCTTCCATCAGCGAACGCAGGCCGAGCGGGTCAGGCTTCTTTACGGGAAAGCTGTCGCCACCGTAGATGTGGAGGAAGTATCCGGCCAGGCCCAGTCCTTCGCAGATTCCGCGCGCCGGGCGAACCGGCTTGTTGGTGAGCACAGCCATGATTCGCGGGGGTGTGCCGGGCGCATCGTGCAGTTCATGCAGCGCCTTCAGTGCGTCGAGAACTCCCTCATAGGCATAGGTGAAGTCGAGCTTGTGCTCGCGATAGTACTGCAAGAAGAACTGATAGGCCTTCGCGAATTGCTCCTCGTCGATACTCTCCAAAGGCACCTTGCCGGCCAGGGAGAGCGACCGGCGCATGAGCATGGGCGCTCCGTTGCCAACAAAACCTGCGATCGCGGGGTCCGCCAGCGGGCTGTAGCCGAATTCTGCCAGCGTCGCGTTGACGCTGTTGCACAGGTCCTGCGCCGAATCGATCAGTGTCCCGTCGAGATCGAAGACGAGCAGCTTCAGACGCTCGACAGGAATGGGGCGAAGAACCCGGATCATGATCTAAGTGTAATAAGCCGGTGCGATCCGACAGGCTTCAATGGATGCGAATGCTGCCGGAACCGGTCTCAATGCGCACGACCGGCCCACCCCCGCCAATCTTGCCCGCTACGTGGTGCCGATCGAGCGACCCCTGGGTCACGATGTCACGATCGCTGTGCACGCCGCCAGAGCCGGTTTCGGCATCGAGCGTAAAGGCGGCGCCGCCTGTCCACAGTTCCACGCCTCCCGAGCCCGTGATCAGGCGCCATGGATCGGAGGGTGTTCCCGACACCTTGATGCCCCCCGATCCGGTTTGGGCGTGCAGGCCGCCATGGAGATTCTTCAACTCGATTGAGCCGGAGCCGGTCTGAGCTTCCACGTTACCGATGCCTGTCTGCTCGGCGTAGATGCTGCCGGAGCCTGTGCCTACCTCGAAGCTGCCTTGCAGTCCGGTGACGTGGATTCCGCCCGATCCCGTGGTCAGTTTTGCATTCACGCCCACGCCGTCGTCGGTGATGCCGCCAGAGCCGGTGGAGGCCCTCAAGAAGCAGTCGGGCGGCGCCTGAATCTCATACTCGATGCTGATGTTGTGCAAGTTTTCGTGGTGCAGGCCGATGCGGACAATATTCCCAGTTTGCTCGATGGGCGGATGGGCCGCGATCTGTTGCACCTTGTCGTCGTTGCTGCCCCACTCGGACTTGACGCGCGCAAAGATGTGCACCCGGCCAGCCGGACCGGCCGTCAGGTGAATGCCTCCGGAACCATCTTCGACTGTGAGATCCACCCGCCCGTTAACCGCCAGGTCGCGCTCAAACGTCGCTTCCGCGGCCTGCGCGCGAACCGAAGCCCAAGCGAGGGCCGCTGCCGCCAAGACAAAAAGAAAGCGCCTCATCTCCTCTGTTGCCTCCACTTCAAGATACGCCGCCCGGCTGGTTGCGGTTCCGGGCAAAATTGATAAAAAGCCGCCTTGTCGGGCGGGGAGGGTGCCGGGTTGCTGAGTGTTGAGCCCTTCGGTGCGAGCGCCATGCTGCGCCGCCACGCGGTGCTATCCTCTCAGCCAGATGCACGGACTGCCGCTCTTCAAACCTGTAGCCGTGGCGTTGCTCATCCTGGCCAACGCCTTTTTCGTGGCCGCCGAGTTCGCGCTTGTTTCTATACGCGAGACGCGCGTGGAGCAACTGCTCGAGGCCGGCGTACCCGGGGCGCGGGCCGTGCGCAGGCTGCAGCTGAACCTTGCCGATTTGTTGCCCGCGGTGCAGCTCGGCGTCACGCTTTGTTCGCTGGCGCTGGGCTGGCTGGGCGAGCCGCTAGCCGCCGCGATGTTTGCCGGCTGGCTGGGTGCGCTTCCGGATGCGCACATTTACGGGCATATCGCCGCAGTAGTTCTGGGATTTTCACTGATTACGTACCTGCACGTGGTGGCCGGCGAACTGGTTCCCAAAGCCTTGGCGCTGCGGCGCGCTGAGGCTCTGGCTGCAGCTGTGGCGCCACCCATGCTCGCGTTTATCGCTGTGACGCGCCCAGCTGTGCGGCTGCTGAGCCGATCAGCGTATGCCGTCCTGCGGGCATTCGATCTTCCCACAGAGCGACCGGCATCGATCCACTCGGCCGAGGAGCTGAAGCTGATTGCTACGGCGGCGCGACGACTGGACCTTCTGCCAGAGATCCAGGAAAGGCTGGTGCACCGCTCCCTCGAGCTTGGCGATGTTCCGGTTCGCGAGATCATGACTCCGCGGCAAAAGATTTTCTCTCTGCCAGCCAACATGCCGCTGGAGGAGGCGTGCGGGCAGGTCTTTGGGCGCAGTTACTCGCGCATCCCGGTCTACGACGAGAACCGCGGTCCCGAGCATATCATCGGCGCGGTATATGCACGCGAGCTGGCCAGACGATACTATTTCCGCACGTCCTCAGCGCTGACCGCGATGCCGCAGCCCGAACTCCGGCTCTCGCAAATCATGCACGAAGTGCTGGTGGTGCCTGAAAACAAGTCAGTGCTGGATTTGCTACGCGACTTTCAACATCATCGCAGGCACTTGGCCATCGCGGTAGACGAGTTTGGTTCAACTGCCGGCCTGGTGACCGCCGAGGACGCGATCGAACAGCTCGCGGGCGAGTTCGAGGATGAGTTCGATGCGCCGTCACATCCGATTCTTAGCAGCGCGGGCGGCGCGGTGCTGATGGACGGCAGCACAAACCTTCGCGATTTGGAGACACAACTGCAATGGATTTTGCCCCGGGATGGCGGTGTGGAAACCCTGGCTGGGTTCATTCTGGCGCGGCTGGGGCATATTCCCGAGGCTGGGGAATCGGTGCTCTTCGACGGCCGGCGGTTCACAGTGGTGGAGATGGATGCGAGGCGCATTGCCAAAATTCGCGTAGAAACCGTAGGTGAGCCACCGGCGCCGGCGGCCGACGAATGAGGGGAGCAAGCTCGGCGCAGTTGCGCGTTTGGAATGCTTTGCATCCAGCAAGAAATAGGAGAATGAGGATGATAGCCGACTCCAGATTGCGCTGTTTCATGAATCTCGAATCGTTCGACAGCATACCCCTAAAGCCCGCAGGCGGTTTAGAGGCAATCCGCGATGCCGGCTACGCCGGCGTGCAGTTTGGCCGGCCGGTAGATCGAGCACGCAAGGAAGAGGCGCTGCGGCTCGGCCTCGGTATCTGCGGCCTCGGACGAGTGAACAAGCCAGGCGACGCTGAGGCGCTGGCCAAGGAGGCGCGAGATGAGGGGCTGGAGTGTCTCACGTTGTTCGTAGGCTGGGGCCTCGAGGACGACGACACAGTCGGCACCATGATCCATGCGATTCTTGAAGCTTCGGCAAAGCACGATGTCCCGCTCTATCCTGAACTGCACCGTTCCACGGTCTTCCAGGACCCGTGGCGCACCGTGCAGCACCTGAAGCGGTTTCCCGGGCTCGAATTCAACGGCGACTTTTCGCACTGGTATACCGGAACGGAGATGCTCTACGGCGGCATGGAAGTGAAGATCAACTTCATCCGGCCCGTGCTGGGGCGCATAGGTTTCATGCACGGGCGGATCGGCAGCCCGGGTTGCATCCAAGTGGATATTGGCGAGGGAAAGGTTAGCGAGCACCCATTCGTCGGACATTTTCGTGAGCTGTGGACGGAGTCGTTCCTGGGGTTTCTGAGGAGGAGACCCGCGACTGACCGGTTCTGTTTCGCAACCGAATTGCTCGGCCCCGAGATCTACTATGCGCGCACCTTCGACGGTCGTGAAGAATCGAACCGATGGGAGCAGTCACTTGTCCTCTCGCGCATCGCGCGTGAATGCTTTGCCGAAGCAGAGAAAAAAGCGGAAATCGAGGGCCGGTGATCGAGAATCAGACCCCGAGTCGTTCGTCTCTGTTCGACAGCCAGATTGTGCCATCGGTTGCGGATGGACCGATTCCGTTGCCTTTCTTGGGAAGTTCGCCAAACCTTTACATGCGCGGCGCGACAGAATCGATCACAATAGACGTTGGATGAGTTCTTCAGGCAGGAATAAGAAAAAGTTGACGACGGCGCAGGCAGAAGTTCAGAGATGGTCCGCGGAGGAGTTCGAGCGGCTGGTTTTCCAGAGTCAACCCAAGGTCGCAGTCTTCGACTGCGACGGGACTTTGTGGGGCGGCGATGCAGGCTACGGCTTTATGGCCTGGTCGCTGGAGCAAGGGCTGGTTTCGCGCTCGACCAACGACTGGATTGACACGCGGTACCGGGGGTATTTGGCCGGCAAAGTGAGCGAGCTGGCGATCTGCGGCGATATGGTGCAGATCTATGCCGGCCTGCACGACGAAGAGTTGCACGCTGCAGCCACGCAGTATGTGAACGAATTTGTGCGTCCACGCATTTTTCGAGAGATGGCGGCGCTGGTCGCGGCGATGCGTGAGGCGGGAATCGAGCTCTGGGCGGTGAGCTCAACGAATCGATGGGTGGTGGCCGAAGGCGTGCGTAGTTTTGGAATCGCCGATGAGCACATCCTGGCCGCCGAAGTGCGAGTGGAAAACGGGATCATCACCAGCGAGATTATCGATGTTCCCACCGACGAGGCGAAAGCCGTGGCGCTCAGGCGAGCGGGTTTACCTAATCCCGATGCGGTCTTCGGTAATTCGATCCACGACCTGGCGATGCTGGAACTGGCGCGCAATCCGTTCCCGGTAAATCCGTCTCCCGCGCTGCTGGAAGCGGCGGCGAAGCGGGGTTGGGGCTACTTTCGGCCGCAGGCAGCTGAGGGCGTTGAAACTGCTGTCGCGGGAGAGTAGCGCGCTCGCGCGCACGGCCTGAGCAGTTGATATCTTTCGGCTGGGGTCGCGTGTGCAAAACGCATCACGAATTCTTCGTCGGACGATCTCCTTTGTTTACACTGGATGCAGTGGAAGAGAGCCAGCCAAAGGCCCGAACGCACACTCCCGGCCCTGCACTCCGCTTTGTGGCGGCTGCGCTGATTGTGCGCAACGGTGAGGTTCTGATCGGGCAGCGCCGCGCAGACCAGCCCATGGCGTCGCTCTGGGAGTTTCCCGGCGGCAAGATCGAGCCCGGCGAGAGCGCCCAGCAGGCGCTCGCCCGCGAGCTGGCGGAAGAACTCGGCATTCGGGCTGAGGTGGGCAACGCCGTCACCCGCATTCGCTACCACTATCGCCGCGGAAACGCCGTGGATCTGCAATTCTTCGCGGTACGCGACTTTGCTGGAGAGATCGACAACCAGATTTATCAGCAGGTGCGCTGGGTGAAGTTAGCCGAGTTGACGGATTATGACTTCCTTGCGGCCGACCGCGGATTGATCAAAGAACTGGCGGCGGGAAAACTGCTGTGAATACAGGGGTCAGGGGTCAGGTTTCAGGGATCAGTTGACACCGCAGCCGCGCGATCCTGATCTCTGAGCCCTGAAACCTGTTCCCTGTTGTCAGTGTCCCGGAATCATGCCCCACAGCATCGCAAACGTCATGCCGATGACGATGATGCTCGTACCCCACGCTATAACGTTCCAGAGGCGCGAGTTTTTGTATTTGCCCATCAGGTCGGTGCGGTTGATGAGGAGCAACATGAGGATGATGACCACCGGCAGCAGCACGCCGTTGAGCACCTGCGAAAGGATGGCGACGTTGATCAGCTGCGAGTCGGGCAGCAACAGGACCGTGAGCGCTCCGCCGGCGATGAGCAGCGTGTAGAGCCAATAGAAAAATGGCGCTGACCGGAAGTTCTTATCGACTCCCGATTCGACGCCGAGGCCCTCGCAAACGGTGTAGGCCGTGGAAATCGGCAGGATCGACGCCGCGAAAAGCGAGGCATTGAAGAGACCAAAGGCGAAGAGCACGAAGGCATAGTCGCCCGCCAGGGGACGCATGGCCTCGGCCGCATCGGCAGCAACCTGAATGGCTCCCATGCCATGAACGAAGAGCGTGGCAGCGCAGGCCACAATGATGAACCATGCGATCACGTCGGTGAAGAAGCAGCCGACGATGACGTCGAGCCGCGAGGCGGGATAATCCTTGACGGGAACGCCCTTCTCCACAATCGACGATTGCAAATAGAACTGCATCCATGGAGCGATGGTGGTGCCAACTACGCCGATGGCCATGTACATATAGGCCTTGTCGCGCCAGACGGATTTGGCAGGCAGCATCACTGTGGCCCGCAGTGACTCATGCCAGTCAGGCTGCGCGAGTATGCCGGCGAAGATGTACGCGATGTAAACCAGCGAAGCGATGAGAAAGATTTTCTCCGTGCTCTTGTAGTCACCGCGCAGTACCAGGACCCAGACCAAGACCGCGCAGACAGGTACGGAGAAGAACTTGGCCACATGAAACAGGTGCAGCGAGCCGGCGATGCCGATAAACTCGGTGACGACGTTGGTGTAGTTCACGACCACGAGCAACACCATGATCACAAAGGTGACGCGGAGGCCGAACTCCTCGCGGATTAGATCGCTGAGCCCTTTGCCGGTGACGACCCCCATGCGGGCGCACATCTCCTGCACCACGATCAGCGCGATAGTGATGGGAATCATGGTCCACAGCAGCGTGTATCCGAACTGCGCGCCTGCTTGCGAGTAGGTGAGGATTCCACCCGAGTCGTTATCGACGTTGGCGGTAATGAATCCCGGACCGAGCACGGCCAGAAATAGCATGATCCGGATTCGCCAGCGCTTCCACATGCCCTCGAATTCCTATGGTGGGTTCATGATTGAACAGGATTGCGGACAAAAGTTCCTCACTGACCATATCAGGCTGCACCCCGAATAGGCGAAGCGGCGGATAATCACAATACAGTGGAGCGAATTACAATACGCAGTCGTGGCTACTGATGGGAAAGGAATGGTGTATGAATCCCTTCGATGGAAATGAGAGTTTTCGCGCCCGGCGCAGGTTGCTGGGCACTCTGGCTTCAGGCCTGCCCGCCGCCGCGCTGCTTGGCGTGACCGCGCCCCCGGCTGCGGCGCAGACCGCTCCGGATGTGGCGGCTCCGGAAGAATTGTTTGCCTTAGCCAGGCTGCGCGGCTACAGAAATCAGCGATCATCGAGCTGGGACCGCAGCGGCGGCAACGAAGATTGGGTCGTCGTCGATCCCGGCCAGACGGCTACGCTGCTCGACATACAGGGAGCAGGCGTAGTTACGCATGTCTGGTTCACCATCAACTCGCCGGACCCGATGCACCTGAAGAACCTGGTGCTGCGCGCGTGGTGGGATGGGGAGGCTTCGCCCTCGATCGAAGCGCCGATTGGCGATTTTTTTGGTCTGGGCTCGGGCGAGTATTTTCTGTACCAGTCGGCACTGCTGTCGGTCGCGCCGGTCAAGGCTTTGAATGCATATTTTCAGATGCCTTTCGCGACAGCGGCCCGCATCACGGTCACGAACCAGGGAGCGCAGCGGACGCAGAGCCTCTATTTTGCAATTGATTACGTGACGCTGCCGAGCCTTCCTTCGGGCCTCGGCCGTTTCCATGCACAGTATCGGCAGGCGGCCCCATGCAAGGGAATCGTAAGCGATGGCAAGAATCTGAGCGGCCGGGATAATTATGTTTTTGTTGAAGCAGCCGGCAAGGGACATTTCGTCGGCGTGACGCAGGCGGTGGTGCAGAACGAGAATGGCTGGTTCGGCGAGGGCGACGACATGATCTTTGTCGACGGAGACGCGATGCCGACGATCAACGGCACGGGAACCGAGGACTACTTCAACGGCGCCTGGGGCTTTGCCGGGCAGGCCTTCGCGAATCTGCACCAGGGCTCGCCCTACGTTGTCGATCCCGAGCGCATCGGCGGACGGTACTGCCTGTATCGCTGGCACATCGAAAGCCCGATTGCCTTTGAGAAATCGATCAAGGTGACCATCGAGCACGGAAACGCGAACGACCGCTCGGACAGCTTCTATTCAACGGCCTACTGGTATCAGACGGAGCCCCATGCTGCTTTTCCGGCGCTGCCCGCGCCTGCGGACAGGGTTCCGCGCGTGTTTGCGGTGGGCGGGCCGCTGGGGTCGGCGACGGCGCCGGGAAGGTGACGCATCCAGAATGGGCGGCTAGCTCGGCTCAAATTCTCTCGCGCAGGTTAACCCACTTCTTCAAACCATTGCTTCACGCCGGGCCACAAGGCGAGGTACAAGAAGATGAAGCCATTGAGCCCGACCGTCAACACCACCATGGGCATTACGGATGCTGGAATCTGCGAGCCGACGCCGGAGGCGGCGCCGGCAATGAAATTGACTCCGGCTTTGCCAACCAGAGCTCCTGAATAGAACATCGTCGCCCATCGAACCTTCCAGGAACGATTCCACCACATAAAGCCCACCCAGGTGGTCAACGCCAGCATCAACAGAAGGTAAACCATCACTACGTTATGCATCTCCTCGGTGCTGGTCGCATGCTCCTGATCGAGCTCGGCCACTTCGGAGTCGGAAATTTGATATCCGGCTGCCTGGGCTTGTCTCTGGATCTCCCGGCGTCTTGCATCCATGGCGCTTTTGCTTCCCGGCATGTGGAGAAAGTTGCCGACACCGTCAAATAGCCATGCAGAGAAATCCGAATGCGGGAAGGAAGCGAGAATCAGCAGAAGGAGTGCGTAGATCCCGGCGCGGCAAAAGTAATACCAGGTAAAAACCCGGATCCCGAGAGGAGCTTTCTTCTGCAGCGCAATCTGCTGCGCCTTTTGCTGGTTCAGTTCCTGGCGCTTTTGCTCGTTGGCGGCCTCAATGTCGGCAGACTGCGCCGCCTGCTCCTTGTACACGTCCGTTACAGGTTGCCAGCGATAGACCGGCTCCGTCATGGTTCCTCTCTTTCCGCTCTCCTGAAGGGCCGTTCACCCAAGCCCGGCCCCGAGCGCGCACGTCGCGGCCCTGCGACTGCCGAGGGAGGCCTCAGAATCGCAAAGAATTGCAGGATTAGGTTGAGTTGAAGTGCCCGACGCAAGTCTAGCACGGAGGGAAATGAGGATTCGGCAGCTTCAGCGGAGCCGCCCATCCTGGCTCGCCACGGCGAATAGAGAGCAAAGCGGGAGGGGGGAGGAGGTACAGGTGGTTCTTGTTGCTAAGTGCTATGTTTGCAGGCTATTGGACAGCGGAGCGACCGTACAATGCGGGTTTTTCGAGGCATCACCCTCATCGCGGTAACGATCATTGGGACCGAGGCCACACGCCTACGAGCCCAGGAAAATTACTGAAGTACCAACTTGACAATTACGACGATTCGTATGACACTTAAGTTGTTGCTTAAGTATTTCCCGAGGAGGAACCACCATGACTGCTACCGAGACGGCCACCATTCACAACACCTTTGTCATCGAGCGCGCCTTTCCCCAACGTCCGGCTCGAGTCTTCTCTGCTTTTGCCCAGCCGGCTCTCAAGCGGCGCTGGTATGCGGAGGGCGACCACGAGCTTCAGGAATTCCACATGGATTTTCGCGTCGGAGGAATCGAACAGTTCCGGTATCGCTTCAAGGAAGGCCATCCGATTGCGGGATCGACGATCGCCAACGAAAGCACATATCAAGACATCGATAACGAAAAGCGGATCGTCATGACTTCTAGGATGTCTCTGAACGGAAAACCTATCGCGGTGATGATTTCAACCTTCGAGTTTGTGGCTGCGGAGAGAGGGACCGATGTGATCCTCACGCATCAGGGAACCTACATCGACTGGCCTGACGGGGCGAAGATGATTGAGATCGGCTGGAGCGGGCTGATCGAACGGCTGCAAAAGGAACTGGAGCAGTAGGGACATCACGATGAGCGATCGCGCCGTCGACATCGATCGGCTGTTTCACGCGCTTGGCGATCCCACGCGACGGGCCATTCTGTCGTCACTCGTCGCGAAGCCCGCATCGGTTACGAAATTGGCAGAGCCGCTGGGAATCACGCTCACCGCCGTGATGCAGCATTTGCAGATCCTGGAAGACGCCGGGCTGGTGCACACGGAGAAGCTCGGGCGTGTGCGCGTGTGCCGGATTGAGCAGGCCGGGTTTCGCGCTCTCGAACAATGGATTCGCGAGCATCGGACGGCGTGGGAGCGCAAGCTTGATCGGCTGGGCGAGATCCTTGCCGAAAGAGATCGGGGCAGTTAGACAGAACGATCTTACAGGTTCGCTATGGACCCCATGATGCTGGTGCTTCCATTGCTAGACCGTGGCCGCGGGCGAGAAATTCGTATGCCGCGGAACGTCCGCGCTCCGACTGAGCAGGCGCTCCACCACATCCGCGGCGCCATAGCTTTCGCAACCCGGCTCGAGGAACTGCGCAACGGTATTCAGATCGTCGCCCACCGTGACCAGTGCAGGTTCCTCGACCGCGTCGAGGCGCGACTGCGCGTGGCCGACGTTCGCGAGCAACGCGTTGCAAAGGCACTTGCGGCCGATTGTATCCTCGATTTTGCCTCCCTTGGCGACGTAATTCGCCACTGGTTCTGCAGAACAGCGATAGCCAATGTCGCCCTCGGGCGTGACATAAGGTTCTCTCAAATAGCCAAGATCGCAGACGCGCTTGCGCTCCTGATAGACATTGAGCGTCGACGAGGTGCCGTCAAGCTGCGCAACCTTGAAAGGGAAGCCGGTGGGCGAAGCCAGAGGATCGGTGAAGACCTCACCGGAGCCGGTGGCCGCCTGGCGAAGTAGCCGTTGTTTGAGATCGGGGCGCAAACCGGATTCCTGGCTGAAGGCAAAGGCGGTGCCAGTCTGGATGCCCGTGGCTCCCTGGTCCAGCGCCTCACGCAGTTTTTCTGGATTTCCGTATCCACCGGCTAGCCAGAAGGGAACGCCGAGGACGCGCAGTTCGGGGATACTCACTCGATCGCGCTCGCCATAAATCGGCTCGCCGGCGGAGTTCAATTGCAGTTTGCCGCGCGGGGGCGCGTTGTGCCCACCCGCCGTGGGGCTTTCGATCACCAACCCATCGACGCGGCCGTTGGCGCGGCGCAGCATGGAGGCCGCCAGGGTGTTCGAAGAAACGATGGCCAGAAACCTGGGACGCCGCAAGGCCGGGAGCGGGCCTCCGGCATATTCGGCTGGATCGAGTCGCATCGGCGTACCTGCGTCCGCGAACTCGTCTTGTGCCGCGCCAGTGACCGACAACTTATACTCTGCCGCATGCTGCGCGGCGAAAGCGTCGAGCACGCCGGGAATGTGCAATGGAATGCCCGCGCCCATCAGGACGTAGCCCACACCCGCCAGCATAGCGCCGTAGATCGAAGGCAAATGGGGAATCTGAACTTTCTCAAGATAGTTAATTCCCACCGGATTGTCGTGGCCTTCCCTGGCCAGAAAAACCTCGACGAAGTTCGCGACTACGCACAGTTCGACGAGCTTGCGCACATCGCGTTTCTGGTGCATGGGGAGGCTGGGGTACGATGCGCCGGCGGGCTTTCCGCCAGGAACGAAGTGCTCGTGCCAAATGCGACGGGCCATCTCAGGAAAAGGAAACGCGTCCAATCCCCTGCGCATGTGGCCGCCCTGATCGCCATCGGCGAGCCTGCGAACGAAGAGTACATCGAGTGCCGTGCCCGAAACGACGCCTAACTGGCCGAGCTTGGAAACGGCCTGGGCGAGGCGCCAATTCGACACGCCTACGCCCATGCCGCCCTGGATAATTCGAGGTAGCTGGAGCATGTGACCTGCATTGTTTCACAGAAATGGATACATCTGCGGTGACTGCGCGCATAAAGGTGAAAGAAGCGACTGGGGCGATGGCGAGAAGCGGGAGGCGAATCGACTCGGCAAACGCCGATTCCAACTGGAATTACAGCTTCTCACGTAGGAAGCTGATCACCTGCTCGGCCTGCACGACACCTACCATGCGGCCGTGCGGATCGACCACAGGCAATGCGTGCAGGTTGTACTTATCGAACATCTCGGCGAGCTCGTTCTGTTTCATGTCGGCCGGGCAAGAGAGCACGCGTGGCTCGGTGAGCACGCTTAAGCGCGATTCCGGCTGAGCCATTACCAAGCGCGCCAAGGGTACAGCCCCGCGAAGCTCACGTTTTTCTCCCAGTAAAAAGACTTCTGTCACTGTTTCGGGGTCGCCATCGAAACTACGCAGGGCCTGCACGGCCTGCGCGACGGTCGCTTCAACTCCGAGGTAGACGAAATCGGTGGTCATGCAGCCTGCAGCTGAGTCCTCGTCGAACTCGAGCAGCTCCTCGACCTCCTGCCGCTCTTCCGGCTCCATTTCTTCGAGGATGGCGTCGGATCGTTCCTCGGAAAGCTCGGAGAGCAGGTCGGCCGCCGCTCCGGGGTCCATCTCTTCGACGATGTCGGCGATTCGCTCCTCGTCGAGCTTTTCCAACAGTGCCTTCTGCAGCTTGGGCTCGACCTCTTCGAGAGTTTCCGCGGCGACCTCTTCATCCAGCGAGGTGAAGATTGCCTCGCGCTCGGCTGGAGCCAGGTCTTCGAGGATGTCTGCCAGTTCGGAGGGGTGAATTTCGGCCAGCCGCTCATGCTCGATGCGCAGTTTGACACGCCGCGCCGGATCGGGCTCGATGACGTCGACAAATTCCCACGGGATGGCGCGCGGGGGCAATTTGCGCGATACCAATTCGAGCCGGGCACGCGGTACGATCCCCTTGAATACTCTGCGAAACGCGCCCCTTAGGCCGACCTCGACTTCAGCCACACGCAAAGTACGCGCCTGGCCCTGGCCCACCCACTCGAGATCCACGTCATTCACTCGGACCACCTTGCGGCCGTTGATATCGATAATCTGGCGGTCGACAAGGTCGCGTTGGAGCAGAAGGAGATTGTTCTCATCATTGAGGGGAACGAGGGCCTGGACGGAACGCAGCTCAAGGGTGCCGGCAGGGGTTTCCATGATCTCCTGAGCAGGGACCAGTTGCAGGCCATCGCGAGTCTTCAGCACCAGGCCGGCCACTGTGCCGCCATCAGGGCCGGTGGCGACGGCGACATCTTTGAGCCGGCCGCGCAACTGCCCTTTTGCGTCGGTCACGGGAGTACCGAGCAGCGCGGTCAGGCTGACGCGGGCTGGGGTGTGCTGATTCACAAGATTGAGTGTAGACCTTCTATATCGACCTGCGAGGGGTGTTACGGATCCGAAAACGAGAGGTGGTTCGGCCTTCGCATGACGTTTATCCCTTTATACTGCTAGACGCTGCGACAGGCCGCTCGCGGGAAACCCGCTTGACACAATGGCGTCGAGACTAGAAACTGCCAGAAGGCTTTGAAAGAGCGGGAGCGGGGCCCGGCAAGACCACGGTGGCGGAGGCGGATAAGAGCCCGGTGAGTGGACCCAATCGAGGACGGCGGAGCTTCCGGTTGAGCTCTACCATGGAAAGCGTGAGCGAAGTGGAGGCGGCCGCCGATGAATTGGCCTCCGAAGCCGGCCTGGACGAGGACGCGCGCTTTCACATTACGATGGCCGTGCACGAGGCGGCCATCAACGCGGTTCTTCACGGGAACGAGTACAATCCGGCGCTCCATATCGACGTTTCCATGGAGAATACCGGCACCGATCTGATCTTCGTCATCGCCGACCAGGGTCACGGATTCGATTCTGGGCACGTGCCCGACCCTTCGGCGCCGGAAAACCTACTGCGCGGCACGGGCCGCGGCATCTTCCTCATCCGCTCCCTGATGGATGAGGTACACTTTCGTAAATTGCATCCCGGAACCGAGCTCACGTTGATGAAACACCTGGCCCCGGCGAGCGGGACCAAGCCGAATGAAGGTGGAGGCGCGGTAGGGGATTGACCGGCATTGGGGCCGGGCCACTAGCCGGCCTGGAGTTTTCCGCAAGACAGCGACAGCAATGATGTTATAACCGAAGTAGCAACAAGGAGGAAATTCCGTGGCACTTGCGATAGCTTCCCGTGAAGTGGACGGCGTCATCGTCCTCGATCTGAGCGGGCGGATCACCTTGGGCGAAGGCAGCGTACAACTGCGCGACTCCATTCGCGACCTGATTGGCAAAGGACAGCGTCGTATTCTGCTCGACCTGGGCGACGTGAACTACATTGATAGCTCCGGGCTGGGCGAGCTGGTGAGCGCCTACACGTCGGCCAGGAACCAGGGCGCGACGGTGAAGCTTCTCAAGCTCACCAAGAAGGTCCACGATCTTCTGCAACTGACCAAGCTGTACACCGTCTTCGACATCTACGACGACGAAGCCAGCGCCATCGCTTCCTTCAAATAGACCGGTCCGGCGCGATTCCGGATATGCGGCAAAAGGCCATCCTGCTTGGGCAGAATGGCCTTTTTGTGTTTTGAGGCTTAGCCAGGGGCGAATTGTTAAAAGTTAACTTGCGGCACCGCCTGCGCGGCCGGGCTGGCCGTGAAATACGCACTGTTCTGGTGGAAGCCGGCCATTCCCGCCCAGATGCTGTTGGGGAACTGAAGGATGAAGGTGTTGTAATCCTGCAGCGCATCGTTGTAGCGCTTGCGTGCCACGGCGATGCGATTCTCGGTTCCCGAGAGCTCGTCTTGCAGACGCATGAACTGGTCGCTGGAGCGCAGTTGCGGGTAATTCTCAACCAGGGCAAGCAGCCGGCCGAGGGCCCCGTCCAGCTGTCCGTTGGCGGCGATCTTGGCTTGCGGCCCTTGCGCGTTGAGCAGGCCGGCCCGGGCATTGGCGATATCGCCGTAAACCGTGCTCTCTTCCTTGGTGAACCCCTTCACGGTCGACACCAGGTTGGGAATCAAGTCGGCGCGCCGCTCCAGTTGCACGTCAACCTCAGACCAGGCGGCCTTCACATTTTGATCCTTGGCGACCATCTGGTTCTTGGCACTGACATAGCTGCCGAACACCATCAAAACAACCAGCACCAGAACGGCCACCACGGCCAGCACAATTCCAAGTCCCTTGCTCATACCTTTTGAACCTCCTCCGAAAAATCGTCTGTAAGCCCTCAACTATCAGTTCGTCACTCTGCACTGGCCAAGCTGAGAGTTGTTAGCTGACGGCTGTGAGCTGCATTCATTACCAGCTTCCTCCGGCGCCGCCGCCACCAAAACCTCCGCCGCCGAACCCTCCAAAGCCGCCTCCGCCTCCGCCACCACCGCCAAATCCACCGCCGCCAAATCCACCGCCGCCCCAACCGCCTCCGCCACCCCAGTTACCCCTGCCCCAACCGCCGAAAAACAGGCTGGCGCCGAAAAGAATGCGCAGCAGCGAGAATCCACCGAAGAAAAACAGGATGATGAGGATGAAAATGAGCCCGCCAAGCGGCGGGCTTTGGTGAGCCGGCTGCGGCGCGGGGGCAGGCGAGTTGTCGGTGAGCGTCACCTTGGCGTCCGCAGCAATCACCTGGGCGACCTCACCCACAGCCAGCGTCAACGCGCCGTCGTAGTCGCCGGCGCGAAGATCGGGAACCATGTCGCGGCCTATGTCGCCGATTTTGCCGTCGGGCAGAATGCCCTCGAGCCCGTAGCCGACCTCGATCCGGTACTTGTGATCGGCGACTGCCAGCAGCACCAGCACGCCGCGATCGGAGCCCTTGCGGCCCATCTTCCACTTGGTTTCAAGCTGGTCGGCATAGTCCGCCGCGTCATCGCCATTCAGGTCATGCACCGTGACCACCGCAACCTGGGCATTGGTTGCGGTGTGATCGAGTTCGGAGCAGATCGAATCGAGATGCGCAACCGCTTGTGGCGAAAGTACGTGAGCGAAATCGTTGACGTAATCGGTGGGCTGGGGAAGGCTGGCGACGCTCTGGGCCCTGGCTGTCGCGGAGGAAAAGAAGAAAACTGCCGTTAGCAACGGCAGAAATGCGGCCAGATAGACGTGCCGAATGCCTTTCATCCAGTTTCATTGTACGCGGGCCGACAACCGGAGGTTCCGTCGCCGGAAGCTCTACACTGGGAGAGAAATGGGCCAGAAACCGCTCCCCTCACCTCCCGTCGCGCGCAAAATCCACACTGAGACCACCCTGCACGGCACAACGCTCACCGACGACTACGCCTGGCTGCGCGATAAAGAAAACCCCGAGGTCACGGCCTACCTCGAAGCCGAGAATGCCTATGCGGAAGCCGTCATGGCGCCGCTGGCCGGTCTGCGCGAACAGCTCTATGAGGAGATGCTGAGTCATATCAAGCAAACGGATATCTCCGTTCCCTTTCGCGACGGAGACTGGTGGTACTACACGCGAACCGAAGAGGGCCTGCAGTACGCGATTCATTGCCGCAAGCGCGGAACGGCTGCCGGGCCCGATTCCGATGCAGCAGAAGAAGTGCTTCTCGACGGCAATGAGCTGGCCAAGGGCCACGCCTTCTTTGCCATTGGCGCCACCGATATCACCGATGACGGCCGCTGGCTGGCTTACGCCACAGACACCAAGGGCTTCCGCCAGTACACGCTGCACATCAAGGATCTCGCGACCGGCGAAACTCTGTCCGGCGAGGTCGAGCGCGTGGGGTCGGTGGTTTGGGCTGCCGACAATCGAACGCTGTTCTACACGGTCGAAGATGAGCAGCAGAAGCGGCAATATCAACTATGGAGGCACGCGCTCG
The DNA here is from genome assembly GCA_049520675.1 of Occallatibacter sp. Taxonomy (GTDB): domain Bacteria; phylum Acidobacteriota; class Terriglobia; order Terriglobales; family Acidobacteriaceae; genus Telmatobacter. The sequence goes on along the minus strand of JBEKPO010000003.1, from coordinate 53,110 downwards.
GCGCGGCCTATTCGGACGATGTGCTGGTCTTCCAGGAAGACGACGAGCGCTTCAACCTTGGCGTGGGACGCACCCGCGATGGCAAGTTTATCGTCGCCGAAGCGGCGAGCCACATCACCAGCGAGGCGCGAGTGCTACCCGCCGATGATCCGGTTGGAAATTTCACGCTCATCGCCCCGCGTGTCGACGACCAGGAGTATTCTGTCGACCATCGCAACGGGTTATGGTTTATCCGCACGAATGACCGCGGACGCAACTTCCGGCTGGTGACCGCGCCGGTAGCCGCGCCCGGCCGCGAACATTGGACCGAGTTGATCGGGCATCGCGACGCCGTGATGCTCGAAGACGTCGATATGTTCGCCGGATTCTTTATTGCCTGCGAGCGCGAAGACGGCCTGCCCCGGCTGCGGTTGTGGAAGTTTGCCGGCGACGGGCCTGGGGCGGAGCGGGCGGGGGAGATCGCGTTCCCTGAGCCAGCGTACAGCGCGCACCCGCACATCAATCGAATCTTTGACACAACGACATTTCGCTACGGCTACCAGTCTTTGGTGACGCCCAGCTCGGTCTACGAGTACGACGTGGCGACCGGCGCATCGACGCTGCTGAAGCAGGTGGAGGTTCCCGGCGGCTTTGATCGCACGCTCTACGCCAGTGAGCGGATGCATGCGAAGGCGCCCGACGGAGTCGAGGTTCCGATTTCGATTGTTTACCGCAAAGACCAACTGAAATCGGGGAAGAATCCACTTTACGTCTACGGCTACGGGTCGTACGGGTACTCGCTGCCGCTGGGATTCAGTTCGAACCGGCTCAGCCTGCTCGATCGCGGGGTGGTGATGGCCTACGCGCACATTCGCGGCGGCGGCGATTTGGGCGAGCCCTGGCATGATGCCGGGAAAATGCTGGTAAAGCGCAACACGTTTGCCGATTTCATTGCCTGCGTGGAGGTGCTGATCGCAGAGAGATACGGTGATCCCGATCGAGTGGCCATTGAGGGTGGGTCGGCTGGTGGCTTACTCATGGGCGCGGTCGTGAATATGCGGCCGGGGCTGTTCAACGCCGTCGTATCACACGTACCGTTCGTCGATGTGATGAATACCATGCTCGACGCTTCCCTGCCCTTAACGGTGCCAGAGTATGAGGAGTGGGGCGATCCGAATCAGCAGGAGTATTTCAAGTACATGCTGAGTTATTCGCCCTACGACAATCTGCGTGCAGCCGATTATCCGGCGATGCTCGTGAAGACCAGCCTGCACGACAGCCAGGTGATGTATTGGGAGCCGGCGAAGTATGTAGCCAAGCTACGCACGCTGAAGACGGACGCGCATCCACTGCTGCTGGTAACGAATATGCAGGCCGGTCACGGCGGCGCCAGCGGAAGGTACGATTATTTGAAGGAGATCGCGTTGGACTATGCGTTTGTGCTGAGAGAGCTGGGAATTGTGTAACAGTGCTGGGCCAATCTGATATGCGGTGATCTGCATGAGAAATCTGGGCGCGTCCTTCGTGTTCCTGGCGCTGATGGCGATTTCACATCGTGGTTTTGGGCAGCCAGCGCCATCGACGCAAGACGGACCTATAGACATCAAGCCAGCCCCGCCGACTCCGGGCCAGGACGATGTGTATCGAATAGGCCCAGGCATCACCCCGCCAGTACTGATTAAGGCCGTGCCCCCGGAATATCCGCCGGATGCTGATCCCAGAATTCCGCACCGTGTTCGTTTTCAGGTGATCGTTGGCGCCGATGGCGCCGTCAAGCTGCGAGACATGATCCCCGACGATAGGGGTTCTTACCTGCGCAACGCGATGGCGGCGGTTAAGGCTTCGACCTTTCAACCTGGGACGTTGAACGGTCTTCCGGTTCCGGTCCGGGTTTGCGTCAGCGTTGAGTTCTCTCCATTCAGGCCACCGTCGACAGAGATTGTGGACTGCGACCAAGACCGGTTGCGAAACGGCTTCGGAGGCGCCGCTTCTTCCGCGTGGGCGAACGACCCCCTCAGGCTCCCAACCGGTGCGAAGCCTCCTGTGGTGATCCACTCCGTGGACGCGGAGTTCTCCGACGAAGCACGGGCCGAACGAGTCGAGGGCGTCGTCCTCATATCGACCATTGTGGATGAACAAGGCATGCCAACCGAGATTCGTGTAGAACGGTCGGCTGGCCACGGGCTGGATGAGAATGCGGTCGCAGCCGTCAGCCAGTACCGGTTTCGGCCGGCGACGCTCGACGGAAAGCCCATTGCTGTGCGAATAAGAATTGAGGTATCTTTTCGCCTCCGCAACTAGGTTGTCGGGGTTCCAACGCGACCCGAACTCTCGCTCTTTCCTCTACGCGCTGCCCTTTAGACCATCTCCGCCACCGTCTTCTCCAAACTTGCCGCGTCATCTACGTTGAGTGCTTTCAGCCCGGGATCGATCTGCTTGATGAGGCCGCAAAGGACCTTGCCGGGGCCGACTTCGACGAATACATCCGCGCCCGCAGCCTTCAGCGCCTGCATGCAACCGACCCAGCGAACCGCACCAGTGACCTGGCGGATGAGAGCATCGCGTGCGGAGTCTGCAGCGGTGACGAGCGCGCCGGTCACGTTCGCGGCTACTGGAATGCGCGGATCGTGCATCGCAAGTGCGGCCAGAACCCGTGCAACCTCTTCCTGAGCCGGTTGCATGAGCGCACAGTGGAACGGTGCACTGACAGGGAGCATCACAGTGCGCCGCGCACCTTTGGCCTTGCAGAGGGCAGAAGCTTTTTCAACGGCTGCGGCTGCGCCGGAAATCACGGTCTGAGTGGGCGAATTGAGATTCGCCGCCTGCACGGCGAGCCCTGTTTCCTTTGCGGCTTCAGCGCAGGCCTCAGCCACCTGCGCGGCATCGAGCGCCAGGATCGCGGCCATGGCTCCCTGCCCCGCCGGAACCGCTTGCTGCATGGCGTGGCCGCGTGCCTTTACGGCGCGCACGGCATCGGCAAACGACATCGTGCCCGCAATGACATGTGCCGACCACTCACCCAGCGAGTGCCCCGCGGCAAGCGAAGGTGTAACGCCATGCTCGGCCAGAACGCGCGCCGCGGCCACGCTCACCGTCATGATGGCCGGCTGGGTATTTTCGGTCAGGCGAAGTTCTTCTTCCGGCCCTTCAAAGCAGAGCCTCGAAAGCGGGAACCCAAGCGTGGCGTCGGCCTCGGCAAAGGTTTGTGCGGCTACGGGAAATCGATCGGCGAGCTCGCGGCCCATGCCCACGCTCTGCGAACCCTGGCCTGGAAAAAGAAAAGCGATCCTGTTTGACATTCCAGAGAGGATTTTAGCGGATCGACTTGGGAACCGTTTTCGCCTGTGGGACCGGCGGCAGATTTTCGAGAGTATACTGTTCGCCAGATTTCCAAATCACCTATTGGAAGCGTGATACTTCACGCCTGCGCGTATCGCGCCGGTAGCTCTTGGCTCGTACGCAGCCTGTGCGTCTTCATCGGGTCGCGCGCGTTCGAGCGCCTTCGAACCCTTCCCAGATCGCTCAACTTGAACCGGCTATGCCGGGTGAGGACGGTAAGTTATGAGAAATGTTGTGCGTCTTGCCCTACTATCAGTTGCCCTGACCGCATTCTTAATTGACATCCAAGAAGCTTCCGCGGCCGCGGGAGGAAAGGATCGACCGGCAGCTGCTCTCACCGTAGAGCCTTTGACTGACGCTCAGGTCCAGGCTTCGATCGACGACGCCCTTCACGGAAAGCGGCACGACGTCGGGGTGACACTGAACGATATGCAGACCTTGCTTCTTTCCGCGATGGCTTGCGAGGGCTGTGGCGTGTCGGGCTATACAATCACCGTCCTTACGCCGGAGGACTACATCGAATACCTGGCGGTCCAGGCGCGGAGAGAAATGATGCCCTTTGGATTAGCCGATGTGACACCCCAAATGAGAGCGCCGGTGTTGCATATTTTTGCCCAGCCCAGCACGGCAACTAACCTGACCGGCGCCGGCTTGAGCCTGGCGTCCTCCGTCCATCGCGTAGTGCTGACAGATTCGGGCCGTTCGGAGATCGTTCAGCCGCTTGAAGTCACGACTGGAACGGTGGAAAGCAACAGTGCGCTACGATCCTTTACCTACCAAAGTGCGGGCGCGGTTTTTCCCATGTCAGAGGTGGCGCGATTGCGGGCGATGGATGCGAAGGGCGAGTTCTTTATCGTGGTTGTGGGTGACATTCAGAACAAGTACTTCAAAGTGAAGGAAAGATACGCAAAGATGCTTTTCCGCTAGGCCGGGTGCCGCTAGCATGCTACTCGGAAGCCCTCGACCTCAATTCCAGCGCTTCTTGTCGTCGGAGTCTTCGTCGATCATGCGGCCCTTGCTATCGAAGTGCACGGAGCGGCCCTGGGACCGCATGTAGACCTCGAATTTGCGCGCCGCGTTGCGCCGCTTCCAGCGGTAGAAGCGATTGCGCAGGCCATACCAGCCTTCGCTCAGCCGAAAGCTGAGCTTGAACGAAATCCCGCGCTTCGGCCCGAGGCGCGCCCACAGGAGGCCTGCCAGTGCTCCGCCGAGATTGGAAAAGGCAATCATCCTCTGCTCGCCGTAGAGCAAAGCCAGGGCGACCAGGAAATAAATCAGAGCAAAAGTGCGCGCCGTCAGACTGAACGGCAAGGGAAACAGGGTGAATCGCATGCCGCCGTAAAGCACCCCGATGGCCACAACCAGCCCGAAGATGCCGCCGGAACAGCCGTAAAGCGGCAGAGGAAGAAGCGTGTAACCCATCGTTTGGCTGCCGGCGTAGATGGCGAGCCCCGCTGCAGCCGTGCTGAGCACGGAGACCGCGTAAAGGCATATCACCCAGTTCGAACCGTGAAAGCCTTCGAGGAAACCGAAAATAAACCAGATTGAAAGCAGGTCCGCTAACGCGGCCACGGCCATGCCGGGCGGATGAATGAAACTGTAGGTGAGCGGCTGCCAAAGCGCTCCGTCAAGAAAGGAAGATGGAAAGAACATCAATCGGGACATGAGCAGCATGGCCGGGCCTTGAAACGCAAAACTGTATAACATTAGGCCGAAAAACGACGCGAGGTTGACGAGAACCAGCCAGCGCGTCGCGCCTTTGAAGTCAGGGAAGGCAATCGAAGTGGAGTCGCCACGCGGCATCTGTCTCAACAGAGTAAACGCTCCGGTGCTCGGCTGTCATGGCGAACGGCGACGCGGCACGATGCTACACTTGAGGACCGATCACATGTATGAGAGGCGGGGAATGAGCAGCGGGTGCGTCAAGGCCAATCCGGCTCCCGCTTAGCGTGCCGTTCGAGAATGAGGCGTTCATTTTCCGTGCAAGAACAGGCGCGATGGTGGCGGATGCGAGGCTCTTGACCTGAGGCCGGGTTCTCACTAAAACTAGCGATGGTCGCAAGGATGTATGTTGATATCCCGCAATATGAATTGGTTTAGAAAGGGGGGAGACTGCCATGCCCAGCTGCCCTGAGTGCGAAAACAATCTTGACGTTGATATCGACGAGGTAGAGGAAGGCGACGTAGTCGCCTGCGACGAGTGCGGCACGGAGTTCGAGGTGGTTGGCGTCGAACCGCTGGAACTGGCGCGCGTCGAAGAGGATCTCGAAGACGACGACGAGGAACCCTTCGAAGAGGACGAGGAGGAATAAGAATGAGCCGAGCGACTTGGCTCGCAGCAGTCTCGATTGGTTTTGCAGCTCTGGGGGGCTTCTCGCCCGGACCGCGGGGCGGGTTGTTTGCGCCCGCCTCCTGGAGCCAGAATCTGGGCCAGCGCACGGTGTCGGGCACGGTTCTGAATCCAGACTCCGCGCCGGTTTCCGGCGCAACCGTCTTCCTCAAGAACCAGAAGACGAAATCCATTCGCAGCTATACGTCTACGGGCGACGGGCACTTCCACTTCGCGCAGATCGACATGGCCGACGACTACGATCTGTGGGCCGAGAAGGACGGACGAAAGAGCCCGACCAAGACCGTCAGTTCATGGGATGCGCGCAAGGAATTTATCTCGGACCTGAAGCTGAAGTAGACGGCCACCGCAGCTTAGCCCTGCAGTTTCTTCTCCACCAGCTCATTGAGCAGCGCCGGGTTGGCCTGTCCCTTGGTCGCCCGCATTACCTGGCCCACAAAGAATCCGGCCAGCGTCGTCTTGCCGCTCCGATACTGTTCCACCTGCTTGGGGTTCGCCGCGATGACCTCGTCGATCAGCTTTTCGATTGCCGAGGCGTCTGTGATCTGCTGCGGCTTTTCGCGCTCGTAGACCAGACCGAAGTCCTCGCCCTTCTCAAAGCTCACGTCAAGCAGCTGTTTCATCTGCCTGGAGCTGATCTTCCCCTCATCAAGCAAATCCGCGGCCAGCACAATGCCCGCCATGGTCACGGGCGACTGCTCCAGGTCGAGCCCAAGAGCCTTGAGGCGCCCACCGATCTCGCTCAGCAGAACGTTGGCCACGCGGCGTGGGTTGCGCGTGGTCTTGGCTGCGGCCTCAAAGCGATCGGCGAAATCGCGCGACGCAGTCAGCGTATGGGCGTCGCGTTCCGACAGATCGTACTCGGCGATCATGCGTTTGCGGCGCGCCTCAGGCAGCTCCGGCAGCTCCCCTCTTTTGCGTTCCAGGAATTCGTGCGAAACGATCACCGGCGGCAGATCGGGCTCGGGGAAGTAGCGATAATCGTGCGCCTGTTCCTTGGAGCGCATGGAATACGTGCGTCCCTCGTCGGCGTTCCAGAGCCGCGTCTCCTGCAGCACGCACCCGCCCGACTCGATCGCTCCCACCTGCCGCTCGATCTCGTATTCCAGCGCCGCCCGGATGAACTTGAAGCTGTTGACGTTTTTCACTTCTGTCTTGGTGCCAAATTTTTCTTGTCCGCGCGGACGCACGCTGACGTTGGCGTCACAGCGAAGCGAACCCTCCTCCATGTTGCAGTCGGAGACTCCGGTGTAGAGCAGAATTTCTTTCAGCCGGGTGAGGTACTCGAAGGCCTCGTCGGGGGTGCGAATGTCGGGCTCGCTGACGATCTCAACAAGCGGTGTGCCGCAGCGATTCAGGTCGAGATAGGTGCGCGTAGCCGAATCGCTGAAGCCCTCGTGCAGGCTTTTGCCCGCGTCTTCTTCCATGTGCAGCCGCGTAATGCCGATCTTCTTCTTCTCTCCGTTCGCTGTGGGGACTTCGATCCAGCCGTGCTCGGCGAGCGGCTTGTCGTACTGCGAAATCTGGTAGCCCTTGGGAAGATCGGGATAAAAGTAGTTCTTGCGCGCGAAGATGGAGCGCTCGCGCACCTCACAGTTAAGCGCCAGCGCAGCCAGCGTCGCGAACTCGACGGCCTTGCTGTTCAGGACGGGGAGCGCACCGGGCAGCCCCAGGCAGACGGGACAAATATTGGTGTTCGGCTCCGAGCCGAACTTGTTGGCGCAACCGCAAAATGCCTTGGTTGCCGTCAGCAATTGTACGTGCACTTCGAGGCCAATCACGGGCTCGTACTCGGTAAGTATTTCGGGAGCGACGGCTGCGCCGGTCATATGGCTAAATTTTAGCGCGGCGTGTTGGAAGCGAATTCGGGGTGACTGGTCGCCTTCTTGTCGCGCAATTGCCTACAATCGAGAGGGCGCGCAGCCCGCTCCGAGGCCGGCGTCAGACTGGCAATGTGGCCGAACAGGAGAAACACCTCGAGGAGCCCGATGAATTTGCGCCAACCCGTATTCGCATTCCTGGCGCTGGCTGGGATTTTTGTCCCTGGCTGGTTGCGCGCGCAGCCCGCTGCAACTCAGCCCGTGCCGCAAACACCCGTTGCGCAGCCGACGGTGCCGGCCACTGCGACGGCGGCGCAGACCTCGCCCTCAGGCCACCCCAACAACGCGTATTGGAACGAGCACGACCGGCAACTGCTCTTGGACTTCGGCGGGCTTGAGCATTACAGGGAGGCAGATGTGAAATTGGCTGCGTCGGCGCCCGGCGACCAGCGCGTGGTGTTCATGGGCGATTCCATTACCGAGGGCTGGAAGCTCGATCAGTCGTTTCCGGGAAAGCCCTACATCAACCGCGGCATCAGCGGGCAAACCACGCCGCAGATGCTGTTGCGCTTCCGGCAGGACGTGATCGATTTGCAGCCAAAGGTCGTAGTGATCTTGGCCGGAACCAATGACATCGCGGGCAACACCGGCCCTATGACACTGGAGCAGACGGAGGGAAATCTCGCTTCGATGGCCGAATTGGCATCGGCCAACGGAATACGCGTGGTTCTTTGCTCTGTGCTTCCCGCATTCGACTATTCGTGGGCGCCCGGGCTCGAACCAGCACCCAAAATCGCCCAGATGAATGCGTGGCTCAGAGGTTACGCCACTGCCAAAGGCTTCGTGTATGTGGACTACTACTCGGCGATGAAGGACGAGCACGGCGGTCTGCCGCCGGCGCTGAGCCGGGATGGCGTACACCCGCTTCCGGCCGGTTTTGCAGTCATGGCGCCGCTCGCGGAAGAGGGGATCGAGAAGGCGCTAAAAGCAGGGACCAGGGAATAGGGACCAAGGTCGATTCGTAGCGTTTCGTGGGTCGTGTTGGCTCAGACCGAGAAGGACGACCCGCAGCCGCAGGACTTGGTGGAGTTGGGATTGATGAAGTTGAAGCCCTGCCGCATGAGCGTCTGCTCGTAATCAAGCGTCATGCCCTTCAGAAAGACGAACGACTTGGGATCGATGAAAACGCGCACGCCGTCGAACTCGAAAATGTTGTCGCGCTCGCGAGGCTGCGCGTCGAACCCAATGGCATAGGAATGCCCCGAACAGCCTCCGCCCTTGACGCCAAGCCGAAGGCCGCCCACTTCAGTCGAAATGCCCTCTTTGGCGAGGATGGCGCGGATCCGCTGGACGGCGCTCGAGGTCACTTGGAGGTCGCCCACGGGCGCGGAGGACGCCGGCTGAGCCGAAAGCCTCTCAGGCGTAACTACTCCCGGGTGAAGATCTGCTCCAATTTCAATCGCGTTGCTCATCTACCCTCATTCGATGTTCGACGTTGCCCCGGCGATCCAGCGGCCTGCGGTTAAACAGTCAACCTAACCAGGCCTGGTGCCTCGGGGTGCCGCGGCGGAACGGGCTCTCGCTCGGCAAGATCGTAGATACTGATGCTCTTCAAGACGCCTGAAATGGTTTCGTTGACGCGGGCCAGGGGCTCCTTGATGGTACAGCTCGGCGTCAGGTCGCAGGACTTTGCGCCCTTGAAGCAGGAAGTAATGAACAGCGGCCCGTCGATGGCGCGAATCACTTCAAAAGCGGAGATCTGGCGGGCATCTCTGGCCAAGGCGTATCCGCCGTTCATCCCGGAGCTGGATTTGAGCAACCCCGACTTGGTAAGCCGCTGCAGAATCTTGGCCAGCAACTGCGCGGGAATGCCGTAGGCGTCGGCGACGTCTTTGGCGCTGAGGGCTGAAGTCTCAGGGTGCTCGGCCAGATACTTCAGCGCCATTAGGCCATAATCGGCTTTTTTCGTGAGCTTTAGCATCAAATATACGACTCGAAAGGTCCGTATTTAAGTATACTTCCGTTTTAATCGCGCATTCAAGCCTGGTGGACCGGCGGAACCGACGGCTGGCGCCATATCGCCTTTGCATTCATCAAAAAACGGTTTGCATTCCTCCGAAAGAAAGCTACAATCGGGCGGATAGAGTACCTCCAGGCCAATGAACGATGGCGACCGCCTGCAGACACCCCAACGTCCGAATTGTCTCCCGGCACGACGACACAGAGTTTGTCGAGTGCCTGGAGTGTGGCGAAGTCTTCGATTCAGAAGAGTTTCGCGATATGGAAATTGAAGATACGGCGGGAACCGAGCAACTCCCCGACGACTCCTAAATCGCGCGAGAGAGACCGCCATCACTTTGCGGTGCTGCCAGCCGGCGTCCCCGGGCGTCGTGAGATAAGCCACGCATAGTGCAGTCCCGAGATGACGGTGAGCGCCATGGTGGCGTCGAGAGCCACGGCGCGGAGCGCCGCAACCCAGTACCAATCCGGCGTGACCTGATGCAGCAGAACTGCGGCAACGGCAGTGATCTGTGCCAGAGTGTTGGCTTTGCCGAAGATGCTGGGATGAAATTCCCGCCGTCCGACCGCCGCATAAAGCAGCGCAGCCACCAACAGAATGCCCACGTCCCGGCCAAAGACCAGCACGGTGACCGTTACCGGCATCAGGCCCTTGTAGAGAAGCACCAGAAACAGCGTGCTGAGCAATAGTTTGTCGGCCACCGGATCGAGATAGTGGCCAAGCATCGAACTCTGTTTGAGCACTCGCGCCAGGGTGCCATCGAGTGCGTCGGTCAGTCCCGCGGCAACAAAGAGAATGAATCCCAGCCTGTACTGCCCCTCCAGGATCGCAGCCACCAGAAAGGGCGCGAGGCAGATGCGCATAAGCGTAAGCAGGTTGGGAGCGTTGCGGAACGGATTCAACAAGGAGCGAACTGAAGCGTGATTCATGGCAAGGGTTAGCTCAACGATGGTAAAACAAGACACCCTGATAGCGCAGCGGGGGACGTATGCTACTTGGCTACAGGGCCGGTTTCTGAGTGCCGGGCCAGCGAATGGACCTTACTCGGCGACCGGCAGGTCGGCCGAGAGAATCTTCATCGGTGTCAGTCCGCGCTGGCGCAGCGCACGCAGGCTCAACGCGTCGTGGCGCTTGGCCAATCGCCGGCCATTGTGATCGACCACCAGGCGGCAATGGTACCAGGCGGGATTCTCAAAGCCGAGAGCGCGGTTCAACAGGATTTGCCGCGCCGTAGACTTGAGCAGGTCCGCCCCGCGCACCACTTCGGTGATGCCCATGGCCGCATCGTCTGCTGCGCACGCCAGTTGATAGCTGGCCACTCCATCGCGCCGCCAAACCACAAAATCTCCGAAGTCTTTGCCGGCGACGAATCGCTGCGGTCCAAGATTCCGATCGTCAAATTCGATGACCTCTCCGTCGGGAACGCGGAAGCGCCAGTTGATCGGGCCTGGCGTGTCGAGCTCGCCGGCGGTAGGGCCGGGAAGCTGCGGCACGTAGCCAGTAAGATGACGGCACGTGCCGGGATAGATAGGATCGTCGTCCTGGGCATCGAGCTTTCCACCCTCTGCTACGGCCAGGGCGCGCTCATGCGGCGCGCCAGGTGCGGTTTCCAGATCCTTGCGCGTGCACCGGCAGGCGAAGAGGCAGCCGCGCTGCAGCAGCGTGCGCCAGGCAGCGATGTAGATCTCGCGACGCTTACTTTGAGTGTAGGGCGCGAACGGCCCTCCCTTGTCAGGGCCCTCCTGCCAGCGGATTCCCAGCCAGCGCAGGTCCTCGATCACCGCGTCGGCATACCGGGCGCGGCTTCGCTCGGAATCGAGATCTTCCATGCGCATTACCAGTGCGCCTTTTGCTTCGCGCGCGCGCAGAAACGCTGTCCAGAAGGTGCGTGCGTGGCCCACATGCAAATAGCCGGTGGGCGAAGGCGCGAGGCGCCCGCGATACGGTGGAGTAAGGGAGGTGGACACTCTGATGTTGAGTTTAGCCAGCCCGGTGGAATGGGGTAAATGGCGGGATTGGTACGCGGCCCCGGCTAAAATATCGTATCTCCTTGTGATTGGGCAATTCAATGCGTCTGAAGCTCCAACTTGCCGGGACACGCGATATTGACGAACTGGTAGAGATGCGCACGCGCGTGAACCAGGACCTGGCAAAGAGATTTGGCGAGGGCTTTTGGACGGGAAGGCCGACAGAAAGCAGCGAGCGGTTTCTGATGAGAATCGGTCAGGTGTACATTGCCCGGCATCGCAGCCGATTGATTGCCAGTTTGACTCTTTCAAAGAGAAAGCCGTGGTCAATCGACGTAAGCCGCTTTCGCACCAGTGCAAGACCGTTGTACCTCAGGGCGATGGCAGTGGACCCAGTCCATCAGCGCAAAGGCATCGGCAGGATGTGCATCGAAGAGGCGCGGCGCATCGCACTGGAAGCGGGCTGGGAGGTCATCCGGCTGGATGCGTTCGATTGCCCTGCGGGCGCAGGAGAGTTTTACAGCAAGTGCGGGTTCACTGAGGTTGCGCACGTAATGTACCGAGGCGTTCCGCACATCGATTTTGAGATCGCAGTGCGAGGTTGAGTCGGCACCTCATTCTGCCACAGGTTTCCAGCGAAGAATCGGCTTACGCGCCGCCTGCACCTCATCGAGCCGCGAAACGCGCGTGGAATGCGGCGCAGACTTGACGAGCTCAGGGTTCTCCTCGGCCTCGCGTGCAATGGACCGCATGGCGTCGACAAACAAGTCGAGCTCTTCGCGCGATTCGCTCTCGGTTGGCTCGATCATCAGCGCGCCGTGCACGATGAGGGGAAAGCTGACCGTGTAAGGATGGAAGCCGTAGTCAATGAGCCGCTTGGCGATGTCGCCGGTCTTCACTCCGTGCGCCGCCTGCCGTTTATCGCTGAAGACCACCTCGTGCATCGATGGCGTCTTGTAGGGCAGCTCGTACATGTCCTCGAGTTTCTTGCGGATGTAGTTGGCGTTGAGCACCGCGTCTTCGGTGGTCTGGCGCAGACCATCGGGCCCGTTCGCCAGGATATAGGCCAGCGCACGGATGAACATGCCGGTGTTGCCATAGAAGGCACGCACACGGCCAATCGATTGGGGACGGTTGTATTCCCAATGGAGCTTTCCCTTGAACGGCGGATGCAGCGGCACGCCTTCGCGGTCGCCGGCGCGTTCACCGGTAGGCGAATCGAAGAACGGCGCACGAAACAGCGGCGGGCAGCCATCGGCGGTTGCATCGGCATTAGCGTCTTCCCAGCTCTGGCCGTCAGGGCAGTGCTTCGCACCGTTCTCGTCTCGCACGAGGACAGGTATGGGAAGAAAAGGCTCGAGAAACTTCTTGCACGCGACGGGTCCCGATCCCGGCCCCCCGCCGCCGTGTGGCGTCGAGAAGGTCTTGTGCAGGTTCAGGTGCATCACGTCCACACCGAAGTCGCCGGGACGGACCTTGCCGACGAGTGCGTTCATGTTGGCGCCGTCCATGTAAAGCAATGCGCCTTTGGCGTGGAGGATGTCGGCAATCTTGTGAATCTCGTTTTCGAAGACGCCCAGCGTTGAAGGGTTGGTGAGCATCAATGCAGCGGTATTTTCGTCGACGCGCCTGGCTAGCGCCTCCAGATCGATACCGCCGTCGGCGTTGGATTTGATGTTCTCGACCGTGTAACCACTGAATGCTGCCGTGGCCGGGTTGGTGCCGTGCGCCGAGTCGGGAATAAGCACCGTCTTCCGCGCATTGCCCTGCGACTCATGCCAGGCGCGCGTGAGCAGGATGCCGGTGAACTCGCCGTGCGCGCCGGCCGCGGGCTGCAGGGTAATTGCATCCATGCCGGTGATCTCTAGCAAGCATCGTTGCAGAAGATCGAAGATTTCGAGAACGCCCTGCGCAAGCGCATCGGGCCGGTAGGGATGCGCCTCGGCCAATCCCTCGATGCGGGCGACAAACTCGTTGACACGCGGGTTGTACTTCATGGTGCACGAGCCCAGCGGATACATGCCGAGATCGATGGCGTAGTTCCACGTGGAGAGGCGGGTGAAGTGACGGATGATCTCGATCTCGGACAGCTCCGGGAGAAGCCCCGGGTTCTTGCGCACGGCTGAGCCGAGAAGCGTATTGGCATCGACTGAAGGCACGTCAAGCGGGGGCAGCTTGTAGGCGCGCTTCCCCGGCGCAGATTTCTCGAACATCAGTGCTTCGTTCTGCGTGGGGTGTGTGCGGACCTTACCCAATGTGTGCGGGCCGGGGGAATTCTCGGAAGCTGCCATTCTTCATTCCTCGTCGTCGAGTCTTGTAACAAGGGCACGGCTTTGGCCGGGCCATTACACACGCTAAAAAGCTTCTGGGCTTCAGCCCCTGCCGATCTTTGATTCCGCTTTCTTCTTTGCCAAAAAACGAAAACAGAATGGAAACCCTTCCGGATTGGATGCCAATCCAGCCTGCACCGGGTTCTGTGCGATATATTCGCGATGAATCTCAAGACTTTCCCGGTTCACCACCTGCACTTCGGTGAAACTGCGATGCCAAATTTCGCCTTTGTAACCGCACTCGTGTGACAGACGATGCGAGAACCTACCCTTAACCAATTGCATCGCTTTTTCAATGGTCATCTCGTCGTGCACAGTAAGAAGAAGGTGCAAGTGATCGGGCATTACGACAAAATCGTGCAGCTCAAATTTGCGTTCCGTGGCAAGTGAGCGAAGCACGTCGATTAGCAAACTTGCATTGCGCTCGGATTGCAGCAGTCGTCGCCCCATGCTTGTTCCCGTCGTCGCGAAAAAGGTTCGCGATGGGTTGAGGACGCTGGCCGGGGACACATTTCTGCTGGGATGCGCCATGGCAGGGGCTAAAGCCCGCCCTCCTCTCTATCGATTTTGTGGCCCGGCTAAAGCCGTGCCCTTGTTACAAACCACATCAAAACCGCAGCACTGCCGGACCAATTTACAAGTCCTCCCTAAACTGCTTTCGGAGGCAGACGGAAACGCCTTTCATTTAGCACCCATTCGACTGCACCAACGATAAGCGCTCCGGAATACCAATAGAGTGCGATGAGGGTTCGGTCGCCAAAATCGACCATCTTATGTTCTATTGCTACCCACAGCGAATCAATAGTGAATAAGAGGCTACCAAGACAACTTGTAAAAATCACTACAAAGAGAACAGAACCCAGCTTGCGAATTTTTCCCCAATTCCGCCAACGACTCGGACTCATTGGAGTTTTTCGAAGGCTAAGCCATTCAGGAAGAAAGTTAAGAATCAGGTCCAACATTTTTATGCTCCGTTAAGCGCAGATTGCCTGCTTAGCAAGCTTGCGGCCCGGTCAATCGTTGCGCGCGGCATCACTTCCGTTGCGCACCAGAGCGTGCAGTGGTGCAGCTCGGGATACCAGCGGCTCAACTCCACACCGCCGACAATCTTGTTGTCGAGCAGTCGCTGGCCCCAAACTGCCGGCGCTTCGCCGGTCTCGAGCACAAACTCGTGAAACCGCGGCGCACCGGAAAAGCGCAGCCTTGCGCCGTGCACGCCGGCGAGCGTCTTTGCCGCGTAGTCGGCCTTGGCCAGGTTGTGCTCGGCCAGCTCCTTCATGCCCTCTTTGCCGTAGACCGCCATGAAAATCGTCGCCATCAGCGCGACTAATGCCTGATTGGTGCAGATGTTCGAAGTCGCCTTCTCGCGCCGGATGTGCTGTTCTCGCGTTGCCAAGGTCAAAACAAAGCCACGGTTTCCTGCCCCGTCGACCGTCTGCCCTGCAAGGCGTCCCGGCATCTGGCGCAAGTATTGCTCTTTGGCAGCAATCACGCCGCAGAACGGGCCGCCATAGCTGAGCGCCACGCCAAACGACTGCGCTTCCATGGCCACAATGTCGGCCTCGACCGGCGGCCGGACAATGCCCAGCGAGACCGCCTCGGCAATCGAGACGATGAGCAGGGCGCCCTTCTTGTGCGCGATCTCTGCGATGGCGGCGATGTCCTCAACCACCGCGAAAAAGTTGGGGCTCTGGACCAGAACGGCGGCGGTTTCGTCGGTCACCGCAGCCTCGAGCGCCGCGAGATCTACGCGGCCGGTTTTGCTGTCGTAGCCAACAACCGTCGTCGGCAGGCCTTGATGCGTCGCGTAGGTCGCCAGCACCTCACGGTATTCGGGATGCACCGAAGATGCAACAACAGCCTTGTGGCGGCCCGTGACCCGTACCGCCATCATCACGGCCTCTGCAGCTCCCGTTGACCCGTCGTACATGCTGGCGTTGGCCACGTCCATGCCGGTGAGCTCGGCGATCATGGTCTGGAATTCGAAGATGGCCTGCAGGGTGCCCTGCGTGATCTCCGCCTGGTAAGGCGTGTAGCTGGTGAGGAACTCGCCGCGCTGCACCAGCGCGTCGATGATCACCGGCCGGTAATGGCGATATGCGCCCGCGCCCAGAAAGCTGGCGTAGTCCGTAGCGTTTTTCTGGCCGGCCTCGCGGAAGTACTCGACGATCTCGCTCTCCGCCTGCTGTCGCGGCACGGCCAGATCGCGGTCGAGGCGGTACTCGGCGGGAATGATGGCAAACAGATCGTCGATCGACGCCGCGCCGATCTCGGCCAGCATCTGGCGGCGTTCTTCGTCGGATTTGGGTAGATAACGCATGGAATCCTTCGGGTTGTGAGTGGGTGAATCAAGTGAAAAAGTAAAGAAGTGAAGGAAGTGAAGAAAAGCCGTTTCTCAGGGCTCCTTCACTTGTTCACTTCTTTACTCTTTCACTTCTTCACTGCTCTTCCGCGATAAACGCCTCATAGGCCGCGGCGTCGAGCAGGCTAGCGATCTCCGCCGGATTGGCCAGCTCGACCTTGATAATCCAGGTGCCGTGAGGGTCCTGGTTGATCCTGTCGGGTTCGGTCTTCAGCGTTTCGTTCACTTCGGTGACTTTGCCGGTCACGGGCGAGAACAGATCGCTCACCGCTTTGACGCTCTCCACCGATCCGAAAGACTTGTTGGCAGTCACCTGGTCGCCTAGCTTCGGCGCGTCGACATAGACGATGTCGCCCAGCGAGTTTTGCGCATAATCGGTGATGCCGATGGAGCCGCTGGCGCCATCGACCTTGATCCATTCGTGCTCGCGGGTGTAGCGAAGGTCCGCAGGGTATGCCATAAGGTACGCACTCCTTGAAAAATAAGCGAAATCTTAGTTTACGGTGCCAAACCCGCCCGCTGAAGTGAGGAAAAAGCGGCACAGCAGGTGTCAGGTTTCAGCGTTGTCGTCGGCGGGCGCGGGATGAGCCCACCGGAGGCAGCGAACAGAGCGTTTCTGGCTGTCGTCTGAACCCTGGAACCTGCCTTTACCCCAGCACCACGACTGGTTGAAACAGCGTTCCGGCGACGCGCTTGGCAATGCCCACCAACTCGCGGGGGCTGGCGAAAACCTTCACCAGCTCAGCGCTTGAAAACTCCGGCAAGTTTGCCTGCGCTCCGTTTCGTAGCCGCCCCCGCGCCACATTGTCGCCAGTCACCGCTGGCATCTCCCGAAGCAAGAGCCGGGGATGCACACACAGGCCTTCAAGGGCCGCGATATTGCCGGCGAGCGGCTCAAGTTGCGGCAAAGTGTGCGCCGCATCGAGCGTGAAAGAACCGGCGCGAGTGCGCCGCAAGCTGCTCAAGTGTGCGCCGCAGCCGAGTTGCTGCCCGATGTGGTGTGCTACCGACCGCACGTAACCGCCGGAGCTGATCTCGATGCTGAAGCTGGCTTCGGCGCCCTCCAGCGCGACAATCTCGAAGGCGTCGATGCGGACGGGGGCCGGTTTCAGCTCGACCGGCTTGCCCGCACGCGCCAGTTTGTAGGCCGGGGTACCGGCAATCTTCTTAGCGGAGAAGGGAGGCGGCATTTGGTCAGATTCGCCGAGAAAACTCGCGGCGACAGCGCGAACCTCCTCGAGTGTGACGCGGCCCGCGGAGTTGGGCCAACTGTCGGGTCCGGCCGGCTCACCTTCGGCATCGTAAGTGTCGGTGGCGAATCCAAGGCGAATCGTACCTGTGTAGCTTTTCTCAGCTGCGGAGAAATATTGTGCCAACCGCGTGTATTTCCCCACCAGCAAGGGCAGCACTCCGGTTGCCATCGGGTCCAGCGTGCCCAGGTGCCCGATGGTCCTCTCGCCGGTGATCTTGCGCAGCCGATTCACCACGTCGTGGCTGGTCATCCCCCCCGGCTTGTCGATCACCAGAAGCCCGTTCACATGACCACTTTAGCGACCGGCGGTCCCCTTGCCAACTCGACGCCCCAGGTTTCATCCTAGAAGGATGCCGGATGGCCCGGAGCCCGTGCAGAAGGCGTTGCGCGAGCTCAACAAATCGCTGAAAAACCTGCCCAAGAGCCCTTTGCCCAAACAGGTACACAAGCTCCGCACCTCGGCGCGCCGCGTCGAGGCGATTGCCGCGGCGGTGCTCCCAGTGGGAGGGAACAAATCGCGGCGACTGGTGAAGGCCCTCGTGAAATCCGTTGAGCCGCTGCGCAAGGCGGCCGGCTCTGTGCGCGATATGGATGTGCTGGAAGCGAACCTGCACAAGCTTTCGCGGGATTCTTCGGGCGATTCCCTTACACGCCTGATCGATCATCTGCAATTTGTTCGCACGAGCAGTGCGAAGGATCTACTTCGCGTGTTTGAGCGCAAGCGCAAGGCGGCGCGGCTCGAGCTAAAACAGTTCGCTCGCCAGGTGCAGTCGGAGTGGCCCTCGAACGGAGCCGGCTCTCATGCGCTGGTGCAGGCTGCGCACACCAGAAACGGCGCCAATCCCACAGCAAAGCATCTAGCTCACGAGTTGGCCCAATGGCCGCCGCTCAATGAGCGAGACATCCATGAGTTTCGCGTGAAGATCAAAGAGCTGCGCTACATCCTTCAGCTTGATGCCAAAGTCGATCCCGATTTCTTGGCTGCGCTGGGATCGGTGCAGCGCCGTATCGGCGAATGGCACGATTGGCAGCAATTGGCCGAGATCGCGCACGAATTTCTTGAACCGGAGCAAGACCGGCAGCTGCTGACGCGCATCGACGAGACAAAACAAAAGAAATTTACGCACGCGCTTACGGCGGCGAATACTCTGCGCCGGCGGTATTTGACCTCCGGGCTGCCGCGTGCGCTGGGCTGCTAGAGCAGAATCGAACGGTGTACACCGAGGGATGGGCCGCTCTTTCTCTCGAGTGACCTGCGATCTCGAAGTCCGCCGCTTTACACGATGCCGTTGCTAGGCTGACGCACCAAAGATAGAAATTCTGCCCGCGTTTCCTTTTGCCGGAAGCATCCCACCATGGCGCTGGTCACCGTGGACGAATGCTGTTTTTCGATGCCGCGCATCATCATGCATAGATGGCGCGCTTCAATCACCACGCCGACGCCTTGCGGCTTGATCGCCTCTTGAATCGCATCGGCGATCTGCCGGGTGAGCCGCTCCTGTACTTGCAAGCGCCGCGCGAAGACTTCCACCAGCCGCGGAATCTTGCTCAGGCCGATTACCTTTCCCTTGGGGATATAGGCCACGTGCACCTTGCCGAAGAAGGGCAGAATGTGGTGCTCGCACAGCGAGAACATCTCAATATCTTTCACGATCACCATTTCGTCGTAGTCAACGTCGAAGAGCGCCCCGTGCAAAATCTTCGCGGGATCCTGGTCATAGCCCTTGGTGAGGAACGCCATCGCCTTCTCGACTCGCTCCGGCGTCGACCGCAGGCCGTCGCGATCGGGATCTTCCCCCAATCGGCTGATGATCTCCCGGTACATCTCGGGCGTGCTCGCCCCGCTCAGTCCATCTGGTTCTGACTCAACCGCTCGACGAATCGCTTTTGTGACCGCTATAGGATGCGCCATAATCGTTTATCCTTCCCCCAACGCACTCGAAAAAATTGTTTTCCGTCTCTTCCACGCGCACCTGCTCGAGTTTTCCGTTCGGCACCGCGTCGTTCAATAATGCAAAGATCGCCCTCGAAAAGTTCTCGGTCGTGGGAACGCGATCTGAGAAAAGCGGATCGAGATTCAGATTGGCGTGATCGAAACGATCGAGCACGCGCTCCCGTACTACACTGTCGAGCGCCGCCAGATCCACCACCATTCCTGTCTCCGCGTTCACTGGGCCGCCCACCATCACTTCGACAAAATAGTCGTGGCCGTGCCCGTTTTCGTTATTGCACTTGCCGTATGCGACGCGATTCTGCTCGGCAGTGAGCGCCTCTGCATGCAGCCGATGGCTCGCGCTCAGCATGTAGCGGCGGCCGAAATAAACTTTGCTCGCTCCCTTCATTGCCAGCCTCGATACTCGGCGAAAATCTCCGGCGTCTCGTAGACCCTGATCCGGCTGAGTTTCGCGCCTTTTGCCGCGGTTATTGCCGGTTCAAGCCGGCTCCACGCGGCGATGGCAATGTTCTCCGTCGTCGGAACCCGGTGCTTGAACTCCGGCACATCGAGATTCAGGTGCTTGTGATCGTAGGCCGCCAGCACTTCCCGCTCCATCACATCCTTTAGCCATTTCAGATCGACGACAAATCCCGTGGCCGGGTCGGGCTCGCCGGCAACTGTCACCTCCAACGTGTAGTTGTGGCCGTGGCCGTTCCGGTTGGCGCAACGCCCAAAGACTTCCCTGTTCTTTTCCGCAGACCAGCTGTCGTTCCAGTAATAATGCGAAGCTGAGAACGTGGCCCGCCGCGTAAGGAAAATCATGCTGTTCCTTCCTTAGTATGGATGCCCGAAGCTCTTGATCCGCTTCATCCAATCGACGGAGATCTCTTTGATCGGAAGACCTGCGCTCTTGTGACGGTTGGCCTAGCCCCCCGCATAGCTCCTTCCTTTCCAGCTTACGCGCTTCAGGATGCGGACCAGGAACCAGCTGCGGCAGAGAAGCGTCACAAACAGCGGCAGGCCCAGCGGAGAAATCAGGCAATCAAAGAAGGAAAAGTTCGATTTCGCTACCCGGGAATAGAAACGGTAGAGGGTGCGCAGCCACAAGGCGGCCAAAATCCAGCCCGCGCCCATCCACTCAAGCGAATGCACCGCCAGCCGTGCGTTCCACAGCTCGTAAGCCAAGACCGGCAGGCCGAAAAGAAGAAGAAAATCCAGCGCGCGCCAAAACGCGAGAATCAGCGCGTTGTTGAAGAGCAGCTTCAGGCACTTGGTCCAGCCTTCGATCATGGCCCCGGTGCTGCGGTACATCCGCGTACTGAGCGCATCGTCGGCATAACGGAAGCGCAGCCCGACCTTGCGGCGCTTGGCGAGATAGGCCAGCTCCACGTCTTCCATCACTTTGTCGGCAACGCTGGCATGCCCACCCAGCCGGCGGTAGGCCTCGCGTTCCACCAGTAGGAACTGGCCGTTGGCTGCGGCGATGTGTTGCGCCGGATCTGAAACTTTGGCCGGCGGATAGGCCAGCGCCAGCTCGCAAAACACCAGCGGCATGAGCGAGCGCTGAGCAAACCCGCTGACAATCTGGCGCGGCGAATAGCTGAGCATTCCGGCTTTGTGCCGTACCGCCTCGTGCATGGCGCGCCGCAGGTCGCCCGGTTCGTGCATGGTGTCGGCATCGGTGAACAGCAGCCACTGGCCGCGGGCGCGCTGCGCCGCCGTCCAAACCGCGTTGTTTTTTCCCGTCCAACCGGGCTCCATCTCGGCAGCTTCCATAACCGTCACACCGGGAAAGCTACGTGCAATTTCCTCCGTCCGGTCGGTCGACTGATCGTCGACAACGATCAGCTCCCAATCCTTGCCCAACTCGAAAATTTCTTCAGACTGGCTCACCAGCGACTTGAGGCACGCGCCCAAGACGTCTTCCTCGTTCCGTGCCGGAACAATCACCGTGAGATCGAGAAGATGATCCGGCTCGGGTTGCGCAAAGACCGTCCCCGGCACCGTCTTGCCGGCCCAGGCGCGCCCATCCGGCCGCTCGAGTGGGCCGTCAGCCGCGTCGGCTACTCCCAGAACTGGCTTGTACGTGCCGGCCTGGCCCGGCCCCGGATCGTCCTTTCCCATCCCGTGCAAGTGTTTTGCTTCCGCCCTTTCGCTCCGTATTATAAGAACGTGCGGTCTCCTCGCTGGTTCAAACTGGTTCCTGCCATCCCGTTGTTGCTGCTTCCGGCTTGCAACCGCGGCGGCCATCCCGCACAGCTCAATATCCCGGCGCCGGACTTTAACGTCTCCGATGGAACCACGGCCATTCATCTGGCCAGCTACCGGGGCAAAGTCGTCCTGGTCAATTTCTGGTGGAGCGAATGCGGCCCGTGCATCGAGGAACTGCCTTCGCTCATCGAGTTGCACCACCAAATGCCGAGCCTGGTGATCCTCGCTGTCAGCATCGACGAAGACCCCGACTCCTACTCCAACTTTATCGCCCGGCACCATGTCGATCTCATCACGGTCCGCAACCCCTCCGAATCCGTCCCCAAGCTCTTTCATACGGACATGTGGCCCGAGACCTATGCCGTTGATCGTAATGGCGTAATCCGGCGCAAATTCGTGGGCGCGCAAGATTGGACTAGCCCCGAGATCCGCTCCTTCCTCAAGTCTCTTTGATCTGCCTCCGAACCGGCGCGCCAGAATGGCCGGCCTGCGTCCGCGGCGCTGGCATGGCGGTGATCGGGCAGCCCGCCCGCTGCTATCCTGTCATCATGACAACAGTGGAAATTGAATTTCGCTACGCCGCTCCGCCTGCGGAGCAAGTGGCCATGGCCTTGGCCAGCGCGCGCGACGTATATGGCATCCGGCGGCTGAGTCTCGATCAGGGGGCGCGCACCCTACGCATCGAGTACGACGCCACGCGCCTGAACGCCGCCGCCGTCACCAAGCTGGTGCGCGAAGCAGGGCTCGAGCTCGCCGAAGCGCCACCGCAGATTGCGGCATCCACGCCGCAGCCCTCAACACCGGCGGCTTGACGCCGCGCATCGCGAAGAGTCGCTGGCGCGCGTTGCGCCGCCGCCGCAACCTTGATACTCTAAGTAGGGTTTTCGCGGCGATTTCGCCCCGAAATCGCGGCACGTGCGCCCGTAGCTCAGCTGGATAGAGCGACTGACTACGAATCAGTAGGCCGGGAGTTCGAATCTCTCCGGGCGCACCATTCTAAAATGACCGGTTTGAGTAAGTCACAACGAGCTCACTCTTAAATAGGTCGTATAGGGCCGCGATCCCAGCCATGTAAACGGCAGCATCGCCCCCGGTCCGTTGGCCGTAGCCACTTGCCACTGGCGTTCGCTCACTCGCCTGGCTCCGAGCAACTCTCCGCGCGTCACCTGGGTCAGCGGCGAGCCTTCGTTCTCTTTGACCGCCATGAGAACCAGCGGCCCACGCAGCAGCGCCACGGTGTCGGTGTGCTGCGCATCGATTGGCTCCAGCCGCATTTTCAGCGGAAGCTCCAGCTCCACGCGATCTCCGCTTTTCCATGTGCGCCGTATCGAGGCAAACCGCCCGGGCTCCGCCACTCCCTTTTGCCCAATTCCGTTCACGGCGATCTGCGCATCTTGCGCCCATGCCGGGATGCGGAACTGCAGTGTCAGATCCGCGGGCTGAGAGGTGGTCACGGTAAAGGCCACGTTATCCTCAAAGGGATAATCCCCCTCCTGCGTGAGCGTGAGAGCCGACCCGTTCTCGTTCCATTGCAACGTCGAAGGAACGTAGAGATTCACGTACACCGTTTGCGGCGCGCGGAAATAGATGTTGATCCGGTAATCCGCGGCCACCTGGGGCAGCGTGCCCGAGCAGCAAGCCCAGCGAGCCTCTTTGTAGACACGCTTGGCGTCGAAGTTGTAATCGGAATAGTAGAAGTTCTTGCCGTTTTCCTGGAGCGGCAGCGCGCCGAGAACGGCATTGTACATCATCCGCTCCATGCTGTCGCCGTAGTGCGAATCGCCGGTGGCGCGCAGCAGATAGCGTGTCAGCTTGAAATGTGCGTAGGCGCCGCACGGCGTCTCGAAACTATGGTGGGTGTTCGTCAGGCTGTCGTAGACGTCGCTGCTTCCCGGTGCGCGCAGCGTCTCGTCCGGACCCCACCCTCCGGTTGCATAGCTCTGCGCCTCCAGCATGGCGAAAGCGTTGCGGGCGGCGTTCAAGTGCTTCTCGCTTCCCGCCACCAGATACGCCATCATCGCCGAGCTCAGGGAGTTCACGTGGCTATACGCGTGTCTTCCGTTCAGTACGTTTTCATTGCGCGACAACGGATCGAACCAGGGTTTGTCGTCAAGGTACTGGAGCCCGAGATCGTAATACTGCCGGCCGGCACCGCGCTGGCAGGCCAAAAACAGATTCTCCGGGAGGGTATAGGACTCGTCCCAGGTCCACGAGGCATCCTGCGGGTCCTTATCCATGCGCCAGCGGTGGTCGTGTTCCACAGCATGTCCCGGTAACAGCGGCAAAGCTGTCTTCGTGGTCTGCTCCAGAATGGCGAGCGCCTGCGGGTCTTTTACATAGAGATGTGAGTCGAGCAGGCCCAGCAGCAACTTGTCGTAGGTATACGCAGGAAAGCGGCTCTTCTTGTAAACTTCCGGCGAAATGGTCTCGGCGTAAAAGCGGTTGAGCCGCAGCACCTTTTCGCGGGTCGCTGCCTCCCCCGTGATAGCGTAGGTGCGCGCCAGCGCCGACACCCATTGTCCGAATTGGCAGCCGGGAGCGAAGCCGTTGTCGAAATCCTCGCGATAGTTGTAGTCGGGATTGTAGTTGTACCAGCCTCCCAGATCTTCGCCGGGCGCGAGCATGCCGGCCATCTGCCGGAACGGCTTCAAGAGGCTGTCCTCGCTCAACGCCATCAGCACGGCATGGGTGTTGAATAACTGCGATTCGTGCGGCTCGCTGGCAATCGATACATCGCCATAACCAAATTCGGCGAGCGACGCAGACATCGCCTGTGCAGAACCCCAGGCTCGGTAGCTACCCATGCCGGCGCCAGCAACCAACAGCGAACCCGCCCCAAGAAATCGCCGACGCGAAATCGTTCTTCTGTTTCCTGCCGTGCTCACAGTCGTCACCTCCCGGCTCATATCATCATCCATCGGCCCGAGAAACGAGCACGCTCGCTAGCGACTCCGCGAAATCCCCGCGTGCTTCCTCCCAGATGCCAGAGCAGTGTGAGCAAACCCGACGTCTCTAGTGGTTTGCGCCCTGCGGTGATGTTGCAGACTCCTGTTCCACAAGCCGATATTTTTTCCGATCGGTTTCATGCTGCAGCGATTCGCGATGCAATTCGGAAAGGCGCTTAACCAGCGGTTGGAGATCGTCGCCGCGGCCGCTATGACGCAGGGCCAGAATGAGACGATACAAAGCGGTTTCGTTGGATGGATCGTACTGTAAAGCTGTCTTCGACTCCTTGATTGCCCGATCGAATTGATTGAGGCTCAAATACATCGAGGCCAGTAAGTTGTGGGCGTCCACAAGATCAGGCTTGCTTTGCGCCGCGCGCAGCGCATTTTGCATGGCTTCTTTAAATGCCGGACTTTGCGGCTCGGGCGCCTGATTCATCAGCAGCTGCGCCAAGAGGAAATGCAGAAGCGGACTTTCCGGATGGGCTTTCAGATGAGCGCGAACCTGTACCAGGGCTTGGGCGGGATCGTTTTTCTGAAGAGTGGCAAGATCGGCCGCATAAGCCCCCACGGCCAGTTTCGAGTCAAGTTGCTCGGCCGTTTTAATGTCGGTTTCTGCCCTGTCGTAGTCACCGAGTTGCACGTAAAGTACACCGCGCGAAAGATACAGAGAGGAATTGTCTGGGATGTGCTTCAGCCCCGCATTGAGCATGTCGATTCCAACCTGGAAAGAGTCGTGGTTGAGACAAAGAACCGCGAAGGCAACGTAGTTGGAGGCATCGGTTGGATCGAGAACGATGGCCTGGCGCTGCAGCGCAACGGCTCTGGGAGTGTTGCCCGATGCTTCGTATGCTTGTGAGGCGAGGCTTAAAACATCGGGGTCGTTTTGATCGGAGGTCAGCAGCGGCTCCAGTATCTTCACGGCCTCATCATTATTGTGCGCTGCTACAAGCAGGACGGCGAGATCGTAGCTCGGGTAGACCTGTCCGGGAAGCAGGGGGATCAACTGACGGAAAACCTGAATCGCGTCGTTAGTTTGTTTGAGCTGGACCAGGCAATATCCGTATGCCTCAAGCGAATCGGGCTGGTTGGCGATTGCCTCCTTGCTGACGAGAAACTGCGTCGCTGCCGCGCGACAATCGCCGGCGCGCTTTTCGAGTATGCCAAGCATCTCGTGTGCGGCTGAGTCGGCTGGATCGACCTTTAGTATTCTCTCCAGCAAAGGGATGGCGCGCCGGTCCCCGCTCTTGTAAAGGAGCTGTACCTCGCCTTTGAGAGCAGGCGTGTAATCAGGTGAGATCTGGATCGCTCGGTCGAACGCTGCGCGCGCGCCGCTCTCATCGCCCTGCAATGCAAAACAAATGCCTTCAAGTGTCCATAGCTTGTAGTCACCCGGACTTCTGCGCAGCGCAATTTTCAACGTGTCGAGGGCCTGATCGTATTGCTGCGAGCGAATCAGGGACTCAATAGAAGAAACCGAGACTCTGCTTTCCTGGGCCGAGGTCTGCAGTGTCAAGGCTAATGCGAATCCCGCGATCAAAGTGGAGCGAAACATTATCAGAAAGATTCCAACGCGGCGAGCCAAAGTGCGGTCGGCGCCGCGGCCACTCTCTTATACCATAGCTCTCTTTGTTGGCCGGGCGCGGTGATCGCCAGCGAGCTCGCGAACCCAGGGTTCTGTCGGCCGGCCGAATCGGGTCACGAGCATGCCTGTTTGGCGCATAAGACAGCGGTAATGCCTCGCCCCTCGGTAATCGTGACGATGCGGTCCACGGCCGGAAGCCTGACCTTCTCAACCTGGCCCGAAGGCCAATGAATTTCCGCGGTCCCCGCATCGGCCGCATCGCCCAGCCCGAAGTGGGGTCGCTGATCGTTGGACGAAAGGTAACTGCCTCCGCTCATGACGTCTTCACGCTGGCGGATGCCGTTCGCGGTCAAGTAGACCGTAGCTCCGATGGCGTCGCGCGGGCTTTTCTTTCCAGTTCTTGGGTCGGTGCCACCGACCAGCTTGAGTTCCACCCAGTGATGATGGTCGGGATTCACATTCTTTAACAGCACTGGGGGCCCGTCGACCGGGTTAATCACGACATCGATCTTGCCGTCGTTGAAAAGGTCACCGAAAGCAGCTCCCCGCCCCGGCGTAAGCACAGCCAGCCCCGATCCTTTCACGGGCGGCACATAGTCGAACTTGCCGTGGTGATTGTTATGGAAGAGTAGCGGGCGCTCGGCATACGTCGTGCCCCAATCGTGCTCGTCGACCTGGGGATACACGTGCCCGTTGATCATCATGAGGTCTTTCCAGCCGTCATTGTCGTAATCGATCAGGCCGTCACCCCAGCCCACGAAGGGGACGGCAACCTGGGCAATCCCCGCCTGGCGGGAAACATCTGTGAAATTGGCATTGCCGTCATTCCGGTAGAGCGCCTTGTAGTCGTCGGAGAAATCGGTGTCGAGCACATCGACCAGGCCGTTATTCATGTAGTCGCCGACAGCCAGCCCCATCGAGGCAATTTCCCGGCCGTCGAAGTTAAAGGCGAAACCGGAAATGTAGCTCTGGTCGTCGAATGTGCCGTTCCCTTTATTGATGTAGAGATAATTTCGCTCCGAATCATTGGCTACTATGAGGTCAACCTTGCCGTCGTTGTTCACATCGACAAAGATCGCAGTGAATCCATAAAACCGATCCGGGTCGGAGACGCCCGCCTTCACGCTGACATCAGTGAATGTTCCATCGCCGTTGTTGTGGAACAGGTGGTCAGGCTCGCCGGGAAGGCCTCGCGGCCCGCACATCACCGGTGCGCCTCTCATCTGGCAGTGGGCAGTCGAGGCGGTGCCGTCTTCGGAGCTGGGCTGATTGTTCAGGTCGTAGTGGACGTAACCGGAAACGAAGAGGTCGAGGCGGCCGTCGCCATCGTAGTCGCCCCAGGTTGCACCATCTGACCAGTTGCCGAGAGTTACGCCGGCTTGCGGCGCCACGTCGGTGAAAGTGCCGTCGTGATTGTTGCGGTAGAGCCGATTCTCGCCGTAGTTGGCAACGAAAATGTCGGGCCAACCGTCGTTATCGAAGTCTCCTATGGCCACGCCGAATCCCCAGCGGTCGTTGGTGACCCCGGCTTTCTCGGCGACGTCGGTGAATGTCCCGTCATGGTTGTTGTGAAACAGCGCTGCATGAGGTGGAGAGCGCTTGCCGCTGAGTGCATCGTAGGTCGAGCCGTTCACAAGATAAATGTCGAGCCACCCGTCGTTGTCATAGTCGATGAGGCCTACACCTGATCCGTCGGTTTCGAGGATGTACTTCTTTTGCGGGGTGCCCATCTCATGACGCCAGGCAGATAAGCCGGCAGCCTGGGTGAAGTCCTGGAAAACTACAGGACCTTTGTCGACAACCCCCCCGGCAGTGATGGGCCGCTTTTGCTCGTCATAGACAGGTTTAAAGACCCCGGCCGAGGCGATTCCGCCCATGCCGTTCTGAGGTGGTTGCGCAGGCTGCTCAACTTGACCGGACGCGGGCACGAAGCAGAATGTGAACAACAGCCCACTGCAAACGGCATATCTCAGATGCAAGTGCGTCTCCATGCGCTGACGTACAAGAAGCCGCCCCATGCGTTGAGTAACGCGGACGGCGTACTCGCGAGCAAATCTTCCACGCCCATCACCAGGTGTAGGTCGCTATTACATGCGGCGGACCGGAGACCGAATCGGTCACGGTGGTTTCCAGCAGCACTTCCAGATTGCGGTTCGGCCAATCAGCGGGAGCGCTCGCCAGTCCTTCGTTCAAGTCCTGCGCCGTAGTGGCGAACTCTCCTGCGGCCTCGGTTCCCTGGGGCCCGATCCCGGCTATCGTTACCGTGAATTGGCCCGTCTTCGAATCGATCAGGCGGCTGACGATGGCGAAGTCTTCCACCACTTCATCGTGCGGGCCGTGGCGCGTGGTCCAGACTCTACCCCCAGGAACCTGCTCGCGGATCATGTAATTTCCGTGGTCCTCAACGAACGCGTAGCGCAGGTTCGAGACCAGTTGCATGGTCCACTTGTTGTTGAAGCCTCCAATGACCGCGGCTGGAGAATTGCGCAGATCCTGATAGCTGTACGCCGATCCGATGCGAAGCTGGCTGGGCTTATCGAGTTTTCCGAGGAGCCCAGAAAGAGCGACTGCGGCATAGACGTCGCCGGCCGCAACACCGTAATCGGTGTAGACAAAGAAATCACCCCAAGTGAGTTTTTCGTCGGGATCGAGAGGCAGGGGGGTATTGGTGCGCTCGGCCTCAGTTTGGAAAGTGCCCGGATGGGTCCGCGAATAACGTCCGTAGATTTCTTCAGAAGGACGGTAAGCCACCGGCTTGGCGAGACAGATAAGAACGGGTTGGCGGGTCGCAAAAACGGGGCTCCAGAACTGTTCAAGGGCAGTTTTCGGAGCTGCCCGCCGATGCAATGACAGATAAAGGGGCCTCGCGGCCAGCGCGGCAAGAATGGCGATCACAATCAAGGCAGCCAGCGCAGGGCGAGACTTCCAGCGCGAAGGGGCGGCGGCCGGCCCCACTTGAAGATTCGCGTTCTTAACTCGAGGTGCGCTTCCCGAGTGAAAAATCGGTGAATAGGACCCAACCGGCAATTCAATTCTGACGCGAGTGGTGGTTGGCGTCTCCTGGTAGTGCAGTTCGAGGCGCCGCCGGACTTCACCGGCCTGAACGCGAACAACCGGATCTTCACCCGTGGCGTAGCCAGGCGGACGCTGAAAGATCTCCGTTCCAATCGTCCGTTCTTTCAGTCGGTCTGCATGGCCTTCGAGCTTATTCAGCACGACGTACCGCAGAAACTGTTTGCACCGGTCCGCACTCTTGAAGTGCTTGCTGGACAGAACGCTCTCCAGCTCCTGGAGCACGGTCGAACGGTCCGCCTCTTCGACTTCGTGCGGAGCGTGATGAGTCTCGCTGTTCCCGGGCGATTCAAGCACTGACTTCATAGGTTTACTCGTCACCGTGGCATTTCCGGTGGCTGCAACCCTCCAACCGGCTCCTCATTCACTTTCGAGGAGCGCACTACCAGGCGAAACGCGACTTCACACGCATGTTTGTGTCTTGTGGGAAGGCAAGTAATCGCTTTCTCGCCCCTTCGAAGTAAAGCAATCATAAAACGCTCTTGTCAAGGCGTGGACGACGAATCGACAGGTTCGGAACATCGGCAGGCGAGTCTGGATCATTGCCCTTTTTCCGACGCTTTAACTGTAAATCAGGGCAACTGATGTGAGATCGATTACTTGATTTCCTGACCCGACGGAGCGCGATCTATCTCATTTCTCGTTTTGCTAAAACGGTTTACTTCGAGGGCTTTAACGTCCGATCTTACGGTAATAACCGTTTGACGGTCGACCAACGTCCCAAGTGCAAATGATTGGGATATTTGACCTTACCTTGATGGCCAACTGTAAGAACACCGTGTATTACTTGCAAGCTTTTCTTTCAGAGATCAAACTTCCCGCCGATCTGGTGATCCGCCTTTCGGTGGTATGAAACGTCTGATTGTCTCCGAGATATTGGCATTCGGGGCTGCCGGGAAGCCGTGAAAACGCCTCAGCCAGGGAGAAGCAGGCGGCCCGGTTGGCAATCAGGGTTCACCGAGTTGACGAAAGATTGGGTAAGGAGAAGACTGGGTGCTAAAGGTTGCCTTACAGAGAGGTGTCGCCGTTGTCGCATTGGCGTATCTCTTGCTCGGGTGTCAGGCTGTTTGGAGCTCGGATGCGCAGCTAGTGCTCTCGCGTCAGGGCAGGACGTTGGTCCTGGAGCCGTACGCGCCCAATATCATTCGAGTTACCTTGAGCTCGGATAAAAGCGCGGCACTTGCCGCCACGGGCTTCGGATTCGTCGGCAAGCCATCGGCTACCGGCTGGACGCCTGAGCAGGACTCCGAGGGATACGAGGTCTTTCGCTCGGGGCGAATGGTGATTCGTATGGCGCCAGACAACCTGCCCCTGCCTCACGCTATGCCGCTCGATGACCTGAATGAGTCGTTGAGGGAGCACTATTTCGGGGGCGGTCCGAGAAGGCGGGAACTCTTTAACGACACGATGTGGATTACATCCGCGTCGGGTAAGCCACTTCTGACAATGCGGAACTGGTCCATGATGCCCAACGGCCCAGCAACATCTTCGGGGAGCGCAGGAAGCGGGCAAAAGACCGATCCGGGCTACCGTGTTGCCGCGGTCTTCGATTCGCCGGCAGATGAGCACTACTACGGGCTGGGCCAACACCAGCAGGGTTTTCTCGACCTCCGCGACCATCGCATCAGGTGCTGGCACGACTACGATGAGATCGGCGGAGAGACGGTTTGTATTCCCTTCATGGTGTCGAGCCGCAACTACGGGCTGATCTGGGATAATCCCTCGAAAACCACCATCGACCTGGGCTTCAATCTGCAGAATGTGTGGTCGTCGGAGGTGGGTGACCGCGTTTCCTTTTTCGTCATCGCGGGCGACAACCCAGACGAGATCTACGCGGGCTATCGCCAGCTCACTGGCGTCACACCCATGTTGCCCAAGGCGACCTACGGCTTCATCCAGAGCAAGGCAATCTATCCCACACAGGACCAACTGATGGCTGTGGCGAAGGGATATCGCGACCGCAACCTGCCGCTCGATGTGCTGGTGGTCGACTTTCTGAACATGACAAGACAAGGCGAGTTGGATCTCGACCCGGCGCGATGGCCGGATCCAGCGGCGATGAACAAACAGCTTCAGTCAATGGGCATCACCACGCTGCTGAGCGTGTGGCCGCATTTCTCGCCTGGCACGCGGTATTACGACATGCTGAAGCAAAAAGGTTGGCTGATTCACAAGGCGGATGGAACCCCAGACTTCGGTAATTTCAAGGATGGGATCGGACCGAACATCGACACCACCAACCCCGAAGCCGCCAAGTGGTGGTGGGAGGCCATCAGGGATCGCTACGTGAAGCCATATGGCTTCAGTTACATCTGGCTCGACGAAACAGAGCCGGACATCGATCCAGCTAAAGATTTTCTCTATGTCGGCTCAGGATCTCGTTTCTACAACATTTATCCGCTGTTCCACACGGCTTCGGTTTACGAAGGATTCCGTCGCGATTTCGGGGATAGCCGCCGGTGCATGATTCTTGCCCGGGCGGCGTATCTCGGAGCGCAGCGAAATTGCACCGTCTTCTGGTCGAGCGATATCCGCTCCACCTGGGATATGTTGAAGCGCTCAGTCCCCGCAGGGTTGAACTTCACTGCTTCGGGTATGCCGTATTGGGATACGGATATCGCCGGCTTCTTCTCGCCGATGATTCCCTCGACCTACCACGCGGCACATACGCCGCTGGTTGACCCATCCGACGCCAAGGAAAACGTCGACAACTACGAAGATTATCCCGAGCTCTTTGTGCGTTGGTTCCAGTGGGGAGTCTTCCAGCCCATCACGCGGGCCCACGGAGAGCGGGAACACAACGAGGTTTGGGCCTATGGCAAGCAGGCCGAGGCAGTTCTAGAAAAGTACTTGCGTCTGCGCTATCAGCTGATCCCGTATACCTACTCGCTCGGATATCGCGCCTACCAGACTGGCGCGCCGTATACACGCGCGCTCTTCATGGATTTCCCCAACGATCCGAACGTCAACGACATCGGCGACGAATACATGTTCGGCCCTGCGCTCCTGGTTGCGCCCGTGACAGAACAGGGAGCAACAAGCCGCAAGGTATATTTGCCCGCCGGAAGCGACTGGTACAACTACTGGACCAACGAACGGCAGAAGGGCGGCCAGACGGTGGACGCAGCCGCGCCGATCGATACCATTCCGCTCTTCGTCCGGGCCGGCGCTATCATCCCTCTTGGCTCGGAAGTGCTCAGCACAAATGAACCGCAGTCCATCGCGCACCTGCTGGTTTATCCGGGTGCGGATGGCGAATTCACGCTCTACAACGACGATGGAAAGACCTACGCGTACGAGAAAGGAAACTCGCTGATCACTCACTTGCACTGGAACGATGCGGCCGGGCAGCTCACCCATGACGGGGCCGAAGCCTGGACTGGAGCCGACACCAACATTGTCAAAATCATTGGGCGGTAAGGGATCCCCATTGCCGATCGCCCCGCAGTTTAACTCGGTTAAGAGCAAACAGATCGAACATTCACAAAGGAGACCAGTATGAAGCGTTGGACAAGCGTTCTGATGTTCATGTTGTTCCTCTTCAGCTTGGGAGGAGTAAACGCTTTCGCGCAGTTCTCAAGCGGAATCGAGGGCATCGTCCACGACACGACCGGGGCCGTCGTTGCTAAAGCGAAGGTTACCGTCACTAACACGGGCCTGGGAGTTTCGAACACCGTCCTGTCCGGAGACAACGGCTACTTCCGCATCGATGGCCTGCCGGCTTCAACCTTCGACGTTGAAATTCAGGCGCCCGGCTTCGAAACCTGGAAGCAGAGCGGGCTCGCCGTGCAGATCGCTGAGATTCACACCATTACGCCCGAACTGAAAGTGGGTTCGGTCTCGGCCAATGTCGAGGTTTCCGCGACTGCAGCCCAGGTCGATCTGGAGACCCCTGCCACGGGAGCCGAGATTTCCAGCGTGACCGTGCAAAACACGCCATTGACCGGGCAGAACGTCTACAGTCTCGCATCGTTGACTCCGGGCATGACCGGCGGCGGCGTGGTGACAGGAGGCCAGGACAACTTCACCAACGAGTACGCCATCAACCTGAACGCGGCAGGACTGCGCCAGGAGCAGAACGGCTATGAGATCGACGACGCCTACACCAATACCCCCTCCCGCGCCGGCGCCACATCCATCTCTCCCAGTCCCGAGGTCGTGCAATCCGTCAACGTGCTCGTAAACAACTTCGACGCCCAAAAGGGAAGAAACGGCGGCGCGACGATCGACGTCTATACCAAGTCCGGTTCCAATCAGTTCCATGGGGCAGCCAACTACTATTTCACTAACAACGATCTTTCGGCGACGACCCACTTTTCAGGCAGCTCGCTGCCAAGTTCTACCCGCAATGAGGTCAGCGGCGCCATCGGCGGGCCGGTTTGGAAGAACAGGCTCTTCTTGTTCGGAGCCTACGACAGGCTCTCCTCCAGCGTGGCCAGCGCCTACACGCAAACGGTTGAGACTCAGGACTTCCTCACCTGGGCTCAGGCCAACCTGCCCAACAGCCTCGCCACGCAGATCTTGGCGACGGCGCCGCCGCAGCATTACCCCAGCGCTACAGCCGCAAGCACGGAAACTGTGGCCCAGTATGAGGCGGCTACTCCCGGATACTATGCACCGCCGGATGGCATTCCGGCCGGCTTGGACATCATTGGAGTTGGCAACGTCAGCTTCAGCTCTCCCAAGGACGGCTATCAGTACAGCGTCCGCGGAGACACCTACATCCGGAACAGCGACCGTCTGTACGTTGACGTGCTGCGTACCAACGTCAGCGCCCAGCAGCTCTCGGGCCGCCCGAAGATGGATGGCCCGGTGGCCTACACCTCCGATTTTGTGAACATCAACTGGACCCACACCTTCAACTCGCATCTCTTCAATCAGGCCGGCGGCAATGTCATCCGGCCCTACGGTGCGAATGAGGCATTCGCGAACGATGACATCCCATACATCAACGTCAACAACCTCGCCGGCTACGGAACCTGGGCGCCAGGCAACTTCTTTCAGACCACCTGGGGCTGGCACGACGTGATGACGGCAACCGTCAAAACGCACACCCTGAAGTTCGGAGCCGATTTCTACAATATCCGCGAAGTCGACCACCAGGACGGCGCCTTCGATCGGCCCACCTTCAACTTCAACAGCCTTCTGGATTTCGTGCAGGATGAGGCAGTCTCGGAAAGCGCTACGCACGTGAACCTTCTGACTCACCTGGAAGCGCCCTACGATCGCATCTATCGCGCGTTTTACGAGGGGTATTACCTGCAAGACGACTGGAAAGTGACGCCGAGGCTGACGCTGAACCTGGGCGTACGCGACGACACCATGGTCAATTTCGCCGCGTTCTTCAGCCCCCATCTCACCAATTTCATCCTCGGATCGGGAGCAACGAGGAATGCCCAGATTGCGGACGGCTCCGCAATCCTGGCTCCCGGAGCCAAAGTCCTCAATCACAACATCGGCGGATTTACGCCGCGCGTCGGCTTCTCCTGGGATGTCTTTGGCAAGGGCAAGACGGCTGTACGCGGCGGTTTCGGCATGTTCGCGGACCAGCCGCCTTACCTGCACATCACCGACATCACCTCAGGGAATCTCCCCAACTACTTTTCGCCGTCGATCAGCGTGTTGTCCGGAAACCCAACCCCGACGTTCGCGCTTTGCAGCAAGTCGGTGGGCTGGGACGAAGCCTGTCCGATCGTCGACACCAGCAATGCCACAATCGGGTCCAGCGGCCAGCTCCTGATCAATGGCGTGGTGCAGAGAGCCGGCATGGGCGGGTACGACCCGAAGTTGAAGATGACGCAAGTGGTCGCGTATTCGTTGAGCGTGCAGCAGCAGCTCCAGAACAACCTGATCGTCGAGGTGAACTACTCCGGCACAGAGTCTCATCATCTGGAGTCATTTGATCCGGATATCAACCGCTTTCCGGGCGACCTGATCCAGAACAATGGCTCGCAGCAACGTCTCAACCCGTATTTCGGCGGCATTGCTTATGCCTTTACCAACACAAATTCCGCTGGCAACTACGGCACTGCGATGGCCACGAAGACCTATTCCCACGGTCTGGCCTTGCAAGGCATTTATACCTACGGGAAGAGCCTGGACACCATGAGCAACGCCCAGACGCTGACCGAAGGGGCCTTTACCAGCGGCAACGACAACGTCATCGAGACGCAGAACTTCCCGTTCCAGCGCGGGCGCTCTGACTTTGACATTCGCCAGCAATTTCAGGCCGCCGGCACCTGGGATGTTCCCCACGACTATTCCAGCGCTTTGGCCCGGAACATTCTCGGCGGATGGCAATTCGGCGGCAAGTTTATCGGGCAGACCGGTATTCCTTTTACCGCCTACACTGGCGCTCCCTTCACTCCCCTCTGCAGCGGCGATGTTGCCAATTCGGGGAGCGGGTGCCCCGGAGAGAGCACCATCATCGGCTACGCCCCCAGCAGCGGCGACTACAACGCCGACGGCACGAATTACGATGTGCCGAACGTACCCTCGTTTGGGCGGCATTTGAGCGGTCAATCGAAGAGCAGCTTCCTGAACGGCGTCTTCGGTTCACCGGCTGGCGGCGCGGCCGCAGCGAAGTTCCCGCAGCCGGCTTTCAGCGCGAATGGCGCCGAAGGAAATATTGGCCGCAACACCTATGACCAGCCCGGATACAAGGACATGGACTTCACCTTCGAGAAGTACTTCAATCTCCCGTTCTTCTTCTCGGAGAAGATCAAGATCGAGGCCAAAGGCGAGGTCTTCAATCTGTTCAACCGCTCCAATTTGTGGCAGGTAACCGGCGATTTGTCCAGCAGCACATTCGGACAGGTCACGAACCAGCTACCGGCACGCTACTTCCAGTTGCACCTGCGCGCCAGCTTCTAAACTCACACCCGTAGAAGGCCGGTATTCCTGCCGGCCTTCTACGGCGCAACCATTCTCAACATCGATTCCAAACCTGCTAAGCGGCGGTCGGTTGCAGCGACGAGAGCAGCCGCCAAGAGGCCTCCTAATAAAGCCAGTTGTGCGACCCAATCGTTCGCGCAGCTGGCTACTTTTTGCGGGCGCGCGCCTGGATCAAACGCCATCCGGGACTTGCGGTGATGGTATGAAGGGTTGAGGATTCTTTAAAATGACGGAGCACACTCGACGGTCATTCATTGCGCTCGGTCTTTCGGCTTTGGCTGCGAGGTCCCGGGCAGGTTCTGAGGCCGAAGCACCCCCAACGCACCCTTACCCCGGCGAGTGGAAGTCGCACGTCCCCCCGAACTGCCCGATTCCCGCGTCGCGCAAATTTCGCGGCATCTTCTTCACCGGCCGCCATCGAGAGTACGCAAACGCCGACACCTGGTACCCCTCCTGGGCGAGCGACAATGTGCAGTACTCCTCGTTTGCAGACGGCTACGTTCTCGACGCGACAGGGAACAAAGTGACCGTCTATTGCGATCAAGGATTCAATGCCACCACCGGATTCGCCAAGATCGCCGGCGACGATCCCTTGCATCTCGAGGTCACAGCATTGGGCAGCTGGAAATCCTCAGGGATGCCCTATGGCGGCCGCTACCCATGCGCAAACATTATGGTTGACGGGGTCTGGTACTACGGAACCTACTGCTGCGATATCAACTTTCGCAAGAGCGGAGGGGTCGCATACAACTGGGCATGGCTCGGTCCGTATCTCGGATGCCGCTACTCGCGCGACCTGGGAAAGACCTGGACGGAAAGTCCATGCAAGTCGTGGGCGCCGCTGTTCGCTCAGGACATTCACGGCGAGGCGGAAAAGCTTCGCGCCCTCGAACACACAAAGAAGGTATTTAACGGAGATGCTCCCGGCAGCGACATCGGCTCGCTCATACCTTCAGTCGGCCTGCCGCAACTGGGCGTCATGCACTTTGTGGATTTCGGCAAGAACATGCAGCACTCCCCAGACGGAAGAGCCTATCTCGTCGGCCACGGCGCCGCGCCCGATGCCCCGCATCCGCGTCTGGGAGCGGTAAGCTGGCTCTCGGGCGACGCAATCTATCTGGTGAGGGTAAAGTTAAGTCCCGAGACGGTAAACGATGCCAGCCAGTATGAATTCTTCGCCGGCTACGATGCACTCGGCGCCGCGCGGTGGTCGCGCCGCTTTGAAGATTTGAAACCGATGCTGGAGTGGAAGAATCATCTCGGAAGCGTGACGATCACCTATAACCCGGTCCTTGATCGTTTCCTGATGTGTGTTGCCGATGGGTGGCCGAGCACGCAAACCATGAGCACGCTGATTCTGGAGGCGGATAAAGTGGCCGGCCCGTGGCGTCTTGTCGGTTATCTCAAAGAATTCGGCGCTCAGGGCTACTTCGTGAACATCCCCAGCAAGTTCATCCAGCCGGACGGAAAAACCATGTGGTTGTGCTACAGCGCCAACTTCACCAATGACTGGTTGCACACCAATTACGCCATCGATCCGCCGGGCAGCCGCTATGG
This sequence comes from Occallatibacter sp., assembly GCA_049520675.1. Lineage (GTDB taxonomy): Bacteria > Acidobacteriota > Terriglobia > Terriglobales > Acidobacteriaceae > Telmatobacter. Next base: position 15,491 of record JBEKPO010000003.1, on the reverse strand, counting down.
CATGTGCCTGCAGGAGTTCAACCTGCTATCCTGACGCCGCCCGAAGGCAGCTTGTTTAAAGGAGTCTTCACATGGAGATAGGATTTACTCGCCGCCAATTCATCGCCGGTACTACTGCGGCTCTCGCCGTTCCCGCTTTAGCTCATGCGCGTTCAAACTCCGGAAGCCTGTTTTTCCCGGCGCCCAATTCGGATTCAACCACTGCTTCCGATTCAGCCTGGCACGAGGCCGGCATCGCCGATTTCTCGAAGTCACCCTTCGCCAAGTTGAAGCCAGTGCCGGTCAGGGCAGTGACGATTCAGGACGGATTCTGGGCCAAGCGCCGCACGACGAACATGGCCGCTAGCATCCCTACCATGCACGATCAGTTGATTGCGCACGGCCGCATGGACAACTTCCTGCGCCTCGAGGGCAGATCGTCGGCATCGCAAATAGGTCCAGTTTACTCCGATTCCGATATCTACAAGTGGCTTGAGGCTGCCGCCTTCGCGCTCCAGTCGGAGCAGCGGCCGGAGCTGAAGACAACCGTCGATGGAATCATCCGCGACGTGGTCGCGGTGCAGGAGCCGAGTGGTTATCTCAACAGCTATTTTGTCGATGATCGCAAGCCGTTACGCATGACATATCCGACACAGACTACGGGCCACGAGCTCTATTGTCTCGGCCACATGCTCCAGGGGGCAATTGCATATTATCGGGCCACCGGCGACCGGACACTTCTCGATGCGGGCATGCGTTTTGTTGATGGTTTCCTGATTCCCGGTTATGGGCCGGGTCCGAATCAGAAGGGAATCGTTGCCGGCCACCCCGAAATCGAAATGTCACTCATCGAGCTTTACCGAACCACCGGAAAGCGGCAGTACGTCGAGCTGGCCGGCTACATTCTCCACGGAGACGAGCGGATTCCGCTGCGGCCAGATCAAATCAAGTACATGTTCTGCGGAATTCCCTTCACTTCAAGGACCAGGCTCGAGGGCCACGCCGTACGCGCCATGTACGCCTGCTGCGGCGCAACCGACTACTATCTTGAAACCGGAGATTCCGCTTATTGGAATACTCTCAATAAGCTCTGGGATGACCTGGCTGCGCATCAGCTTTACGTCACAGGCGGAGTCGGCGCCCGCCAAGAAGGAGAGGCTTTCGGCGATCCATACGAATTGCCCAACGCGCGGGCCTACGGCGAGAGCTGCGCCGCCATCGGCAACATGATGTGGAACTGGCGCATGCTCGCGGCGTCAGGCGACGCCAAATTCACCGACGTGATCGAGCGCGCGCTCTATAACGGAATCAACTCCGGAATGTCGCTCGACGGAACTACTTACTGCTATCGCAACCCTCTGGCGTTCGACCCCTCAGGCGATGCGCGCTACGTGGAAGATCCCGAGGGCAGGATTCGCAATCCCTGGTATTACACCACCTGCTGCCCGCCCAATCTTGAGCGGACCTTTGCCGCGCTTCCTGGGTATTTTTATTCGACTTCGCCAGAAGGTGTTTACGTGCACCTTTACGACAATTCCACGATGAACTGGCGATTGGACGATGGAACAAAACTGCGCGTGGAGCAGAAGACGAATTACCCGTGGGATGGCGAGATCCAGATTGCAGTCGCTCCTGAAGAGCCGCGCGAGTTTACGGTGTTTGTGAGGATCCCCGGTTGGTCGTCGAAGAGCGGCGTGGCCGTGAATGGAACAGCCGTTTCGGAGGTGAAATCGGGCACATATTTGCCGATCTGGAGGCGCTGGTCGGCGGGCGACTCGATCAACCTTCGCTTTGACATGGCAACGCAGCTCGTCAAGGCCAATCCCGCCGTTGTTGAAGATCGGGGACGAGTCGCGTTGCAGCGCGGGCCGATTATCTTTTGCATGGAGATGCCGGATCAGACTGAAGTGGTGCAGCAAAGCGGGTTCAGCGGGTGCATCGCCGACCCCGCCGCAAATACCGAGGCTCGCCTGGCTCCTGATCTCCTTCAGGGAGTGATGGTGCTTGAACATTCGGGATCCGTCACGCGTCCTGCCTCGGGCTCCGCGCTCTATTCAGCCGCGCAACCAGCCATCCGAACCGAGGAAACCCGCACCGTTTTCAGGTTCATTCCTTACTATGCCTGGACGAATCGCGAGCGTTCAGCCATGCAAGTGTGGGTCCCCTACACCAACGTGTAGAAAAAACGGCCGGCTGCGTTTGCTGTCAGAGTGCCGCGCAGATCTCGGAGCCGCGCAGGTTCTCTGCGATGAAGAGTTGCCGATGGCGGCGCGTATTCGGCTATCAAACCTTCCACGATCCGATCCGAAAGGAGCGCGCCGTTCCGTGCTTAGAGCGATTCGAACCACTCTCTTGATCGTATTGCCGTTGGCCGTCGTCCATGCACAAACGATCCCACCGCAGCCATCTCTGCCTGATGCAGCGGCGGGAGCGCCGGCTCCGCGGTCTGCGGAGTACGCGAAACTGCAGGCACGCTTGCAACACGGCTGGAACACCTGGGACACAACGACGATCGCCGGTGAGGTGCTCTTGCCCGAAGCGCTCGAAGTGAGCGTCGGCTTGAAGAGCAACCGGTCCCAGGCAGACGACGCCACCCTTTCAAGAATTCTGATAGGGCAAGAAGTCAGCGGCGACGAGCAGGTCAAACCCGGGCCGCATTCCTACGATGGCAGCTACAGCAGTTTCGATGTCACATGGTTCGGAACCACCGTGAACATCCAAGCCGCTCATGCCGGAGACGATCTGGTGATGCTCGTTAGTCCGGTAAATTATTCCCCAAAAACCACCGTTGCGATGAGTGCGCTCTTCTCGGTCGGATTTCTCTGGAACAGACCGGGACGCGTGGAGCGAATACAGGATCGAATTGTGGCCAGCGGGCCGCGCGGCAACATCGATATCTATCCGACCGGCAAGGATGCTCACGACGTCTACAACGACCTGAAGACTCCATACTTTTCAGCCAGTCTTACAGAGCCTGTTGGCATCAGCACCGGAAGGCCGCGAAGCGTCGGCGAAATCAAGGCCATCCTCGGCAAGCAGCATGCCAACTTCGATGAATCCCACCAGAAAAATCCGCAGGTTGCTCCTTTGCTGGAGGCGGTCGAGACGGCAATCGGCTGGGACACAATCTATGAGCCACACGGCGAGCGGGTCGTTTCGACGGTGAGCCGAAGCTGGAACCTGAGCTTTGGCGGCTATGTGCTCTTCGATTGGGATACGTTTTTCGCCGCAACGCTTGCCGCTGTTGGTTCGCGAGACCTGGCCTACGCCAACGCCCTGGAAATTCTGAACGAAATGACGCCGGTGGGATTCGTGCCGAATTACGGGCGCGCAGGAAACTGGCGCAGCTTCGACCGCTCCGAACCTCCCGTAGGTGCGATCACCGTCCTTGGATTGTATCGCCAGTTTCACGATCGCTGGCTGTTGGAAGACAGCTTTGACCGGCTGCTTCGGTGGAACCGCTGGTGGACGGAGCATCGGGATATGCAGGGTTACATGGTGTGGGGCAGCGACGATGAGAATCAGCCGTCGAACCCCGAAGGGCTGGGTGGCACGCTGCAAGCCGCAAAATGGGAGTCAGGTGTCGACAATGGCCCAGTGTTCGACGATGCGTTCTTCAACACACAAACGCATGAGATGGAACTCGCCGACACTGGCCTGATGGGCATGTATATTGCGGATGCCGATGCGCTTGCGGAAATTGCAGGCGTCCTGGGAAGAAAAGATGACGCAGCCTGGCTACACGCCAGCGCGCAGAAGTACAGCGCCAGACTGGCAACGCTGTGGGATGCGAACGCTCACATCTTTCTCGATAAGGATCTGCATACCGGCAAGATCGATTCGCGCCTCGCTCCGACCAGCTTCTATCCGATGCTATCGAAAACCGCCACGCCGGAACAGGTCGACGAGATGTTGGGCCGTCATTTGCTCAATCCAGACGAATTCTGGGGTGACCGCGTGTTGCCTTCGATTGCGAGGAACGATCCCGCCTTCAAGGATCAGGACTATTGGCGAGGCCGTATCTGGGGCCCCATGAATTATCTCGTCTACCTTGGTCTCAGAAACTACTCGACTCCGACCGCGGTTCGCGCCCGAAAAGAACTCGCGCAGAAATCGCTCGATCTCTTCCTGATCGAGTGGAAGGCAAAAGGGCACATTCACGAGAACTACAGTGCAACCCAGGACGATAGCGACACCGTGCGTAACAGCGATCCGTTCTATCACTGGGGCGCATTGATGGGCTTGATGGAATACATGGAGCTGAGCGGCCAACAGAGTAGGGCGGTATCAGAACCGTAGGGCGTACTGATCGGGATTGGAATGCAATCGAAGCCGCCCTAAGCCCGGGCAATGGGATCTGCGGCGCCCGGCTCAGCGGGGACCAGATTTCCATTCACGATTGCATACCGATGGCCGCGCCAGTGAATCGATTTACGTGTGAAACTAGTGAGCCAGATGAGCGTGGCCACCGCGTCCCAGGCAGGAATGAAAACCAATTTGGCCCACACCCCGCCTTGCTTCAGTCCCATTGAGCCGACGAGCAGGGTCAAAACGGAGCGAACCAGAAAATACCCCCCCAGGTATGCAGCCGCGACGACGGCTGTGGGCTCGACTGCCACTGCAAGCAGGGCCCATGGCAATCCCAGCGTAAAGATTAGTCCGGCGTGTCCCCACGGACGCATGTGGCGCATCACCGTGATCCAACGCAAACGCTTGGAGAACAGATCGCGGAAGGATTGGTAATCGGGGACGGTAGAAATCGCGTAGGGCAGCAGCACCACCTCTTTTCCCCCCGCCGCAATCAGGCGTCCGATCCAAAGGTCATCGGCCGGTTTGTTTTCGATCGAGCCGTAGCCGGAGAATTCGTCGAGGCGGGTCTTCGTGGTGCAGATCGTGGGGCCGAGCGCAAACTTTACGCCGTCGAGCTGCCAGGCTACGAGAATGCCCGGGTAGAAGTCGGATAGCATTCCGATTTCTTGCAGACGCTGCACCCCGCCGGTTTCTTTGGCAGGCACATAAAAGCAGGTCACGGCGCCGACCTTCGGATCGGCCATAGGTGCAACAATCCGGCGCAAATACTGCGGCTCAACGCGCACGTCGCTGTCGCTCATCACCAGGTGCTCGTAGGCGGCCTCTTCCACGAGCCGCGCCAACTTGGCCACTTTATCGTTTGTGGCGATGCGGCCCGTGCCTATCACAATCCGAATCCGCGTGTTGGGAAAGTCGCTCTTCAGCTTTTCGATCACCGGCAGCGCGGGATCGGTGGAATCACCCACGCAAAAGACGACCTCATATTCGGGGTAGTCCAGGCGGCAGAAACTGGCGTAATTTTCATAAGCTTCCGGATCGAGCCCTCGCACGGGCTTCAGATTGCTGATCGGAGGCAGGAATCCGTTGGATCTTAGTTTGGCGCCTAGAAAAAACCGCAGGCAGCTGAAAACTGCCAGGCCGTAATAGATGAATGGGATGGCAGCTATCGCAAGAACGATTGTGCGGATTATCGAAAGATTGATCAGGACGGCTCGCTCCTGCGGGGCGCAACTACCGTTATTACATCACGTTGACGCCGGCAATGGACGTTTTTCAGACGGCCGCGCCCAAGCCGGCACAGCGGCCCAGAACGAGGTCTTTCATCGTTTGCAGCATCGCTCGCAGCGCACCGAAGACCCGGGGGGATTAGAACGATTCTATACAATGAACGAGTGCCTACAGAGCTGAAGGGTGGATCATCTGCGGCTGGGGAATCCGGCGGGGGTCACGGGTTTCACAAGGCAAAAACCTTCCTCATGATCCTGGTCATGGTGATCTGCGGACCCCTCGGAAACGTCTTCCTCGGCCGAGGCATGAAGCAGGTGGGTGCGGTTTCGTTCTGGCCGGTGTCTCACTTGCTCCCGGCCGCGGTCAGGACCTTTGCAAACGTCTCTATCTGGATGGGCATCGGTTCGCTGATCGTTTTCTTTATCGCCTACATGCTGGTTCTTTCCTGGGCGGATTACAGCTTTGTGCAGCCTACATCGTCGCTGGCGTACGGTGTGGTTGCGCTGCTTGGATATTTCCTGCTTGGCGAGCACGTCTCGCCCTTACGTTGGGTTGGAATCGCAGTCATATGCCTGGGAGTTTTCGTCGTAGGCCACACCAGCCCGCGCACCACCGACCATGAAATGGCGGAGCCTGGCTAGATTGCGCGATCTTATTTTGTTTTCGGTGATTGTGCTGGCAGGGACGGGTGGCGAGCTCTGCATATCGCGAGCCATGCAGCGCGTCGGGGGCGCAGCCAGTTTCGATCCTGCGCAAATCGCCCGCGTAGTGCTGCGGGGGCTGGGCCAGCCCTGGCTGTGGGCCGGAGTGAGCTTGATGGCGCTCGCCTTCTTTGCCCTTCTGGGCGCGCTATCGATTTACAACGTCAGCTTCGTCGTTCCCGTCACTGCACTCAGTTACATTGCCGGCGCACTGGGCGGGGTGTTCTTCCTGCATGAACGCGTGAATTTCTGGCGGTGGGTGGGAGTGCTTCTGGTGGCCATCGGGGTCACGCTCGTGGTTCTGGGCAAAGGTTGAGCGTCAAACCAGGAAATCAGGCTCGCGCTGTTGGCTGGAAATCGCAGAGTCCGGCCACGTACTCAGCCGAGCAGTCGCGCAGCCAGCCATCGAGCTGGGCGGGTTCCTTCAATTGCTGGCCGCGCGCCCTCGGCACCAGTGTGTATTCGCACGCCAATTGCGGTAAAGCCGTCATGTCGATCCACAGTTTTTCGAACTGCGCCACGGGATAAATGTCCTCTTGCCCTTTGCCCCAGCGCCTTTTCACATCTTTGAGCGTGATGTAGGTGGGCATGCGCGCGGCTAGTGCGCGCACGGCGGCGGCGACTTTTTCCTGATCGGGCAAGTCGCTGCGTCTGAGGCCAAACGTCTTGAGGATGGCGTCGATGTCGATCCAAAACGTATTGGAGTTGTAGTACGAAAGCTTGAACTCGGTTTCTTCCGAGGGCAGTGCCAGGCCCTCCACTAGCCGCATGCGCCCGTCAACCAGAGCCAGGCCGCCGCCGCGGTCCTCGATGCGCCGGCTGATCACTTCCACTGTCATGGCTGCCTTGCGATCGATATGACGGCCAAGAATGGCTGGATCGAGATCGGCTCCCACGGTGTCGACGTTGTGCACCATCAGGTGGCGCAGGTTCGGCCTCGCCTCGATAAGACTCTGCAGCACGCCGTTGCGAAACAGATTCGGCACTTCATACCAATGACCCACGGGATGCAGGCATTGCAAAGGAAGATTGTCGGTGTAGTTGCTTCCCTCACCCGCTTGTTGCGCCCAGACGATCAATGCCGCGTGGGTGCTTTCACGCACCTTCTGCGCCTGCGCATCGAGCAGTTGCTGCGGCGTCTCCTCCCATGCAAAACGAAGGTCGCGCACCATGGGAACCATCCGGAGCCCAACGCTTCGTCCCTGCGACAGATGGAGTGGCCCCTCATATCCGTGATTCCTCTCAAACTGGAGCAGTTTCTCAATGGGCTCGTGCGTCAGATAACTGGTTGTAACCACATGCGGGATCGCGCCGCCGTAAAGCCGGCCGGCGCGGCGGCTCTTTGCCAAATGCACTTCAAGAAATGTGCGATGGACTCCCGCAAGCCGGCAGAACGGGCTGAGTGCCTTCACCACACCCGCGCCCTTGGTCCAGCGGCTGCCGGCGCCGCCACTCAGCGTAACTACCGCCACTGAGCCACTGGCCAGCGCATCCTCACCGATGCGCCGGTAGCGCGCATCCACCTGCTCTCGGGCGTCGAAGACCGCATCGGGCGCCACATCCTCAATCTGAACCGCGGAGGAGATTCTGTTTTGCGCGAGCCCGATATGCCCGGCGTGCAACTCGCTTTGGATGCGCTCATGCTGGATGGGGTCGAACCCATTCTGCTCGAGGAGCGTTTCCAGAGTCTCGGTGCCTTCGTCGCCGTTACCGTTCCGCGGCAAGAGCCGGTCGAGCAGCCCGCGTGCGCGTTCCCTGGCGCCCGCTGCGTCGTGGCAGCGCTGGCCAAATCGCTCCAGGTCCATCCGCTCGCTGGCCGTCAGCAGTCTCTGATCCTTGCGCAGCATCGCCGGTAGCACGATGTTGTAGTAGCCATCGGGTAGAATCGCCGCGCTGCCGCTGGTCAACTCGGCGAAGGTCCCGCGCTCGTTGATGGCGAAGTCGTAAACCACCGGCCTCATGGCGAACGCCACGCCTCCCCCGAGACGGTCGCTGACTTCGTTCATCATGGCGTTCAGCCGGTCCTGGGCTTCGGCCTTGCGCGCTGGGTCGAAGATGAAACCCATGCCGCCGCCCGACATGCCGCCCAGCATCCAGAATCCCCAAAACTCATCGCCGAAGGCGCGGCGCACTTCGTCGATCAGCGTTTCTGTGTAGAGATTGCTGGCCCAGGGAATGATCGTCTGAATAGGCCCCTCAAAGTTCCGCTGCGTATCGCCGCCGAGGGCGCATACATCGCCCGCACGCAAGTGTTCCATGATCTCGTCGAGAAGGCCACATGCCTGCTTGCGCGCGGCCCACGCATCTTCGGTGCGCAGCAGGTAGCGCTCGGTCACCATCTCCAGGATCGGCCCCACGTCCTGCGCCATCCCGCCATGCACCAAAACCAGGCTGTCCTGGAGCCGCTGGCGCGTTTCGGCCGAAACATCGGCCTCCGTCAGAATGCGATGGTTGGGCAGCAATCTGCCGCGGCTGATCCCAAACTCTGCATCGCCCTCCGCGGCCCGCACTCCTTCGATCAACTTGATTCCCGGCCACACGCCTCCCGAGTCCTGCCATCCGCCGCCAGAGCCGCTCAGCCACTCGCCGAGAATGGCGCGCGCCGCTACTAGTCGCCGCTCCGGCTCCGTCAGCGCTCCGCTCAGCGATGCAGCCTGCCGCGTGGCGCGCATGCAGACAGAGATCAGCGACGCGAGCAGGGTAGTGGAAACGGCGAGCCGCGAACCCTTGGGAATGTTATTCACATGGCTTACGATCTCCAGGCCGAGCCCAGGCCGCTGCATCAATTGCGCGAGCACCTGCGACAAAGGCTGGCCTGAACCCTCCAGGCCCGGCGGCACAATTCCCGAAGCGATCACGGCGCCCTTCAGCAAACCGAGATAATCGCGGCCGAAGTCGAAGAGCTCCTGCAGATCGTGGATCTCCGCAGCGACGTCGAGATCGACGCTCACCAACCGAATCACCGGCCTGTCGATCACGCGCAGATACGCTTCGACAGGCGGCTTCGGCCGCTGCGTTCCCGACCCCTGACTCGACCCGTGAATGGCAAGATCGATCGACACGTTGAGCACGCGCGCCATTTCGGGCAGATCCATGCCCAGAAAAAAGATATCGCTCCAGCCACTGTGACTCAGATCCATTCGCACTGGCGTCGACTCGTGAAGAATCGGAAAAGGATCTCCGGGCGCGCGCTCAAGCAGCTCGGGCCGGATGCGAAGCGCGTAATCGGCCGGATGGCCAGTGCGAAACATCCACTGGTTTCCGCGCACCGAACGGACGCTGCGCCGCACCTGATCGGCAAGAGTCTGAAATCCCAGCCCGCGATATGCCAATGCCAGCGCGCTCGCCAGCCCGTCGCTCGCGCCCGAGGCGCTCTGCGCGGCGAGAAAAATGCCGATTGCCTCTTCGTAACGCCGCGTGAGCAGTTTTTCGAAGCCACTGAATGGAACCAGAGCCTTCCCTCGCCCGACTTCGCGCCTCAAGGGCAAATGAAAGCGGTAAATTGCAGAAAGAAAGAAGAGCGCGCGAACCCGCTCGTAGAGATTCTCACTGATCTGCCGGTGCTGCTCGAGATCGGCTACCTCGGCCAGCAGCGCCTCCACCGTTGCCATCCCGCAAAGTGTGTCGAGCGAGCGATTGCGAATCTCCGGGTCGGACGCGGTAATGATCTTCCACAGCTCGCTCACTCCTCCGCCTCCTTCTTGGAGAGCATTTCGCGAGTAGCCAGGACATCGATCAGCCCTTCGAGAACTTCATCCCGATCTTGCCCGCTCAAAGCCAGGGCAAGCTGCGCGGTGAACAGCCCATATTTGACACCGACGTCAAACCTGCGGCCTCGCTGAATCATCGCCAGATACTGCTCGCGCTGGGCGAGCACCGCCAGGGCCGCCGACAGGCTGGTGCGCCCCGTCGGCGACTGCGCCATCAGCGTTTCCAGAATCTCGAAGATCGCAGGCGTCAGGACGTGCATGCCATAGAAACACAGGTATTGCCCGCTGCGCAGCCCGGGAACGATCAATCGCTGCTCGGCTTCGGTGGGGGTTGGTTTCTCGACCACTGTCTCGACGCGATAGATCTCGCGTTTGCCGGCAAGCGGCTGCCCGCCAACTGTTCCGTAAAGGGGGAGAAGATTCTCTCGCGTGACTTGCACGGCAGAAATTGCACAGTTTTCCACACTGGCAACTTCCACCAGTCGCCGCGCGCTTCCGCTCGATTCTGCGCCTACGTAAATGTGGTCGCCGACGAAGTGCAGGAACGGCTCGTCCTTGACGAAATCGCGCGCGCACCAAACGGCGTGCGCGTAACCACGCGGGTCGGTTTGGCGCACGAAGGTCAGACGGGCCGCATCGCCGGCCAGCAGCCGCGAATAGGGCTCTTCATCGCCGGGCCAGACTACGATGCAGATGTCGTTGATGCCGGCACGCACCGCCTCTCTTACCACCAGGCTGAGCACGGAACGCTCAGTGCCCTGCTGGTCGAAGAGCGTTTGCATGGGCAGGGTTCGCTGCTCCTTGCCGGCAGCGGTGATCACAGCTTTCCTGATTTGCATGGGGTCCATTTTACAGGCGCGGTGGGCGAAGAATCGCGGCAGTTGGCCTCGATGGCAGATCGCAGTTCCATGTCAGAGCAAGAAGAAGCTACGACACTTTGGCGCGAACTCCCACCGAATCCGCGACTCTGCCAAGGGGTCCGTCGATGGTCCAGATCTGGGTACCTGGTGTTGCCAGACACGATGCGATTAAATGGGCATCGGTGAGACCGATCCCCTTGGCCCAAAAGTGGCGCGCTTCGATCATCACACGCACGTCCGGCAAGCGTACGACCGGCAGTGCGATGAGTTTGTCGAGATCGGCGAGTGTCTTTTCTCGTTGCGGGAGGGAGCCGCAAGCCAATTCTGCGACCACAAAAGGATGAATGCAGAGCTGGTCATGGGTAACCAAATTGCTCAACTCGGCCTTGAATCTGCCCTTGCGGAACACCTCGATCCAGATGGACGTGCCCGCGAGGATCATTGCCTACCGACTCGCGTTCTGCGCACTTTTTCGAGATCGGGAGCAGTCCCGGCCAGCGCAAGCAGTCTGCGCCCTGCCTCTCTGGCAATTAGCGACTTCAAGGCGAGGCGAATCAGTTCCGCCCTCTCCGTCACCCCTGTGTACTCGGATGCTGTTCTCAGTAGCTGATCGTCGAGCGATACACTAGCTCTCATCTTTCCTCCGGTGCACCAATTATAGCACCTGAATGATCATCTTCACGGTGCTTACATTGGTTCGAAACGCCGGCGCATTTCGAACGGTCGGGCAAATGAAAACGACTTTCGGTGGATCAATCGGAGTAAAACGAGGAAGAGCGGAACGCGATGCGCTCCGCTCTTCCTTTTCTTGAATTTCGCCGGAGCTCAGTACAGCCGGAAATCCACTTCGATGGTGATGGGCACCGGGACAGCCGTCTTGCCGTCTTTCATGGCGGGCTTGAACTTATACTGGCGGATGGCCTCGATGGCTTTCTCATCGAGTCCCATGCCCAGCGCGCGCGCCACGTGGATGTCCTGCGGATTGCCCTGCGCATCGACCACCAGTGAAATGAGGCACACACCCTGGTACTTGGCGCGCCGCGCCTCGTCGCTGAACTCCGCTTCCACGCTATGAATGACAACCGGGGCGGATATCCTGCCCCCGATCTGATACAGCCCGCCGCCTGCATTGCCGCCGAAGCCGGGTCCATAACCATTTCCCTGGCCCGAACCCAGCCCGCCGCCGCTCCCTGTACCCATGCCCGCGCCGCTGCCTGAGCCGGCAGAAGCCATCTGCACGTTTGCCGAATCATGCACGCCAATCATCGGCATTGTCGGGTTGTCGGGCAGCTGGATGTTGGCTTGGACATTAATGGCCGGAGGCTCGGGTAGCTTCGGATGCTCAATGATTGGAGGCTGTGGAGGCGTAATAGGATCCGGCGACTTCTGCGGCAGCTTGCCCTTGTTGGCATCCACCATGCTCCTGTCACCGCCGCCACCACCGCCGCCGGCCTTGTTGGCGTCCTTCGGCGCGTTGTAATCGCCCACGTCGATGTTCGTGGCCAGCAAGCTCGGCTTGACCGTCTCCACAATCTTGCGGCCCACAAGAAAGAGGACCAGCAGCAGAATCGTCAGGTTTACGGTCGACGAAATTCCGATCGCCCATGGATTGGCCTTGACGGCCATCCGGTCTGGCACGGGGATCGGCTTGGAGGTCAGCTCGAGCGGGGGCAGCTTGACCGGGAAAAACACATCTCGGACGCTCTCGTAAAGCTCCGCCCAGATGGGCTTCTCTACGAATGCCTTCCCAAGAAGCGAGTCTAGCTCGTGCCCGGAGCCCAGATTTCCGGCAGCCTGGCCATTCATTTCTTCCGGTGTCATTTCAGTCGTTTGATTGCCTTCGCAGCTTCCGGTCCGGTCGTCTGTTTCTGTCCGCAAAGGAGCGGAACGGGGAACAGACCCATCGAACTATTATGCTTGACCGTCCCTTGGTTTGTCTCGGCCTTTCAACCTTCTTCGCACCCACAACAGGTTCAGAATCTGCTCGGTCCAGAATCCACGAACATCCGGTGGCTTTCCAAAGAGAACACCGCCTCAGCAGGGTTCAGACGGCGACCGCTCAGACCTCGCACTCCACGATGTCATAGCTCTTCTGCTTCCATACTTCCACAAACCATAAGACGCTGCCAAGGGCCTGTTTGTTACCCCGGAAAATTCTATTCAGGACGTTTACACTGGTTTATGAACAAGTTCGCATCCCCCACGGAGTCTCGATGTCCACTGCGCCAGAGCTGAAGGCGACCCTAACCTTGCCTCAAACCGCCTTTCCGATGAAGGCGAACCTGCCGCAGAATGAGCCCCTCCGGCTGGTCCGCTGGGCATCGCTCCGCCTCTATGAAGAGTTGCGAAAAGCGGGTGCTGGAAGGCCCGTTTATCTGCTTCACGACGGCCCTCCCTACGCCAATGGGCCCATCCATTTAGGCCACGCCCTCAACAAGGGCCTGAAGGATTTCGTGGTCAAGTCCAAGACCATGGCCGGCTTCGACGCTCCCTTCATCCCGGGCTACGACTGCCATGGCCTGCCGATCGAGATCAAGGTCGACGAGAAACTAGGCCACAAGAAGCTCGAAATGCCAGTTCCGGCCGTTCTGGAGGCCTGCCGCGCTTATGCCCAGAAATACATCGACCTACAAACCGAGCAATTTCAACGAATTGGGTGCTTCGGCCGCTGGCAAACCCCCTACAAAACCATGGCCCGCGGTTATGAAGCCAGCACCTTGGAGGCGTTTTACGGATTTCTGGAGAAGGGCTTCGTTTATCGCGGCCTGAAGCCGGTCTATTGGTGCATCCATGACCGCACCGCCCTGGCCGAAGCCGAGGTCGAATACGCCAATCACACCAGCCCGTCGATCTACGTCCAGTACCGGCTTACATCGGACCCGGCGGCGATTCATGCCTCCCTCGCCGGCCGCGAGGTTTCCACCATCATCTGGACCACCACTCCATGGACCCTGCCTGCGTCGTTGGCTGTCGCCTTTCATCCCGACTTCGACTACGTAGCGCTGGAAGCGCAAGACGACTGGGGGGGCCCTCTCTACATCGTGGCCGCCGAGCTGGCGGGTCAGGTGGCCGCTGCGTGCCATCTGGGGGCGGCAAAGGAAGTCGCCCGGTTCAAGGGCTCAGCGCTCGAGCACGCCACCTTCAAACATCCGTTCCTCGAACGCTTGGTTCTCGGTGTTCTTGCCACCTACGTGACTGCAGATACCGGTACCGGCGCGGTGCACACTGCGCCTTCCCACGGAGCCGATGATTTCTACACCGGCCAGCGATATGGGCTCGACCTCACCTGCCGGGTCGACGCGGGCGGCCACATCCAGGTCGATCCCGCTGCATGGCCGCTCGCTTCGCCGCCGCCGTTCGAGGGCCTGAAGGTCTGGGCCGCCAATCCTGTCATCGTCGCCTTGCTCGAGGAACGCGGTGCTCTGCTTTCTGTTTCCGACCTCGAACACTCCTACCCGCATTGCTGGCGCTGCCATCATCCCGTCATCTTTCGCGCCACCGAGCAGTGGTTTATCTCGCTTGAAACCCCGATAAAGTCAGCCCAGAATCAGGAAAAAAGCTTTAGGCAACTGGCCATCGACGAGATCGACAAGGTGGTCTGGGATCCAGCGTGGGGCAAGGAGCGGATCACCAACATGATCGCCACACGCCCCGACTGGTGCATCAGCCGCCAGCGCATTTGGGGCGTGCCCATCGCCGTCTTCATGTGCGAGAGCTGCAACGAGCCGATCGTCGACGCGGATCTGAATAAGAAAATCGTCGATCTCTTCGAGCGCGAAGGCGCCGAGGCCTGGCACACAACCGACGTCGCCAAGCTGCTGCCGGCGCAAGCCAGGTGCGCAAAATGCGGTGAAGGTTCGTTCAGAAAAGAAACCGACATCCTCGATGTCTGGTTCGACTCCGGCGTGAGCTGGATGGCGGTCTGCGAGGTCGACCCGGATCTGAGCGCCGCATACAAGGTCTTTCAGGATGCAAAAGCCGCGAGCAAGGAGCATGAAGTTTTATATCTCGAGGGCGGCGATCAGCATCGGGGATGGTTCCACTCGTCGCTTCTCACCTCGGTGGCGTTGCGGGGCCGCGCACCCTACTCGCATGTCGCTACTGCCGGCTGGACGCTCGACGAGCAAGGCCGCGCCATGTCGAAGTCGCTCGGGAACGGCGTCGATCCCGTCGATATTGCTAACAGAATGGGCGGCGAGATCGTCCGCCTCTGGGTCGCCTCGGTCGACTTCCGCGAAGACATGGCGGCCAGCGAAAACCTGATGCATCGCTGTGCCGAGCTCTACAAAAAGCTGCGCAACACCTTTCGCTTTCTGCTGGGCAATCTCAGCAATTCTGTGCCGCTGCTCGGCCATCTGACCAGCTTCGATCCGGCCCGCGACCGCGTGGCCGAGGCCGACCTCTTGCCGCTCGACCGCTACATGCTGGCGCGCACCCGCGAACTGGCCGAGAAGATTCTCGACTGGTACGAGACCTTCGAGTTCCATCGTATTTACCACGCGGTGAACGAATTTGCGATCTCGGATCTGAGCGCCTTGTATCTCGACGTGCTCAAAGACCGCATGTACACCTTCGCGCCCACCAACCCGGCCCGCCGCTCGGCGCAAACGGTCCTCTGGCAGATCACCGAAGCCCTCGTGAAGCTGACCGCGCCCATCCTCACTTTTACCGCCGACGAGATATGGGAGCACTTGCCCCAAGTC
>JBEKPO010000002.1:0-97680 GCA_049520675.1 Occallatibacter sp. | reverse complement strand
CCGGGCCGTAGACTCGACGACGACTGCAGTGCGTTTGTGCGGATGAACAACGGCGCGGCGGGGACGCTGGCTTGTTCTCAGGTGGCGGCCGGCGAGATCAACAATCCCAATCTGCGCATCTATGGTGAAATCGGTTCGCTCGAATGGCGCCAGATGGATCCAAACCGCCTGAGCATTAAATGGCTCGACAAGCCGGAGGAGATTCATCACGCTGCAGCGGGTTATCTCAGCAGCGACGCGCTCTCCGTGGCGCGAACGCCTTCTGGCCATCCGGAAGGGTATCTCGAAGCCTTTGCGGTCCTCTACCGCGAGTTCGCCGACGCATTGGAGGCATGGATGCAGGGAAGAGCGAATCCGCTGCCGGTCACGCTGCCGGGAATCGAAGCCGGCGTGCGCGGCATGAAGTTCATCGATCGCGTCATCGAGAGCGATCAGCGCAAGAGTTGGGTCGATTTTTGAGAGCAGCCTCCCAGGGAGAAAGAGCAATGAAAACCATCAAAGGTCCGGGGATTTTTCTGGCGCAGTTTGCCGGCGATCAGTCCCCCTATAACACGCTGGAAGGCATGGCGGGGTGGGCTGCCCGTTTGGGTTACGTGGGCATTCAGATTCCCACGTGGGACAAAAGACTATTCGACTTGGAGCGCGCGGCCGGAAGCAAATCCTACTGCGAAGAGATTGTCGGTATCGTGTCACGGGCCGGGCTCGAGGTCACTGAACTTTCCACGCACCTGCAAGGACAGCTGGTAGCAAGCCATCCGGCCTTCGACACGTTGCTCGACGGCTTTGCGCCACCGCAACTGGCGAGCGATGCCAAGGCCAAGGCGGCATGGGCTGCGCAACAGCTGCTTTGGGCGGCGAAGGCGAGCCAGAACCTGGGACTGGCGGCGCATGCTACATTTTCAGGCGCGCTGGCGTGGCCGTTTTTCTATCCGTGGCCGCAGCGGCCCGAGGGTTTGATCGACGAGGCCTTCCGGGAACTTGCGGCTCGCTGGCTGCCGATTTTGAACGCTTTCGACGAAGCCGGAGTGGATGCGTGCTTCGAACTGCATCCCGGCGAAGATCTGCATGACGGCGCAACTTTCGAGCGGTTTCTTTCGGCTGTTCGTGATCACAGGCGAGCAAACATTCTCTACGATCCGAGCCACATGGTCCTGCAGCAACTCGACTACCTGGCCTTTCTCGATCTCTATCACGAGCGTGTGCGCGCATTTCACGTGAAGGACGCGGAGTTCCGGCCCAGCGGGCGCGCAGGAGTCTATGGTGGCTATTTGGGTTGGGTCGACCGGCCGGGCCGCTTCCGCTCGCTTGGTGACGGGCAGATCGACTTCAATCAAGTTTTCAGCAAGATGGCGCAGTATGACTATCCGGGGTGGGCTGTGGTCGAGTGGGAGTGCTGCCTCAAGCATCCAGAGGTGGGCGCGGCGGAGGGGGCGGTGTTCGTGCGCGACCACATCATCCGCGTCACTGACAAGGCCTTCGACGATTTTGCCGCAACAGGGGCTGACGCAGCGCGCAACCGGAGGATCCTAGGTATCTAACTTTCTTCGTGGTAATCGTCGGAGTCCGCCAGCTCGCCGATCGGCGAAGGGGCGCATCCCGGCGGAACAATCCCATATTTCACGTCGAGAAACTCCTGCAACTCTTCCGGAAGCCATGCCGCCAGCTCTTGCCACGTGAGAACCTTCAGCCGAACCTGCATCGCTGCACTCTTCACGGCCGCCAACACGCTGAACCATTCCTCACGCAGGTCTGGCCGACGCGCATCGTGCAGCACGCAAAAACTGCAATCCGCTGCGTGAGCGGCCAGCACGCCGCGTATGAGTTGATAGCCTGCGTAGCCCGGCTCTCCGGGCGGGCGAAATGCGCTGTCGACGATCGAAAAACTCTCTGGATCGGCGACAATGCTCTCAAACTCCTGCGAAGTTTCTTCAGGAAACTCGCTCGAGCGCATCCATCGCGTGACCGGAATCTCGGTGCGCGGTAATCGATCGGGATCGAAGACCTCTGCAAAATCGCGATAGCCCTCCACGATCGCTGCAGCGCGTGTTTGAAATCCCACTTCCGTCAATTTGGCCTCAACCAGCAGCGACCCAAGCCGCATATCGACTTCGGTGCGATCGAATCGCCCGTTGGCCAGCGGCACCCGCGCCTTCCACCCAAACAGGGGCTTTCCCTCAGATTCAACCCCGAGTGCGCCCCGAATCTCGCCGGACTCCGTCACTCCCGGCGCGCAGAAGACGTTCATCAGCAGGGCATCGGAACTCATTGACGAGTCCAGCTCGCGCCACCGCCTTGCCGGATCGAGCCGAGGCTTTGGCAGCGACCGCGCCGCCTGTGCATGGATCTTGTCAAATCGCCTCAACCACTCCGGCCGCGTGCAGAGGGCTTCGTAGGCAGGCTCGAAAAAATTGCCATGGCGGCCTTCTTCTGGTTCGTACACGATCACCGGAGCGCTGCCATAGCTCTCCACGTGAGCCCGCCCCTGCGCGTAGACCCGATTTCTAAAGGCCAGCTCCTGCCGCAGTTGGCTTGCGTACCAGGCCGCCTCAACCGCCATAGAAAGCAGCCTACACCGCTGCTACGTCAGCACCGGGATGTCGGTGACGCCGGCCAGGCCAAAGACGCGGCGATAGCGCTCGGCTTCGCGGGGATCACCCAATGCTTTGGAGTAATTGTCGGAGAGCTTTACCGCGGGCCTGCCGTCCACTTCACTCAATTTACACACCAGGCTGACCGGATTGAAGCTCTCTCCGCCCTGCGGATCGCAATTGCGAAAGTCATTGGTGAGCAGCGTTCCCCAGCCTGCGCTGAAGCGGATGCGGCGGTCGGGAATCCACCGCGCGGCATCGCGAAAATCGCTTCCCGAACGGAAATCGTCGGGTGTCGCGCCGTTCAGAATGTTTCCGGCGAAGTAGGCGTGCAGGCCGAGAATCTGCTCCACGTCGAGCGCGTCGGATGCAATGAGCCGCTTCTGACGCGGATCGCAGCCCTGACGCTCGAGCCAGGCGATATACTCATCACCGGCCACGTACGCATCCTTGCTGTCGACGCGCTGACCCGTCCAGTTGGCTACCCAACCCGGTGCGCCACGCAGAAACTGCGTTGTCCCGAATGTGTCGGGTAGCAGAATGAGCAATTCGCCCTGGTAGCTTTGCTGCCAGAGCTCAAGCAGACGGTATTGCGCAGTCCGCAGTTCCTCGTCGTCGCGAGCCAGCGCCGCCATGGCCATGGGCAATTCGTGGCCATTGGTGCCGATCGCCTCAAGATCGTGCTTGTAGGCCAGATACGCGTTCGAGGTGCCTGTAAAGCATTCGCCCAGCGTGTCGCGCATGGCGTTAACCACATATTCATGCCACAGAAAGCTGTGCCGGCGGCGGGTACCAAAGTCGCTGATGCTCAGGTCAGGAACTCCGCGCAGCCGCTCCATTTTTTCCCAAAGGCGCGTCTTCGCGCGGGCGTAGAGAATGTCGAGTTCGAGCTCGCTCAACGGCTTCAGCCCGGAGCGGGTTCTCAGTTCACCGATCTCGGCCAGCGCATAAATCTCCCACATCGAGGTTGCTGTCCAGAGCCCTTCGAAGCGCAGAGAGATCTGGCCGTTTTTCACCGATAGTTCATAGTCGGAAAGCCGGAAGCTGTGTTCAAGCCAGTCGAGGAATGCAGGCTCGAAGATGCCGCGCTTGCCGTAGAATGTGTTGCCGGCCAGCCACACCAGCTCAGATTTGCGGAAACGGAGCGCTCGGGTGGCCTCGAGCTGCTCGCGAAGCCGTTCGATGGGAACCGCCTCGCCCAGGCGCGCCGATTGCGAGCGGTTGATCAGACTGAACGTGGCGTGTGTTTCGGGAAAATGCTTCCAGATGAACTGGAGCATGAGGAGCTTGTAAAAGTCGGTATCGAGCAGGGAGCGAGTGATGGGGTCCATCTCCCAGTTGTGATCGTGCGCGCGCCTGGCCAGGTTGAGAATCACGATGGACCTACTCTACCGCATCTTCTGGTCTCGACCACCTGGCCCGATGTTTCAATGCGCTCACTTTGCTTCAAAATGCACGTCGTTGCCGCTCTTGTGGGCCACCCAAGTCTTGCCTGCCTCGAGGGGGGCAAGCGGTATTCCATTCCGGATTACCCGAGTTGGCTTGTCCGGTTCCAAGATCGCATCGTAGCGATCACCCATCCACTTCTGATTGCGAACGTACACCATGCCAGACACCTGACTGGGCACGATGTTCAGATCTTCTCCAGCCCAGGTATGCAGGCCCACAACCTCGGGAAACAGCAGCGTGTCGATCGTAGCGTGCCCCATAATGCGCACGGAACCGATAGGATGCTCGCCCGGCGGATCTGCCTTCGGATCGACATTCTCCGGCACAATCGGCCCGTAGTTGGCATGAATTGCCCGCGCCAGCCAGTCGAAGCCCTCCTCGCCGTGTCCGCATCGCGCCAGGGCGATTCCCACGTAACCGAATTCGCGAGGCCAGGCGGGACCGCGCCAGTACCCTCCCCAGTTCGGCGTGTCGAAGGCCAGCGTGGGAATCAGCGGTCCGTTGAACTTGGCGGGATCGTCCAACCGTTTCATCATCGCCGCGATGCGCGCCGGATCGGTTTCGTAGTAGAGCCAGTAATAGGCATCCATATCCTCGCCGCGCGTCCAAAGCTTGCCCGTCTGCACGTCCAGATCCCAATACCGTTGCGTTTCCGGATCCCACAGTTTGTCGTGGACTGCTTTTCTGGCCAGTTCGAACTCCTTTTCCCACGGCGCCGCATCCTCGCCTTTCATGTTTGCCAGGTACTTCATCTCTTCGAGGCTCCAGAGATTATCGACCTGCTCGTTGATTGAACTCGTTGGGTGCCCCTTGAGATCGATAAAGGGAGAGTCTTTATCATCCCAGCCGGTCTCGTAGGTATGCATCCAGTCGATCAGATGGTCGTGATTCAGGTCGCGCACCTTGAGGAGATTCTGCTGATAGGCAACCAGTGCCTGCCAGACAGTTCGATCTCCTGCGACTCCACCCGGCTTTTCATTGAGCAGGCCTCGGTCCCCTGTTAGCCTCACATACTCACCGACTAGCGAAGCCATCACGGGAACGCCTTGCGTGAGCCGCTCCGGTCCCATGGCCTGTACAGTGCTTTTCCCTGAAGGAAAGATTGTCCATGGTTGAGTTCCATCACCCTCGCTGTTCAGCGCGTAGCGGAACCAGCTTAGGATCGAAGAACGAGCCAAGTCGGCGCGATTTGTGCCCATCAGCGAGATCGATTCCGCGATGCCGTCGTTGCTCCACATGCCCATGAACACATTCCAATCGGCAACCACCATCGGGCAGGCGGGCAGATAGCGCACCTGACAGGTAGTATTTAGCACTCCTCTCCAAAACCAGAGTTCACTGCGGACCAGATCTTCAGGTGCAATGCTGTCATCTTTGTGCAGCGTGCCAACCGTGAAGCGAACTGGCTCGGCCGGCGCGACCAACGGCACCGACGAAAGATACTCGTTCCACCGGCGATGTGTTTCGGCATCGAAAAGATCCTTCGAAGAGCGCAAGTCGGCGAGACTCGCCAGCGCGTCTGTCTGGTCCTTTCCCATGGCGATCAGCACCGACGCGACACCACCCGAAGACAGTTTCCACTGAAAAGCCCCGTCCAAGGGCTGCGCCTGCGCATCCCCGGACAAAAGCAAGCGATAAGGCCAGGCAGCAGCGCCATAGCTTTGAGCCTGCGCATTGAGTCCGGGCACATTTTGAAAGCCGAGAGCGCGGCACTTCACTTGCAGAGTGACAGGCCCAGGAGCTCGATCGATGACAATCCGATATACAGCGGAAGACCTGCCATAGACAGGGTAGGCGATAACGTTTACATCAAACCCCTGTGCCAGTTTCGCGTGATAGACCGTCCGGTCGGCAAAATATGTCAGGTGATGTTCGCTCGCATCCATCATCCGATAACTTTTCCCCGATGAGTCGACGAAAACCGGCGCCTCAATGGCCACGGCAATTTCCCGCTCACCCTCGTTAACCGGCGCCTGCGGCCCGGCCACGGGAACGATCACCCTTTGCCCGCCGAATGCAAATTCTTGCAGGGCCATGAACCCATTGGATTGGTAGATCAGGTCACGAGGCGGCGTTTGGGCATCGAAGCGGGTAAACGAGGCGTAGTCGAAGCCGTCGGTCATGTAGGCAGGAAATTTCGCGGTTGCACTGGGTGCCTGAGCCCATGCGCTGAATGCCGAGGCCGCCAACACCCAGAAATATTTTGCTTTCACTTCTTCTCCTCTTAAGCGTCAAGGCTCTCAGCTCCGGTGCGTTGTTCCCGGCGCCAATCATCCATCATAAAGTCGACTCGATGGCCGAGGCGATCTCGTCACGAACCGTATCGGGCAGGGCAGGCATCGCTCCTGGCTGCGAGGCGATCCAGGCACCCCATCGATTTCCCGCGTCATTCATAATGCTCAGGCTTGCTCCGCGAAGTAGATAATGCGTCATGGCTGCGGTAAATGCGTCTCCAGCGCCGATCGCATCGATCAATTTGACAGGAAATCCGGGGTGTTCGTCCATTTCGTCTCGCGTGATCAGCACGCTTCCGTGGTCGCCTCTGGTCACCGCCACCATTTGCAATCCCGCGAACTCGGTAAGTAATCGCCCGGCAGCCCAACC
This sequence comes from Occallatibacter sp., assembly GCA_049520675.1. GTDB lineage: Bacteria > Acidobacteriota > Terriglobia > Terriglobales > Acidobacteriaceae > Telmatobacter. Next base: position 91,039 of record JBEKPO010000002.1, on the reverse strand, counting down.
CAAAAACCCAGCCCCAAGCCGCCCTCCCTCGACACCGGGACTCGACGGAGAGTTCACAGGCTCTTCATCGATTTGTAAATCCAGCAGTTCCATCATCTGCCGCATCTCCCCTCCGTTCAACTTCGCCACGGTCGCCAATTCGAGCGATTCCTGCAACACCTCGGATGAGTAGTATGGGGCCCGAAGGTTGACATCGAAGACGCGAATGCATGTGTCGGCGGACCCGGCAACCAATGTCTGGATCGTCTGACGCGATTCCTGATTGCGCTGCGCGAGTGAACCGAAGCAAATAGCGTTGGCTCTGCCGACTAATTGAACCCACTCATCCGACAGCTCCAAGAAGTCCCAGGCGGCAGGCTGATGGATGGTATAGTTCGGCTCACCTGCCGAGATGCTTACAGTCACTCGGCCAGTGTGATGCGCAGGGTCGACCTGCAGAAAGCCGGTTTCAACGGGCATGGGATCCAGCCGGCGAATGGCGTCGCGGCCCAAATCGTCGTGTCCAATGCGGCTGAGGATGGCGGCACGATTGCCTAACCGGCCCGCCATCACGGCAAAGTTGGCGGGGGCGCCCCCCAACCGCATGCCATCGGGTAGAACATCCCAAAGCAACTCGCCAATTCCCAGCACCAGATGCGGTTCAATCATCATGCAGCACCAGCGAACAGCTGAGAGCGAATAAAAGGCAGCGCATGCGCCATCGTGTTGCTTCGATTACTGGCCACCGGCCATTGATCGCGCTTGTCGGGCAGTCGTGCCTATCCATCGGTAAATCGAGCAGTCTTCCCAACTGGTTGCAGCATACTCCCGGCCCGGCTGGCTCCTGAGGATTTTCCGGTCGGCCATTGCATCCGCCTGCGACCGCCTGACCTGGCCATGGAAGATGCGCTCAAACCCCGGCTCGCGCCGCAAAACGCTCTCCTGCTCGTTGTTGACATAAAGAATATCCATTTGACCCGCATTCGCGGCAAGCCGGTCGCCCCACGCGCGCAACAGCCTGCGCAGGACTGGAGCGCCAAATGGGTTGAAGAGAAAGGCGACGCAGGGACCGGGCGGCAAGGGAAACTCGCTGGCATCACGGCAAAACATGCGCATGGGAGCGCGCGCGCGGCCGGCAGAGCGCCATAGTGCCATGTTCCTGCGGCCGATGCGCGCCAAGGCGGTATGAATCTCGATTCCAACCACCGCCCGAAAGGGGTACTCCGAGGCCAGCAGTGCGGCGCGTCCCATGCCTGCGCCAACATCAATGAGGGTGTATTCGTCGATGGGCGCCGGCGGGCGACAGCGGCGCCAGCGCACAATCATGTTTCGAAACACCGACGGTGCTACCGCATAGTAGGCTGTGATATGGAGGTCGTGTCGATGGCCGGCGGCCAGGTTTCGCCCCGCAACCAAACCGCTGGTACGGACTCCAAACTCAAGATCGAAGGGATGACGAATCAGCCCATCTTTTTCCGTCAGCCCCGGCAAGATGCGCGTCTTTGGTTCTGCCTTTAACGACTTTCTCGCCGCGCCAACGCCCACGCTTGAACGTTAGCACATCGATTCGACCGGAAAAACGCCGGAATTTGCCGATTACTCCGTGCCTGGCGAAAGAAATCTCCGGAATCGCCGGCATGCGCGCGCGGGCGGGTCTTTCGAGGATTTTTCCTTGACTCCCCGACAGGGATTCTGCAAGACTGCGTGGGCGCATTATGGGCCGCGTGCACCATTTCCAGGCCGGGCAGCGCGAATCGACGTCTGTAAGCGGGCGTCACTCAGATCCGGTGCACGCTCAAGCTCGCGCGTCGTCTCCCCCTCACATTTTGGCAATGAGCAAGGAGGAACAATGAAGAAATATTTGGCGGAATTTGTGGGTACCTTCATTCTGGTGCTCTTTGGTTGCGGAACCGCGGTGGTGGCTGGCGATAAGGTCGGCATCGTGGGCATCGCTCTCGCGTTCGGACTGGCTTTGGTCGGCGCCGCATACGGAATCGGGCCCATCTCGGGCTGCCACATCAATCCGGCGGTCAGCCTCGGCGTTTGGGTTGCCGGGCGGATGACCCTTGGAGACATGATCGGCTACTGGGTAGGACAGTTCCTGGGCGCAATCCTCGCTGCATGGGTGCTGCTTGTGATCGCCGTAGGCACCGCCGGCTACAGCCTGGCGGCGAATGGCCTGGGGCAGAACGGCTGGGGTTCCGGCTACCAAGGTGAATACAACATGGCGTCCGCCATCTTGTTTGAATTCGTTGCAACTACGATCTTCGTGATCGTGATTCTGGGTTCAACCCAGAAGAGCGCACCGTCGGGCTTTGCCGGGCTGGTGATTGGCATAACGCTGGTGGCGATTCATCTCTTTGGCATTCACATTACAGGCACGAGCGTAAATCCTGCGCGCAGCCTGGGCCCAGCCTTGTTCGTTCAGGGCACCGCGATCAAGCAGGTCTGGCTCTTTCTGGTGTTCCCTAGCATAGGCGGCATCGTAGCAGGGTTGCTCTATCGCACCAAGTTGCTGGCTGCAGATTAGCCGTCGTCAAGCTCTTGCTATAAAGCGAAGACGGACATAGTCTGCAGTCCACCGGCCGTCTTCATCTCGCAAGCCAAGAGCCAGAAGCGAAGTTGTCTCTTCAACGACTGTTTCACGCAGATTGTCAGGCAATTCGCTCAATGCGCCACGGCAGAATGTCTGCAACCATCCCCGCATGCCTGCTTCCCCGAGCAGGGTGGGTCGAGGGAAGTGAAGCATCCTCTCCACGCCGAACCCGTGCTTCTGGAGCCGGTGCGTGTAGGCGTCCAAAGTGGGATAGTAGTTGCCGCGATCAGCGAGCGCGGCGAATCCATGCCGCGTGAGAACGGCCGCAAACGCCACACGAATGGCAGCAATGTTCCCGTGGCCCCCCATCTCCGCGACGAACCTTCCGCCGGGGCGCAACACACGCCGCACCTGCTGCATCATCTTGTCCTGATCGCGTACCCAATGCAGGACGGCATTGGTGAAGACCGCATCGAATGCCTGATCAGTGTAGGGAAGCGCCTCGGCTGATCCATGATCGGCGGCAACCCCACGCCCGCGAGCTGCCGCCACCATTTCGAGGGAAGCGTCGATGGCGGTCACGAGCGCTCCGGTCGCGGCGATGCGCCGCGTCAATTGTCCGTCACCGCAGCCGAGATCGAGAATCCGCTCACCCGGCTGCGGCGCGAGCCACTCAATCACTCCTCCAGCCAGCTCGTGGACAAAGGCGCCATCTTTTCCGTAGGCAACGGGATCCCAGGTTTGCGGCATTGTCGGCCTCCACTATTCAAATGCGCAACCCAAGACAGGAGAATCGCTGCAAATCACCCGACACGGAGGAGATGGCCAAAGTCACTTGAACCTGGCGTTGGCCCTGCGCCCCCAACCTTACGGCAGCGGTTGTGAGTGCAGAAGAAACCAGAAACTGGCCCTGAGAAATCCTATGCATAGAGCATTCCCGCCTGGTGTCGAGACCCCGCCCGATTCTAAATCGATTGCACCGGCAGCAGCGTCAGGTCGTCGACCAGGCCGACTTCCTTTTGTACAAACGGCTCGCCGTAGCGCACACCTGCCACGAGTCCATAATGGCGCGCCTCGGCAAACGTCCGCTCGCGAATCTCTTCTTCTGGCACGAACAACCCGCTGCCCGCAGATTGGTTCGCGTATTGCGAACGATAAGCCATCAGTGCCAGATGCCGCTGCTCAACAAAAGGCGTGATGTCGATGATGAAGCTGGGGCGAACGTCGGCATACAAGCTGGCATAAACGATTTTGAACGGCCGGTGCGGCTCCGTGCCTGTGTCGATCTTCGTCAGACCGGAGAGAAAACAGGCTTCGTAGCCAAGTGAGGCGACGATGGCGTGGTCGGGATGGCGCGCTTGCCAATAAGGAAGGATCACGACGCGAGGTCGCAGCTGGCGCAGAACGCGCACGATGGAGATGCGATTCTCCAGAGTGTTGGCGATCGCTCCGTCGGGCAAATTGAGAGCCTGCCGCCAGGGGATACCGAGAATGCGGGCTGCTTCCTCGGCCTCGTGCGTGCGTTCTTCCGCGGTGCCGCGGGTTCCCGCTTCACCTTGCGTCAAATCGAGGATGGCGGTGCGCAGGCCGCGCGCCCCTGAGCGCAGAAGCGTGCCCCCGCATGTCTGTTCCACATCGTCGCGATGGGCGGCAATTGCGAGGACGTCGGCGCGAAATTCGTCAGGCGCAGCCATCTCGCCCCTTGTTCACTTGATCATGTTGAAGCCCGGCTTGCTCCGCATCGCCCGCTACATCGGTGATCCCACTAATACACTGTGTTATCGGTGTCAGTGATGGCGTCCATGTAGGCTACATCGTAAGCCGTGCCGGTCACCGTAACGTACTGGTTGTCGAGCGATGAGCCGTCCTTGGTGGAATAGATGTACACCTGCCCGCCCTCCGCTGTGTAGATCTTATGCAGGCCGGTAACAGCGGCAATTCCGGTAGCGTCGCCGATGTAGGGCTCCAGCAGCACCACCTGCTTCGTCGAAGTGTTGTACATGGTCAGACAGCCGTATCCGGCCGCTGGATTGGTCGCGTAGCGCACGCCGGTGGTGCAGCCGGTCATGCCAATCCACAGGGTGTTGTCGTCGGCTTCAAGCATGCGGCTGGTGGCGCCGGGTTGCCCGTCGCTGATAGCCACCGGGCCACCCGCCGTATTGCTGGAGAGATTGACGACAGTCAGATTCCCGCCGAACAACATCTGACCGTTTATGGTTTGCGGCTGCTGCCCCACAACGTACATTGTGGAGGTGTCGACGAGCGCGTTGCTCGCTCCTCCGGGAATCGGAATATTGACCATGGGCGCCGCGTTTGGATTCGGGCAAGAGCCGTTCGCGGGAAGATTGCAAGGCAGCAGGCCTGATTGCTGGCCGAGTAGAAAGATCGTGGGTGCGACGGGTACGAGGGAAACGGAGGCTTGAGAGCCGCCGCATTCAGGGCCGCAATTCAAAATATAAGCGGTGCTTCCATCTGCCGAGAAGACAGCCTTTACGGGACGATCAAACACCAGGGGCTGGCCGTAGTAATTGCCCGTGGAGTCCAAGTTGTCGGGGCTTTGTATCTGAAACAGGCACCAGTTAGGTGCATTCTGCGGCTCACAATCAACAGCCGCCTTTGGCCAGGTAGAAGGACCCCCGGAGTAGCTCTGTGTTTCAGAGGTCGAGAGCTGGCGCGGATAGTAGGCGTAGTTGGAATTCTGAGCAAAAGCAAGTGCGACAGAGCCTCCCGGGTTCACACTCACCCGGTAAACGTCGGGCAGGCTCAGTCCCGCGACCGATCCACCGGCCTGATTGATCGCAGAGAACACGTGCGATGACTGGCTCGCTGCGAATGCGAAAACCCTGTTGCGGGTAATGAAAACGCTGGACGACTGACCAGAAAGACCGGTGACTGTCCCGCTGGTCTTCTCCTTTGAGTAGTCGATCAGTGTGAAGCTGCCATCGCCGGCCCCATATACCGCCCCCAACTGCTCCTCAGGCATGTTCTGAATGGTAATGGGTAGTGCGCCGCCGTAGCCGCTCACACCATAAGAGGACGGTTTCCCGTTGTAACCGTCGCGCTCGTCGTAAAAGGCGTCGACGATGATGAGAGAGCCCTTGGCCAGTGAGCCGGGGTTCTGAACGGCGATCTCAACGCGGTTCACCAGCTTGCTGGGCGGCAAAACGCGGCCATCGAAGTAATAAGTGGTGCCACATCCTGCCAGCACAGCCGCGACCGCCAAGGCCGCAACGGCACTGACCCAAAGACTTCTCTTCCTCAAAATAACAACCTCAACTTAGAACGCGGAAAACCGCGGTGAATGCAAAAAATCAAGACGACCTACGCACCTGGAGAAGGCGAAATTCTTCAACCGAAAACCAGCTTCCATCTCGGAAATGACTCTCGAAGTATAACAAAGCAGGCGGGTCTGCCGAGGCGGCATCCGGGGCCGGGTGAAACGCGATTTGCGTCATCTGCGTGTCCGGCAGTGCGCAACCGGAGAACGGACGGTGAGCGGAAGATCGCCGCAATGAACAACGCTTGCAGAGAGTACGGCGCCGTCGGCAATGCGATAGCATGACATGAGAATGACCCGCTTTGCCAAACTGTTTGCCGACCGCCCGGTGCTTGCCGACGGTGCTATGGGCACACTGCTCTACTCGCGTGGCGTAGACGGCAGCAGATGCATCGATGAGCTGAATCTGTCGGAGCCGAATCTGATTCTCTCTATTCACGAGGAGTATCTGCAGGCAGGCGCAGAGCTTCTTGAAACTAATACTTTCGGTGCCAACCGTTTCCGACTGTCTCGGCATGGGTTGAGCGGCAAGAGTGCGGAGATCATCCGCGCCGGCGTGGACCTGGCGCGGCGGGCGGTTGAGCGACTGAAGGAAAAGCACGGGGGCAACGCCTGGGTGGGGGGCTCCGTGGGGCCTCTTGGAGTGCGGCTGGAACCGCTGGGGAGGATCGGTCTCGATGAGGCCCGGGCAGCATTCGCCGAACAGATCGGCGTTCTGGCGGGGAACAGCTCGGGGAATGCCGTCGATCTTTTGATCATCGAAACCATGCCCGCGTTGAACGAGGCACGCGAAGCGCTGCAGGCTGCAAAGGACGTTGCGCCCGACCTCCCGGTGCTTGTCATGGTGACCGTCGACGACGAAAGCGAGTGCCTCGACGGCTCTTCTCCTGCCCAAGCAGCGATGCTGCTCACCGAGTGGGGAGCCGATGCGATCGGAGTGAACTGCTCGACCGGGCCGGCCACGGTGCTCACCGCGATCGAGGCCATGCGCGGCGCGAGCACGCTGCCCATTGCTGCAATGCCCAATGCGGGCCTGCCCCGAGCCGTGGAGGGCCGCAACATCTACCTTTGTTCGCCAGAGTACATGGCCAGCTTTGCCCGCAAGGCGATGGCTGTGGGAGCGCAAATCGTGGGCGGTTGCTGCGGCACCACTCCCAATCACATTCGAGCCATGCGCTCGGCAATTCGCGCTCTTGATGAACAGGCTCGCATCGAGGTTTCGGGCACGGCGCCCGTGGCGAACACCGAGACTCCGGCCGCGCCGCTGGCGCAGCGATCCCGACTGGGCTTCTTGATCGCAGAGCAAAAATTCGCCGCCGTGGTTGAGATCGTGCCGCCAAAGGGTATCGATTGCTCGAGAGAGATCGAGGGAGCACGCATGATGGCTCGCCTCGGCGTCGACGCCATCAACGTTTACGATGCACCGCAGGCTTCTGCACGCATGAGCGGGCAGAGCCTCTGCATCCAGATTCAGCAACACACCGGGATTGACACAATTCTGCATTATGCCTGCCGGGACCGTACGCTATTGTCCATCCAGTCCGATCTGCTTGGGGCCTCGTCCATCGGTCTGCACAATGTGCTTTGCGTGACCGGCGAACCGACGAGGGTGGGAAATTATCCTGACGCTACTGCTGTGTTTGACGTCGATTCGATCGGTTTGGTGAACATTGTCGAACGGCTGAATCGCGGCCTCGACGTCGGCTCAAACGCGATTGGCACAAGCACGAGCTTCGCCATCGGGGTGGCAGCCAATCCCGGTGCGCCGGATATCGAAAACGAGTTGCGTCGCTTTGCCTACAAAGTGGAGGCGGGAGCCGAGTTCGCGATCACACACCCGGTCTTCGATCTGCGCCTGCTTGAGATCTTCCTCGAGCGAACCCGCGATCATGGGATCCCGGTGATCGCAGGTATCTGGCCACTCGTGAACCTGCGCAACGCGGAGTACATGAAAAACGATCTGCGCCTTGCGATGCCCGAAGAAATCATGCTGCGCATGGCCCAGGCCAACTCACCCGATGCTGCTCGCGCTGAAGGGATCAAAATCTCCCTAGAGATGGTTGCCTCTGTCCGTCCCTATGTGCAGGGCGTCCAGGTGAGCGCACCTTTCGGCCACTACGATGTGGCCGCCGAGGTGATTGCCAGCGCATTGCCCAAAGCGCCTTGAGCTGCCAGCTTGGGAACTCCTAACACCTTTGCGTACTCTGCAAATTGTGCGAATCTGTGCGATCTTAGGCGTATCCCCGCATTGATTTCATTCGGACCCTGAGCGGGCGAATGGCCGGGAAGGCTGGCAATGGCCGAAGAGCTGAACTTCGATGGCCCAACCGAAGATCTCGATGTCTTCGAATGTCCCAAGTGCGGCGAGACGATCGACACTTCAGCCGACGTGTGCCGGTTCTGCGGCGCGAAGGTGGATCACAAGGCCGCACAGCAGGCCGCCCACCTGCTCGCCAGGGTCGATGAGGCGTGTAGCGACGCGAGCTATCTCCGGAACACAGTTGTGATCGTGTTGATCCTGCTGGGAGGCGTTGTCTTCGCTCTGGTGCGTCAGCCGCGTTTCTTTGTCCTTTTCGGATTTGAGAACACGCTTCTGGGTTTCTGCGTCCTGGTCTTTTTGCTCTGCCTACCATTTCCCCTCTGGGTCCTTCGCTGGTGGAGGAAATACGCAAGTCTTACGACCGACGACGATGACTTTCAGAATGCGCGAAAGGCAGTAAAGGCTGTGGGAACCGGAACAGCGGCAGCCTTGCTCACCTTCGGTTCGCTTTTCTGTCTGGTTTTGCTGTTAAGGATCGCGCACCGGTAATTCGCCACTCGAACTGGCGCCACAAGCCCCAGCGAATTGTGCGCATCACAGTGCGCGCACGCGATCGGGTATCCTGAGATTCGAGGGAAATTGCACCGCCATGCCGTCATTTGAAGAATCGCTCAAAAGGCTCGAAGCGATTGTCGACCAACTGGAAAAGGGCGACCTTGCGCTGGAGGATTCGCTCAAGCTCTTCGAAGAGGGGGTTGGGCTGTCGGCGGCCTGCAAGCAGCAACTCGATGCTGCCGAAGGCAAGGTCCAGATGCTGGTCAAACAGCGCGATGGCTCGCTGAAGGCTGAGCCCTTCCTGACGGAGAAGCCGGAGTAATCGAGAGAACTTGGGGTTGGCTTACGAGTTTGCGTTTGGCATTCTCTGCGTGCCCAATTGCGACGCGAGCCCGAGCAGCGCCTCATCTGTGTTGCGCGCCGCGGCCAGCTGGGCTCCGCCGCGTGCGCTGGGGATGGCAACCGCGGGCACGCCGGCAAGACTGGATGGAGCCGTGTAGCGAAGCAGGTGAGCGCGTGTCTGGCCGTGGTCGGCGCCGGCCTCAAGGCGAGCCACCGGCGCACAAGGCAACATGAGTAATTGGTATTTCGCGAACAATTCATCCATGCGTGCGCGAAATTCGGCGTGACGCTGTCGTAGCCCGGCAAGCTCCGACGCGCTCAGGCTCGCGCCCCATCTCAACCGGTCGCGTATCGGCGCTTCGAATTGTTCGAAGTGGCCGGCGTGAAGATGCGCTGCCTCAGACGCCTGAAGAGGCGCGAAGATTTCCACTGCTTCAGCCCACCACGCCGGTTCGATGCGGTGGCTCTCAAGTCCCAGCGCCTCGAGTTCGCGAATTACCCCGCGAAATCCTTCCACGACCGGGGGCTCGCAATCGTACAGAAAGTTGTCACCGACGTAGGCAAAGCTCCTGAAGGCTGTAGCGTCGGGGGCACCTTTCTCCGCGGGTGATTCGGCAAAAGGCGCGGCGAGCAAGGGCGCGTCGCGCAGATCGGGAAAGAGCCAGCCCAGCGTATCGAAAGACTCGGCCAGATGCGCACCACCGCGCCAATCGCCGCGCCCCAGCGAGGAACGGTAGCCGGCAAGCGAGCAAAGAGCTGCCGGGACGCGGATCGAGCCGCCGGTGTCAGTCCCAATCGCCGCCACTGCAGAGCCTTCCAGGACGCTGGCCGCAGCGCCGCTCGAAGAACCGCCAGTGAGCGCGCCGGGCCTGCCCGGCTGAATGCAATCGCCAAACTCGGGATTCTCGCCGGTAATGCCATACGCCAGTGCATGAAGGTGGGTTTTCCCCACGATCACCGCACCGGCCGCGCGCAATTGCTCTACAAGCCAAGAATCGCGCGCCGCGGTGCCGTTCAGATCGCGATAGAACCGCGTGCCACAGCTCGTCGGCGAGCCAGCCAGGTCAAAGCAGTCTTTTACCGAAATTGGAACTCCCCAAAGGGCGGGCCGGTCGTCACCGAACTCGCCGCCGATACCGCGAGGCACCGCTTCTGCGCGAGCTGCCTCCGCGCGTGTCCACGCTGGGTCCTGCCAGAGGTATGTGTTGCGGCCGACGTTCCGGTTGACGCGCGCAAGCGCCTGTTCAGCCAGCTGAGATGGCGATATCACTCCGTCCGCAAGCTCTTGGCGGAGATCGTGGATCGTCCATGAAGGGTCCGGAAATCCGGCGATTTTCTGCATTCTGGGCCGTTGACGCGAATGTTTTTGACCGTTTTTGGCCGCGATTTTCAGGGCGAACTGCTGATTATAAGGAAGTTAGTATCAAAAATATGCCCAAAAGGGGGCTCCTATTTTTTTATTTTCCCACTCGGCGGCGGGAGCTGACAGAGGGCAGTGACCCCGGAGTACATCGACTCGGATTCCGGATAGTCCTCGCATGGAATGATTGTGCGGCAACCGGCGGAAATATTCTGCAAAACGGCCGAAATTTTTTCGGCAAGTGAATTCATAGGCTTGCAAAGGAAAGTCTTGGACTGGGACTTGACGAGACTACCATGCTCGCTTTGGCCGTCTTACGTGGCCGAGGACCAAAGCTCAGAGTGAACGTGGGGACGCCGGTTCGAGGCGTCGCATGACACCGGAGAAACTCGCCGCAGATCAGAAGTCTAGGTGCAGCGACATTTGAATCTGACGTGGGCCACCGATGGTGTGCTTGGTGATGCCAAGGCCTGCCGGGCAGTTGAAGAAGCCAGTATTGGCGCCATACGGATTGCTTTGGCAGTCGTTGGTCGGCCCCGCCTGCGTGGGCTGGCTGGAGTTGATGGCAACGGGAACATTGTTGAACAGTTGGTTTTGGTTTACGTTGTTCTGCGGGATGTCGAAGCTGGCAGTGTTGGTGAGGTTATACACATCGAAGGTGTAATGCAGATTGAACTGCTCGTGGATGGGGAAATCCTTGGACAGGGATGCATCGGCGCGGCGCTGCCACCCCTGCCGGAAGATATTGCGCTGGCCGCTCGTGAAGTTGCTTTCGAATGGATCGCCGAGGGGCACGCCCATGTCGCCGACCGCAATGAACGGGATCGTGAAGCAACTGGCCTTGAGCGCGGCACCTGAATGGGTGATTGGGTTGTAAAACGCTCCGTTCTGGCCGGTGAGCGCATTCTTGCGCGTGCAGCCGGTGGTGGTGTCGAGGGGCACGATGGGATTCGTGATGCCATTAAACGTGCTGTAGAAGACGCTGCCCACGGCGCCTGAGTAGTCGATGACGCTGTAGGGTTGGCCGCTCTGGATGATGGCGATGCCATGCAGGCCCCAGCTATTGACGATCTTGCCGGCGATGGAACTATCGTTCAGGAATTTGGGCGATGTATATCCATAGGTAAAGTTGAGCACCTGAGTGCGGTCGAAATCGGCGGAGCCGTAGCCACTGCGCAAATTGGTTGGGTTGTTGCCGTTGTAAAAGAGACCCAATCCGCTCTGTTCGTCGGTAGTATGCGAAAACGTGTAGGAGACGCCGGCCTGGAACCCGTGACTGAGGCGCTTTTCAAGGTGGGAAGTGAGCGCGTGATAGGCGGAGATCCCAGCCGCGGTGTAGGACTCAGATTCTGACGAATAGCCAATGAAGGGCACGCGCAGATCGACGTTGCCGCCTTCGTAATTGTTCAGCATGGGGCCGTAAGCGCAAGCCGATTGCCCCGGCTGATTGACACACATCGGAGGAACGAAGGCTCCTTCGGCTTGGGTCGGGTCGAGAACGGTATACCCATAGCTGAAGTACTGGGTCGCGAGGCCGCCGGGATGTGTGGGGTTGGTGGGCGTGGCGATATGGGCCTGATTGAAAGGAATCGGAATCACCTGGTGACGGCCAAGGTTCCCCACATATCCGATCTCGAACATCAGGTCGTTGCGCGGTTGGTATTGGATATTGAGCGTGAAGTTGATGCTGTAAGGCAATTTGTTCCCGCGATTGTAGACGCCGAGAATAAATGGCTGTTGCGCATTGGAACCGGAAACGGTGCCATCGATAATCTCTGCGGCATCGGGCAGATAATTCGCGATGTCGGAGGCTTTGGGGTTGGCTGGGCCGGCCCCTAAGGTCGTACCCCACGGGGTTGCAAGCGTGTATTCCGCGCCAGCTGAAGGAGGAGTGAAGTAGTCTCCACTGCAGATCGGGATGTAAGCGAGATAAAGATACGTCGGGTCGGCTGCGTTGTATGACGAGGAGTATGGGCAGTGCTGCTGGGTTACGAACGGAGGTGTCTGCACAATCCCGTAGGGGCCGCCTTCGATCTCGCCGGCGGCGTAGCCGGGCGAGAGGTAGGTGAAGAGTTCGCCGCGGTCATAGTAAAAGCCGCCTCCTGAACGGACCACCAGCTTGGAGTGAAACATCGACGGCTGCCATGCCAGCCCAAGCCGCGGTGCAATGCCCCACTGGCGGCCGGTCAGAGTGGTTTTGCTTACGCCCTGCGTTCCGTTCCTGTTGTTGCCGGCAATGATGAAGCCGGTGCAATCTGTTGAGTTGGAAGAGGCGCCGCTGGCCGGAGTGAAGGAATCGGACGCAACCGAATAGCAGTAGAGCGAGGGATCGAAATTGAACAGGTTGCCGTGCTTCTCCCACAGGCCGCCATTCCAGTCGTAGCGCACTCCCGCAGTGATGCTCAAATTTGGCACTACCTGGAACTTGTCCTGGATGTACAAGCCGGTCTCGTTGGAGCGGAGATAGCGATTGGCGTTGCCTTGCAGGTACGTCGAAGCTGTGAAGAGCTCTGTCGTATACGGTGTCACCCAGTTATCAAGAAACGAGACAAAATCGGGTGAGTCGACGCTGCCCGTACCCGTGCGGCGGTCGCGCAGATCGAGTTGTGTGTACGACCAGCTTCCGCCGAAGGCCACCGAGTGACGGCCTTTGGCCCAGATCGCGGAGCCGGACGGCATGATGCGGTTCTGAAACATTCCCGTGTTCTCCGCCTGGTACTCGGCGTCTGGCCCAATGGAAAGCGAGGGATCGACCAGGCCATAGAGTGGGCCGGTTGGCGAGTCGAACTGGTCGCCCAGTGCGTCGTTGATGGTGTAGCCGGGAAAGTAGCCGCCGAAAGCGGAGGTGATGCCCGAAGCCGGCGTTCCTGCCTCGCCTGGGGCCCAGGGCTGATCGTTGGTGGCGTAAACCTTCTCGCGAAGCACGCCGACGGTCTCAGAGATGCTGAGGCTCGAGCCTATGGTCTGGACGTTGTTCAACGAACCAACCTGAGAGCCGGTATCCATATGCCCCGTAAATCCGGGAACATTCGAGTAAGCGTAAGGCGAACTGGAAGGATCGTGCTGGTAGTAGTATTTGGCGGCCAGAATATCTTTGGCGCCAACGTTCCAGTCGAGATCGGCGACCGCCTGATCGGAGGTAAATCGCGAGGTTCCGGGCAGGAACGCGTTGTAGGGAGAATAGACATTGGGATTGGCATTGGGCAGAGCGCTCGGCACCAGATAGTTTCCCGGCTCACCGGGCAGAGCAGGCGCCGTGAGCAACGCATAGGCGACGGGGTTTCCCGCAGCGCCGAAGTTATTGAATGTGCCTCCGTAGGTGGGATCGAACCCGAGGTATTGCTCGTAACCGATGTTCGATGTCCAGTTATTCTCCGCGGCCGAGATGATATTCGACGCGCCGCGCCCTGTGCCGGAGCCAATGGGGCCAGAGTTCAGTCCCGGGGGCACGTCGAGTAACTCGTCACCTGTCTCCTGGTCGGCGATATGCAAGTGCTGATAACTGATAAATCCGAAGATCTTGTCTTTGATGATCGGACCGCCGAGCTCTCCGCCGGCGATGAACCGGTGCAGGTCTGGGTTCTTGTCGTTGGCAGGAATGTTGTCGTCCTTCTTGAAGAAGAAGGGAGCGGCATTGATCCAGTTCGTTCCGCGGTGCACCCAGGCTTCACCGTGCAGCTGATTGGTGCCGGACTTGGTGCTCATGTCGATGTGCGCCCCACTGTCAGAACCCTGCTGAGCGTCGTACATCGAGGCGTTTACGCGCACCTCGGCAATCGTTTCCGGCGCGGGAGTGGGAATGGCGTTGCCAATTGCCAGGTACACAGAAGCGGCGCTGGGAATTACCCCGCCCGCAGCATTGTTAGCCTGTCCGGTGTTGTTCACCACGCGGAACGAGTCTACCTGGCTGGTGGTCTTGCCGTTGAAGAGATTGCTCCCATCAACGCCGTTGAGCAGGAGAGCATTTGAAGTGTCGCGTTGGCCGTTTGCCCAGATGGGGGCGTTGCCGAGGCCCGAGTTCGATCCCGTACCTCCGGGCAGCTCAGCATTCACACCCGGCGAGAGGATGGCCAGGCCGGTGAAGCTTCCTGTCGGCAGGGGCACTGAGTCAATCTCCTGCTTCTCCATCACGTAGCCGTTGGTCGTGTCCACGGCGTTCATCAGCGGGGCGGCGTCCACCTCGACGGTTGTGGTGGTCTGGCCCACTTTAAGCGCGGCATTCACCGTGGCAGTGCGATCTGCCTGCACCGTGATGTGCGGCGTCTTCTGCGCTTCATACCCCTGCGCCGAAAAGGTGAGCGTGTAGGCGCCGATGGGGAGATCGACAAAGGTGTAGCTGCCCGCGGTGCTGGTTTTTGTCGTCCGCGTCAGCGATGTCTGTTCGTCGATCAGCGAGACCGTCACATTGGGGATTACGCCGCCTGAGGCGTCAGTAACCTCGCCAGTGATGCCGCCGAGCGTCTGTTGCGCGATGGCATAGGAGCAACACAGCACAGCGGCCGACACGAGGGCCAGCAGCCGGGAAAGCGGGAAAGGAAACACGCATGCTGAATTCTTCAAAGGAGGTAGCCTCGAAATTGAGATTTCCCCAGTGAGGATTCGGGGATCAAAAAAGTGATTTAGAGGTTAGAGAATGCCTGCGTTCTGGGCTATTGGAAGCCCAAACACTGCAGAAGTATTTAGAAAGACCAACCCCGATTGGCGGCCGGTCCCGGACATTTACACGGGTAACCCGTAATATTAATTGCCGTAACATAAAATCCATCTAAGGAATTTATGGATTTCGGTACCCGGTTTTCCTTGTTTTCCACACCGGATCAGGGGGTTGCGGCTTTGCGATGCCTGACCCAAAACCACGCCAGCCCGGCTGCGATGTAGGCGAGATAAAGATAGGGAATTCGTCCGTGGATGGCATCGGGCGCGGAGCGAAGATCGTAAAGGCCGATCAGTAGGATGACCACGATGGTCAGCAGGCTGATTGCAACAACCGCGTAGGAGTGTTGACCGAGCGCTCTGCGCGCGAAGGGAAGCGACAACGCCACCAGCGCGTACGCAGTGAGAAAACCTAGGACAGCCATTGACCCGAGCAGGTCGTAAATGGAGTAACCGGTTACGCCTTCCTGGGTCATGATCGACACAACGGCAAACATCAGGGCTGTGGAGAGGATGATTCCAGCGCCGGGAGTGCCGTGACGCCGGCTAGTGCGCTCGAGACCGGCGGGCATCAAGCGATCCTTGGCCATCCGCATCAGGACCCGGGCCGCCGCGGTGGCACAGGCCAGCACGCAGGCAAACATGCTGACAAAGGCGCCGAAGTCGATGCCGACCCCGAGCGGCGAAACACCCGCCTTGCGCGCGAGCAGGTGCAGGGGGCTGGTGGTTTCGCTCAGCGCGGTTGACTCGCCGCGGAAGCCGAGCACTTCAGAGTACGCGCAAAGCATGAAGAACACGCCGGAGAGAAGCGCGCATTGGATGACGGCGCGTGGGATGGTGCGCAGAGGGTCACGCGCCTCGCCGCCCAGCGTGGTCGCGCTTTCGAATCCCACAAAGCTGAAAATGGACAGGACCAGCGCCGTGCCGAGCGAAGAAAAGGAAGTGCCCTGCAGCCGGAACTGCCTGGTGTCGAATTGCAGGCCCAGGTGAAACGCCAGCAACGCCAGAACGATCAGGATGAGGCCGACCGAAACAGCCTCGATCCACAGCATTACTTCGGCAGAGAGTTTGACGTCGCGATAGGCAATGTATCCCGCGATCGCGCACACGATCGCGAGGGTGGGAACACCCGGCGGCGACCAATGGAAAAACTGCTGCAGAAGCACTGTTGCGTAGTAGAGTGCACCGCCGGCGACAGAGGCGCCGGTTGCCAGATAAGCGAGCAACAGCCCCCACGCGGCTGCCGCGCCGAAGATTGGCGGCAGGGTATCGGCGGTGTAGCTGTAGAGCGAACCGGGGGACGCGGAGAGCCGCGCGAACCGGCTGACGCAGAAGCCGACCAGCAGCATGGAGACGGTGGCGAGCAGGTAGACAAACCAGGTGGCATTTCCGGCCAGGGCACAGACCAGCGGAATGGTGAGAGACGCCGACGTGCTGGGCGCGGTGGCCGAAACCGACTGGGCCAGTGTCTCAAGAGGCCCAAGCGCGCCCGCCCGCAATCCATAGCTCGAACCGTTCTCCGCGGCCGGATACACTTTGCCCGATGTGCCGGTTGCTCCGCTCAATGAATGCCTGCTTGCCACTTGATTTCGGAGTTATCGTTCGATTGTGGCCTCGATGGTACCATGCGGCTCGTCGATGGGTACGAAGATGTGGTTGGGATTGTCCTGGCCGAACGGAGTGAGATTGGCCAGAAGATGATGCAGGTTGGGCAGGGAAAGATGGATGCGCGCGATCTCCGGCGCCGCATCAAGCGCCGCCTTGCCCATGTCGTAGAGAGTGTGCTGCACGCTCAAGCTGTTGTGCCGGGCAAATGTTTTCAGCAGCGCGGCGAGAATGCGCGCTCGGACCTGCGCGTAGTCCGGAGATCCGGAAAGAAAATCCCATTCAACCGTCGCGCTCGTGCCGAAGATGCGGTCGGTCGCCGGCTTGAGTGTGGTCAGCTTGTCCTGGATGTAACCGGTGAAAGCCGATTTGGTTGTTTTCAGGATGGTCAGCGCATCCACGCCTGAGGTTATTTCCCACGGCCCACCCTTCGCTCGCACGGCAAGAACCGTGTTTACCTCCGGCCCGCCCATCCTGAACGTCGTCGCCTCGGGCGTTCCATCGACAATCATGTGCTCCCACGCTTTTTCCTCGACCAGGATGCTGGCCTTCGATACCTGTTGATTGTTGTCGAGAAAATAGTCGCCTAATTCCATGGCGAAAGCTTCGATGGTTGCGGCCTTGGAGCCTCGCGCTACGTAGTACACGGTGTTCTTCATCGTGTCGGTGGGCAGTACTTTGCTGTTGTCGGCTTGGGTGAAGCTGCCTTCGAAGTCTCCATACAGCATCACGTGCACGGCCCACTCATTGAACTCGTGGCGATCGTCCAGTCGCGTAATGCGCGAAATCCTCACACGCGATTTTCCGTAGCGATTTGCACCCAGTTTGGCCATGGTCTAGCTTCCCCGATAGGTTGTGTAGCCGTTGTCGCTGAGCAGGAGCGGCAAGTGATAAGGCCCCTCGCCGGCGCAGGAAAAGGTGATTGCGATTTCGGGATAGATGCTCGTGCGGTGCATGCTGTTGAGGTAAGAGCCGGTATCGAAGACGAGGCGGTAAACACCGGCGGGCAAATCCTGCGCCAAGTCGCTGCAGCGGCCATCGGCGTCGGTCGCGCTGCGCGAAACCTCGCTCCACGGCCCCGATAGATCGCGCGCACGCTCTGTCGATGGAGCGCTTTCTCCCTCAAGGTGAGTCACTTCAATCCAGCCCTCGCCCCAACCTCCACTCTCCTGCTTTTCAAGCCGTACGCCAATGCCGGCAGCCGGTTTGCCGAGAACCGTATCCAGCACGTGTGTCGAAATTGTGCTCATTCCACCAACCACTTTCCCAATCGAATTTGCATGATTTGCCTCTGTTGTTCCGCAGCCTCACGCAGCTCCGCCTCGCGGCTTGAACTGAGCCGCCGCTTGAGAATCGACAGCATCTGCTCCGCGGTTTTGCCGGTAGCGCACACGATATACGTAAAGCCGAATCGCTCTTCGTAAATCCTATTGCCTTCGGCCAATTCTGTCAGAATGCTTTCCCTGGCTGTGCTGGCTTGTGATTGCTCCTGTTTCGACCACGCTGCCGATTGTCCTCCTGAATCTGAGGGCTCGCGCGCGCCGATGCGGGGATGGCAGGCGAAGGCCTCAAGCCAATCCGGCTCCTGCATGGTGCTCCACACGCGGTCCGCCATCTCGCTGAGCTCCGTCACATTGGCAATCGGTCGCGAAGTGATCATTCCTGCGGCCCAGCGTTTTGCGCCGGAGCAAGCGAGCATGGCTTGGCGAGCCGTAGCTTCATCCGCCTTGTTCCATGCCGCCAATACAGAGTTCACGCGCCCGACCCCTCACGCTGCAGCTCAAGCAAGAACTCGTCCAGGAGATTTGCGGCCACGCGGCGCCGGTACTCGGCTGTAGAGCGGATGTCATCGATTGGTTTGACCTCGGCGAACAGCGCGTGGCGCGCAGCGTGCGCAGTTTCGGGCGATGGCTTCTGGCCGAGCAAAGCTTTTTCGGTTTGATTGAGCCGCATCGGATAAGGCGCCAGGCTCGCCGCTCCTAGGCGAATCTCCCGGATCACACCTTTTTCAAAGATTGCGGTTGCGCCCAGTGCTACTTTGGCAATCGCCATAGCACGGCGCGTGCCCACTTTGCGCAGGTATTGTTTGTGGCCGGCGAAACGCAGCGGTAAGTGTATTGCATAGAGCAACTCGTCCGGAGCAAGCACGTTCCGCTTGTATCCGGTATGAAACTCCGAGTAAGGGATACGCCGCCGGCCGCGCACCGATATCGTCTCTACTTCTGCATCGTAGGCGAGGAGCGCCGGGGATGAATCGGCTGCCGGCGAGCCATTGACTAAATTCCCTCCCAGTGTTGCGCGACTCTGATTGGCGATGGAGCCGATCCAGCTCGCTGCACGCGTGAGCAATGGGAAGTCAGAAGCGATCGCCGAATCTCTGCGCAGATCGAGAAACGTCGTTGCAGCGCCAATGGCAATGGCGTCGCCGCGCGTTTCGATAAAACGCAAGTCGCGAATGCCCCACAGGCTCACAAGCCGCGGCGCATTGAGACGGCCGGCAGAAAATGCGACCATCAACTCTGTGCCGCCGGCAATGGGCGTCCATTTACCCGGCTCAGCGGCGAGCAGCTCCAGCACCGAAGCCATGCTCCCCGGCGCGATCAGATCATGGACCTCCGCATTACCGCGCATGACGCGCCTCTTCGGGAGCAATGGCCGCGGAATCGTCGGCGGCGGCAATGACAACGGATTCGAAGATCCGCATGAACCCGGTGCAACGGCAGAGATTTCCCGCCAGTCCCTCGCGAATCTCCGCCAGGTTGGGATGTGGATTGGTAGCGAGCAACTGCGCGGCGGCCATCAGCATCCCGGGCGTGCAGATGCCACATTGTGCGCCGCCGCATTGCAGGAATGCTTCCTGCATCGGATGCAGCTTGCCGTTCATCGCCAGGCCTTCGACAGTCTGAATCTTCGCGCCTTCGGCTTGCAACACCGGGATCAGGCAGCTATTCACCAGTTCGCCGTTCATGCGCACCGAACACGATCCGCACTCGCCTTCGCCGCATCCTTCCTTGGTTCCTGTCAGGTGCAGGTCCTCGCGCAGCACATCCAGCAGCCGCTTCATGGGCGGCGCATACACTTCGCGGATTTCACCATTCACCGCGAATCGGATCGCAGGCCAGAGCACGCTCATAACGTGACTGACTCCTGGAGCGATTGGGCCGATTGGCCAGGGGCCAACCCGGCAAACAGATCCTCGGGCAACAGCGGGATCGAATTGAAGGCAAGTCCCGTGGCATCGCGAATTGCATTCAATATCGCTGGCGCCGGCCCATCGTGCGGCAGTTCGCCAATCCCCTTGGCTCCGTATGCCCCGTGGCGGAAGGGGATCTGCTCAAAGTACACGTGGATCGGCGGAATGTCTTCGGCTGTTGGCATGATGTAGTTGGTCATCTGGTTGTTGGCCATCGAGCCATCCTGCCAGACGACCTTTTCGTACACTGCGTAGCCGATGCCCTGCGCGATGCCGCCCTCAATCTGTCCGGCCGCCAGCACCGGATGCAGCACGCGACCCACCTCCTGCACCGCCCAGAACTCCTCCACCTCTGCAGAATAGGTGACGGTGTCGACGGCCACCTGCGCGACGTATACCGCCCATGCGTAGGCCGGATACGCCTCGCCGCGATACTTCTTGTCGTCCCAGTAGATGCCCGGCGGCGCTTCGTACCGGCACGTCGATAACACGGCGCCCTTCGCGGCACGGTAGCGCTCGCACGCCGCAAGGAATTCCTCCGTCGTATAGTTCGCCCCCAGCCCTGCGTGCTCACGCAGAAGCGCAATGAGCTGCAGGCTGGCACGTTCGACCAGCCGGCCGACCACCATCGAAGTGCGCGATGCGACCGTGGGCCCGCTGTTTGGTACCTCATCTGTATCGGGAGGCGCCATCGTGACTCGAGCGTAGTCGATGCCCAGCGCCTCTGCCGCAACCTGGGTGAGAATGGTGTTGGTTCCCTGGCCGAATTCGGTATTCGATACCAGCACGCGCACGTTGCCCTCGGGCGTTACGTCCACGCCGGCCAGCGAGTTCAAAACTACCTCGCCGGAGCCCGTGAATCCCGAGCCGTGATAGAAAGTCGCAACTCCCAGGCCGCGTTTGACGGCGCGGGCGTGATTTTCCTCGGCGAACCGCTTGCGCTTCGCGTAGTAATCGCTCTCTTCGAGAGCGCGGTCGAGCAGGCGATCCATGATCATTGGTTCGCGCATCACCTGTTCGGTGGCCGTGGTGTCTCCGTCGTGCAGGAAATTCCGGCGTCGCAGTTCTATCGGATCCATGCCGATGGCCGCGGCAATCTCATCGATGTGCCGCTCCATGGCAAAGATCGTTTGCGGCGCACCGAAGCCCCGGAAAGCACCAAACGGAACCATATTCGTGGCCCAGGCGCGCGAGTGGACGCGCACGTTGGGGCAGAGATACGGCCCAGTGGAATGCAGCGTGGCCCGCGATAGCACTGTGGATGAGAGCGTGGCGTATGCGCCACCGTTTGTGGCGAGGTCAATATCGATCGCCAGCAGTTTGCCGTTACCATCGAGTGCGGTGCGATGGCGCACGCGGGAAGGGTGCCGCTTGGTCGTCGCCACAAGATCCTCCATCCGGTCATAGACCATCTTCACAGGATGGCCGCTCTTCATGGACAGCAGCCCAGCGTGGCAGGCGAGATTCGACGGGTAGTCTTCCTTGCCGCCAAAGGCGCCGCCGGTCTCGGTCTGAATCACGCGCACTTTGCCTTCGGGCAGGTCAAAGACGCTGCGCAGCGACTTGAACACGTAGTACGGGCACTGCAACGAGCCCCAAACCGTCACGCCGGTCTGAGCGCTGTACTCAGCAATCATGCCGTTGTTCTCTATGTAAAGATGCTCTTGCGCGCCGGTGCGATACTCGCGCTCGACGATGTGCGCCGCCTGCGCCCACACCGAATCCACGTCGCCCTTTTCTAACAGGAAGCTCTTGATCAGGTTGTCGGCGCCCCAGACGATGGGGTCCTGGCGCTCGCTTTCCTCAATGGTGAAGATGGCCGGCAAAGGATCGTACTCGATCTGCACGGCGCCCACTGCCTCGCGCACCTTGTTGCGATCCGGATGCGCGATCAGCACGATCGGCTCTTCGCGATGGTTCACTTTGCCGTCGGCGAGGCAGGGCTGGTCGGCAGTGATCAGGTGGATATGATTCTCGCCGGGAACATCGGCCGCGGTAACGACGGTGAACTCGCTCCAATCCACGCTGCGATCGAAGGCGATGGAGCGGATGATGCCGCGAGGAATGGTGCTGCGCACGGTTGCGCCGTACCACATACCCTCGCGCTCAATGTCGTCGACATAACATGCGCGGCCCAGCAGCTTGTCCACGCCTTCTTTGCGGGGTACAGGTGCGCCAACAACGCGGGTTGTCGCAGGTGTGCTCACAGTTGGGGAAGCGAAAATCAGCGAACAGATTGAGGGTTAGCATACAACATAACGAAAGAACAGAGAACAGGGAGGAGAGAGCAGAGACAGAGTTCAGAGCGCGGGGCGAAAGAGTACGGAGCAAGGATCAATGAACGAACCGAAGCGCGAGGTGCTTGCGCCGGTCCCCTATCCAGCCAGCACCGCCAGCGTTCGCGACAGCACATGCACGCCGCTGCCGATCCACTCGGGCGAAGCGTATTCATCGGGCCTGTGGCTCACTCCGCCGCGGCAGGGAATAAACAGCATAGCGGTGGGAGCGATGCACGAAACGAGCGATGAATCGTGATAGGCGCGCGACACCATCCTTTTGTAGGTCTTGCCGGCTGCAACGGCTGAGGCCTCCAGAGCGGACAGGATCGCCGCATCGCACGATGTCGGCGGATCGGCATTGATCAGCTCCGTGATGATACGCACGCCACGCCGCTCGCTGAGATCCAGGGCAGCTTGGGCGAGTGCGGCGAGTACACCATCGCGCCGCGCGGCATCGATATCGCGCACGTCGGTGGTCATCGTCACACGCGAAGGAATGCTGTTGACCGCGCCGGGAAAGACCTCGCAAACGCCAACCGTTCCCACTGTATCGATAGCGCCCGTCGATTTTGCCGCAGCCTCAAGCGCCAGAACGAGCTCCGATGCTGCGGCAAGCGCGTCTCTGCGCCCGGGCATCAACTTGCCGCCGGCATTCCCGCCTTCGCCCTCAATCACAATGCGCTGGCTTGCCGGAGCGGCAATGTGCGTGACCAGCCCAACGTCGATCCCCTCCTGCTCGAGTTGCGGTCCCTGCTCGATGTGCAGTTCGACAAATTGGTGAAAGCGCCCCTTGGGCATGGCGACGGACTCGAGCGACCCGATGAATCCAGCCTGCGCGCGCCACTCCTCAAGACTGCGGCCTTCCTTGTCGCGCAAGGCAATCGCTTGCTGAGGCGTGAGGATCTTGGCCATCATGCGGCTGCCGAGACAGCCGATTCCGAAGCGCGTCGGCTCTTCCGCGGTGAAGATGACCAGCTCGATCGGCCGCCGCGGTTTAAAGCCGAGCTGCTGCAAGACGCGAATCGCCTCGAGGCCGCCCAGCACGCCCACGCACCCGTCATAAAGCCCCGCATTGGGAATCGCGTCGATGTGCGAGCCGGTTCCGACCGGTGCGAGGCCAGGATCTCTGCCCTCCCAGCGAGCAAAGGTGTTACCGATTGCGTCATGGCGAACGGCGAGTCCGGCGGCTTCGCACAGGCCCTGCACGTAGGCCCGCGCTTGCAGGTCGGCCTCGCCGAAGACTACGCGTGTGACCACCGGCTGTTCCGCCTCGGAAATTTGCGCGAGAGTCATTAACTCGGCCATGAGCCGGTCGGTAGAAAGCGGCGGACGCGAAGCTGTCATTTGCCTGCGGCTCCCAGCGGATGGCGTCGCCAATCCTTGTAGACCAGATACTTCGCCGGGCGTTTGCCCAGCGCTCCAAACCATTGCGGACAATAGGCGCCCATCCAGATAAAGTCTCCCGCGTGCACCTGGTGCCAATCGTCACCCAGGCGGTAGATGCCGCCGCCTTCGAGCATAAGCAAGCCGTGTTCCATCACGTGAATCTCCACCATGCTAAGCGAGGCGCCTGGATCATAAGTCATGATGTTCACGGCGAAGTCGTAGGCTGCGTCATCTGGCATGAGTGTCTGGACGCGCAAGCCGTCGTCGCCCAGGAGTGTAGCGGCCTTGATCGCATCTTCATCGCCGGCCGCGAACTGAGGGGCATCAACACCATCCTGCGATTCATAGGGTTTTTCAATGATGACCGCCCGCGCAATTCCACGCGCGCTCAACGTGTGCTCAGCGCCCGGCGGCAGATAAGCGAACTTCCCGGGGGCGAGGGAGTATTTCTTCCCGCCGGCCTTCAGCTCCAGCTTGCCATCGAGCACGTATATGAAGCGCTGCCACGGGCCGCCGCTCAGCAAGCCGCCGGCCATAAACTCCGCTGTCATCTGTGTGAAGCGCGCGCCCAATTGGGGCGCCGCATGGATGATGAATTCCACTCCCTCCGCGCCGGGCAGCGGGCTTCGGATGAAGGTATCGGGTGTTTGCAGCAAATAATTCGGCTTCGCGCTGCTGCGCGTCGATCCGAGATGGTGCACGTGCGGTCTCTTTTCAGAAGGAGTTAAAAAGCGCGTTCACCGATTCTATCGAAATTCCGCTTCAAGCCTTTCCACAATTTCTGCCCCACACAAAAGGCAATTTCCACACCTTCATCCCACACATTCTCATCGGGATGGCGGCTGATGCGGTAATGCGGCCCGGCTCTTCGCTCATTTGCGCAATCCGCCGGCATTCGGCGATCGCCCGTTGCGCCCGGCCGTGGAGGTCAACCTGGCTCACGCCTGCGCCTGCCCTCTGCCTCGTGCTGGGCCGACGAATTCGCCGTCGCGAAACACCGGTGCCCCGCGCAGCCACGTTTCCCGCACCCGGCCTCGCAGTCTGGCTCCCAGGTAAGGCGAGATCTGGTACCGAAAATGCAAATCTTCGGGCGTCACCGTCCACTCCGCGTCCGGATCGAAGATCACAAAGTCCGCGTCCGCATCCTGGCCGATCACGCCTTTACGCCCTGTCATTCCGGCGAGCCTGGCCGGTGCCGAGGCCATCCAGGCGCCGACTCGCTCCAATCCAATGCCGCGCTGCCCCATTGCAGTCCACATTACCGGCAGCGCCAGTCCAAGGCTTGCAATTCCGCCCCAGGCAAGATCCCAGCGCCCCTCTTCGCGGCGCTTCATCGCCGGCGGGCAAGGGGAATGGTCGGTCGCGACCATGTCAATCACGCCCTGTTCAAGCGCCCTCCAAAGCTCTTCGCGGTTGGCAGCTTCGCGGATCGGCGGGGCGCATTTGCATTCCGTAGCCCCATCGGGAATTTTTTCGGCGGCGAACCACAAATAGTGAACGCAAGTTTCGACGCTCACCGGCACACCCCGCTTCCGCGCCTCCAGCAGCAACGGCACCGCCTCAGCGCTCGATAGGTGCACGATGTGAATCGGTGTGCCGAAATCCTCGGCCAGGCCGATGAGCAGCTTGATCGCCTCAATCTCTGCTGTGTCTGGCCGCGAGGTTAGATAGGTCGAGTATCTTCGCCAATCGGCACGCGCGGCATTCAGCTCACGCGTCGCTTCATCTACAGGCCCGGAAACCTCAGCGTGCGCCAGCAGCGGCAGCCCCGTGCCGCGCAACTTTTCCAGAGCGAGCCGCAGATCGGCTTCGTTCACCCACGCAAAGCCTTCAATGCCCGAATGGATCAGGAAGCACTTGAATCCAGGCACCCCCGCTCGCACCAGCGGCTCGATCGCATCCGCGTTTCCGCGCACCACGCCACCCCACGCAGCCCAATCCACCCATGCCTTTTCCTTTGCCGCCTGCCGCTTGGCCTCCAGCCCTGCGACGTCGATCGTCTCCGGCACGCAATTCAGCGGCATGTCTACGAGCGTAGTCACGCCTCCGGCCGCGGCAGCCCGCGTCGCCGTTCCGAAGCCCTCCCACGCGGTGCGGCCGGGCTCATTGATGTGTACATGGGTATCAACCAGGCCGGGCAGAATCATCAAATCGCCAAAATCGTGCAATTCCGCGCCAGCTGGAATCTCGTCCCAGGCCCCAACGGTTTCAATACGCTCGTCCTCAATCTGTACGGTAGCCGAGGCAAAGCCTTCGGCCGTCAGAACCCGAGTCGAGCGAAGTGCCGTGATCATCTTGTCTGTACTTTCGCCGTTCGGGGAGGCTCTGATCAAGGCCGCCGCTGGAAAGCTCGTTGACGAACCAGCCTTCCCTTCTTCCAATTCGGATCAACCCGACGGACCGGGGAACCGGCCGAGCACCTCATTCAGCGCGCAATCGGCTCAACAGGTCCTGGGGGTGAACAGGCTTAGCGAGGATATCGAACTCGTAGCCGTCTTTGCGCGCTTTCTCAAGCAGGTCGGCTGTTGCTGCCTGACCGGAGAACAGCAGGATCTTGATCGCCGGGAGCACAGCGCGGACCCGAATGGCGGCATCGATTCCGTTCAGGTCGGCCATGATGACATCGGAGATGAGCATATCGGGTTTGAACGTGGGGGCAACTTCCAGAATCTTCTCGCCGGAATACACGGCGCGAGCTTCGAATCCGCTTTGATTGAGGATCATTGCCAAGGTATCGGCGATCACACGCTCATCGTCTGCTACCAGAACTTTGGGCTTGGTCGTTGTGGACATTTTTCTGAATCCCTCTTGGGGGAAGGGAAGTTGTGCCGGGATCGTTCAAGGTGGCTCATCCCGCGCAACAGAATCTCAATCCGCCGACTTTGCGCTTGGCTTACCAACGCGCTCTGCTTGAGTAGTGTAATGCAGCACCCCCGAGCTGCAAAAACCCCAAATTGAGCGACCGGAACTGCCGCAGTGTCTGAAACGGCGGGTAGTGGGTCAATTTGAATCCACAGGCGGGATGTCTTACTTAGACGACGCCAACCTCGTCTTTCCGATTGGTCGGCTGGACTTGCACCAGCATTTACTCCCGCCTCTCCCATGCTATGCAACTTGCATCAGACCGTCCAGAATTGACTTCGGCTCTGCCAGCCGTACCAGTTCTTCAATCGTCCATACGTAATCCGCGAGCCCCGCTTCCATTGCTGGGGTCACTCGCAGCGTCTTGTGAACGCGGCAGAAATTGTAATAGAGATAGAAGATCGCAACCATGTGTGCGTGGTTTTCGAGCTTCTTGCTGAATGCATTTGTAAGGCGCGTGAACCGACGATTGCCCATCCGCAGGCTCAGATTGGAACGCTCCACGTAGCTGGTCGAAATATAGCGCTCATCGGGAGTCCCCATCACCACTTTCATTTCGGTTCCGATGCACTCGCCGGGGCTATAGCGCGTCTCAGGACTGGCAGGATTGCCGTACAGCTTTATCAGCATCGCGTAGTCTACCTGGGCGCCAAATGCACGCACGACAGCATCCACGTAAACATGGTGACCGTCGGTAGTGAGTTGAACGCGATTCGACACACGCGATGCCACATCCTTCAAAAACCTGTCAGCCCAATATGCCCCGCGTTGGCCGACGAGATACGAGACGATCAGCTTTGAATCCGCATCCAGCGCAACCCACGTCCACACGTCGCCCCATCCTTGAGCTACTTTGTCTTCGCTGGCGTTCTTCATCTTCGCGCCGCAGAAAGACCAGACCTCGTCGGCCTGAATCCGCTGCGTGGTAACGCCCCGGACGTGTTTATTGTGGTAGGCAGCACAGGCAGTTCCAAGATCGGCCAAGAGTCTTAGAACAGTTCCCTTGGCAGCGCCCGTCATGCGACATGTGGAGCGGATACTGTTTCCCTCGACCAGTGCGCCGACGATTTTACTGCGATCCGACATGCTTAAGCGGTTCATCTTGAGACTTACTCTATGCTTGAGCGGTCAAGATGTTAAGAAAATAATGCGATTCCGCAGACATTTCTATTGACGCTCGGACAAATCCGCAGTAATCTGTCTACGTAACGGCAAATTGGAGGTAGACATGGCCGAACCTGAAGTGGTTCCTCAAGAGACAACGGATTCCGCAGATTCAAAGCGGGAGGTCTCAACAATTGCGTTTCCATATATGGACCTCGACGAGGGGATCAAGATCGCGAAGGCGATCCATCATCTCCACGGATCGACTTGCCAACCGGAGCAAATTGCAGCTCACCTGAAAGAGTCACCCACTAGCAGCAGTTTCAGAACGCGAGTTGCATCAGCCAAACTCTTCGGACTGGTGACGACGAGCCAAGGTTCAGTCACCCTGACGCGCCTTGGAAGCCAGATTTGTGACCCTCAACAGGAAAAAGCTGCGCGGGCTGAGGCTTTTCTCTTGGTGCCCCTCTACAAGGCAGTCTATGACCAGTTCAAGGGTGCTGTTCTTCCACCCACGAATGGCCTAGAGGCCGCTATTGGGTCACTGGGCGTGGCCCCGAAACAGAGAGAGAGGGCGCGCCAGGTACTCCAGCGGTCTGCACAGGAGGCGGGCTTTTTCCAGTTCGGCTCAGACCGTCTGGTATTGCCAGCCGTTAAAGCCAACGCATCTCCGACGCCGGTGCAGGCTGCCGACGATGACACGGAAAAAAAGAATAAACCCAAGGATGAGGATGAAGACGAGTTGCCGCCCTTCATTAAGGGACTTCTGAAAAAGTTACCTGCCCCGGATTCTGAATGGCCGGTGGAGGCCCGCACAAAGTGGCTCCAAGCTGCCGTACATATTTTCGATCTTATGTACACGGATTCGGATGACAGTAAGCGCTCGATCACAATCGAGGCGAAAAAAGATTCTGCTAAATAAAGAACCGCTCGGCAAGCAGACCGAGCGGTTCGGAAGGGGGAACTATGTGCGGACCGTGATGAGAATCTATGTCCAGACCAGACGGGTTGTAATCACTCTTAGCCGGGGCGATGAAACCCTCGTGGTCGTTATCCCAATATAGGGTAGCGCAAGCGCCCTTCTGAGTCCATAGCCCGATCAGCCGTGGCTCTCTTGCGGTGAACCATCTTCCTTACTCGCCCAGCGGGCCTTCGCGGCCTTCTGGGCGATTGCCTTGCGCTCTGGAATGGTCAGCCTCGCGGCGCGTGCGTTGCCGCCCTTCAAGCCCCCGAGACGCCCGAGCGCAACGGCAGCGGAGTTTTTCTCTTTCGGCTTAAGCGGTTCGCCCGTAGAAATCTCAACTACGCGGAGCGCATTCTGTGCGAAGTCGGGTTTATGTTTTGCCATGCTCCTATGATGCTTGAGCGGTCATGCCGACGCAAGCGCCTGTGGATTCAAATTGACCCACTACCAAACGGCGCGGATTCATCTCATATTTGCTCCTCGACCGTATACTGGCAGAGCCCGGCTGAAGCCACGCCAATCCCAACCGATTTGGAGTAATGAAATGCAGGAAACGGCCGACCTGGGCCCGGCTCTTGACGCGCCATCCACTATGGACGCGATCATTCACGCCGAAAAAATTGAGAAATACTATGCGCAACCGAGCCAGAATCGCATTCAGGTGATCTCGGCAACCGACCTCGACATCGTGCCCGGGGAGATCCTTGCGCTACTTGGCCCGTCGGGCTCGGGCAAATCGACCATTTTGCGCATGTTGACCGGCCTCTCCACACCTTCTGCCGGACAGGTCTACTGGCATGGCAAGCCAATCGCCGAAGCCGAAGTGAACGTTTCCATCGTCTTTCAGAGCTTCGCGCTTTTCCCCTGGCTCACTGTGCTGGAGAACGTTGAAGCGCCGCTGCAGGCGCGAGGTGTGGCACCTGACCAGCGCCGTGAGCGAAGCATGAAGATGGTCGACATGGTGGGCCTCGACGGTTTCGAAGCTGCCTATCCCAAGGAGCTCTCCGGCGGCATGCGCCAGAGAGTGGGCTTTGCGCGAGCCCTGGTGGTCGAGCCGGAGGTGCTCTTCATGGACGAGCCTTTCTCGGCGCTCGACGTGCTCACCGCGGAGAACCTGCGCAGCGAACTCTTGGAACTGTGGGAAAGAAAGACCATGCCCACTCGCGCCGTCTTCATCGTTACGCACAACATCGAAGAAGCCGTGTTGCTGGCCGACCGCATTATCGTGCTGGGCCGCAACCCTGGACACATTCGCACCAACTTCAAGGTCAACCTTCCTCAGCCGCGCGATCGAAAGTCCGAAGGCTTTACAGAGTTGGTCGACTACATCTACAAGGTCCTCACGCGTCCCGATGTGGCTCCCACTGACGCTCCCGATCACCAGCACCCCAGCGCTCGGGTTCGCGACCAGCGCCAAATGAAATACCAGATGCTGCCGCATGCGCGTCCCGGCGGCATGGCCGGCCTGCTCGAGCTCTTGCTCGACAAGGGAGGCCGCGACGACATTTACCGCCTCGCCGACGATCTGGTCTTCGAAATCGACGATCTTCTGCCCATTGTCGACGCCGCGCAGCTCCTCGGCTTTCTCACCGTCGAGGAGGGCGACGCCTCTATCACGCCGAGCGGGGCGGAGTTTGCCAACTCCGAAATCCTCCGCCAGAAAGAGGTCTTTCGCAACGCGGCTGTTCAGAATGTGCTGCTGCTGCGCCAGATTCGCCGCGCTCTCGACGCCAAGAGCGATCACACCGTTCCCGAGGAGTTCTTCCTCGACATGCTCGACGAGCAGTTTAGCGAGGAGGAGAGCCTGCACCAGTTGGAAACCGCGATCACCTGGGGCCGGTACGCTGAGTTGTTCGATTTCGACGCCGCGCGCCGCCGTTTTGTGCTGCCTGATGCGCTTGAAGAAGAGACCGTGGTCAACGAGGGCAACAAGTGAACCTTCCGCATCCTCTCGCGCGATCCCTCGTCTCCGTTCGCACCTGGCCATTCTTCATCGATCTGGGCGTCGCCGCCTGTGCCCTGGCCATTTTCTTTGCCATCGTCAGCACCGGCGTCTATTGGTTCCAGAAACCAATCCCGGTGGTACAGATATCGAACTCCATCAGCGCCCTTCCGCTCTACGCCTTCTACTCCATCGTGCGCATGGCCATCGCTTATTTTCTGAGCCTGGCATTTGCCATCACCTATGGCTACATCGCCGCCTACAATCCCCGCTTCGAGCCATGGATGGTCGGCGTCCTCGACATTCTGCAGTCGATTCCGGTCCTCAGCTTCCTGCCTCCGGTAGTTCTTGCCATGGTTGCATTGGTGCCCGGCCATCAATTGGGCATCGAGTTGGCCGTAATTCTGCTCATCTTCACCGGACAGGTGTGGAACCTGGCCTTCAGCTTCTACTCTTCGCTCAAATCAATTCCGCGAGAGATGGTTGAAGCTTCGCGCATCTATCGCTACTCAAGCTGGCAGCGCTTCTGGCAGCTCGAGATGCCGTATTCAACCATCGGCCTCATCTGGAACTCGATCGTCTCGGTTGCCGGCGGCTGGTTCGCACTGATCTTTTGCGAAACCTTTACCATGGGCGACCACAATTTCCAGTTACGGGGCCTGGGGAGCTACATCCAAACTGCCACCTACAACGGCAACGTGCGTGCGCTTGTGGCGGGCATCGTTACCGTGATCCTTATTGTGGTGGCCACTGACCAGCTGCTATGGCGCCCACTTATCGCCTGGAGCGACAAATTCAAATTCGAGCAGGTCGAGTCAGCCGACCGGGTCACTTCTCCCATCCTTGAGCTGATCCGACGCTCCAGGCTTCTTCAAAGCATTCCCGACCGCATTCGCAATCGCGTGGAAGAGCCGATCTATCGCCGCCTGGCAGCCACCAAGGATTGCCGCGTGGTCAGGCCGCTAGACGAAACGCGGTCTGGCGGCAAAGTAAACCCGGCGCTGTGGGCGCTGATCACGGCGCTGTTTGCTGCAGTTTGCTGGGCCGCGGTGCAAGCCGTGATGATGCTGAGAACTGTGACGTTGGCTGACTTGCGCTTGCTGCTCGAAGGCGCTGGGGCTACGTTTCTGCGCGTCAATGCCTCGCTGGTTCTTTCCGCCGCGTGGACGATTCCCGTCGGCGTCGCCATCGGCCTCAACCCAAAGCTCGCGCGCGTCATTCAGCCAGTGGCGCAAATATTGGCCTCGGTTCCGGCGACGGCGTTCTTCCCCGTTCTGCTCATGGCCCTGGTGAGAATCGGCGGAGGGCTGGGCATTGGATCCATCGCCCTCATGCTGCTCGGCACGCAATGGTACATCCTCTTTAACGTGATCGCCGGCGCCATGTCGATTCCCAGCGATCTGCGCGAGGTTGCCTCGCTCTACCACTTCACGCGCTGGCAGCGCTGGACGAAGCTGATCCTGCCGGGTATCTTTCCCTACCTCATCACGGGCATGGTTACGGCCTCTGGGGGGGCCTGGAACGCCTCCGTCATGGCAGAGTACTCCCACGTCAAGGATCGCACGCTTTCGACGATCGGCCTGGGCGCGCAAATTGATGCGGCCACCGACAGCGGCCGCTTTCCCATGCTGCTGCTGGCCACAATTTTTATCTCCCTCATGGTGGTTACGATGAACCGTCTGGTCTGGCGAAAACTCTACCGGCTGGCCGAGACGCGATTCAAGCTCGAAGGCTGACTGCTACCCTCACTTTTTGGAATCTGCTCTCCCGCGCCGATTTTCGGGCAGGCGAGATCGTCGACTGAAGGTTTCAAAACAATAATTTAGCTAAAATATATGAATTAGATATAATACTGAAAATAGCTAGAATGAAACATAACCATGAACGATTGAAAGGAGAGACGGCATCATGCCGACGATCACCTCCGCCGAAGCGCAGAATAACTTCGGCCAATTGCTCGAAACCGCCCAGCGCGAGCCAGTCGTAATCACCCGTCACGGCCGGCCGGCCGCGCTCGTCGTTTCCGCCCGCGACATGGCCGATCTCGTTGAGCTCCGCCGCAGGCGCAAGCAAGCGGCTCGCGAATTCGCGGCATGGCGACGTCAGGCGATGAAATCCATTCGCCGCGCATCGGTCTCGCTCACCGATGACCAGATTGGCCGCATGGTGCGCATTTGGAAATGAATTGCGGCCTGCGAGTCGTCTTCGATACCGGCACGTTGATTGGCGCTGCTATTCGGCCCACCTCCGATGCAGAGCGCGCTCTCTCGCTTGCCCTTCGCGAGGGGGTGGTTTGCGCCTGCGACGCTTCATTGGAGCAGCTTCGCAGTTGCCTGGGCAAAAGCCGCCTCGATCGTTATATGAGCAGGCGCGCGAGAGCGGCGTTTTTCGAGATGTTCCGCCGCAACGCGTGGATCTGCCAGGTATCTGCGTCGGATATCGACAAAGTCCGGCGGGCTTGCCGCGACCGGAAGAACATCGTTGTCCTCGCACTAGCCCGCGCCGCCGAGGCAGACGTAGTCGTCAGTGTCGATCGCGACTTGCTCACGCGCAAAACCTGGCACGGAATTCGCATTGTCGCACCGGCTGATTTTGCGGGCCGGTTCGATCCCAAGTCGGCCCGAGTGTCCCTGCGGCCCCCCTCATTACAATTCTCGTAACCTCTCTCGATCACCAAGGAGAGATTCTGTGATTCGCGTAGGGCTGATCGGTTTCGGCATGGCTGGCCGCGTCTTTCACGCGCCCCTCATCTCGTCCGTCGACGGGCTGGAGCTGGCTGCGGTGATGGAGCGCAGCACCGACAAGGCCACCGAACGCTATCCCGGCATCACGGTGTACCGTTCGCTCGAAGCCATTCTGGCCGACAAATCGCTCGGGCTGTTGGTTGTCGCCACACCGAACAATACGCATTACGCGCTCGCCAAAGAGATCCTGAGCGCAGGTAAGAACGTCGTCGTCGACAAGCCAATGACCGTCACATCTGCCGAATCCATCGAACTGATCGGCTTGGCGAAGAAACACAACGTGCTCCTCGTTCCATTTCATAATCGCCGATGGGACAGTGACTTCCTGACGGTTCAGAAACTGTTGCATGAAGGCGCGCTCGGCCGCCTGGTGGCCCTCGAATCCCGCTTTGACCGCTGGCGACCGGCTCCGCTGACGGAGCGGCTGTGGAAAGAAGACGTTGATTCCGGCGGCATGCTGCAGGACCTGGGGCCGCACCTCGTCGATCAGGCGCTGGTG
Organism: Occallatibacter sp.; assembly: GCA_049520675.1. Classification (GTDB taxonomy): domain Bacteria; phylum Acidobacteriota; class Terriglobia; order Terriglobales; family Acidobacteriaceae; genus Telmatobacter. The sequence continues at coordinate 57,499 of JBEKPO010000002.1, read as the reverse complement.
CTTTTCGGCATGCCAGAGGCGGTGAGCGCCGAAGCGCTGCGCGAAAGAGATGGAGCAGGACCCAACGACTCGTTCATCATTCGCTTGCGCTACTCGAATCTGAATGTCACTGTTGCCTCCAATCTTCTCTCGCTTAAGGCCGGGCCGCGCTATCGCCTGCGCGGGACACGCGGCGGGTACGTGAAGAAAGGCGTGGACCCGCAGGAGGCTGCGCTCAACAAAGTCACTCGTATCGACGATCCCAATTGGGGCCGGGAGCCGGCCGAAGACTGCGGTGTCCTGCATGTCGGCATTGATGGCGGCTCCGTAAGCCTTCCAGTTCTCGCTATCCCTGGCGACTACCGTGTCTTCTACGCCGGCGTTCGCGATGCTCTGCTGGGAAAGTCGCCGGCGCCTGTCACCGGACTCGACGGCTGGCGCGTGGCGCGGCTGCTGGAGTGGGCGCAACGGAGCAGCGATGAGCGCCGCGAGATTCCCTGCGACTGGAGCGAGGAACTCTCGTAGCCTCAGCACCTCGGCTTCGGAGCCCGCCTACCGATCCCGGCTCGGCTCCTTCTCGATCAGCGGCACCCAGAAGCGGAAGCGCGCGCCGCCGCCGGGGACATTCGACGCTTCGATTCCTCCACTATGCGCTTTCAAGATGGCGCGCGTGATGGCCAGGCCCATGCCCGACCCTTTTCGCCCGCCCAAGCGACGCTTGCCGCGATAGAACTTTTCGAAGATCAGCGGAAGATCACGGGCTTCGATGCCAGGGCCGTTGTCTTCCGCGCGAAACTCGAGCCGGTCCTCGACGCGCTTACTAGCCAGCGTCACGCGGCTGCCTGGCGGCGTGTGGGCGGCAACGTTTTCGAGCAAGTGCCGCAGAACCCGGCCCAGCAGGTGCGGATCGAACCAGGCAGTTTCTTCCCCGCCCGGCTTGTCCTCGCCTTCCGCTGCGATGCTCACCTTATGATGGGCGAGAATCCTTCGCGACTCCTCAACCGCCTGCTCCAGCAGCGCGCGCGGATGCTGGGGAGACATCTTCACCTGCACGACATTGGCGTCGATCTCCGCCATCTCCACGGATTCGCCCACCAGCATGTCCAGCCGCGCCGATTCCTCGTCGATCAACCGCACCATATCCTCGCGCGCGGCCTCGTCCAGGCCCTCCGCCTCAAGCAGCGTGGTTGCCGCGGCGCGGATCGACGTCAGGGGAGTGCGCAACTCGTGGGTCAACGAATCGATCAGCGCGGTACGCAGCCGCTCTCCCTCGCGCGAAGCTTCGATGCGCGCGGTATTTTCGAGAGCCAGGGAACGAGCGAGCGCGATCGACACCTGCGCGCTGACGGCTGCCGCAACCTCGACGGAAAGTGTCTCAGGCCGCCATGCCAGCGCACCGACCGGCCGCAATCCCAACGTCAGCGCCGTGGCGTGGTAGCCGGCTAGCGGTGCCAGCGTGGGGCTGAGTCCCTCGGTAATGGCGTGCATGTGCGCATGCAATGCCAGGGGCAGCTCACCCCTCGAAGAGTAGTACCTGTCCGCTTCGCAAACGTAAAGCACCACTCCGTCGAGGCCGAAGATGCGATCGATCAGGCCCGGAAGGTCGTGCATCAGCTTCTCGGCGTCCTCGAAAAGCATCATCTCCTGGCTCAGGGCATAAAGACGGCCCACGTCGGCCTGCCGCTGTTCGACTTGGATGGCCTGTTGACGCGCACGTTCTGAAAGCCGGCTTACCACCAGGCAGCTGGCAATGAAGGCGAACATGGCCACCCAGGCCTGCGCCCCGGCCAGCCGCAAGGTGTGGATTGGAGGAAGGAAAAAGTAGTCGAAGCAGACGGCGCCCAGGGCGGCGATATAGATCGAGAGCACAGCGCCGGCCTGCGTGGCGCACCACACCACGAGCACCAGGAAGACCATTGCCGCAGTGGTCGAGTTGGCGCCGAGCCATACCAGCAGAATCGTGGTCAGCGCGGCGCCCGCCGTGGCAGCGAGCCAGCGCAGCGTCTGTCGCCAAGCAACGCGGAAGTTCATCTTGCTCTCCTTCGAATCATACCCACCTAGCGGAATGTTGTAATCTTCCGAAGGAAAGAAGAACAAAAATGTCCGGCAGAATTCTGGTGATTGACGACGAGTCGCAGATCACGCGCGTTTTGCGCGCCGCGCTCTCTGCGCAAGGTTACGACGTGCGGACAGCGAACGATTCCGATGAGGGCTTGCGGCTCTTCCGCGATTGGCCTCCCGACCTAGTGATTACCGACCTGATGATGCCGGGCAAAAGCGGCGTGGAGGTCTGCCGCACTATCCGCTCTCGCTCGGCGACGCCGGTTCTGGTTCTTTCTGTCCGCGAGCACGAGCGCTCTAAGGTCGAAGCGCTGGATGCCGGCGCCGACGACTACGTCACCAAGCCGTTTAGCATCCAGGAGCTGTTGGCTCGCGTGCGCGCACACTTGCGACGCGCCCCTGAGCGTACCACCACGGCCATCGAATCCGGCGACTTTGTCATCGACGTCCAGGCTCATAGCATCACTCTTCAGGGCAAGCCGATCCACCTAACGCCCAAGGAATTCGATCTGCTGCTTCACCTCGCTCGGAACGCCGGGAAGGTAATGACCCATCGCGCGCTGCTGACCGCGGTATGGGGCGCCCAGTCGGCCCACCAGCCCGAGTATCTGCGAGTCTTCGTGGGCCAGCTCAGGAAGAAGCTTGAAACGGAAACCGGCCGACAATACATTCAAACCGAGCCATGGGTTGGTTATCGGTTCATTCCCGAAGGCTGGACCGGCAACGAGCGCTGAATCACCCTCGGTCCCGCAATGCGGTCCGATTTCGGCGATTCCCCGTTGACTCGTCAGCACTTCCGGGCGTTGAAGAGCAATACTTACGGTTTATTTAGAACTTCTTTTCGATACTTAAATCCGCTGCACGACACAATTGGATTCGGATCAGCATGCGTCTAAACCGGCGGCCGCCGCCTTCACCGACGGACCGCTTAAGGTCAGTGGAATGATGTAGTCGTGGCAGTTTGTTGGCTGTCTGCCGGAAGAATGGATGAAGCAACCGGCCAATCTGAAGCCAGGGGATTTCGGGATGCAAGATGCACAGATGCTGCTATTCACCGTGATTTTCTTCGCTGTGGCATTTCTCTACGTCAAAGCCTGCCACAAGTTGAGGTGAGCCATGTACTTGGACTGGATAACGGCGACGGCCCTCGTTCTTTCGATTCTTTTGCTGGTCTACCTGACCATCGCGTTACTCTTCCCGGAGAAATTCTGAAATGACCGCCAATGGCTGGCTGCAATTTGCCATCTTTTGCGTCGTTCTGCTCATCACAGTACGGCCAGTGGGCATTTACCTGGCCCACGTCATCGAAGGCGAGCGGACCTGGCTCGATCCCGTGCTGCGTCCATTCGAGCGTCTCATTTACAAGCTTTGCGCCGTGAACTTCGAAAAGGAAATGAACTGGCGCCAATATGCCTTCGCGATGCTGGGATTCTCGGCAGTCACGATGGTTTTGACGTATGCCTTGGAGCGCCTGCAGGGGTTCGTCTCGGGTTGGGCCAATCCACAGCACCTTGCCGCAGTGGGGCCCGATCTGGCCTGGAACACCGCGGCCAGCTTCACCACCAACACCAACTGGCAGTTTTACACTCCCGAATCGACCATGAGCTATTTGACGCAGATGGTGGGGCTGGCCACGCATAACTTCTGGTCGGCAGCTGTGGGCATCGTGGTTGCCGTGGTCCTCATTCGAGGCATCAAGCGAACCACCTCGGTCACCATCGGCAATTTCTGGGTCGATATGACCCGGACGTTGCTCTATATCCTCGCGCCGGCCTGCATCATTTATGCATTGCTGCTGGTGGCGCAGGGCGTCCCGCAGAATCTGAACGCCTACACGGTCGCTCATCCCCTGGAGCAGCCGACGCAAGCTCAGACCATCGCGCAGGGGCCCGTGGCCTCGCAGGAGGCCATCAAGATGCTGGGCACCAACGGCGGCGGCTTTTTCAACGCCAACAGTGCCCACCCCTACGAAAATCCCACGCCGTTTTCGAACTTCCTGCAGCTTCTCTCCATCTTCATCATTCCTGCGGGCCTTACCTACGCGCTCGGCCGCATGACGGGCTCGCCGGGACATGGATGGGCAGTGTTTGCGGCAATGTTCGTGCTGTTTGTGGCTGGTTTTGCCGTCTGTTACTGGGCCGAAGCGCAGCCGTACAAGGTAATCCATGGCGCCGCGCAGACGCATACGGCTAGCGCCCCAGGCGGCAATATGGAGGGCAAAGAAGTCCGCAACGGCATTGCCGAAAGCGCTCTCTTCGCCACCATTACCACCGACGCCAGTTGCGGAGCGGTCAATGGCATGCACGACAGCTTTACCCCGCTCGGCGGTATGGTGCCGCTGGCCAACATCATGCTCGGCGAGGTGGTTTTTGGCGGTGTCGGCGCCGGCATGTATGGCATGTTGATCTTCGTCGTGCTGGCGGTGTTTATCGCCGGACTGATGGTCGGCCGCACGCCGGAATATCTGGGCAAGAAAATCGAGGCCTATGACGTCAAGATGGCCATGCTCTACACACTCATCTTCACCTTCATCGTGCTCACCTTCGCGGCAGTATTTGTGTTGCTGCCCAACGCCGGCCTGTCGGCTCTTACCAACGCCGGCCCGCACGGGCTGTCGGAGATCTTGTACGCATTCACCTCAGGTGCAGGGAACAACGGCTCCGCGTTCGCCGGCTTGAACCCAAACTGGTGGTACAACATCGCGATGGGTTGGGACATGTTGATCGGTCGCTTCCTGATGATGATCCCGGTGCTGGCCCTGGCCGGCAACCTGGCGCAGAAGAGGAGCATTCCTCCATCGCCCGGAACGTTTCCTGTGAACACACCGCTCTTTACCGTGCTGCTGGTGGGAGTGGTTTTGATCGTCGGCGCGCTCACGTTCTTCCCGGCGTTGAGCCTGGGACCAATCCTGGAGCATTTGCTGCTGCAAACTGGAAAGCTCTTCTGACCTCCGGTGCGAACAGCTGGAGGCTAGGAGTTAGGAGCTGATGTAAGTCTCATGGCAGAAAAGATAAGCATTTGGGACACAAAGATCATTGGCCAGGCGGCGGTGGACAGCCTTCGCAAGCTCGACCCGCGCTGGATGGTCAAGAACCCGGTGATGTTCGTTGTGGAGGTGGGCAGCGTGCTCACTTCTATCCTGCTCTTTCACAACTTCACCTATCACCGTGCGGCCTTTGGTTTCAACCTGCAAATCACTCTCTGGCTGTGGTTCACAGTGCTGTTTGCGAACTTTGCCGAGGCCATGGCCGAGGGCCGCGGCAAAGCCCAGGCCGACACGCTGCGGAAGGCCAAGGGAGAAACCATCGCCAAGCGCTACAAGGCCGACGGCAGTTTCGAAGACGCAGTGAGCGGCGAACTGCGCGCCGGCGACATCATCTATGTTGAAGCGGGCAAGTACATCGCGGGCGACGGCGAAGTGATCGAAGGCGTGGCTTCGGTCGATGAGTCGGCCATCACGGGCGAGTCGGCGCCTGTGATCCGCGAAGCCGGCGGCGACCGCTCAGCCGTCACCGGCGGCACCAAGGTGTTGTCGGACTGGATCAAAGTCAGGATCACATCAAATCCCGGCGAAACCTTTCTCGATCGCATGATCGCCCTGGTTGAGGGCGCAACGCGCCAGAAGACGCCCAACGAAATTGCGCTCAGCATTCTACTGTCGGGTCTGACGATTATTTTTCTTCTGGCCGTGGTCACGCTGCAGCCCTTCGCCATCTACTCCAGCGCGCCGCAAACCGTCTTCGTACTGGTGTCGCTACTTGTCTGCCTCATCCCAACCACAATTGGAGGGCTGCTTTCGGCGATAGGCATCGCCGGCATGGACCGCCTGGTGCAGTACAACGTGCTGGCCATGAGCGGACGCGCGGTTGAAGCCGCTGGCGACGTGAATACGCTGCTGCTCGATAAGACCGGAACCATCACACTGGGCAATCGCCAGGCAGTCGAATTTCTGCCGGCTCCCGACGTGAGCCATGAACGGTTGGCCAACGCTGCCCAGCTTGCGTCTCTTTCCGATGAAACTCCCGAAGGCCGGTCGATCGTGGTGCTCGCCAAGGAAAAATACAACCTGCGTGGTCGCGATCTGGGCGGCATTCACGCCGAGTTCGTCCCTTTCACCGCGCAAACCCGCATGAGCGGCGTCAACCTTCCCGGAACGCGTATCCGCAAGGGCTCGGTTGATGCAATTGCGCGTTTTCTCGAGGAGCAGGGCGCATCGCTTCCTCAAAAAGTCCGCGAGAACGTGGAAGAGATCGCCCGCATGGGCGGCACGCCTTTAGTTGTGGCCGAAAACTCGTCGGCACTCGGCGTGATTTACCTCAAAGACGTGGTCAAAGGCGGCCTGAAGGAGCGCCTTGCGCGACTTCGCGCCATGGGCATTCGCACCATCATGATCACCGGCGACAATCCGCTGACCGCGGCCGTCATCGCGCGCGAAGCCGGCGTCGACGACTTCCTGGCCGAGGCCAAGCCGAAAGACAAGATGGACCTGATCAAGCGCGAGCAGGGAAAAGGCAAGCTGGTGGCAATGACCGGAGACGGCACCAACGATGCGCCCGCCCTGGCGCAGGCCGATGTGGGCGTCGCCATGAACTCCGGCACGCAGGCCGCCAAGGAAGCCGGCAACATGGTCGATCTGGACTCGAACCCGACCAAGCTGATTGAAATTGTAGAGATCGGCAAGCAACTGCTCATGACGCGCGGCGCGCTTACCACTTTTTCCATCGCCAACGACGTGGCCAAGTATTTTGCCATCATTCCTGCCATGTTTGCCGGGGTTTTTCCGGTTCTCGGTGCGCTCAACATCATGCACCTGCATTCGCCGCAGTCGGCGATTTTGTCGGCGGTAATTTTCAACGCGTTGATTATCGTGGCGCTGATCCCACTGGCTTTGAAAGGCGTGAAGTACGAGCCCAAGTCGGCCGACGTGCTGCTGCGCAATAATCTGCTGATTTACGGCGTGGGCGGCATCATCATCCCGTTCGTCGGCATCTGGGCTATCGATTGGTGTCTGGTGTGGCTGCATTTGGCCAAGGCCTGAAGGATGTAGTTGCTCTGCGCCAAGGGCTGAGGGCCAAGACTGGTATCTTGAAGGAGATTGAAAGTGCATTCGGTATCAACCATTCATGAAGAGCCTGCAGGCCATGCGGGATTGCACGTGGCTCATGCGCAGGAACCTCCTGCTGTGCACTCGGTTTGGAAAACCTCCATCCTGTTCACTCTTGTGACAGCGGTGATCTTCGGCCTGGGCTATCCGCTGCTTCTCACCGGCCTGGCTGGCCTAATCTTCCCTCACAAAGCCGCCGGCAGTCTGATTTTGCAGAATGGTCAGGTCGTCGGTTCAGAACTTATTGCGCAGAGCTTTACCTCGGACCGTTATTTCCATCCCCGGCCCTCTGCCGCAGGCAATGGCTACGATGCCACATCTTCCGGCGGGTCGAACCTGGCGCAGTCAAACGCCAAGCTCGCGCAGCGGATGCAGGCCGATATTGACAAGCTGGCCGCTGCGAATCCAGGCAAGCCTGTGCCGATCGATATGGTGACGACATCAGGCTCGGGTCTCGATCCCGATATTACGCCCGACAACGCGAATTACCAGGTTCCTCGCGTCGCTCAGTCGCGCGGCATCGACCCGGATCGCCTTCGCGAACTGATCGCCGATCACACCGCGCCACGCCAACTCGGCGTTCTCGGCGAGCCCCGCGTCAACGTGCTGGAACTGAATCTCGCCCTTGACCAGATATCGAAATAGTTCTTAGCAACGCGGCTCCCCGAGCCTCTTCTCAGCGGGATGAGCTAACCAGCTCCCCCGCATTTCTGTTGCATTCGAGAAGAGTCCATGGCCTCTTGCCGGGTACGCGCACTATGCAGTAAGAAGGAAGCCTCTAACTCGCTGCGCTTGCCTGGTCTTAAGGGGAGTACCCAGCGTCTTGCAGGGTCGCCGGATTAAGAGTATGGTCTGTTGGGGGCGCGATTTAGAGTAATCGCCCCTGCAAGTTTTCCCCTTTCCCCAACCGCCCTCTGAAACTGGAACCGCTGGATTCACGTTCAACCAGCCCGGAGAGCCCAAGCCAGAGGAGGTTCTCGTGAGAATTCCCCGTCTTTTTTTGTGTGTCGCCCTCGCTGCGGCATTCTCTGCTATGCTGCCTGCTCAGCAGGCGCCAACCGGCTATCACAGCGTGGCTTGTCTAAAGGTCAAGCCCGAAAACAACACTGAATTTCGCAAATGGGCTGCAGGCGACGTCCACAAGCTGGCACAATCTCGCGTCGACAGCGGGGTGTTTTCCAGCTGGATGCTCCTCAGATCCGTCATACCCTCGGGAGAATCGGCCGAGTGCGACTATCTCGTGGTATCGATGTATCCGGGGATTCCGCCGCACCCCATGGAACTGGACGAACTCGAGGCCGATTTGAAGAAAGCCGGGATCGCGATGACGGCTCAGGAATACGTCGATCGCCGCAATTCCCTGACAACCCTGATCTCAAACGATCTGTTCCAGAATCGTGCCTATGTCGGGACCTTCAAAAAGGGCGATTACTTCGTCGTGAACTACATGAAGGCCGCGAACATTGAAGACTACGTCGCGTTCGAGAAAAAGGCCTGGATGCCGTTCGCCGACGCCATGGCTAAGCAGGGCACTCGATCCGGCTGGTCGCTGAATGCGCGGGTCTTCCCGGGCGGCACCGACGTGGGGTTCAATGCCGTAACGGTGGATGTCTTTCCCACCTGGGATTCGATCTTCGCTGACTCTAATTTCTACGAGCTGTGGAGAAAGGTCCATCCGGATATGGAGTTAGGCACCACATTTGAGCAATACGACAAGCTGCGCCATCAGGGCGATGTCGATATCTTTGTGGCGCAGGATATCATCTCATCGACCAAGTAGCTTGTCGCCGATGAACACGGGCGTTCGGCATTCGGCAGATGGCCGCGGAACGCCCGTGTCCCCTCACCGCGGCCGAATTCCATCGCCGAACCTTGGCGTCTTACACAAACCTTCCCCCAAAAACAAAAAGGAGAAAGAAGTATGCGCATGTTACTCAGAGCCTCTATGCCAGTGGAAAACGGCAATGCCGCCGCCAAAGACGGAACCATGGGTTCCACAATTGAGGCAATACTGGCCGATCTGAAGCCGGAAGCGGTCTATTTCTTTGCAGACGACAACGGCCAGCGATCGGCCTCGGTCATTTTCGACATGAAGGACACATCACAGATTCCAGCGATCGCTGAGCCTTGGTTTCTGGCCTTCAACGCCAAGGTTTCAATCAGGCCGGTCATGACTCCTCAAGATTTTGCCAAGGCCGGGCCATCGATCGGTAAAGTGGCAAAGAAATACGGGAAGTAGAGACTTCCCCGATCGTTGCCATCGTGCAAGTTGCAGGCCGGCGCACTAGACCTCGCGCCGGCCTTCGATCGCGCGCGCCATCGTCACTTCATCCGCGTATTCAATGTCGCTGCCTGCCGGAACGCCTGTCGCAATCCGTGTAATCCTGACCGCAAATCCGCGCAACGCGTTGGCGAGCCAGTCGGCCGTGGCCTCGCCCTCGAGCGTGGGACTTGTCGCCACGATCACCTCGTCAACCTCGCCATGCTCGACGCGGGCGATCAACGATCCTGCGCGCAATTGGTCGGGTCCAACACCGTGCAGCGGCGAAAGCGTGCCATGAAGCACGTGATAGACGCCCTGGTAGGCTTGCGTACGCTCCACGGTGGCGATGTTGGTGGCTTCTTCCACCACGCACACCAGGCGCTGATTGCGCGTGGGGCTGGCACAATAAGCGCAGGGATCGATATCGGTGACGTTGTTGCAAATGGAGCAAAGACGCAGGCTGGCCTTCAGGCCGCGTACCGCATCAGCCAGCGCGGCGGCATCTTCGTCGCTGGCACGCAGAATATGGAAGGCGTAGCGCTGCGCGCTCTTGGCGCCCACGCCGGGCAGCTTCTTCAATTCCTCAATGAGCCGGGCCATCGGCTCGGCATAACGCGCCAATGCTGATGCCTCCTTATAATTGCATCCCCGAAGTTCATCACAAGAGTTAAGAGCGCAAAATGCAGGTCCTTCGACTCGTTCGCAGCGCGAACTCGCTCAGGATGACCAGTAATTTGTGTTGCGATCATCCAGATCGAGGCACTAGCTCAATCCCGGAATCTTCAGGCCGCCCAACATTCCCTGCACATTCGACTTGATCGCCTCGTCAGCCTTGCGCCCCGCCTCGTTGACTGCACCCACGATTAAATCCTGAAGCATTTCCACATCCGCCTGGCCGCCGGTCAGGCTCGTCACCGCCGAAGGATCGATGCGCAGCTTCAGCAGCTCCTTCTTGCCGTTCAAGGTTGCGGTCACTGCACCACCCCCGCTCGACCCCTCGACCACCGTCTCGCTTAGTTTGCGCTGCATCTCTTCCTGAAGCTGGCCTGCCTGCGAAAGCATCTCCCCGATCTTCAGCGGATTGATCATCGTGTGCACTCCCTTGGTCTCGATCCCCTAACGTCTTTTGGGTAACTGGCAAATCTTGCTTCGCTTTGCTGTCGAACCTCTCTTCAGCACGGCAAAGCCGGAAGCTGATAGCTAAAAGATGATAGCTGTCTTCGTCACTTCTGGCGCAAATCCACCACGCTGCGTACCTCGGCCTTGAAGATCTCCTGGGCCCGCTTTACTAATGGATGCGCCAGAGCCTCCTCCTGCACGCTACCGACAGCGGGAGATGTTAAAACCGTGGCCGGGGCAATTCCGGCGCCGGCAGTTACCATAAACCGCGACGGCGCGCCCAGCCGCTGCAGCTCCTGCCGGATAATCTTCTCCGCCGCACTATTCACCGTCAGGCTGAGCATCTTCTTGCCCAATCCGGGTGCGGTCACGCGCACTCCGGTTCCATCGACCTTCCATTCCCCGGCGCCCAGCAGTTGCGCAGCGGAGCTATGGCCGGCTGTGGCGAGCGCAGCGACGATTGCCTTCCGTACATGTTCAGCGCCTGCTCCGTTTGTCGATGCGGCGGGCGCGAGCGATTCAATGGGGGTGGCCGATTCGCCGAAAGGTGTCTGATCAGTCACAGCTGAAGACTCTGGCGCCGCCGAATGGCCAGCGGCGGGCAACACGGTCGCGCGTGGCGCTACCTCGGCAACCGAGCCAAATCCAATCGCCGCTCGCGAAAAGCCCGCGCTCATCGAAGCTGATACACCAACCGGACCCGAGCCGCCCGCCAGGGGTTTTGGCGTGGGGCTTGCAGCGAATTTCGGTGCTTGGCCCGGAGCCGGCCCGCGCGAACCCGTCCCGCTTACCGTGCCGCTCAGCAGTTCCTCGATCGGCAGCAGCCGCTGCGCGTGAATCAGCTTGAGCAGTCCCAACTCCAAGTGGAAGCGCTGCTCCTGCCGGTAGTTCAAATCGTCAAAGGTCCGGAGCACAATCTGCAGATTCCGTGTCAGCTCCTCCTCGGTGAAGAGCAGCGCAGTGCGCGCCGCCCGGGCGCGCTCATCCGAAGAAATCTGCAGTAAATCGGTCTGCTCGCCGCCCAGCTTCGCCATCAGAGAATTGCGCAAATAGCGCGCCAGTTGCCGGGCCAACGCCAGTGCGCTGTGACCTGCGTTCAGAAGCCCATTCAACTGTTCCATCAGCTCGGCGCTCTGACCAGCAGCCACGGCCTCGAGCAGCTTTTCGCAGACTGTATTCGGCACCGAGCCCATCAATTCCCGGACTTGCGCCGCCGCGACGACGGGCCGGCCTGCTTCCATTGGCGCAGAGGCGATCGCCTGGTCCATGATTGACAGCGCATCGCGCATCGATCCGTCGCCGGCCTCGGCCAGCAACGCCAGCGCCCCCGCTTCTGCCGTAACCTCCTCTGCCTGGGCAATCGTTGTCAGCTGGGCGAGAATGTCGTCAAATTTTACGGCATGGAAACTGAAGTGCTGGCAGCGCGAGCGGATGGTCTGGGGAATATTTTCGGGCTCTGTCGTCGCCATCATGAAGATGACGTGGGCCGGCGGTTCCTCGAGCGTCTTCAACAGCGCGTTGAAGGCAGCCTCGGTAATCTGGTGCGCCTCGTCAAGGATGTAAATCTTGTAGCGATCGCGTGCCGGCGAATAGCGCGCCGCATCGCGCAGTTCGCGAATCTCATCGATACCGCGGTTGGTGGCTGCGTCGATCTCGATCACGTCGACGGCATTGCCCTGGCGAATCTCCGTGCACGCCTCGCACACGCCGCAGGGTTCATGCGTGGGCCGCTGAGCCGATCCGACCTGGTACCGGCAATTGAGCGCCATGGCCAGGATGCGGGCAATCGTTGTCTTGCCTATGCCGCGATGGCCCGAAAAAATATACCCGTGCGCGATCCGGTTCTGGCTCAGCGCGTTGAGCAGGGTGCGCGTTACATGGTCCTGGCCGGCCACGTCGGCAAAACGCTGCGGGCGGTATTTTCGCGCCAGAACCTGGTAACCCATGCGACTAACACACCCTCGTTGCCGCCGAGAAAAATGGCGAGCCTCTGGGTGATTCTATCGTTCCGGGGCGGGGAAGCGCCGGGTGGAAAAGCGAAGCGCAAGCAGCAGCTCTGTCGGAGGCTTCTTGCTGGGGCTGCGGACCGCAACGTACGCTTCTCGACGAAGTCTAATTAAAAACGGACCTTGGTTCTGCAGCGCGCGTCGCGCGGGTGAAATCGCGCCCCGAAATGTGCGATGCTTTCCTTAGGGCGTCGTTAGGCGCCGCACAGAGCAGTTCGTCGCCCGAGAGTCTGGGCCGAGCACTCGAGATGCTTTTCTTATGAAGCGAGTCGCCAATCTCGCACTTTTCCTGGGATGTTATCTCGCGGTCGCGCCGCGCCTCCATGGCCAGAGCCAACCGAGCGCTCCACCTGCCAATCCCGACCGAACGCAGCAACAAAACAATCAGAATCCCTTCCCTGAAGATACGAATTCGGTCCCGTTGATGCCTTCGCGAGACAACCCCAACTTGCCGCCGTCTGGCGATGAAGCGAGGCAGAGACTTTATCTTCCCGAAGAAGACTCTGATCCGGTTCGCAGCCCCGAACAAGCAGGCGTGGCGGCAGAGGCCGGCGAATCCAGTTCCAGCTCCAGTCTTTCGGGCATGGGCAACCTGTTGCCCGGTCCGGATGACGATACGCAAACCCCGCAGCCCGGCAGGCACAGCAAAAAAGGCACGGCAATCGAGCCTGAGCACAAGGAGTCCGCAGCTGAGGATGAGAACGTGGGCAAGTATTATCTCGACAACAAGGCCTGGAAGGCAGCTCTCTCGCGCTTTGAATCGGCGCTCGTCCTGGATCCCGATAATCCCGATGTGTACTGGGGATTGGCCGAGAGCCAGCGCCATCTAGGCAACTTTGCCGAGGCGCGCGCGAACTACCAGAAGGTGGTGGATTACGATCCCGACAGCCGGCACGGAAAAGACGCGCGCAAAGCCCTCAAAGACCCTGAAATTACCAACGCCAAAGCCTCAGCCCAGCCGAATGGGTCTTCGCAGCCATCTGCCCCAACGCCCCAATAGTGCCAATCAGCAGTACTGCCCGGCGCCCGGTGTGCCCTACTGCGATCCCGCCCAGGTCATATAGGCCGTAACGATCGGCACGCCCCAAAGTCCGCTCACGATTCCGCCCAGGGAAAGAAATGTTCCAAACGGCAGCTTCTCCTCCAGCCACGATTTGCTACCGCCGCGCATCGCCGGGCTGGCAACCAGTATCAGCGCATAAGCCGCGGCAGTCACGATGCCGATGACGAAGGCGAGAAGCGCGAGCTTCAGATCGGACGCTCCCAGCCATCCGCCGAGCATCGCCATCAGCTTCACGTCGCCGGCACCCATTCCGTCCCTACCGCGAATCATTCTGTACAGATACCGGATCGCCAGCATTAATCCGGCCGCGATCACTATGCCCAGGAACCAACGCGCGATGGATACGCCTGTGCGATGCTGCCAATCCGCATAATCGCCGCTGACGTAGTAAGTGTCGAGCGCCGGGCGCGCGACACTCAGGAAGAGCCCGAGGAAGATGCCGGGAATAATCAGGCGGTCCGGCAGCCAAAGACATTCGGCGTCGAAGGCTGCCAGCCCCACGAGCAGCCACTCAAAGATCATGAGCGCGATGCCATTGAGGATGGCCGTGTAAGAAAGCGTGGCAAATGTCCCCTGGTCTGTCGACGCCAGAGTCTGCCACGCCGTGAACGCCCACAATCCTCCCACAGCCAACTCGATAATAGGATGCCGCCAGCCGATCCAGGCGCGGCAGGTTCGACACCTCCCACGCAGCGCCAACCAGCTCAGCAGGGGAATATTCTCCCACCACTTGAGCGGCCGTTTGCAACTGGGACAATGCGACGCCGGTTTGATGACGCTTTTGTCATCGGGCCATCGGCTCACGCATACATTGAGAAAACTGCCGGCCGCCAACCCCATCAATCCGGCGATCACAGTCGTAAACTGCAGAGTCATCGCAGAGTGAGTATACCCTTTTGATATCCGGTCCACGTCCGATTCGCGACCCGAACAACCGGTACTGACCGCACGGTAAACTAAGGGTCGATGGATCTTCCCAAAACGGACTCCGGTGCGCACGACCCCGTGCCCGGAAAGCTCACCGATCCGGCGCGCGCTGCAGAATTATTTGAGCAGTCGGTCGCCATCATGGCTCGCCTGCGGGCTCCCGGCGGCTGCCCCTGGGACCGCGAGCAGTCGTTCGATTCGATTCGCAAGTACACGCTCGAAGAGGCCTATGAGGTCTTCGATGCCATCGAGCGCCGCGATTACGCTCATTTGGCCGAAGAGTTGGGCGACCTGTTGCTGCAGGTGCTGTTTTATTCAGAAATGGCGGCCAACGAAGGGCGCTTCACAATCGCCGACGTTCTCGACCACTTGAATCGCAAGTTGGTGCGGCGCCACCCGCACGTGTTCGGCGATGAAGCTGCGCGCGCGGCGGGCAATCGCGCCGAAGTGGACGCCGCTGTCGGCAGCTCTTCGGCGGCCGTCCTCCGCAACTGGGAGGAGATCAAAGCAGCGGAAAAGCAAAATGGCTGCGCGGAAACGCCCTTACCGGGCGAAGCAAGCGAAAAGCCCTCGCGACTCGACTCTGTTCTGCGCGCGATGCCGGCTCTCGCCGAGGCTGCCAAGCTTGGCGCGAAGGCTCAAAAAGTCGGCTTCGACTGGCCCAATTGGCGCGATCTTCTTCCTAAGCTGGAAGAAGAAACCGCCGAGCTCGAGGCTGAAGCGTCCTCCGGCGATCCGGCACGCCATCCGGCTATCGAAGCCGAACTGGGCGACCTGCTTTTCACTGTCGTACATCTCGGCCGCCACCTGGGTGTCGATGCCGAGATGGCTTTGCGGAAATGCAATTTGCGGTTTCGCCGCCGCTTCCATGAAATGGAGCTCGCCGCACCGCGGCCGCTCGAAGATCTCTCGCCGGCGGAACTGGAAGGCCTTTGGGCAGAGGTCAAGCGAAAATTGGCGGCGGAGGAGGAATCCACACCTCGCGGCAAAGATGCATCAGCCCGAAAGGCGCAGCCATGATCGAGATCCGCGCCTGCCAGGGTTTGGATGAGCTTGAGGCCTGCGTACAGCTTCAGATTGCAACGTGGGGCTACGACGAAACCGATGTGATTCCTCGCAAGACCTTTCTGCTGGCACAGAAGATCGGCGGACAGGTCATCGGCGCCTTTGACTCCGAGAATTCGAGCGAACTAGGAGCGAAGGCGGCGCATTGCCTGGTCGGGTTCGCCATGTCTTTGCCCGGCGTGAAAACCATCGAAGGCCATCCTTTTCCTTACCTGCACTCCCACATGCTGGCCGTGCGCGAATCCCATCGCAATCGCGGGATTGGCGCGCAACTCAAATGGGAACAGAGGCATGAAGCGCTGTCACGCGGCATCCGCCACATGGAATGGACCTTCGATCCGCTGGAAATCAAGAATGCCTTCCTCAATATCCACAGACTGGGCGCGATTTCTTGTGAGTATCGTGTGGATTTCTATGGTGTATCCTCATCTCGATTGCAGGGCGGGCTTCCAACCGATCGACTGTTGGCGGTTTGGAAGCTCGATTCTCCGCGCGTTGAGGGAATCTGTGCTCAGCTGCTTCCCGATGAACATGAAATCCAGGAACGTATAATGGTCCCAGTGTCCATCGACATCTGGAAGGCCGATGAAGCAACCCGCGAACGGGCCCTCGCCGTTCAATTGCAGATTCGACAGCAGTTCTTAAAGGCATTTTCCCAGGGTTTGGCTGTCCTTGGCTTTTCCCGCGATTCAGAAGGAAATGGAATCTTTGAACTGAGTTGGTTGTCTCGCTAAAGCATCCAATAACTTTGAATGACGAGGAATTATGAGAATTGACGCAATCAATCTGCGTGAGCTGCACATGCCCATTGTGCGGCCGTTTGAAACCAGCTTCGGCGTCACTCGCAATCGCAGAATCCTGCTCGTCGAAGTTCAATCGGAGGGGTTGACGGGGTGGGGCGAGTGCACTGCCGGGGAACATCCCTACTTCTCCGGGGAATCGACTGATACTGCCTGGCAGGTGATGATCAACGAACTGGGTCCGATGCTGGCCAAGGAATCTCCCGAGCATGGCGGCGAGTGTCCGCGCATCTTTCACGCTGTCCGCGGCAATCCGATGGCCAAAGCTGCTCTGGAAAACGCCATCTGGGATCTTGAAGCGCAGCGCGAAGGCATTCCTCTCTCGCACCTCATCGGCGGCGTCCGCGACGCTATTTCTTGCGGCGTTTCCCTCGGCATCCAGCCGTCGATCGCAAAGCTGCTGGAAATCGTTGAAGACGAGTTAGAGTGCGGCTATCAGCGGATCAAGCTCAAGTGCAAGCCGGGCTGGGATACTGAGGTTTTCGAGCAAGTCCGCAGTCGCTGGCCTGCCATCATGCTCAGTTGCGATGCCAATTCCGCTTACCGGTTCCGCGACGAAGACCACTTGGTTTCATTCGACGCTTTTGACCTGCTCATGATCGAGCAGCCGCTCTGGCACGACGACTTTTACTTCCATTCCGTTTTGCAAAAGCGTCTGCAAACTCCCATCTGCCTCGACGAATCCATCCGCAACCGTCGCGACGCTCTCGCCGCCATCGAAATGGAGTCGTGCAAGATCATCAACATCAAATTGGGCCGCGTCGGCGGATTCTCCGAAGCCATTGCGGTACACAATGCGGCCCTTGAGCGCGGCATTCCCGTCTGGTGCGGCGGCATGCTCGAGGCCGGCGTCGGCCGAGCGCACAATATCGCGCTCTCCACTCTCGAAGGCTTTACGCTGCCAGGAGATGTTTCCGCGTCGGCGCGTTATTGGGCTGAAGACATCGTCGAGCCTGAGATCGAGGTCACGGCAAAGGGCGAGATTGTGATTCCCGATTCGCCTGGCCGCGGCTACGAAGTGCGAACCGATCTGATTGACCGGCTTACCGTGCGCAAGGAGACGATTCGCGCTCTGGCGCTGGTGGCCTAGCTTAAGTCGATTGATCGCTGGAGTCACACTTCTCACAGCGCATTGACCAGTTCTAACTGTGCTTCGCTAGAAACGCGTCCACCTCGTCGCGCGATGGCATAGAGGCTTGCGCGCCTCTGCGCGTGACGCAAACGGCCGCTGCTGCATTGGCAAATCGTGCTGCTGCCCACGGGTCTTTGCCTTCCAGCAGAGCCACGGCAAAGGCTCCATTGAAGCAATCGCCCGCGGCTACCGTATCGATGGCTTCGACCTTGAACGGTTCGACCCACGCCGCCCTGCCGCCGGCCGCGGCCACGTACGCTCCGTTTTCGCCGCGTTTCAAGACCACGTTGCCCAGCCCTTTCGCCAGTAATCGCTTCGCGGTGTCCTCCACGCCGATTCCGTCGCCCACGTAAAACACCGCTTCGGTCTCGTTGGGGGTGAACCACGACACCTGCCCGAACGCAACCTCAGGGAGGGCCGCCGCCGGCGCGGGATCGAGCATGACCGGGACGCTGGCTTTCGCGCAGAATTCCAGCGTGTAGCCGACTGTGTCGATGGGAATCTCGAGCTGACATAGCACCAAGCCGGCCGATCGAAGGAGATCCGCATGGCGATCGACCGCCGCGCGATCCAGCTTGCCGTTTGCGCCGGGAACGACCACGATCAGGTTCTGCCCGCCTTCGGCAACATAAATCGGCGCCAGACCCGACGAGCCTCCCGTCTGCTCCACTGCCGCCGTTTCTACGCTGGCGCCCTTGAGGTTTTCGATCAGCGCGGGTCCGTATGCGTCATCACCCACTTTCGCGACCATGGCCACGCGATAGCCCAGCCGTCCGGCGGCCACCGCCTGATTCGCTCCCTTGCCCCCGGGAGTGGTGTCAAATCCGGTGCCGATCAACGTTTGCCCGATCGCGGGAATCCGCGGTGTGCGCGTAACCAGATCCATGGTGACGCTGCCAACCACCACAATCGGCTTGCGAGCGTCAGTCATGTCGATCCTATAAGTGATTGCCTTTTTCTAAATCAATTGGTAACCACGAATTGGTGGGAGGCCATGCCGTTCACGAAATTGCCGTCGTTTCAATGCAATGGCGCAATCGCCACCAGTCCCAGTCCCACCAGGAAGCATAGAAACATCCAAGTCAGAAGCACCCTGGCCGCACGCTGAGCGCCTGCGAACTCATGCCAGACAAAAACGCCCCAGCACGCCGACACCATGGTCGCGCCCTGACCAATGCTATACGAGACCGCCGGCCCTACCAGGTGGGCGGCCGAGGCCAGAAAATTCGCGACGCCGCCGGTAGCCCAAATCGCTCCGCCGAGGATTCCCGCCAGATGCCACCCCATCGGCGCCCGTCGATAGTCGGCCCCGTCCACCGGCGGCGATCCATCGAGCGGCCTCTTCATCAGCAATAAGTTCGCCGGTATGGTCGAGATCATCACTCCGACCATAAAAAATAACGTCACGGCATAAGGGCCGGGAGCGTGACCCTGCGCATCTCCATTTAACGCCCGGGCCACAAAGGGATAGAAACATCCCATCAGAACGCCCGCAGCCAGGCTGATCACAATCCCTCGTACCGTTGTCGCTTTTGCCGTTCTCTCTCGCGCGCGAAAGGCTGCCGCGTCGAGCACGATGGCCACCACCACCAATGCCACTCCGCCAAACAACAGCAGTGGATTGCCCACTGGCTTGATGACATAATTCGACACTGCGCCAATCACCAGCGCTAATCCGATGCCGACGGGAAAGGCCACCGCCAGCCCGGCTACATCGATCGCAGCCACCAGCAGAAGGTTGGCGACGCTGAAGATCGCGCCGCCGACGATCGCATTGAACATCGGTCCGGTCGCGGTCTGCTTCAGGTCAGTCAGGAAGGGAAGTCCCTCGTGGCCCCTGCTTCCCGCAGTGAATCCCCAGAACACTGCGCCGAGCACCATGCCTATGACATAGTCCCAGTAGAAAAGCTGAAAGCGATACTTGGGGCAAAGCTTCAGTGTGTTCGCCCACGATCCCCAGCACAGCATGGTCAGAATCGTCAGGCTCAATGCGGCAAGATAAGTTTCAGGAACAAGCATCGCGAATTCCGTCCGTTCGTACGCCAAGTTGCGGCAAAGAGGGAACCATAACGCATTCCACGCTGCGCTGTATAGCGCGGGAAGCGCACTGCACCTTGTTTGGCGAGTACTCGCGTGCCAACTTCGTTCGGTCGCCGATTACTTCCCCGCCTTCAGCGCCTCCGTCAGCGCCGGAACCACCTCGAACAAATCGCCGACAATCCCGTAGTCTGCAACCTCAAAGATGGGCGCGTCAGAATCCTTGTTGATGGCCACAATGCACTGCGAGCCTTTCATCCCCACCAGGTGTTGAATGGCGCCCGAGATGCCGACGGCGAGATAGAGCTTTGGTGCGACCGTTTGCCCGGAGCTGCCTACCTGGCGCTCCATGGGCAGCCATCCGTTGTCGCAGATGGGCCGCGAAGCCGCCAGTTCCGCACCCAGCGCCTCGGCGAGCGCCTGCACCAGCTTGAGATTGTCCACCTCCTTGATGCCGCGCCCCACGCCCACGATGCGCTGCGCCGAACCCAGGTCCACCGTCTGTGCCTCGCCGCGGAATGGCTCGCCGGGCTTGGTGCGAATCTGCGCGGGGTCGATGGTCGGAGTGAAGGTTTCAATCGGCGCGGGCGTTTGTTGCGGCGCCTGTACAGTGTCCGCGCGAAACGCGCCTGCCTGCACCGACACAAAGCATGGTCCGTTGCCGCTATGCCGGTAAGTTCCGGTGAGCCGGCCTTGCAGAAGTTGCCGGGTGAAGATGGGGCCATCGTCGACGGCGATTACGTCGCTGATGAGAACCTGTCCCATCCGGCATGCCAGCGCCGGCGCGTAGTCGCGCACCTGGTACGTATGCGGAAACACCACGCACTTCGTGCCGTTCTGGTTTTGGATGAGTTGCTGCAGGGCGAGACAAAACCCATCCGCCGTGTATTGCGCCAGCAACGGATGCTCGACGCGCGCCACTTTGCCTATGTTCCTGGTTGCGGCCTCCGCAGCCAACGCCTCAGTTTGCGCGCCGATGACAACTGCGGTTACATCCTGCGCCGGACCCAGCTTTAATGCGGCTGCGAGCGCCTCCCAGCTGGCCCGCTTGATCTTCCCACCGCTCTCTTCCAAAACTAGCAAAACACTCATAGGACACGGGCCTCCGTCTTCAGCTTCTCTACCAGCGCTGCCGCAGCCTCTTTCGCCGATCCGGAAAGAATCTGCGTCGTCTTCTGCTTTTTCGGCGCGGCAATCTGTTCGAGCACCACAACCGGTGCGTTCTCCGCGCCCAGATCCGCCGCGTTCACTGCCCGCAACTCCTTCGTCTTCGCTTTCTTGATCCCCATGAGCGTCGCGTAGCGCAGCTTGTTCCCGCCCGACTGCATGGTCAATACGGCCGGCAGGGGCAGCTCGATCTCCTGGAACCATCCCTCTTCGAGCTCGCGCTTGACCTTGAGCCCTGCGTCGGTCTTCTCTACATGCAGGATCAGGGTCGCGTGCGGCAGCGCGAGCAGCTCAGCCAGAATCACGCCGGTCTGCCCCAGGCCAAGGTCTTCGGACTGCAATCCCGTCAGCACGAGATCAGGACTTTCCGGCTTGATTGCCGCGGCCAACAACTTTGCCACACCCAGCGCGTCACGCGCGTTCAGGTCGTCGCAGACGACATGAATTGCCCGGTCCGCGCCCTTGGCCAGGGCCTCGCGAATCGTCGAGCCCACGCGCTCAGGCCCCGCGCTCAGCACAACAACTTCGCCGCCGTACTTTTCTTTGAGTTGAAGTGCCTCTTCGAGAGCGTAGGCATCCGGCTCATTCATCGCCCACTGAAGCTCACGCTCTTCGATCCATTTTGCGTTCGGCGCGATACGAACCGACGCATCGCGATCAGGGACTTGCTTGATGGCAACGACGATCTTCATATTTATGCCGTCCTTTTATCGACTGCCCTGCCGTAATCCTCGCGCGGCAATCTGCGCAATATCCAACAGCTCCGGCCCGGGTGCCCCAGGTCTCGATTCTGAGACCTGGGAAGCGAGCGCATCCCGAAACATCGTATTGCAGAAGGGGCAGGCTGCGGCAATGACATTGGCCCCCGTTGCCGATAGTTCGGCCGCGCGCACCTGGCTCACGCGCTCACCCTTTTCCTCGCCCAGAAATGCCAACCCTCCGCCGGCGCCGCAACAAAAACTCCTCTCGCGCGACCGCGGCGCCTCCACCAGCTCGCCCGCCAGCCGCGCAACCTGCCGCGGCTCATCGTACACGCCTCGGTACCGCCCCAAATAACACGGATCATGAAACACGATTTTTTCGTGAGTGCCCCTGGTCCCTTGCTTTTGGGGACCGGGGAGATGCAGCCGATCCGCGTACCTCGCCAGAAACTCGCTGTGATGCTCCACCTCGGGCGGCGTTCCGTAAGCCTTCCAGTCTTCCTGAATCGTCCGCACGCAGTGCGGACAAATCGAAATTATTTTCTTGGTTTTGGACTGGCTGAGTGCGGCCAGGTTCGCCTCCGCCAATTGTTGAAAGAGCAAATCGTTGCCCAACCGCCGCACCGGATCTCCCGTGCATTTCTCCTTGCGCAAAACCCCGAAACTCACGCCGAGGTGCCGCATGACTTCGACCAGGGCCAGCACTATCTCTCGCCCGCGCGGGTCGTAACCGCCCATGCAGCCCAGCCACAGGCAGTACTCCTGCGTTCCGTCGAAGATGGGCAGCGTATTTTTCTCCACAAACTTGTCGCGCTCCGTCGCGCTCAGGCCAAGGGCGTTGCTGCCCCGCTCCAGGGCGAGGAAAAGCTTTGCCCCGTGATCATCGTCCCAGGCGCCCGTATTCACCGCGCCGCGCCTCAGTCCGACGATGATCGGGACATGCTCAATGCCCACCGGGCATTGAAACTCGCAAGCTCCGCACGTCGTGCACTGGAACACAGCCTCCTGCGCGTTGAATTTGCCCAGCAGCGGCTCCTCGCTCGCCGGCCTGTACTCATTCAGGTAGGCACGCACGCCCAGCACCACAGACTTCGGGTTCAGCAGCTTGTCGGAATTCGCGGCCGGGCAATGTTCGGTACATCGCCCACACTCCACGCACGAGTAAGCCTGCAGGCTCACAAGGCGGGTCAGATCTTTGCCTGAAACCAGCCCGAAGTCCTCGTCATCGGCGAGCGGAGGAATCCGCGCGAAGCCGCCGCGCGACAGAAACACAGTCGCAGGGCTCAGCAGCAGGTGCAGATGTTTGGTGTGCGGAATCAGCGGAAGAAAGATGAGCAGCGCGAGCGTGTGCGCCCACCACAGCCCTCGCACAGCAGCCTCGCCCGTCGCAAAGAACGCGCCCAGATACGTCGCCATGAGCGTAAAGATCAGAAAGGCGATCCATCCCGACTCTAGCGAGAGCTCGCCCAGCCACTTGGGCCGCACCACAAACCGCCGCACGAAGAGCCCGGCGATTGCGACCGCGCACAACAACGCGAACAACGCCGCGAGATCGAAGTAGACTCGCCCCACGCGGCCTGTGGGATCGAGAAACCCCAGCCCGAAGACCGCAAGGCAATGATTCAGCGTGACCAGCGCGAAGGCGCAGAACGCCCAGAAAACCAAGGCATGCGCGATGCCGGCAAGCGGTCGCTCGCGAATGACCTTGGCCTGCAGCATCACCTCCCACACAAAGTCCCACACGCGCCTGCCCACCGGCGCGAGATGAAAGTCCGCGTCTTTTTTCGAGTGGAGGATTTTGCCGAGGATAGGCCCGAATCGCCGCCAGAAGGCGTAGGCGGAAGCCACCGCTAGCACTACGAAGAGCAGCTTCTCCGCAATCGAGAACTGTTTCGGCTCAGCCAGCGTTGGGAGCAATGCAATCATCGTTGTGCAAACCAACAATACACGATGCGCCCGCAAGGCGTTTTGATCGACTGCGGCTCGACCGGTCCATTCTAAAGACAGGTGTCGGAGAAGAGTATCCTATCGATTGCGGCCGCATATCTTGCAGGCAGCACGATCGACATTGCACGGAGCTGAGCTTGCCCAAATATCTCGTTACCGGCGCCGCCGGCTTTATAGGCCGTTCGATTGCTGCGGCGCTCCTCGAGGGCGGCGAATCTGTTCGCGGCGTCGACAGTTTCATTACCGGCAAGCGCGAAAATCTGGCCGGCCTCGAAGCCATGGAGTTCATCACCGGAGACCTGGCCGATCCCGAGGTCTGCGCCAAGGTCTGCGCCGGAGTGGAAATCATTTTTCACGAAGCGGCTCTGGCCTCGGTGCCGCGCTCGGTCGCCGATCCCGCGGCCACAAACCGCAATTGCATTGACGCGACCCTGAATCTGCTGGTAGCCGCTCGCGCCGCCCAGGTCCGCCGCGTCGTCTATGCCGGATCGTCCTCCGCCTACGGCGACACTCCGACCCTGCCCAAGCACGAAGCAATGACTCCCAGCCCCATCAGCCCTTATGCGGTTGCCAAGCTCGCGGGCGAGCACTATATGCGGTCGTTTGCACGCGTCTATGGACTCGAGACCGTCACTCTTCGCTACTTCAATGTCTTTGGGCCTTACCAGGACCCCACATCGCACTATTCTGGTGTCCTGGCCATCTTCTGCCGCAAGATGCTGGCCGGCGAGCAACCGACCATCTACGGCGACGGTGAGCAGAGCCGCGACTTCACGTTTATCGCCAATGTGGTGAAGGCCAACCTGCTGGCCGTGGCTGCGCCTGCGGCCAGAGTTTCAGGCCAAATGATCAACATCGCCACGGGCCACAGAATCACGCTTAATGAGACTTTTGAAATCCTCTGTGACCTGACCGGATATTCCGGCAAGCCGCTTTATGCGGATCCGCGTTCCGGAGATATCCGCGATTCTCTGGCTGATATCACCTTGGCGCGTGAGCTGCTCGACTACGAACCAGAGATCGATTTCCGCGAAGGCCTTCGCCGGACGGTTGATTGGTATCGCCGGGGCGCATGAAATCGAGACGTGTTCCAGGTGCGCACCTCATTCCTGCCGCCCATCGCCTCACGCTGACCTGTGACGCGAAACACGAACAAGCACGCCCAAGATGTGAATAATTCCGTGGAACACTCTGCGGCATGTTGCTTCGTCTTTAAATCCCTCATCGATCTGCGTCAAGAAGCGTCTCGGGATAGGGGTTTACCTTTCTTGGCGGCGACTCTCTCCATTCGTGAGGTATCTCGCGGCGAGCTCAGGCCGGACGATGCGGCCGGCTCTGGCCCGAAGGGCAGCACCTCGCTCCGCGATCTCGGGCGCACACTCTGGCGCCGGCGGCGCCTCATCGCCCTCATTGAAGGTTCTCTTCTTCTGGCCTGCATTCTCTACTGCCTCATCGCGCCTAATCAATACGAGGCGGCTGCGCGTGTCGAGCTGCGCACTTCGCCTGCGTCTTCGCTCAATCTCGAGGCCAATGAGCCGATCATCTCAGCCTCCATTCTTTCTGCGCCTCTCACTTTGGAGACTCTGGCCGGTGTTTTGCGCAGTGACCAACTTGCGTGGCGCGTCATTAGCGTGCTCAAGCTCTACCACGCGCGCGGCTTCTGCGGCAGCTTTGCCCGCCGGTTCCCGGGCTTCCGCGCCGACGCGCCTGCGCCCGACGCCGAAGCTTGGCTCATCGAGCGCTTTTCGCGGCGTTTGAAAGTGCAGACCGTGCCTCGTACTCTTCTGGTCGAGATTCGTTTCCGCTCGCACGACGCCGTTCTTTCAGCCTCGGTGGTCAACGCGCTGATTCGCGCTTACACCGACCAGGAGGCCGAATCGCAGGTCGATGCGACTCAAGAGGCTTCGCGCTGGTTGAGCACACAGCTCAGCGATTTGAAGGCGCGCGTCGACAGCGACCAGCAGCGGTTGGCCGACTTCGAAAGCCGCCACGGCATCGTCAGCACGCCTGAGGTGATGGCGAACGGCCAGCCGGGCGAAACCGAGCACAGTTCTGCGCTGGTTGAGATCGATGAGCTCAGCCGCCAACTTGTGGCTGCCACCACCGACCGCATCCTGAGCGAGGCCGAGTATCGCGCCGCATCGCAAGACGACCCGGAGATGGTGATCGCCGCCGACCCCCACCTGCAGGCTGAAGGCAACAACTTTGCCACTGCCGTCTTGCAACAGATTCATGCTCGCCGCAGCGATCTGGAGCAGGAACAAGCTCAATTGAGCGCGGAGCACGGGCCCAGCTTTCCGCGCGTGGTAGAAATCGGCCGCCAGCTGCAGGATCTCGACAAGCAAAAAGCGACCGAGGATGCAAAACTCGTCGACCGTTTTCGCAGCAACTGGCAGACCGCTCTCGATCGCGAGCAGCTCGTCCACAAAAGCCTGGAGCAGATTACCGGTGAAAGCATGAAGCTGAACGAGGCTACGACGCAGTATGCCGTAATGCGCCAGGAGGCCAACGCCAGCCACGACCTCTACGTGCGCGTGGAAGAGAAAGCCGAAGAAGCCGGGCTCGCCGCAGGCGTACACAGTTCCAACATTTCGGTTGTCGACTACGCTCGCCAGCCGGCGAAGCCCGTCGCGCCCGATCTCCCGCTTTATCTCGCAATCACTCTCTTCGCCGGTCTTTGGATTGCGGTCGGAGCCGCTCTCTTGCGCGAATCGCTGGCTTCTTCCGCGATTCGTTCTACGGTCGTACTGATTGCTTTGCTCAGTATCGGCGGGTTTCTCCGCGCGCAGCCTCCCACGCCGAACACCTCAGGTTTGCCCAGCGGAGTGGTCAGGATTCCGCAGGCTGAAGATAACAGGAGCGCGCCCAATCCCAAGGAGGCTCCGCCGATCTGGAACAACGGTAATTCCGGAATAGCTGGGGCATCTTCGACGGTCATGCCGCAGGCCTCGGGCCCCATGCCGAGTGGTATCGCGCCTGGCGATGTCCTCGATGTGAGCGAGTACCACACGCCGGAATTTCACTCGTCGCTGCGCGTCTCCTCCCAGGGTTCGATCACGCTGCCCATGATTGGCGAGGTACAAGTCTCGGGCATGGACGAGCAGGCAGCGGCTCGCGCCATCGGCGCGGCGCTGTTTGGCAAGGGAATGCTTTTGCATCCTCTCGTGACGGTGCTGGTAACGTCCTATGCTGGCCAGGATGTGAGTGTTCTTGGCGAAGTGGCTCGCCCCGGTGTCTACCCCTACACCTATCACCACCGTTTGCTCGACCTGATTTCCGCCGCTTCCGGCCTCTCGCCCAATGCGGGCCGCTTGGTGAACGTCTTCCATCAAGGCGACTCGAAGACCCCGCACGCCGTCGTGCTCGACCCGAGCGGAACCGATTCAACCTCGGACCACAACCCAGAGCTCACGCCCGGCGACACCGTGCAGGTGAGTCGCGCCGGACTGGTTTATGTCGTCGGCGACGTGATCCGCCCCGGCGGATTTGGGGTCGATCCAGTGCAGGGACTCACGGTGGTACAGGCGCTGTCGCTGGCCTGGGGCGCGACGCAAAACGCGAGTGCCAGAGCCATTCTTATTCGAGAGCAACTGGGCGGCCGCACCATGATTTCTCTCAACCTTAAGCGCATGCTGCGCGGCCAGGACCCCGACCAGCCGGTGCAGGATCGCGACATCCTCTACGTCCCCGATTCCGTGGCCAGGAGCCTCGCCAACCGCACCATGGAGTCTGCCATTCAATCCACCATCGGCGTCGCCATTTACTCCGCGCTGGTCTACTCGCAAAGGTATTAACCATGCGACAGACCGCGCGGTTTCTCCTCCTGGTTTTCGCCTTCACCGTGCCTTGGGAATACTCTCTCGACTTGGGCGAACCGCTGGGCAACATGGCCCGCATCGCTGGTCTGCTGCTTTTACTCGCTGCCCTCCCTGCCGTTTTCCAGGCCGGCCGCTTGCGTACGCCGGGTGCCTTGCAGGTTCTTACTCTGGCGCTCTTTCTGTGGTTCTGCTGTTCCTACTTTTGGACCGTCGATCCCGGCGCGACTCTGATCAGGATCCGTGCGTACTTTCAGGAGATGATGGTGGTTTGGCTGGCCTGGGAGTTCGTCGACACTCCTGCCGAACTGCGCAATCTGCTCCGCGGCACGGTTGCCGGCTCCTGGGTGCTTGCCATTCTTACGCTTGCCGCCTTTCGCTCGCCTGAGGCCCTTGCCGCCGGCCAGATTCGTTTTGCCGCCTATGGCCAGGATCCCAACGACATGGCCCGCTTTCTTGATCTGGCTTTCCCGCTGGCCGCGCTCCTGTTCGAGTGCGACCGCCGCTGGCCGGTGCGCCTTCTCGGCCTGGGATACCTGCCGATAGGCCTGATCGCGGTTCTGCTCACGGCCTCGCGCGAAGGATTTCTGGCGGCTCTGATTGCACTTGCCGGCTCAGGCGTGATTCTGGCGCACCACCATCCGCGCCGTGTGCTCGCAGCCGTCTTCGCGCTTCCTCCCGTGGCCGCCGGTCTCTGGTTCGCGATTCCCGCGGGAACGCTCGATCGCCTGGGCACTATCCCGGAGCAATTGCGCAGCGGCGATCTGAATCAGCGCCTCAACATCTGGTCGGCGGGATGGCGCGCGTTTACTCACGCACCACTTTTCGGTTCTGGCGTGGGTGCGTTCGTCACCGCCGCAGATCTGGCGCCGATCGATACCGCGCACAACACGGCGCTTTCTCTGGTTGTCAGTGGAGGGCTTGTTGCGCTGACACTCTTCTCGCTCCTGGCCGCACTGGCCGCCTTCTCGGCAATCCGCGGCCAAGGTCCGCTGCGGGTGGCTCTCCTGACGGCGCTGCTTGTCTGGGCAGTCACCACATTTGTCGCTACGGTGGAGGAAAATCGCACCACCTGGCTGCTGCTTGCCACGATCGCCGTTGCCGGGAGACTGGCTGACGAAGATCGAGAGCCGCTATGCGGCCGTTTTTCAACGCCCGCACCCGCGATTGGCGACGCTTCTCAATCTTGCGGAGGTGTAGCACATGATGTTACATTATAAAGGTTGATCCGAACATTTCGGCATCGAGGGCTGGAAAGGTTTTTCAAAACCGGATCGAAGGCGGGTATCCAGCCGCCGCATGAAACGCGGCTGCGCATTCTGCTCACGACTTTGAACCTGGCGTCGGCGCCTTCCGACATGAACCGGCCGGGATGGGACTGGCATCCGCTAAAGGGGAATCTGGAGGGGCACTGGTCGGTGACCGTGAACAAGAACTGGCGGCTGACGTTCAGCTTCGAAGGTGAGGATGCGATCCTCGTGGACTATCAGGACTATCACTAGGAGGCGACAAGCATGGCGATGATGTACAACCCGGCAAGCCCAGGCGAGCTGCTGAGGGAATTTCTCGGCAAGACGACCGCAACCGAGCTTGCCCGCCAAATCGGCGTGGCGCGCGCAACTGTTTCGCGCGTGCTCAACGGCCGAACCGCAGTTACCGTCGATCTCAGCATCCGCCTCGGCCAGGCCCTAGGGCTTTCGCCTGACTTCTTTTCGAAGGCGCAGCTTCAATACGATTTCTGGGTCGAATTGCAGAAGAAGCGGCCAAAGATCAAGCGGCTCGCGGCGTGAGGCGTGGCTGTTTCAAAGGAGGAGGAAGATGTGGAAGCCCTCTCGCCCCAATTTTGTTGCGGCTTTCGGCTGGATATTCGGAGCTTTCCTCCTAGTCCCTGGAGCCCTCGTGGGCCTCACTTTATTCCGAAAGCCTGTGGTTGATATCCCTGTCTCGCTTGCCAAGGGCAAGGTAACGACGGAAGAGTTCGGATCGAAGGGCAGTGAATATTACTCGATTCTCATTCGCGTGCAGAGAGGACCCCTCCCGTTCGCCGATATGGAATGCATGATGGGAGTGGATTTCGGACAGAGGTGTAACCGCGAATCATTACTCAAAGCCGACTGGTGGGTTTTCGATAAAGGTCAAAGTGTTGCCGCAGGAGAAGTCATCGAGAATGGAGGAGGAGCTTCGAGCAACCACACTCTAGAAAGGTGTCTTGGTCACTTTAAGGGCCAAGCCGGACATAAATATGTCCTTGAGGTTTTGTTTGTTGCAGACGGTACCCCTCTGAATGTGGCTAATCCGCATCTTGTCGTAGAAATCAACAAGCCCTGGGACTAAGGCAAGCACGCTGCTCATCGGTGTCAGAGTCGACGTAGATGAGAATGAAACCGTGCTGTCGGGACCTGTTGTCGTAGGTGTGTACACCGATTGTTTGTAGTTTTTCTCCCTGATCTGGCGTTGACGTCTCGCCAAATGTCGACGCTTTCTCAAATAAGAAGAGTAGTTGCCGCGCCAGCTAGGATCTCGACCGTCAACCGCAGCATTTTCCGCGCCGCTGTTTCGGTCGGCGCTGCCGGCTTGCTGGTCAAACTGATCGCCACCGGCAAGGAAATCGCGGTCGCCTCGGTCTACGGCCGTTCTGACGCTATGGACGCCTTTCTCGCCGCGGCGCTCATTCCCAGCCTGCTCGTGAACCTGATTTCCGAGTCGATGAATCAGGCTCTGGTGCCCACGCTGGTGCGGGTGAGGGAACAGGAGGGCCACGATCGCGCCGAGAAGCTGCTTTCCAGTGCCATGCTTTCGGTCTGCCTGTTGCTCGGCCTGGCGTCGCTCGCGATGGCGCTCGCCGCCCACGGCCTTTTCCCGCTCATCGCCTCGCACTTTGCGCCCGCCAAACTGGCGCTCGCCATCCGCCTCTTCTACGTCGTTTTACCCATCGTGCTTTTGACCGGCATCGCCACCAACTGCACCGCAGTTCTCAACACGCTCGACCGCTTCGCTCTCCCCGCTCTCGCGCCTGCGGTCATTTCCGTGGCCGTCGTCGCTGGAGCTTTGTTCTTTGGAGAGCGCCTGGGCATCTGGGCAATGGTCTACGCAACACTTGCCGGCACGCTGCTCCATGCGCTCATTGTTGCCGGCATGATGCACGCGCGCGGCTATCGCTTTCGTCTCCGCTGGCACGGCGCAGACGCCGCTACCCGCGAGGTCGCCGGCCAATACGGGCCAGTTCTACTCAGCTCCGTCGTCGCTTCAGGAGGACTTCTCGTCGACCAATCGATGGCCGCTATGCTTCCTGCCGGCAGCGTCTC
Source organism: Occallatibacter sp. (assembly GCA_049520675.1). Lineage (GTDB taxonomy): Bacteria > Acidobacteriota > Terriglobia > Terriglobales > Acidobacteriaceae > Telmatobacter. Next base: position 27,008 of record JBEKPO010000002.1, on the reverse strand, counting down.
AGCGCTCGTCTATGCCAATCGCTTTGTCAGCGTTGTCATCACGTTGCTCGCCGGCGCCGTGTCCACAGCCATTGTGCCCTATCTCTCGCGCATGGTTGCGCAAGGCGACTGGGCCGGCTGCCGGCACACACTGCGCACCTGGTTCGCGATCACGGCGCTCGCTTCGCTCCCCGTGGCCGTTTTCCTCATCGCTGGCGCTCGCCCTCTCATCCGCATCGCCCTTCAGCACGGCCAGTTCGGCGCCGGGGATACGTCAGTGGTCGCGGCGGTGCTCGCCATGTACGCGATTCAGATCCCTTTTTATGCCACCAGCCGAGTCTATTACCGTTTTCTCGTTGCCATGCGCCGCACCGATCTCGTGCTTTATTGCGGCGTGATCAACCTGGCCCTCGATATCGTCTTGAATCTCCTGCTGATGCGCTGGCTCGGTATTGCGGGAATCGCACTTGCCACCTCGCTTTGGACCATCAGCACGCTGTTCTATCTGTGGTTCTGGAGCAAAAGGCTGCTTGATCGAGCGTCTGCCCAAGGAGTGATTGCATGATCTTTTCTCGAGCCCGATACCTGTTCCGTTTCGACGACCTTTGCCCGACGGTGCGGCGCGAGAGCTGGCGGCGCTATTGCGACCTAATCGCCGAGTTCGGAATGCAGCCGATTCTTGCCATCGTTCCCCAGAATCGCGATCCCGGCCTTTGCATCTCGCCCTCCGATCCTGCTTTCTGGGACAAAATGCGAGATCTGGAATCCGCTGGCGCCACCATCGCCTTGCACGGCTACACGCACCTTTGCATAAGCAGCGGCCGCAGCTTGCTTGGCCTTCATTCCTCCTCGGAATTTGCCGGTGTTGCTGCGGAAACGCAGCGCGCATGGATCAGCGAAGGGCTCCGCATCCTGCGCAACCATGACCTTCACCCGCGCATCTTCGTCGCCCCGCGCCATGGCTTCGACACCGCTACACTCGAAGCTCTTCGTGCGGAGGGAGTCTGCCTCTTATCTGACGGATTCGCGCGCATGGCCTTTTCGCGCGGCGGCATCACCTGGATTCCGCAGCAACTCTGGGGCCCCGTCGAAAAGCCGAACGGCCTCTGGACCATCTGCATCCACCCGAATACATCAAGCGATGAAGAGATCGAGAATCTCCGTGTCTTCCTTGGCCTTCACGCCGGGCAATTCTCCTCGGTTGATCGCCTCCTTGCCGAATTTCCACCTGTGACCCTGACTCCCGCGGAGCGCGTCTATGCCTCCGTCGCGCTCTGGCGCGTCAAAGCTTCGCGAGCACGCACCCGCTTGCCACGAGTTGGCCGCGGCTCAAGCAGCTCTGCGTAAAGCCTCTCCCACCTATCCAGCACACTCTCCATACTGAATCGCTCAATGACCGAATGCCGCGCCCTCTGCCCCATCGCGTACCGCTCGGCGAGCGGCATTCGCATCATTCTCGACACCACTGCGGCCAAGGCGTCGACGCCCTCGGCGCACGCCAGCCACCCGGTTTCGCCATTGATGACAACTTCACGCGTTCCGGCGACGGCCGTGGCGACGCAAGGCAGTCCGCATGCCCCAGCCTCGAGCAACACCATCGGCAGCCCTTCGTAGCGTGATGCCAGAACCAATCCATCCGCGGCCTGCATCCAGCGCCGCACGTCTTTCTGAAAGCCGATGAAATGCACTCGGTGTTCCAGGCCCAGCTGCGCTGCCAATTGCGTCAGTTCTCCGCGTAGCGGCCCTTCGCCGAGGATCACCAACCGCCCCAGCTGCGGCACAAAGGTCAGTGCCTTCAAAAGCGTCGGATAATCCTTGACCGCTTCCAGCCTGCCGACTGCCAGCCAGAGAAAGTCGTCGGTGAGCCCCATCGCATGCCGTACTTCAGCCCGCACTTCCGCATCCGGACGCCACTCGTCGATGTCAATTCCGTTGGGCAGCACGGTCAGATTTTTCTCGCTCACCATCCCTTTCCCGATGTGCGCATGCGCCGCCGCCCGGCTCACTGCGGTGACGCGATCGGGCCACCAGCGGCTGAGAGCGTAACCCAGTCGGCGTCCAGCCTTGCCAGTAAACGAGGTGTGCACGGTGTCGACCAGGACGCGCATCGGCGCCAGCGCGCGCGACCACCGCGCAAGCCAGGCGGCTTGCGGCAAATGCGCATGCACCACGTCGGGATGCTCCCGCCACAGCCAGCGACTCAAGCGGATCCACCCGCGTAAGTCGGCAAGACCCTTGCGCATCCCCAGGGTCACAAACTCGACGCCGCCAGCGTGCAATTCATCGCGCGCCGCTTTGCCTTCGCCAGAGAGCGCTACCACGGTTACGCGCCAGCCCCGGTGGCAAAGCCCCTTGGCTAACTGCATCGCCTGCCGCTCCGCACCCGCAATCCGGTCCAGGCTGGGAATCATGACTGCTGCATGGCTCATCTCAATCTCCCCAAGACGCTATCGATCAGCTCTTCATAGGCCTCAATGGCGCGCCCGAACGCGAATTCGTTCGCGGCCCACTGCTTCTCAATTGCAGATTCAGGTGCATGCATATCTCTGCGCACGCGGTGAAAATCCGCGGCGGTCGAGATCCATCTCACGGTAGGCTGGGTTCCGGCAACAGCCGGAGGAGCGAGATTGGCCAGCAGTCCCGCAAGCGGAAAACCAAAGCAAATAGCAAACAAGCCAACTCCAACTGCTGAGTTGATGCAATGAAAGAGTGGCCGCCGTGCGGAATCGATTCCGCATCCGCGACAATTTGTGTAAGCAAATGGCTGGGGGTAGCAGCGCATCTCAAGCATCGGCTACGGTGGCAGCCGCCGCAAGGCAAAGCGCAGGCAGAACTATGGTTCGATCAAACTTGTTCTTGGCGAATCAGCTCGACGGCGGGACGATGCTCTATCTTATGTAAGCCAAAAACACAGCTGGCTGGCATGCCGGAAAGTATTCGTCTGAGCGTGTTCCCGTCTACAACGCAGAGCGCTTCTGAAGAAGTGGCTCCAAAGCTGGAAGGAGAATGTGTACTGCAAGCAGACATCTTTCCTGAACGATTGTCAAGACTGAAATCTCACTTAGCGAGAATGAATCTTAATTTGCTTCTCGCTGCTCCGAGCGCAAAGTTGCCACGCGTGATCTAGACCACAGCGTCTGATTCTCGCGCGCCACAATCGTACCGGGAAGAAAAAATGCGTGATCGAACCTCTGCCCGGGGCGCAACGCGTGCAGCGCCGCAGTCAGCGCTTCGGCAAGACTTCGCGACGAGATTTCGCGTGCCGTCCATGCGCCTTGCCGGCCGCGCAGCAGATCGACGACCCCGCCCGATGCGGGCATGGCAACCAGGGGCAGACCAGCTGCTGCGGCTTCCAACAAGGCGTTTGGCATGCCGTCATAGCGCGACGACAAAACAAACAACGTGCAGCCCGGGAAATAGGTATAAGGTCGATCGATCCTCCCCAGAAACCGCACGGCACTTTCCAGGCCAAGGCGCGCGCGTAAGCCTTTCAACTCCGCCTCTTCGCGGCCGCCGCCTGCAATGACCAGGTCCGAACAAGGAAATTCCATGCGTACTTGAGTCAGCGCTTCGAGCAACAGATCGAAGCCCTTTTCCTTCGATAGCCTTCCCACGGCTAGCAGGTGCGGTCCCGGTCCGGCCCACAAACTCTCCCCATTTTGCGTTGCGCGAATTGCATCCAGATTCACGGGATTGGGCAATACGACGAGTCTTTCCGGACCGATCCGGAGCTCTCGCATCAAATCCTGCGCCATGGATCGCGACTGGCAAATGATCCGGTCAGCGCGCCGGTAGAGGATGCGATAAAGCAGCCGCGTGTAACGCGGCACGCCGCCCGCGCCCAAAGCCCACGAAACGGTTCCGTTCTGCCGCACGAGCACGGCAGTTTTCGCCGGAAAGAACTGCCGCAGTAACAAGACGAGAAAGCTGATCTCCGGAGCGCCCGTGAGAATCACGGCCGGCCGAAGCCGCCACACCAGCTGCAGCAACGGTATCGCTCCGTACCTGGCGCGCTTTGCGCTCAGAGCGTGTGCAGCTACCCAATGCGGTAATTCAATCGCCGCAGCATCGGCCGCCATTACCAGACCCAGATGAACCTCGTATTTGCGGCGCGACAAGCCGCTTGCCAGCAGCGTCATCACTTGTTCGGCGCCGCCTGCACCTAAGCGCGGGATGAGCAAGAGAATTCGTGTCCTGTCGCCCACAGCCGCTCCTGAAAGAAAACACATTGTGGAGGAATGAGCGAACCTTCTTTTGTGTCGTTCGTCACGGTCATCGAGGTCACCGAACCCTACACTCAGCATTTCTTCTTCCTCACGATCTGCTGAGGCGCGCAAACTCCTCATGCAGAATTCAGGTCCGGACTCGCTTCACCCGCCGCGCACGATTCTTGTCGGAGTCACACATCCGCAAACCTGCCTCATTCTTGGTGCGCGCCTTCGCGTTCTGTGCAAAGCTGGTTTTCGCGTCCTGCTGGTTTCGGGTCCTGGGGAATTGCTGGATGAAACCGCCGCGCGAGAGTGCGTTGAGCGCGTCGCCATTCCGATGCAGCGTGAGATTTCGCCGATCGAGGACTTGATCTCGCTTATGCGGCTTTGGCTGCTGATCGTGCGCCGCCGGCCCGATCTCGTCGAATTCAGCACGCCGAAGGCCGGGCTTCTCGGCTCATTCGCCGCGATGCTGTGTGGAGTGCCGCGGCGTGTGTATATGTTGCGCGGCCTGAAATGCGAGACGGCGACCGGCGTCAAACGCCGTTTACTCTTTGCCGCCGAATGGCTGGCTGCGGCGTGCGCGCACGTCGTACTTTGCAACAGCGCGAGCCTGCGTGCGCAGGCTCTGGCTCTCGGTATCGCCCCGGAGCGCAAATTGCGCTTACTGGGTGAGGGAAGCAGCAACGGCGTCGACATCGATCGCTTTTCGCCCGGACCGAGCGAGGTCCGCGACAAGCTTGGTATTCCGCATGAGGCAAAAGTCGTCGGTTTTGTCGGAAGGCTGACCTGCGACAAGGGTCTGCCCGATCTCTTGCAAGCCTTCGAAGCCATTCTGCATGCTGAGCCGGCCGCTCATCTTCTTCTCGTCGGGTGGTTCGATGCCGCCGAAGACGCTCTCGATAAGGATCTGCGCACCCGCATTCTGCGCCATCCACGGATCGATTGCACGGGATTCGTCAGCGACACGGCGCCTTATTATCGCGCCATGGACGTGATGGTGCTGCCGACCTGGCGCGAGGGATTTCCCAACGCAGTTCTCGAAGCCGCGGCCACGGGAGTTCCCGTTGTCACCACCGCCTCGACGGGCGCTCGGGATTCTGTCGTCTCTGAGGTGACAGGATTTCTCGTCCCTCCCGGATATCCCGTGGCGATCTCCGACGCAGTTCTCAAAATCATTGGTAGCCCGGAACGGCAGCGGAGCATGGGCCAGGCTGCTCGTTCCTGGATTCTGGATCACTACCTTGAATCCCGAGTGCTCACCATGACTGCCGAGTACTACCGCAGTTTGATCGAGTCGGCGCCACCGCTCAACTGCATGAACGGGCCCATCCGACTCCCATAAAGCTCGTGCACCGTCCTGCCGTCCCACCGCAACGAAAACGCCCGCAGGTGGGGAAAATCGGTGGCCTAAGGATTCTCGGTATTCCCACCAAAAAGATCGGCCTGTTCCGCGGCAAGCTTCGCACCCTCGGCACGTTTGCGGATGGCAGCCCCGACCAGGCTCAGGACCTCCATGGTTTGAATCGCTTGCCTCGGCACATAAATGCGCTGCGTATTCGAGCGAGTATCCGGCGGAGTCAGCAACAACCCCGCCCCATCCACAAGCGAGCGGTCGTTGGCGGCCAATCCCTCCAGTTCATCGCCGTCCAGCAGCGTCAAACGCAGCCACAATCCGGCGGTGCGGGGGCGCAGTGCAAAACGCCTGCGGAGCAACCGTTCCGGATTTGCCTGGTCCGCGCCTCCGGAAGGGAAGTCACGCACATAGCAGACCCACTTCACTTGCTCCCATTCAATTCGGAGCACCTTTCCTGAAAGATCCAGAATCTCGAGTTCTCCCGCATTTTGTCCGAAGTCCGCACCCGCGTAGCCGGCAGACCAATCTCGAGAAAACTTGCGCACAATCACGGGCTTGCGTGCTGAGGCCATCGCTCTGGATTGTCGCACGCCCGCTGCCGAAGTTCGTTCCTCGACTATTGCCCACTCGGGCTCCCGGACAGGGTAAACAACGGAAAGCTCAAGGGTTCTCGCGCAAAAAAGTTGCAATTCCGGTGCATTGAGCCTACTCTTCCACCTCGACTTGTGTTAATGTTCTTGTTTGCCAGTATCCGCTGATCGCGCCATAAGCATAACAACATCAGGAACTTGAGCTCGATCAAGAAGACGGAAGCCGGCACCGCGCATGCCCGATTACGTCTATTTGCTGGAAAACCGGTTTTCGCCGGACCAACGCCACGCGCTTGCCCAGTTGCGCAGCGTCGCCCGCGACTCAGGGACGATCCTTTTCCTCACCGGCGATGCGGTTCGCGATCTTACCAGCGGCCATGCCGTCCGCGAGCTCGAGCTCGCCATGCACGGGAATGCCCTCAAGCTCAAGAAAGCAATAGAGAAAGCCGGCGGCAAGCTTTGGGGTGAAGATGAGCCTTCGCGCAGCCTCTACCTGTGTTTTCCTGGGACCGTGCGGGTGAATCTGATCAGCACCCATCGCGTCGAGTATCCAAAGCCAGGCAAGCCGGTCTATCACTTCGCCTCGATCCAGGAAGACCTCCGCAGACGGGACTTTACGGTCAACTCGATGGCAATTTCCCTGAACGAGGGCTCCTACGGCCTCCTGATGGATCCCCTCAATGGTGCTGCCGACATCGAGTCGCGAATTCTCCGCCTCGTCTCGAACTACGGCTTTATCGAGGATCCATCGCTGATGATTCGCGCCACTCGCTATCGTGCGCGCCTCGGCTGGGAGTTGGATATCCGCACCCAGGCCCGTTATGACAACGCCAAGAACGAAGGGGCGATCGAAGCGCTTTCGCCGCATGCACGAAGCCAGGAACTGGAGCAGATTGGCCACGAAGAAGACGCTCTCAGGGTTTTGCGGGCCCTCGAGGCCGAAGGCTGGATGAGAGTTCTCTTTCCGGCATGGACCTCGGCGAAGGCCGATGAAGCCAAACTCACTGCCCTCCACGAACTCGCCGTTGCGCTGGTCGTGCAGGGAATCCATCCGGACATGTCTGCGGCGCAGATGCAGCTTCTGACGGCAAAGCTCGCCCCCAAGGATCTCGCAGCTCTCAAGAGATCCCTGCTGCGTCCGGGCTTTGTCGCCGAGTGGAATAATCTCGATTCCATCGCCAACGCCTTCTCAAAGGTCTTGTTAGCCAAGCAGAATGCAAAGCCCTCGGCAAGCCACAAGCTTTTCATGAGCTATGACCCGGAAGCGATTCTATGGCTTGGCTTTACGAGCAAAAACAAAGAAGCTCAGGAGCGCTTCAATCTTTTCCTGAAAGTCTGGCCTGAGGCGCGGCAGCGCATCCCCTATGTGCTCATGCAGGAGATGCGCATCACTCCTGAACTCCCGGAATTTTCCAGCATTGTTCAGGGGATCTTTCTGGAACTGATTGACGGCAAGCTGGCCACGCCGGAAGAGATGCGCGCCTACCTGGAGCCGCATTCGCCGCCCGCACCCCCTCCACAGGTCGCCCCCAAGAAACATCGCGCTCGCCGCAGCGCTGAAGCAAAGGTCAAGGAGCGGGCGCTCGATGAAGAGGACGAGTCGGAAGATAGCCTCATTGGAGACGACCTCGAATCCGTGAGCGCCGGCGACGAAGAACTCGATCTTAGCGTTCTTCCAAAGAGCGCGCTCGCCGGCGATTTGGATGACGAAGAGGATTCCGACGAGGAGGAAAAGCTCGAGGACGATGAGGAGGACGGGGCCGAAGCCACTCCAAGAAAGCAGGCCGCAGCGAGGAAGGGCCAGAAAACCGCTCAGGCGAAAACGGCAAAAGCCGCGCCGGCAACGCCCGAGCCGGTTCGCGCGCCTGCGAAGCCTGAAGCGAAACCCGTGCCCGGTGCGAAACCAGCTCAGTTGAAACCGGGTGTTCCTCCAGCCAAGCCCGCTCCGACGAAGGTGCAACCCACGACATCCCAGGCGAAAACTGCGGGCAAGCCGCAACCCAAGCCGGCCGCGAAGCCTGCGCCAAAGCCGCCGGCAAAGAAAACGCCCAAGCCCCCGCCGGCCAAAGCTCCAAAGTCCAAGGCCAAGCCCTCGAGTGCTTCCAAAACCAAGCCCGCGAAGCACGCACCGGCAAAATCTTCAAGACCTTCTGCAAAGAAGACCGCCAAGCCGGTAAAGAAACGCTAATCCGCGTTGTTCAAAGTGGCCTGTTGGCCACAAGAATCCAGACTGATTCCCATATGCTGTAAGCGCGGATCGGTCTTTGTTTTGGCGCTTCTCGATGACCGCTGAAAGCGGTCTGGCAACTCGCTCCACTCGACGCCTTGCGTGGGCTTTCCTCGTTTGGATGACGCTCACCCATCTGCCCACGCGCTTCAGCGATTTCGTCGACTCGCCGGTCGGTTTTGTCTCGTCGGCCGAACCTCGCGACTGCTCCCAGCAGCCTCGTGCCGCCATTGCCAAAGTTGCCCGCTAACCCATCCGAATTCATCAAACGTTTGCAATCCCTTTGCCCCTGTGCATTACTCTGTTGGTGGTTCCCGCCGGCATTCACGTTCCTGCAACTTATTTAGCCGCGGGACGAGGAATGGAAGTTTGAGCCAATCCGTTTTCGTTTTGGAAGACGAAGCCGATATCGCCAGGCTGGTGCAACATCACCTCGAAGCGGCAGGCTTTGAGGCACGGCTTTACAGCACCCCGGCCAATCTCATACCCGACGCAGAGCGAAAGCCCCCCGCTATTTTTATTCTCGATATCATGGTGCCCGGTGGAGACGGGCTCGACGTTTGCCGGCGTCTGCGCAATCACACCGGGCTTTCCAGCGTTCCCATCATCTTTTTGACCGCCCGCGCCGGTGAAAACGATCGAGTTCTGGGACTGGAGCTGGGCGCCGACGACTACATCACCAAGCCGTTTTCCACAAGGGAACTGGTGGCTCGCGTCAAGGCCGTTTTGCGCCGCTTCGAGCGGCCCGGTTCTCCCTCCATCATCAGCTTTGAAGAAGTGATTATCGACGCCAGTGCGATGCAATTGAAGGTTCGAGGCGAACTCACCACGACAACGGCGACCGAGTTCCGCTTACTCGACTATCTCGCACGCCATCCCGGGCGCGTCTTCAGCCGAGACCATCTACTCGATGCGGTGTGGGGTGATGCGCGCTTCGTAACCCCGCGTTCCGTCGATGTGTACGTGCGCCGCATCCGTGAAAAAATCGAAATCGACCCGGAAAATCCGCGCTACCTGAAAACCATGCGCGGCGCCGGTTACCGTTTTGAACTGCCGAAAGGCGAATAATGCGAGCTTCTAGCCGCTAGCTCCTAGCCTCCAGCCAGCGAGTCCCGGACGGAATGCTTTCGGCTGATGCGGTTAGATTCGCAGTGCGAAGAACAAGCCAGAAGCTACAGGCTAGGAGCTAGAAGCTAGAAGCTGTTTTCTCATGACCTCTAAAGTCTTTGCCAAGCTGCTCGCGCTCTTGATCCTTCTTCTGGTCTTCCAGACTCTGGTGATCGAACTCGTCTTTCACCGGTTTGTGGAACATGCGGCGGGAGGTACGTTGCTCCTGCTTGGCCGGGATGTGCTCTGGTCGGGATTGATCGCGTTGGTGGTTGCGCTGCCTCCGGCCACCTGGGTGGCTTTGCGAGTTTCCAGGCGGCTGCAACGCGTGGTGGCCTTTGCCCGGCGCATCGCCGGAGGCGATCTAACCGCCCGCCTGCCCGCGAGCAGCAACGACGAGGTTTCGGCGGTGGAAGACGCGCTCAACCAGACGGCCGAACGCCTCGACAAGGATTTTGCGGAACTCGAAAGCGGCCGCCACGAGTTGGCGGTCATGCTCGATTCCATGCAGGAAGGAGTCTTCGCCGTGACATCCGCAGGCTCCATCCGCTGGTGTAACGCCGTGATGCAGCGCATCGCAGGGCAGCAACTGACTCCCGGGCGTCCCCTGGTGCACGCTGTTCGTGATCCCGAGTTGTTATCCTGCGTGCGTCGAGCAGTCGAGCGCCACGATCTCTGCATCGGCCGCGCCAGTCTGCTGGCTCCTGGCCGGGTCTTTGAGATCAATGCCGCACCACTGCCATCCGGAGGCGCGCTTGCCGTGCTCCACGACGTCACGAGTATCGAGGCCGCCCAACAGTCCCGGCGCGAGTTCGTTGCCAATGTCAGTCACGAGTTGCGCACGCCCCTGACCTCGATTGTTGGCTACGTCGAGACGCTGATTGAGGACCCCGACCCCAGCCCCGAGACTACGCGCGAATTTCTCGGCGTCATTCTCAAGAACGCCAGCCGGATGAATCGTCTTACTGAAGATCTGCTTGCGCTGGCCAGCGTCGAGAGTCCCGACTACAAGCTGTCCCTGCAGCCCATTCGCGCCAGCGTCCTCATGCAGGACGCGCTGGACTCGATCGGCGGCATGGTCGCCGACTCAGGTGTCAAGCTGGAAACGTCCGGCGCGCCAGATACCCCAGTCATGGCCGATGCCGACACGATGCAGCAAGTGTTTGGAAATCTGCTCGAAAACTCGCTCAAGTACGCCAAATCGGGCAAGCGCATTCGGGCCGGAGCGCGCCTTCTGCCAACCGAAGTCCAATTCACCATTCAGGATTTCGGCCCCGGCATCGCCTCCGAGCATCTGGAGCGCATCTTCGAGCGTTTCTACCGGGTCGACAAGGCCCGTTCGCGCGAATCGGGCGGTACCGGGCTCGGTCTGGCCATCGTCAAGCACACCGTGCAGGCGCATGGCGGGCGAGTCTGGTGCGAAAGCGAACTCGGCAACGGAGCAAGCTTTCACTTCACCTTGCCACTGGCTCCAGTCGCGCAATCCGCACCCCAACCGCAGCCGGCACAACCCGCATCTGCTGCAACCGCGAACGCTGGCGCTCCGTCCTAGCTCGTGTCCTGTTTCGAAGGTTCGCAACAAAAATGCTCGGTCATTCTGAGCGACGTTTGGCCGGCCTTCCGACCAAACGGAGTCGAAAGACCTGCATCTGGGGCGTCGACTCATGCTACGAACTTCGGGAACACTACCCTAGGGCCGGGTCGACTCCGGTTCCGTCTCCACTGCTTTTTCGCGGTTGCCCCAGAGCAGCAGGCTCACCGCTGCCGAGGCAAAGGCCACAGTCGCGAGTCCCACAATAAGTCGCGGCTGATACGAGCCGATCTTGTCGTAGAGATGGCCGATTGCAACCGGCCCGGTGCCGCCGCCGATGGCATATGCGGTCCACGTGAGCCCATACAAGACGGAGAAGTGCTTGCGGCCGAAGTAGCGCGCCAGCAGATAAGGCGCAACATCGGCCTCGCTGCCCAGGCCAATCCCCAGCAACGTCGCCCCCAGAAGAGCGGTGAAAGTTGTGCCGGCAAATGCCAGGATCAAAGTTCCTGCGGCAGCCAATGTCAGTACAAAGGTCTGGATCCGCTGAGCCGAAAGACGATCGACCAACAATCCGACGAGGAGCCTGGCGATGATCCCCGAACCGCCCCGCGCCGACAGCGCAAATGCCGCCACTTGCGCGGTCACGCCGTGTTCGGTCAGGATTGGCGCAAGGTTCGTCACCAGTCCGTTCTCGCTGAAAGCGGAAAGAATAGTAATTGCCGCCATCACCCAGAACGCCGTACTGCGCAGGGCTGCTCCCACGGTCGCGCCCGCCCGCGGTGTGTGCTCTTCATGCGCCGGATCCATTGGTCGATTCCGTATCAACAACGCCGTCAGGGGCAACCCGCAAACTGCGACCGCGGCGAGAAACACATATGCCGCGCGCCAGCCACTGTGAGCGATCACCCACTGCGTGGCTGGAGGAATCCAGATCGATCCGACGCCACTGCCCGTCAAGATCAGCGCCAGGGCAAACCCGCGATGCTTCCGGAACCAGGTCAGCATGGTCCGGGTGTAGGCAAATTGCGCAGTTCCATTGGCCACCAGACCCATCGCGAAAAATGTGAGGTAGAACCGGAGCGGGTTTTCTCCCAGCCAGCTCAGCGAGCCGAGCGCGAGAGCGAATCCGACAATACAGGGAAGAATGATCCGCCGTGGTGGCATCCGGTCGAGCAGTAGTCCGATGAGCGGAGAAACCAGGGCGACGGTGATCGCCGCCAAAGCGAACGCCCCGTCGATAGTCTCGCGCTTCCAGCCGAACGCCTGGTGCAGCGGATTCAGAAACAGGCTGAAAGTGTACGGCACGATGGGAGCAAAGCTGGTCATCACTCCCACAAAAGCTGCTGCAGCCACACTCCATCCCGGGTAGAGCAGGGAACTTTCACTGGCAATCTGCCGGCGTTCTGGCTCACTCATCCAGCGATCCTTTCTGAACCACCCAGCGGGTCACAACCAACTTTGCGCTGAAACCCGGCTCCATCCTTGGATGGGCCAACGTGGGCCGTTGGCGATGTTTTAGCATCCGCGCTTTTCACTTCCCCGTAACATTCGCCATGAACAATAGCGTGAGGCATGTTCAGAAAGAGGGAGCAAACCGTGAAGAAAACTCTGGCAGTCATTGCATCGATCATGTTGGTTTTGGGCGTTGCCCAGGCTCAGAAAGTTACGGCCGCCGGCGCCACCTTCCCATACCCCATCTATTCCAAATGGTTCAGCGAATACAGCAGCGCACATCCTGGCGTTGAGATCAACTACCAGTCCATCGGATCAGGCGGCGGCATCCAGCAGGTGACCAACGGCGTGGTCGACTTCGGCGCCTCCGACATGCCGATGAAGGATGAGCAACTCGCCGCCGCCAAGGTCAAAGTGATCCACATTCCCACCGTGCTTGGTGCCAATGTCCCAGCGTTCAACGTTCCCGGCGTGAACGACCTTCGGTTTAGTCCGGAAGTTCTGGCCGGCATCTTCCTTGGCCAGATCACCAACTGGAACGACGCGCGAATAGCCAAGGACAATCCCGGCGTCAAGCTACCCGACCAGAAGGTCACCGTGGTCCACCGTTCCGATGGCAGTGGCACTACGTTTATCTGGACCGACTATCTCAGTAAGGTGAGCGCTGACTGGAAGAACGGCCCCGGTGCTGGCACCTCTGTGAACTGGCCTACCGGTATCGGCGGGAAGGGAAACGAGGGCGTCGCCGGCTTGATCCGCCAGGTTCCCGGCACGATTGGCTATATCGAGCTGATCTATGCCCTCCAGAACCACATCAATTTCGGTTCAGTCCGTAATTCCGCCGGCTCTTGGATCAAAGCGTCGATTCAGGGCGTAACGGCCGCGGGGGCGACAGCCAAAATACCGCCAGACTACCGAGTCTCGATCACGAATGCTCCCGGCGCCGATTCCTATCCGATCTCCAGCTTCACTTACCTGCTCATTCCTACCCATCCCACAGACGGAAGCAAGGAAAAGGTCATTAAGGACATGCTGAGTTGGATCCTAAAGGCAGGCGAGGGCGAAGCTTCCACGCTCTCGTACGCGCCATTACCGCAGAGCCTCGCCGACAGAGTTCTCCAGACCGTCTATCAGTTGCCCTAGCTTTTAAGTGTCGATTGCACTCGCGGGGCCGGCGCCTGCCGGCCCTGCCTGGTTCTGGCCCCATTCTGTGCTTCGGGTTGAGGACCTCCAGATTGGCTGGAAACAGCGGCAGAAGCTCTCGGAAAAACACACCCGGCATCATACGCGCCGAGCCAAGACTATGGTCGGCAGGAAGCTCTTTTTCTCTGCGCCCAGGCCCCGGGTTTCCTGGAGGGGCGCACTAATTTAATAAACCACCGGGCGTTGGTGGTGTGTAGAAGTTCGAGAATACGCCATTTACTGCCGACGCGACGCTGGTGACAGCAGTAACGCACGCAAGTGCGATTATGGCAACCAGCAACGCGTACTCCACCAAGTTTTGCCCTTCTTCGCTGTTCGTCAAATCCCGGAGCGCTGCGCTCAGATTCAGAAATAAGGTTGTCATTTTGGGCCCTTCCAAATATGGCGAACAGCGCGATCTCCACTGCCGCGCTAGTAACATTGAAATCCGTTACCTTCGCAGGTTCAATGACCCATATGAGCGATCGACTGATACCTCGGAACGCATCCTTCCCGCTTTAGAGGTATGCCAATCTGCTGCCAAACCCACCGGTAACACCCCCCTCGACCGCTGCCTTTGTTACACTCTCCGTGGTCCGCGCATGAGCACAATCACGGCACCCAACCAGACTTCCCTTATGCCCACAACGCCGCAAATCGCGACGATCAACGATTTGTTTCTGCGCATTGCTGCAGCAGGAAATCCGCGCGCCGTTCTTTGGCAAGATCAATTGGGCAGGTGGTTGCCCCTCTCTTCCGACCAGATCTACCAGCGTGTCCGCGCCCTCGCCACGGCTCTTTTGAAAATGGGCGCCAGGAAAGGCGATCGCATTGCGCTCATCGGCGAGAATCGCTGGGAATGGGCGGTCACGGATTTTGCCATTCTTGCCATCGGCGCTGCCGATGTGCCCATCTACCCCACTCTGACCGGCGAGCAGATCGCCGAGTTGCTTCGTGACGCTGGTTGCCGCATCGCCCTGGTCTCGTCTCGCCTCCAGTTCGACAAAATATCTTCAGTTCGCGCTCAAACCGGTCTCGAAGGCATCATCGTAATGGACGATCCGGCCCCCGGCGGCGCTATTGCAATGAGCCAATTGCTGGCCGGCGCCGACGCGCGCGGAGCCGAGCGCGATGCCGCATTCGACGCTCTCGTGCGCTCCGTCGATCCAAGCGAACTGGCCACGCTCATTTACACCTCCGGCACCACCGGCGAGCCCAAAGGCGTCGCTCTCACACACGCCAACTTTGCGGCCAATCAGAACTACGCGGCTCGCGACTTCGGCTTCGGGCCAAAAGACGCCTGCATCTCTTTCCTGCCGCTCTCGCACGTCACCGCTCGCGCCCTCGATTACGTGATGTACAACGCCGGAGCGCAGGTGGCTTATTGCTCGCAGTTCGACAAGCTGCCGCAATCCATGCTCGAACTGCGGCCCACAGTCATCGTCGGCGTGCCGCGCGTCTACGAAAAAATCCGCCAGGCCGTCGAACAAAAGTCCGCAGCTTCGCCGGTCAAAAAGAGAATGCTGGCCTGGGCACTGGGCGTGGGCTCGCGGCATGCCGGCACCGTCTACTACGGACGCAAGCCGTCCGCGCTGCTTTGGAGGCTCGCCGACAAGCTCGTCTATTCCAAAGTGCGGGCAGCATTTGGAGGGCGCGTCACCACCTTCGTCTCCGGCGGCGCGCCGTTGGGCATCGACACCGCAAAATGGTTTGCCTCTGTGGGCATCGCGCTCTGGGAGGGCTACGGCCTCACCGAAACTTCTCCCGTGATCGCCCTTAATACCCCCCTTCATCAGCGCATGGGCTCGACCGGCATGCCCTTGCCGAACGTGGAACTGAAGCTCGCCGGGGACGGCGAGCTTCTGGTCCGCGGACCATCTGTCTTTGCCGGATACTGGCAAAAGCCCGTCGCTACCGCAGAGTGCTTCGACAGCGAAGGGTGGTTTCACACCGGCGACATCGCTCATATCGATGGCGACGGATTTCTCTACATTACCGACCGCAAGAAAGAACTGCTGAAGACCTCAGGTGGAAAGCTGGTCGCTCCGCAGCCCATCGAAAACAAGCTCAAGAATAGCGTCTTTGTGACTCAGGCCGCGCTGGTAGGCGATCGCCACAAGTTCATCGCTGCGCTCATTTCACCCAACTTCGCGGTTTTGCAGGAATGGGCGAAGCACCAAGGCGTTTCCGTGCCATCACGCGCCGATCTTGTCGCTCATCCGCGCGTGATCGCGATGTACGGCGAAATTGTGCGCGAAGTGAACGGCACGCTGGCCAACTTTGAAACTCTCAAGCGCTTCCACGTTGTAGCAGAGGAGTGGACGCAGGAAACCGGTGAGCTTACGCCTTCGATGAAGCTCAAGCGGCGTGTCCTGAACGAGCGCTACGCCGCGGTCATCGGCGAACTTTACGCCGACGAAGCAACCGCGCGCAGCGACTCGCCAGATTGAGCCCCTCGATTTCCCTCCCCACCACTTCGCCCTCACGCCACGCAGTTCGCAGAGCACGGAAAAACGGCGCGCCCCACGCGCCCACCGCCAGGGTCGAGCCAAAAATCATTACGGCGTCGATGCTCAGTCTTCCCTGGTGCGTCCAGTACGAATCTGGATTCAGGCTCAGCCATAGCGAAAACTCGTCCAGTGTGAGCGCTGCGCCCACGCCATAGATCACCGACATCAGCCGCCCTAAGAAAACAGACATGGGCGAATCGGACCATCCCAGATCAAGCAACCAGCCATATCCCACCAGCAAAAGAATCAGGATTCCCCACACCAGGTGGTGAATATGCATCCCGTGGACCGTTACCCAGTGCATATGCCCTTGATGACCCACAATGCGGTGAACCAGGATTCGCACGCCTGAGAAGGTGATCAGAAAAGAAACCGACGCCAGAAACATGCGCCGCCGAGGCCGATCGGGAAGCGTCGTATGAACCAGGTAGCCCAGCCTCGTCAGTTGCAGCAGCACCAGCAGCACGATGACGACAAGGCCGGCGAATGCCAGCAGGACGGGAGCGCCGTTCGCGCCGTTTTCGGGCATACCCTATTGAATCACCCGCAAGGCCCATTGCGAAAACACTGCGCACCGCATCGCCGGTGCCCCACTTGCCGCGCGGTCTGACTTGCACGCAACCTTCGTCGCCTCGTCCTCTGTCTCCTCGTGTTCCCCGTCACGATTCTTCTTTACAGTCGCGCGATACACTGTATAAGGCGTCGAGGCCGGCGATCCTCCCCATCAGCGGCTGCGCACACTTATTCTGGCTCGGCTTGAATGGCCGTGCATATTGAAGGGGGAATGTTCACGATGCGAGTAGCTTTATTGACCGGTGGCGGCGATTGCCCGGGACTGAATGCCGTGATTTATGCCGCGGTTCGCAAGGGTATCAATCATTATGGGGACGAATTCATCGGTTTTCTGAACGGCTGGCGCGGCGTACTGGACAACAACTTTATCCCACTTACGCTGGAGAGCACCGACGGCATTCAACTGAAGGGCGGCACCATCCTTCACTCCTCGCGCACCAACGTCAAGAAGATACCCGGCGGCATCGATAAGGTTCAGGAAGTCCTCAAGACTAACAAGATCGACGCGCTCATTGCTCTCGGCGGTGACGACACTCAGTCCGTCACGCTTTTCTTGAGCGAGAATGGCGTGCCTTCGGTTGGCGTTCCCAAGACCATCGACAACGACATCAACGGCACCGACCAGACCTTCGGCTATGACACTGCCGTCTCCATCGCCACCGAGGCCGTTGATCGCATCCACACCACGGCCGACTCGCACAACCGCGTGGTCGTGATTGAGGTGATGGGCCGTGACGCCGGCTGGATCGCCTACGCCTCTGGTGTAGCCGGGGGCGCCCACGTGATCCTCGTCCCCGAGAAGGAAATCGACATCGATCACGTTTGCGCGTTGCTCAAGTACAACTACGATCACGGCAAGCACTACGGCGTGGTCGTTGTTGCCGAGGGCTGCCATCTGCCTGAAGTCGGCCAGGTGATCGGCTCGGCGCAGGTCGACTCCTTCGGCCACGCGCGTCTGTCCGGCATCGGCGAAGCCCTGGCGGATCTGATCGAGAAAAAGACCGGATACGAAACCCGCTCGGTCAATCTCGGCCACACCCAGCGCGGCGGTGTACCCACGGCCTTCGATCGGGTGCTCGCTCAGCGCTACGGCCTGCACGCCATCGACATGGTCCACGAGAAGAAGTGGGGCCGCATCGCCGTTCTCCACGGAACCGATATCACCGACATTCCGATCAAAGACGCCATCTCGACCAATCGACGCCTCGACAAGCGCTTCTTCGATGTGATTGCCGATCTCGAAGCTAAGGTGTAGAAATTACGAGGCGTGTATGCGGTCATCCTGAGCGAGCCCGGCGCGCCGGCACCAGTCGAAGGACCTGCATTTGAGGGGGGCGGGTTAAATGTCCACCCGCAGGTGAAGGGGCACCGCCAGCGGAAAGCTCAGCCCAGGCGTATGTGGTGACCGCGTCTCATTGATCCTGATACCTGCTCCCTGAAACCAGATCCAGGCTCGCATGCTTTATCGCCCCTACCAGGCCACCGACTTCGCGCAGCTCTACGCCATCGAGGAAATCTGCTTCCAGCCGCCGTTGCGCTTCAGCCACGCCCACATGCTCCAGCTCATCCAACGCCCCACAACCGCAACCTGG
This sequence comes from Occallatibacter sp., assembly GCA_049520675.1. Lineage (GTDB taxonomy): Bacteria > Acidobacteriota > Terriglobia > Terriglobales > Acidobacteriaceae > Telmatobacter. The sequence continues at coordinate 8,697 of JBEKPO010000002.1, read as the reverse complement.
ATCGCCGAGGAGAACAGCCAACTCACCGGCTTCGCCATTGCTGACCTTAAGGCCTCATCCGAGCCGCCCACCGCTTATATTCAAACCCTCGAAGTGTCACCGGACTCGCGCCGCCGCGGCATTGGCGCCGCGCTTCTGCGCCACATCGAGTCGTCAGCTTGCGAAGCAGGGGCCCAAGCCATCTGGCTGCACGTCGACACCGAGAACTCTTCGGCGCTCAGCCTGTATGAAGCGCATGGTTACACGCGGCAGGGCAGGGAAGAGCACTTCTACGCTCGTCACCGCCCCGCCTTCATTTACCGCAAGATCCTCAATGAAAGCGGGTCATCCTGAGCGCAGCGCAGGAGTCGAAGGACCGACATTTGGCGTTGCGGGCTGTAACGAATGGCCCAAACATCAGGCTACGAACTTTTCGGACACCACTCCAGTCCCTCGTTCCCTCTCTCTCAATCACTGCGCACTGTTCTTGATGAACGCAGCCACGCGGTCGTGGAGCAGCCTGCGGCATTCATCCCGCACATAGACCATGTGGCCCGACTCGTACCAGTCGTACTCGATGTTCTTGGCCAGTGAGGCAGGAATTGGCAGATGCTTCTCCTCGTACTGAGCTTCGAAGAACGGTGTGGCCAAGTCGTAGTAGCCGCCGTTCAACATCACTTTCAGGCGGGGGTTAGTCTTCATCGCTTCCGCAAGATCCGGCGCAACGTTCAGATTCAGCGGATTGTGGTTGTGAGTAAAATCCCAGTGCGCCGGGCCGCCCCAGACCTCGATTTCAGGAAGATATGTCTGCCCCTCGCCGTACTTCAGTTCACGGCGCATGTAGTCGTTTAACAAAGAAACATAGGCCGACGAAATGGCCGCGCTCTGCGGATCGTATTCTGCCTCTTTGCTTAACGGATCGATGGACGGCCCCGTAAAGCGCGTGTCGTAGCGTCCGGTCGTCAGGTCTTGATCGTCTGCAAAGTTTTTTTCGAACTCGCCGCCATTGACGCGGAGATTCGCTTTGATCCAGTACGCAACCGGCAGCCCGGTGTAGTTGTGCAGCTTTTCGGCCACGGCCTGCTTTTCGGTATCGGACAAATCTGTTCCCTGGGCAAGCGCATGCGCATAAGGCCCGACCGCATATTCCTCCACTTCTTTCAGATAAGGATCTAGAGCCGGCGGCTGCGGCGTAAGCTTCTTGTGATACCAGGCCGTGGCCGCGTAAGTGGGCAGCGCCAGCTCGTAGGCCAGATCGACACCGGGGTTCTGTTCGGCGGCGTCGAGAAACACGCTGAAGTCCAGGACCTGCGAAAGCAGAATCACGCCATTCAGATCAAGTTCGTGTCCGTTGGCCAGAAGATCGGCCAGCACGGCCGAGCGCGTGGTCCCGTAGCTTTCGCCAAAGATGAACTTGGGCGAGTTCCAGCGGCTGTGCTTGGTGAGGAAACGCCCGATAAACCGTGCAAACGCGCCCGCATCCTGGTCGACGCCCCAGAAGGCCTTCGGCGCATCCTTGCCAATAAGCCGTCCAAACCCTGTGCCGGGTGCGTCTACAAAGACCAGGTCGCTCACGTCCAGCAACGTCTCTGGATTGTCCGTCAGTTTGTACGGCGCCGCGGGCAGATGCGTGTCCATATCCGTTACTACGTATCTCGGACCCAACGACCCCATGTGCAGCCAAACGGTTGAACTGCCCGGCCCGCCGTTATAGAAAAATGTGACCGGCCGGTCCTCCGCCTTGGCATCCTTCTTGAAGTAGGCCACGTAAAACATACGCGCAACCGGAGGGGCGTCGGACGGTTCCTTGGGCGCAGAGATCGCCAGCTCCGAACCCGGTAACGGCTTGCCGTCCGCCCCGAGCTGTGCATCTTGGTCGTCCGTCGAGCCAACTGTAATCGTGCCCGCAACCGCGGTGTACGCGATTTGTTGCCCGCCGGCAGTCACAGTACCTTGCGTTGTGGAATCTGCCGGAGGAGCAGGTTCCTTTGCTTTGTCCTCTGTTGCCGCGGGTTTCTGTGCCGCCTTGTCGCCCTGGGCCGATTTGTCGTCCTGGGCGTGCGCGTTCAACGGCAAAATGAGCAGCGCCAGCGCACACAGGCAGGCTGCCATCCGATAGCCAAGTTTCATTCTTGAGTCTCCGAAGGGAAGTGTAGATAGCCAAGTATAGACGCTGAGTGCCGGGGGCCGTCTTCTCTGTTCATCCCCCAAACTGGCCCATTCGTCACAATTTGCACTCTCTTGTGTTTCGCGCTCCGGCGGCGCGCAGTTGCTTTCGAATTCCAGCCGATTTATCCTTCATTCTCTGGTCTTTGGTTTCGGACAACCGGCCACCGCTCACCGTTCACCGACTACTCACATGGCCCTCCAACCCTTAGAACCGGCGCAAACGACCACACCGGACCACCGGCCTGTGCCCATCACGCTCTACGGCCGCACGCTCGAATCCAATCGCCGCATTCCGCTCAATCTCGATTGGGTCGATCAGGTACGGGTCAACACCAGCGCCGTCGAGCGCCGCGCCGCCACTCACGTCGCGCGCCGCACCGTGAAGAAAGACAACCAGGCCGCATGGCTTCTCCGCGCCATCGCCTGCATGGACCTGACCACGCTTAGCGGCGACGATACTGCCGACCGAGTGCGCCGCCTCTGCGCCAAGGCGCGCAATCCGTTGCAGCGCCAACTCGTCGAAGCTCTCGGCATCGAGGAATTGCATCTGCACGTCGGCGCAGTGTGCGTCTACCACGCTTTTGTTGAAACTGCCGTGAAAGCGCTCGAAGGCACGGGCATTCCTGTTGCGGCCGTGTCGGCAGGTTTTCCCGCAGGCCTGAACCCGCTGGCCGAGCGGGTGCAGGAGATTCATCGTTCTGTCGAAGCCGGCGCATCGGAGATCGACATCGTCATCACCCGCGCCCACGTCTTCAACGGCGAGTGGCAGGCGCTCTACGACGAAATCGCCGCGTTCAAAGAGGCCTGCGGCCCCGCGCACATGAAGGCCATCCTCGGAACCGGCGACCTGATGACGCTGCGCAATGTTGCCCGAGCCAGTTGGGTCGCCATGATGGCGGGCGCCGACTTCATCAAAACCTCCACCGGCAAGGAAGCCGTCAACGCCACACTGCCGGTTTCGCTGGTCATGGTGCGCTGCATCCGCGACTACGCCGAGCGCACCGGTTTTGCTGTGGGATTCAAGCCTGCCGGCGGCATCCGCGTCGCCAAACAGGCCCTCGACTGGCTCTCGCTGATGAAAGACGAGTTGGGAAGGCCGTGGCTCGAGCCGGCCCTCTTTCGATTCGGGGCCAGCGGAATGCTCGGCGATATCGAGCGCCAATTAGAGCATCATGTAACTGGGCGCTACTCGGCTACCTACCGGCATCCGGTTGCGTAACCGTCGACTAACCACAGAATTGGGGTGCTCCAGATCTCGATTCTGAGATCCCGGATTGCAGGAACTTGAGGAACACCATGAGCAGCATCGCGGAAAAGTTCTACACGATGGAGTACGGCGCCGCGCCGGAAGATCCCAAGGAAGCGCTCCAGTGGCTCGATCGCCATCATCGCCGCTTCAATGAGTTCATCGGCGGTGCCTGGGTCCCGCCGGCCAGCAGTGAGTACACGATCACCAGCGATCCGTCGACAGGTGAAGTGCTGGCCGAGGTCTCGCTCGGCAGCATCGACGACGTCAACTCCGCCGTCGCCGCCGCGCGCAAGGCCCTCCCTGCATGGCAGGCTCTGACTGGCCACGAGCGCGCTCGCTATCTCTACGCTCTCGCCCGCCAGGTGCAGAAGCACTCCCGCCGTCTTGCCGTCCTCGAGACCATGGACAACGGCAAGCCTATTCGCGAGAGCCGCGACATCGACATTCCTCTCGTCGCGCGCCACTTCTACCACCACGCTGGCTGGGCGCAACTGCTCGACCAGGAATTCCCCAGCCACACCGCAGTCGGAGTCGTCGCCCAGGTGATTCCGTGGAACTTCCCACTGCTGATGTTCGCGTGGAAGGTTGCTCCGGCCCTCGCCGCCGGCAACACCGTAGTCATCAAGCCGGCCATGCAAACGCCCCTCACTGCGCTTGCGCTGGCTGAGCTCGCCGCTGAAATCGGTTTGCCTCCGGGCGTGCTCAATGTCCTCACTTGCGATGACAAGAGTGCGCAGGCGCTCGTCGAGCACCCAGATGTCGACAAGGTTGCCTTCACCGGTTCGACTGCCGTCGGCCGCATCATCCGCAAGGTCACGGCCAATTCCACTAAGAAGCTCTCGCTGGAGCTCGGCGGCAAATCGCCTTTCGTGGTCTTCGATGACGCCGATCTCGACTCCGCCGTCGAGGGCCTCGTCGACGCCATCTGGTTCAACCAGGGCCAGGTCTGTTGCGCCGGCTCGCGTCTCCTGGTACAGGAGCGCGTTGCTGAAACCCTCTATACAAAGATTCGCGCCCGCATGGAAACCCTTCGCGTCGGCCCTCCGCTCGACAAAGCCGTCGATATCGGTGCGATTGTGTCGCCCGTGCAGCTCGAGACGATTCGCAAGATGGTCGAGACCGGCGTCGCCGAAGGCGCGCGCCTCTGGCAGCCGAGCAACCCCATCCCCGAGAAGGGCTGTTTCTTCCCGCCCACGCTGCTCACAGACGTGCACCCAGCGGCCACTGTCGTGCAGGAAGAGATCTTCGGGCCTGTCCTTGTCGCGATGACGTTCCGCACTCCGGCCGAAGCCGCCGAGCTTGCCAACAATACCGTCTACGGCCTCGCCGCCAGTGTCTGGAGCGAGAACATCAACGTCGCGCTCGACCTCGCTTCGCAGATCAAAGCCGGAGTAGTGTGGATCAACTGCACGAACCAATTTGACGCGGCTTGCGGCTTCGGCGGTTATCGCGAATCCGGCTACGGCCGCGAAGGCGGGCGCGAAGGCATGCTCGAGTACCTCACACCCAAATGGCTGCACACGCTGCGGGGTGCCCCCCGTCCCTCGCTTTTGGGGACCGGGGAGGGAATGTCAGCAGCCGGGGTTCCCACGGACAGGTCTTCGTCTGCCCTCGCCTTTGGGGAACAGGGAGGGGACGACAGCCCCGCCGCACCGGCTTCACCATACAGCTCGAATATCGACCGCACGGTCAAGCAATACATCGGCGGCAAGCAGACGCGCCCCGACTCGGGCTACTCCTTTCCGGTTTATGGCCGAGAGGGCCAGCTGCTCGGCGAAGCGCCCTTGGGCAATCGCAAAGATATTCGCGACGCGGTTGAAGCTGCGCGCGGCGCATCGGGATGGGCAAAGGCTGGTGCGCCCAGCCGCGCCCAGGTGCTCTATTACATCGCGGAAAACCTGATTCAGCGCCGCGACGAGCTCGTCGGCCGTCTTGCTCAATCCATCGGCGATTCGCAGGCCGCCGCCGAAGTCGATCTCTCCGTTCAGCGCATCTTCAGTTACGCCGCCTGGACAGACAAATACGAAGGCGTTGCGCACCATCCTCCGGGACGCAACATCACCATTGCGATGCCTGAGGCCGTTGGCGTCGTCGGCATTCTTGCGCCCAGTGAAGCGCCTCTCCTCGGCCTGCTTTCGCTGGTGCTTCCAGCCATCGCTGTCGGCAATACAGTGGTCGCGGTTCCGTCAGAGCGGTACCCGCTCATCATCGGCGACCTCTACCAGCTCCTCGATACGAGCGACGTGCCCGGAGGCGTCGTGAATCTCGTCGCGGGCCGTCCCGTCGAGCTTGCCAAAACGCTTGCCGAACACGACGGCATCGACGCCATCTGGTGCTTCCGCTCGAACGAAGAAGCTGCCTTTGTGCGCGCCGCCTCCATCGGGAACATGAAGCAAGTGTGGACCAACGACGGCCACGAGTACGATTGGTTCAATTCCGCGCAGGCCGAAGGCCGCTGGTTCCTGCAGCACGCCACGCAGGTGAAAAACATCTGGGTGCCCTATGGGGAGTAGCACCTTCGCAGAACCACCGAGTTGTCATCCTGAGCGACTGGACACCACGCGGTCGAAGGATCTGCGGCCGCTTTGCCCGGCGCGTCTCAGGAGCCCGTCATAGCTTATCAAGATCAAACAGCTGGACAAGCACTGGCTACAAGCTACGAGCCAGCTTTTCCCCAACTCTCGTGTTCATCATTAAACTCCGGCCGCAGATCCGGCTTCGGTCCGCCCTTCTGCTCGCTATAAATCTTCTTCCATTCGTCCTGCCGCGGTTCCAGATAGCCAGTCCAGGTGTACCAGGTCCCCGGATCCTCTTCGATCTCAACGCTCGACACTTCGTTGCCCTTCTGTGCGTCAGGTAAATCGTGCCCTCGACATAGATTTTGTCTCCAACGTTCGGCTTGGCCATCACTGACCCTCCGCGTCCGCTCCACCCATCTACGAACTGTGAACCAAAACTGATCCCTGACCCCTGGTCACTTCTTCTCAAACGGCTGCTTCTCCACGATCCTCGGCCTTGCCTCGGCCTGCAACTGCTTCGAGACTGCCTCCACTTCACGGAAGACTCGCAGCAAATTACCGCCCAGAATCTTCCGGCAATCCTCGGCCGAGTAGCCGCGCGCCATCAGGGCAGCCGTGATCTTGGGCAAGTCAGCAGGCGAGTCGATCCCCTCCGGCAACTGCCCGGTGATTCCATCAAAATCCGATCCCAGCCCCACGTGATCCACTCCCGCCACCTTGGCGATGTGGTCGATGTGATCAATCAGCTCCTTCATTGGCGGCCGCGGAATGAAACCAAGGAAACTCCGTAGCAACAGGTCTTCCTCCGCATATGTAAACTCGCGACCCTCGGCCTTCGCCTTGGCTTTCGCATCGGTAACCGCTTTGTCGATCTCCGGTTGCATCGCTGTCAGCTTGTTGCGATACTCCTGCGAGATAAACCCGGAGTAAAAGTTGACCTGCACCACGCCGCCCTTCGACTCTGGCCCACCCGAGTTTGCAATCGCGCGCAGCATATCGTCGGTCATGTTCCGCGGTGTATCGCATAGCGCCCGCGCTGCCGAGTGCGACGCGATCACCGGCGCCCGTGAGATGATGAGCGTCCGGAAAAACGTGCGGTCGGAGACGTGCGATACGTCGACCATCATCCCCAGCCGGTTCATCTCGTACACCACGTCCTTGCCGAACTCGCTCAACCCCTCCTTGGTGTGGGGCACGCTGGCATCGTTGATGTCGCCTGAGCTGTCGGCCCACCCATTCGAGTTCGCCCAGGTCAGCGTCATGTACCTGACGCCCATGGCGTAGAACTGCCGCAGCAGCGCCAGCGAGTTCTCAATCGAATGCCCGCCCTCGATTCCCATCAGCGCTGCGATCTTGCGCTGCTGGTGGGCTCTCTCGATTCCCTCCGGCGACGTGGCCAGCACCATCTGATCGTCGTGTTTCGCAACCTGTTGTTTGACCGCATCGATCAATTCCAGCGTCCGCCCGGCATATTGTCCCTTGAACCGCTCCGGTTCCGCCAAAATCGCGAAGAACTCCGCACCAAGATTGCCCTTGCGCGCCGATTCCAGGTTCCAGTCGCCAGTGCCGCGGGGATCGCTCAGGTCAAAATGTTCATCGAGGATTCGCTGCGGCGTATCCGCGTGCGTATCGATCACAATCGCGGAAGCATGCACCGCCGCGGGATTTTGCATTTTGCTCTTTGTCATAGCTGATGAGGAAGAACTTGCTGCGCCTTGGCCCAAAGCCAAAGCGGGAATGATTGCAAGGAGGACTGAAACCGAAGTTAGTTTGTGCATCGGCTTGCGATGAGTCTATAACAGCTGGCGCCCTCAATCGGTTTCCCTTTCCTCCCCGGGGCATGCGTCAGTTTAAAATGAGCATGATTCTCAATCGGCTGGACGGCCTAAAGGGACTATTTGTCGAAATCGCGAGGCGGCCACCGAAGTAAGTGGGGAGGATATGGCGGAGATTGTCTATGTGCTTACGAATGAAGCAATGCCCGGCCTGATCAAGATAGGCCGTACCACGTCCGGTTTGGCTGATCGAATTCGGGGTCTTTATCAAACTGGCGTGCCCCTTCCATTTGAGCTATTTTACGCATGCGAGGTTCAAGACGGGACCTTCGTTGAACATCAACTCCATGAGGCTTTTGGAGATCACCGCGTATCGAAAAATCGAGAGTTCTTTCGCCTAGCGCCCGAACGCGCACGTGCGGCGCTATCCCTCGCAAAGGTTAAAGAGGTGAAACTGGGCGATGAGATATTTGAATCGGCAGAAGACAAGGCCGAAGTTGAAGCTGCCAAACGCCGCACAAGGTTCCAACTTTCAATGATCGGAATAGCGCCCGGCACAGAATTGAAGCTCTATCGCGATCCGACCATTATTTGCACCACAGTCGACGACAAGAATCAGGTCGATTACAAAGGCGATATAACTTCACTATCAGACGCGGCCCTCCAAGCATACAAAGACCTAGGAATTGACGCGGTGGCCCTTTCAGGGCCCTGGGAATGGACATACCAGGGGAAGAGGCTCGACGAGCTCAGAAGAGAAATTGAGGAAAAATCAGACTGAATGTCAGAATGACGCTTCACTGCCGCACCTCTCCCGGAAAGCGTCAAGCATTCTGAGATGCATAAGCCGCTCTATATTGTTGCCACGGGCCGCATGATCCAATCGGCGCCTAAGGATCGATCTTATGTACACCCCGAAATTCAATCAGGTCTCCGATCGCGACATCTTGCTCGAAGCCATGCGCGAGAACTCATTCGCCATTGTCGTCGGCCCGCTCGGAGCAAT
>JBEKPO010000001.1:0-185968 GCA_049520675.1 Occallatibacter sp. | reverse complement strand
TGCCAGTATTGCTCTGCCAACTCCTGCAGCTCCATTTCAGATGGCTGCAGTTGGAAGTAGGCGACCATGGAATTTCCTTCCTTTCGTTAAGCGTGTCTCAAAGGCCGCACTCGCCGGCCGCACCGCTTTCTGAACCCGTCATTCCGACGGTTTCGATGCCGGCTTCGACGAGCGTTTGCTGGTTCTTTGAGACCCGCAACACCCAAAAACTTAGACACGATAGGCCCACGAGAAAATGGTTGTCAATAACCCGGACAGGGTTTTTCCCGTAGGGTATCGGCCTGGTTCATAAGATGATGACTGGTACGAATTTGGGTACATCTTAGCTGTGGAATTGGAGTGTATTTCGTGATCTGTCTCACCGCTCATATGCCCCGTTGGAGTAGACGGGCTGGGTACCAGAGGCGCTCCGCTCGGGAGTTCGAATTGGGCAATCTTGGCCGAAAATTCAAGATTCAATCTGGAGAGCAAAAACAGGCAGATTAATTGTCTTGCGACAAGCTGATTTAAATCAGCACGATAAAGAGAGATTTGGGCGGCCCGGACAGGGCGAAATAGAGAGCGCGTGCGCGAAGCCATCAAGCCGGGCCGCTACGCGCTATCTTGCCAGCCTCTCGAATGCTTGGCCAATTCAAAGAAACTTCCGACGGATCGGCCCTATAATTCGGCCATGTCAGGCAGCCTAACCGAGAAAGACCTGCGGGAACGGTGAGAGATGGTTGAGCAGCCAGCGGCAGCGGCTCGCGCCCGCACGTTAATGCTGATCAAGGCGCTGCACACTGCCGTTTGGGTGATCCAGGGAGGAGCCATCGTCTCGCTGCCCTTTCTGGCCTGGCACGGCGCCTATCTCTGGGTGACCATTGCCACGGCGGAGGTGCTTTGCCATGGGGTGATCATCCGGCTGAACGGACGGCGCTGCCCGTTGACCGACTGGGCGGCGAGGTACACGGAGGACCGGGCGCCGAATTTCGATGCCTTCGTGCCGGCCTGGCTGGCGCAGCATAACCGGGCCGTCTTTATTCCTCTTTTCGTAATGAATGAGGCGATCGTGTATGCATTTTGGCTGGCTTATCCGGTCATTCGCGCCGGTTAAAGAGTGAAAGCCTGCGGTCAACCAGTGTGCGGAAAAAGCGAAAAGCAGGCTCGGGTGTGGACCGCAGCGAAGCCGATGCGCCAATAGACAGAGCCCCCATTACTCGGTAAACTGACGCACAACGCCCCCCAAAGAAAACGGTCGCACCATCGCGCAGACGAGGAATCTTCCCAACACGATGGCTACCCATCTCTCTTTTGCTGGATTCGCCTGGAAGAATCTCTGGCGCCGGCCTCTTCGCACCTTGCTGACGCTGGGCGCGGTCACAATTGGAGTCGGCGCTTTTGTCGCATTGGTGGGGTTCTCCCAAGGATTTGAACGCGATTCGATCCGCTTGTACACGAATGCAGGCACCGATATTGCGGTGATTCAATCCAGCTTTGTCGCCGGTTTTCTCGATCAGTCTCTTGAAAGCAGGATTCAGGCCGTAGCTGACGTAGAGCGAGCAGCCCCGGTGATGTATAACATCGTCGACCTGACGCCCGATGTGAGCGCGCTGGTTTACGGCTGGCAAGCCAGCTCCTACGAGCTTGATACGCTTACTTATCTCTCGGGCGGCCGCATTCATGACGGCAAGCACGAAGTCATGCTGGGCAATCTGCTGGCCGACGACCTGAAAAAGAAAACAGGCGATCCGCTTCCCATCCAGGGTGTGGTTTTCACGGTGGCAGGCATTTTTCATGCCGGCACGGTGATAGAGGATGGCGCGATGATCATGCCGCTGGATCAGCTGCAGACAATCTCAGATACGGATGGAAAGGTGACGACCTTTCACGTCAGGCTGCGGCTGACGCCGGGAGGCGAATCGTACGACTCTTACGTGAAGCTTGCACAAGGCGAGATCGAGGCAGCGGTGCCCGGGGTTCGCGCGGACCCGGCCGCCGACCGGGCTGCAAATAATATCTTCATTTCTCTGGCGCGCTCTGTTGCCTGGGGCACGTCGCTTATCGCTCTATTGATCGGGATCCTCGGCATCGCCAACACCATGGCGATGTCGGTATTCGAGCGGACACGCGAGATCGGAGTTCTGCGCGCGCTGGGCTGGAAACGCCGGCATTCTCGTCGAGGCTACCGCTGTGGGACTGGTGGGCGGACTGCTCGGCATCGGTATGGGCTGGGCAGCGTTGCGGCTGCTGGCGGCGCTGCCGCAATCCGCCAGTGTTGTGTCGAGCTACGTCTCTCCCATTCATTTGCTCGATGCGCTTCTTATCGCCATGGCTTCCGGGATTGCCGCCGGCGCTTACCCTGCATGGCGCGGCGCGCGCTTTTCTCCCGTGGAGGCGCTGCGGCAGGAGTAGTGCGAAACCTGCTGTCGTGAGCTGTTGAGAATTGAGGCTTGTGGTGTCCCAACCTTTCGCAAAGAACGCGAAAGGCAAAATGCAAGTCCCGGTTGCGCGGAAGGTGGGGGCGGAGCGGATCGTAACGCCGTAGCGCGCTGGTGGGAGGCGAAGGGGCGGTGCTGCTGGGGTGAGGACGATCTGGTTCAATCTGATCCCTCAGACTCGGCGAATCGAGCCTTGATCTTTTTCGTCATCCACGAAGCTTCCCGCACGGCCACTATATAAACGACGATGATGCCAAAGTATTCCCACAGCGACATCCTGCGGCCTTCGTATGTGACCCACGCGGGCAGCATGGGCTGACAGTAGCGCCAAAAATAGAGACCCAGACTTACCAAAGCCAGAACAAGGACCTGACGAACCAGCAGACCGCCCATGTATCGAGGAACCTGAAGATTCCCGAAGAAATCATCCGCATCTTTGAAAGACATTCCGCAGGTGCAGCACAGCATAAACACGACATAGGCCACCGTGATGGCGAGCTGCCAGCTCCAGAAACGGCCCTTGAGCGGAAAGTAGAGCAGACAGAAAGCCGCTATCGCGATGACGTGAGCCCAAGGACCTATCCACCAATGGGATTCTTTGTCGTCCTCCGGTGGCGACTGCTCGTCCTCAGTCTTCTTCTCCGCGGTATCCAGGTCATCGAACATCTCGTTGCCCGCCCTCCACGAAGCCTACTCGGCCGTTGTTACCGGAATCATCCTCTGCGCGCCACGCCCTACCCGGTTCTGGTAGCTGGCCCCGATGAACTCCCGGAACAGCGGATGCGGCTCGAGGGGCTTGGACTTGAATTCAGGATGGAACTGGCAGCCCAGAAAGAAGGGATGGCCGGGGATTTCCACGATCTCGACGTAGGTCTGGTCGGGTGTGGCGCCTGAGATGCGCAGGCCGGCGCCGGTGAGCAGCGCTTCGTATTCGCGATTGAACTCGTAGCGATGCCGATGACGCTCGCTGATCTCGCGAGCTCCGCCGTAGGCCCGTGAGGCCAGCGAATCCTCCTGTAGCTGGCACGCCCAGGCCCCCAATCTCATCGTCCCGCCCATCTCTTCCACGCCCAGCAGCTCACGCAGCTTGTAGATGACGCGATGCTCGGTGGCGGGATCGAATTCGCTGGAGTTCGCGTCTTTGAGACCGCAGACGTTGCGCGCGTACTCAACGCAGGCCGTTTGCATGCCCAGGCAGATGCCGAAGTAAGGAACGTTTTTCTCGCGCGCGTATCGGATGGCGTTGAGCATCCCCTCGATGCCACGCTTGCCGAATCCGCCGGGGACGAGGATGCCGTCGAAGCCCTCGAGCTGGGACTCGTAGCTGCGATCGTCGGGCGATTGGGACTCCAGACCCTCGGCCTCGATCCAGTGAATCTTGAGTTGCAGATTGTGCGCGATGGCGCCGTGAGTGAGCGCTTCCTTGAGCGATTTATAGCTGTCTTCGTACTCGACGTACTTGCCTACGATGGCGATGGAGACTTCGTCTTTGGGATGGTAGACGCGATGAACCAGATCGCGCCATTTGCTCAGATCGGCTTCGGGCGCTTCCTTGTGCAGATACTTGAGGATGAGCGAATCAACGCCCTCCTGCGCAAAGCAAAGCGGCACCTCGTAGACAGATTTCACGGTGGTGGCGCCGATGACGGCTTTTTCTTCGACGTTGCAGAAGGCGGCGATCTTCTGCTTGATCTCGCGGCTCAGGGAGCGGTCGGAACGGCAGAGCAGGATGTCGGCCTGGATGCCGATGGAGAGCAGCTCCTTGACCGAATGCTGCGTGGGCTTGGTCTTCAGTTCCTGCGCGGCCACGATGAACGGCACGAGCGTGAGGTGGACGAAGACGGCGTTTTCGCGGCCGAGTTCCTGGCGCATCTGGCGGATCGCCTCGAGGAATGGCAGCGACTCGATGTCGCCCACGGTGCCGCCGATCTCGACAATCGTGACGTCAGCGCCGTTCGCGGCCACTTTGCGCATGGCGTTCTTGATTTCGTTGGTGACGTGGGGAATGACCTGGACAGTCTTGCCGAGGTAATCGCCGCGGCGCTCTTTCTGGATGATCTGCTCGTAGATGCGGCCGGTGGTGTAGTTGTTGTCGCGCGAGAGCGGGGCGTGCGTAAAGCGCTCGTAGTGGCCGAGATCGAGATCGGTCTCGGCACCGTCGTCGGTGACAAAGACCTCGCCATGCTGGAAGGGAGACATTGTGCCGGGATCGACGTTGAGGTAAGGATCGAACTTCATCAGGTTGACGCGCAGGCCGCGGCTCTCAAGCAGGCAGCCGATTGACGCTGCCGCGAGGCCCTTGCCTAAACTGGACACAACTCCGCCCGTCACAAAGACGTACTTTGCCGACATGGATGCAGCCTCAAAATTGGATTGTTGCGATTGGACGTACCTGGTGGGCACATACAAGTATGACAGAGATGCGACCTGCGGCGAAAGAGGAAAAATGCCGAGGTGCCGAGGACCAAAAGGCGCAGCGGCGCGAAGATCGGTGCTGGAGAGGGGGGTATTAAGTGGTTAATAGGGTTTTTTGTTTACGATTAAGTAATTAGGTAAGTTATTGATTGCAGATATTTTATGTTTCCAGTGGACGAATTTGCACCGGATTTGATGCAGGTTTTGCGGGATTTTTTTTAGGCTGGAGTTGCGTAGACTGGAAAACCTGCCGTGGAACCATTATGCGACAAAGAGGGGAAATGATCTGCAAAGTGCGGCGGAAAAATTTTTGGATCGGCTGGTTTCGCCCAAGGATTTCGATGAAAATGGGGCAGCCATGACGAGCAAGATCGAGGTTCTGAAGGCGGACATCACGACGCTGGCGGTAGATGCCATTGTCAACGCGGCCAACACGTCGTTGCTCGGCGGCGGCGGCGTGGATGGGGCGATTCATCGCGCCGCGGGACCGGAGCTATTCGATGAGTGCTATCAGATCGGCGGCTGCCCCACGGGCGAAGCAAGGCTGACGAAGGGCTACGGCCTGCCGGCGAAGTGCGTGATTCACGCCGTGGGTCCGGTGTGGACCGGGGGCGAGCAGGATGAGCCGGAGCTGCTGGCGAATTGCTATCGGTCTGTGTTCAAGATTGCGCGCGAGAAGGGAATCCGGTCGGTGGCGTTTCCAGCGATCAGTTGCGGTGTGTACCGGTTTCCTGTAGATCGGGCGGTGAAGATTGCCGTGGCGGAGACGGTGGCGGAATTGGTCTCCAGCGACGCGGTGCAGAAAGTGATCTTCGCCTGTTTTGGCGACGAAATCTACAACGCGTACCGGCGCGAGGTGGACAAGCTGTCGTAGGCCCGATTTGAGTTATCCCAGGTCTCAGAATCGAGACCCTGGGGCACCCACCTAAATGCAGGTTCTTCGACTCGCGGGCCACACAAAGTGCGGCCCGCTTCGCTCAGGATGACAGTGCGTTTTTTGCGTGTTCTTGCGCCAGATGGACTAGAAGTTGAAGGTGACCTTCGCCGTGAGCGCGCGCGGAGTGACGTAGTGCGTGCCACTGAAGGTTGACAGGAAGTTATACAGGGCATCCTTGTTGGTGATGTTGATGGCGGTGAGATCGAGGTCGGTCTTGAATCGCTCCTTGTGAAGGATGTTGGTCATGCCGACGGAGGCGTCGAAGAGATTGCGCGGGGCAATGCGTGGCGGATCGTGGTCGTTGTCGCCGACGCCGGGAGCGGGGATTTTGATCAGGGTCGAGGAGAATTCGCCGGCGGGGCAGACCGCGGGCAGCGCCTCGGTGGGCGTAGCCTTGACGCCATCGCAGGCGAACCCTGCCTGGAATTCTTCGTCGGCGGTGAGGGGAAGGTAGACGCTCGCTCCGGTGACGGGGTTCGTGGTGGGAGGAATGTTGTTGTCGACCATGGCGATAGCGGGCTGGCCGCCAAGCAGCGTTGAGCTGTTGGCGCAAGCCGTGTTGGGATCGGTGACGTCGTAACAGGGCGTGGAGCCGGCGACCAGGCCGGAGTCGAAGCGCCAATTGAATCCGCCCCAAAGGCCGCTGAGCACTTTCTGGCCGGGCACGGTGTACTGCAGGTGCGTGGTCTGATTGAATCTTTCGTCGTGATCGATGCGGAAGGGAAGGCCGGTCTGGCCCACGGTTGCGCCGGCGCCGGCAACCTGAGGCGGGAAGAAGCGCGCCGCCACCGACGACATGACGCTATACGCGCTGAAATTGTGATAGCCGGGAACCTCGACGTGCAGTGCGTAGCCCGGAATCTTGGAGTTGTGCCAGTCGATGGGGAAGGTGATGGGGGTGTTGCCGAGCACGCTGAAGTCGAAGGCGTTATGCGTGTACTTCCAGATGTACTCGCCGCTGACAACGAGGTTCTTACCGACAGCCTGTTGCAAGCTGGTGTGAAACTCGTTGCGATAACCGGGCGCCATGGTGGTGGCGACGCCTGAGGAGCAATTGAGCAACGGGGAGAGCACCGCGTTGGCGCATCCTTCGCTGGAAAGGACGAGGTTTTCATTGAACGGCGTTTCAAGCGTCCGGGCGTAGGAGATGCTCATCACGGTGCTGGTGGGCTTGACGTTGTAGGCGATGCCGACGCGCGGCTCGGCCTGGCTGGCCACGGCGAGGCCGTTATACACGTCGCCGCGAACGCCCACGTTGAAATTCCAGTTACCGGTCTTGATCTGGTCCTCAATGTAGAGCGCCAATTCCTTTACGTCCGAGTGGCCAAAGTAGTCGTATGCGCCGCCATCGCGGGTCAGATCGTACGGGGCCAGAACCGTGAGGTAGTTCCCATTGCGCAATGTCGTCACGCCATCACATTGCGATGGACTGGCGAAACCCGGCAGAGGATTGCCCTGGACGTCGACGCAAGGAGCGTTGTAGGTGCTCTCTACGATGCCGATGCCATCGTGCTCACGCAGAAAGGTCTGGCCATACTGAAATCCGGCTTTGATGTTATTGACCCCTTTGTCGTAGGAGTAGTCGCCGTGAACAGCAGCGTTGGTCAGCGTGCGGTACTGCGAGATGGATGAGGTTTGCAGGTTGGAAGGCCCCAGGTCGGCAAGCGGATTGGCGCTGGGGAAGTAATCGTAGAGATCTTTGCGGACGAAGGCACCGAGATTGAAGACCGAGTTGCTGCCGATGATCCGGGTGTAGGTAGGCGAGATGTTGAAGGTGTTGATCTTCGAGCCCTGATCGGTATCGCCCACATTTGCGAATGCGGGGTTGGCGGTGGCGCCGCCGGTCACGATGTTCTCGACGTTCAGGTTGGAGAAGGCGTTGGGGGTCTGGAACCAAGAACGACTGTAGTTCAGGTCCAGGTGCATGGAGTCGGCCTGGGTGAAACTGTAGTCGACACGATCGAAGAAGTTCTCCTCGTTGCCCTTGTCATGAATCACCACAAACTCCGGCGGATCGAGGAAGCGTCCGGTGTTGAGGCCGTCGGCCTCAAGGAAATTGCCCCAGCTCTTGCGTCCATAAGAGAGATCGAAGCCTCCTGAGGCCGAGCCGAAGGATCCGTAGGAGGCATAGACGCTGCCCGTTGGACGGGTGACACCCAGGCCGCTTCGCGTGGTGGCGACAATGACGAGGCTGGTTTTGTCGCCGTACTCGGCGGGCGGCGCGCCGCTGATGACTTCAATGGACTGAATGGAATTGGACGGCAGCTGATTGGAAAAAACTTTGCTCTGCTGGTCGGTGATGGACTGGCCATCGACCGAAAACGAGTTGGACGCGTGATCGCCGAGACCATGAAAGAGGCCGTTGGAATCGGCAGAGACGCCGGGTGTAGAAAGCGTGACTAACGAGCTAAGCGTGGAAGACGCGCTCTCCAGCGGGACTTTGGTAAATTCATCGCGATCGACGTCGGTGTGGAAGGTGGGATCGTCCTCAATGAGGTCGCCGCTGCCCGATTCGACGGTGACCGTCTGGGTTGCGCCCTGAATCTGCAGGACGAGGGTGAGACTGGTTCCGACCAGCGAGCGAATCTCGAAGTTCTGCGTGGTGGGTGAGAAGCCTTTGGCCGAGACGTCGACACGGTAAGGATTGAAAGGGACATTGGAAATGACGAATTGGCCGGTGCCGTCGGTGGTTGTTTTCCGTTCGAATCCGCTGACCTGATTGGAGAGATGGACGGTTGCGTTAGGAATGACAGCGCCGGAGGGATCGGTCACGGTGCCGCGCAGAGCACCGGCGTTCCCGCTTTGCGCCGGCGCGGTGAGCGCCGCGAAGAGCAGAGCGAAAAGGGGAAGAATTGCGCCACGTTGGAACGGCATGAAAGTCTCCTGAAAAATAGCTGAAGGATGGGGGAAAATCGACCGCGGGTCGTGCCGCCGCGACGTCCTCAGAGCAATTGAGGAGCATCGATCCGCTTCAAATCAAGGATGTGAATATGCGCCGTTTTGCCCCTCTACCTACGAGAAGTCGGGCGATGAAACGGATTGCATGAAGACGGAAAGATGCCTCAGCAGGAGACTGGGGGTGGGCGAATGAACAGGCTCAGCATGCGCTGCCGGGCGATGATGACCGGATCAGCGAGGGGCGCTGACGTTCCCACGTTCACCAGGACGACGGCCGCCGACACCGGGGCAACCGGCGCTACCGTGTGCATGACAATGCAGAGCTGGCAGTGATCGGCGTCGGCAGCGCTTGAGTGGAGATGCGCTACCTGGGCGAAGGCCAAGGTGGCGAGCAGGACGAGGCACAGGCCCGCGACAACCGGCATGAACTTAAGCCAGCTGCGACGTTTAGCCCGGAAAATCGCCTGAAGTGCTGCCAATTCTGGACCCCGACATACTCATTCTACAGAAGAACCCATTTACTTGGACGTTTTCGGGGCGATCTGGTTGCCCAAAGTCACCTTTAACCGTGTTGGATTCGGTGGGAAGGGGTTGCTCGAGCCAGCCGAGAGGCCAACGCTGGAGGGTCCCGTTCGTCTAAACTGTGTTGCCATGGTTGGTTATAAGCAAGTGCGGCGGCGTGGGCCTGTCTTGCTGGCTTTTCTCGTGCTGGCAGGTTCGGGGACCTTCGCGCAGAACGGCCAGGGCAGCCAGGGCAATCCGAGCGGCCAGGACTCGCAGACCATACAGATCCAGAGCGCCGAGCAACCGCAAAACCAGAACAACTCGAATACCAAGCCCTTGCCGCTCAAGCCGGGTGTTCCCGGCATGGGCAGAAACCACCGGCTGATTCTGAAGGATGGATCCTACCAGCTGGTGCGCGATTACCAGATCGCGGGCGACCGGGTGCGTTACCTGTCCCAGGAACGCGGCGAGTGGGAGGAAATCCCCGCGGACCTGGTGGACTGGGACGCGACGCGCAAATGGGAGAAGGAACACGCAGATCTGGTGGCTGAAGATATCTCGCCGGCCATGAAAGAGGCCGAGGACGTTGATAAGGAAGAGAGCGAAGAGCGCCAGGAGCAGAATGCGCGCATGCCCAAAGTGGCCGAGGGACTGGAGTTGCCGGACGAGGATGGCGTGTTTGTGCTCGACACCTACCAGGGCAGCCCGGAGTTGGTGGAATTAATGCCGACGGACATGTCGCTGGAGGCAAAGAATCGCAAGGGGATCGCGGTGTTGAACCCTTTGGCCACGCAGAAAGCGAGCCTGGAGCTGGAGGGCGCGCACGCCAAGGTTCACCTGCATGTGAACGATCCGGCGATTTATTTATCGCTGGGCGTCGAAGAGGAAAAGGAGCCGGTTCTGACTCATCCCATGACCGTAGACACGAACGGAGCGAAGGCTGTGAACGGCAAGCACGGCGCGCATTCGGAGCAGTCGGGCTTTGCCATTGTGCGCGTGGATGAGCGCCAGGCGGTGCGCATCGTGGGCGCCGTGCACGTGAGCCCCAACGGAAGCGTCGCTCAGGATGAAAACACCGTCGCGACCAAGTCGGAAGTGCTCCCCGGGAAGCACTGGCTGAAGATCGAGCCGTTGGGCAAGCTGACCATCGGCGAGTATGCGCTGGTGGAGATCCTGTCGCCGTCGGACATCAGCCAGTCGGTGTGGGATTTTCGGGTGGATCCGCGGTTACCCGATAATCCCGGCTCGATCGGCCCGATCCTGAGACAGCCGAGGGATCGGTGATGGTTTCAGCCCGGGCAGCCGCCGCCTGCGGGCAAGAACGACGGAACTCGGCACAGTGCGCAAGGAGAAGTGAGGGGAGGGCTGTTTCTATTCCGGGGCCTTGCGGCGAGCGATCTTGAGCCGGCGCTGCTCCCACTCGTCGCTGGCGAAAAGGCGCGGTCCCACCTCGATGAGCCGCGGCATCATGTTGAAGACGGCAACACGCGACCAAGGTTCACCATCGCGGGTCCGGAAGCCTTTCTCATTCAGATCGCTGACGATAGCGGAGTAGGAGAAATCCTGCGCTAGCAGGTCCATCATCAGGAGCAGAACCTGGTTCTCATGGGGATTGATCTCAAGGCGCTTGCAGTCGTCGGAGATGCGCAGGCCATAGGGAATCGTCTCGGCAAACGCCGGCCCCTGCGGCGCCTCAGAATCGGGCAGCTCGCGCCGCCATTCGATGGAAACCAGCTGCCATCCGGCGGCTGTTCGCTGCTGAAGGATTTCGGGGCCGAAGGGCCCGGAGATGACATCCCGCATTCGCTCAAAGTATGGCATCGATCGCCTCCTGCAAGGATTGGGAACACATTCATTGAGGTGCACGTAGAAAGCCAGAACAGGGGACGCGCACGAACTGATCAAGTCTCAGCCGCACAGCAGCTTGTGCTTGCTTGAGGGGGAGACCGACAGCGACGCAGTGTGCGGATTTGGGAACCAGTGTTCGATTCCGCACAGGAATGAAGATCGAACACCGGCCTCTGGCAATCAGGGCGTTCTGGACTTCGATCTACGAGGGTTTGCGGCGACGTCGGACGAGGAAGTGGGCAAGCAGAAGCACCGCGCCGACGGCGGCGAGGATGGCGTCGGCGGCGGGCATGGCGCGTGGACCCCAATGAGCGTAGGCGCGGCCGTCGAAAAACGACATATACACCACAGGCAAGTTGCCGAGCGAGTTGATGATTGCGTAACGCGCGCTGCCGCTCTTGCCTGAGCCGCCCAGGAACTCAAGAGACACGCCGGTGAACAAGGCGTACCCAGCGCCGATGGTAAAGAGAAAGAGCACTGTGCCAATGAAATAAACTACGGGGCGCGCGGGGCCGATGGCGAGGATGGCTGCAGAGGCGGCGTTGACGAGGCCGGCAATGGGGAAAGCGATCGAGGCGCGGATGCGAACCGGAATAAGCGCTACCACCGATGCGCCGGCGGCGCTGAGTAAGGCGCCGCCGAGGCCGTTAATCCATGCAACCTGCCGCCCGGTAACGCCGTAGTCGACGGCAAGGCCGGGCAGCAAACCAATGAGGGCGCCGCTGCAGAAGGGGGCAGCGACCAGGAGCGTATAGGGGATTGCCTCCCAGCGCAGAAAGGTTTTCTTGAACTCGCGCCCGATGCGCGCCAGCATCGCACTCTCGCCGGACTCGCGGATGATCCGCTGCGGCGGAGCAGCCAATGCGAAGAGGGAGGGGGCGATGATAATGGCGGCAAGGAACAAGCCAAGCTGGAAAATGGAAAGGCGCGCCGAGAGTGAGACGAGGCCGAAAACGGCCACGGCGCCGATGGCCAGCGAGCCGGTCTGATAGAAGCTGCAGGCGCGGCGGCGGCTGACCTCGCTTTGGAGCGATCCCATGATCCCGCCGCACGCGGCGGGGACGATGACGCCAAAGCAAGCGCCGAGGAACATCAGCGCGACGGCCTTAGGCGAGCCGAGGTGCGGCTGCATGAACGCCACAACCATCGTGGCTGCCGCCGCAAAGGCCGCCAAGATGAGCCACGTGCGACGGCGCAGCCAGAAATCAGTAATAGGGCCCCAGAGGAGGTAGATCGCGTGCGGCAGGGAAAGAAGCGCAATGATGTTGGCGCTATGCGCGGGATCGACGCCCTGGCTGCGGAGCAGGTAGGAGAGGCCGCCGCTGACGAGGCCAAGCGCAATTACGGCATCAGGCGCGATGAGAAAGGCGAAGAGCCATGAGCGCTCTGGCGCGGCAGTTCGGGTTTCGCCGGGCGCCGCTGGCGGCTCCCCGATTGACATGTGGCTAAGCCTATCATGGGCTTAGGTTTCCACTTTGAAACTCGATGCGGGCTGGTATCGAATGTGGGATTCCATGCCCATTCCGGGGTAGGCTAAAATGCGTCGAGAATCCAAGAGAAGGGCGATGAATCCGGATGGTCGACTATTACGAGTTCTTGCAAATCAGCCCGAATGCGGACGTAGACACAATTCACCGCGTCTACCGGTACCTTGCGTCACGGTTGCACCCGGATAATCCCACCAGCGGCGATGCCGAGCAGTTCAAGCTGTTGAAGAATGCCTACGACGTGCTTTCTGACCGCATGCGTCGTGCCGAATATGACGCTGGCCGCAGACGGGGACCAGTGCAGCAAGAGCCTTATGCAACCACGATCGACTTCATGGACAACATGGAGGGCGAGCTGAACCGGCGCCTGGCGGTGCTGGCGGTTCTCTATCACCGGCGGCGCTCGAACTCCAATAATGCAGAGGTATCGCTGGCCGAAATTGAAGAAAGAATGGGATTCCCGCGCGATTATCTAGATTTCACGCTCTGGTACTTGCAGAGGAAGGGCTACATCACAAAGGCGGATAACGCGCAATACACGCTGACGGCCGAGGGAGTGGACTTCGTCGAGAAGGAACGGGTTGACTTCCCGAACCTGAATAAGATGCTGACTTCCGGCTCGGAGCCCTCGCCCGAGGAGATTGCCCTGACGAACCAGGAGGCGGCCGCCGCTCCGCCGCCGCAACCGAAGCAGGCGAAACACGACGCACTGCGTGCCGGCCAGCCGATCGTTTTGCCATCGTCGATGGAACTCACATATGATCGCCGAATGAGCAAGCCGGAACGCCGCGTTGGCCTGCCTGATTTTCGAAAATTCAAGGCGGAGCGGCGCATTGGCGTCAAAGACCGCCGCCTGAGCCCGGGTGGAAAACCGTCGGTGCAGTGAAGAGAATTCTATTCGCGCGCGGCGATGCCAAGCGCTTTCATTTTGCGGTAAAGATGGCTGCGCTCAAGCCCGAGCAACTCCGCGGCATGGCTGATATTGTTGCGCGCCTCTTCAATCTTTTTCTGAATAAACTCGCGCTCGTAGGCATCGCGCGCCTGCTGCAGGCTCGAAAACTCCTCGGTGGAGCGCGCGCTAGTTTTGTGCGTGAGCGGCGGCAGGTGTTTGCGCTCGATGCGTACCGCGCGGGGATTGAGAATGAGCACCCGCTCGATGACATTCTTGAGTTCGCGCACATTGCCCGGCCAGTGATAGCGCCGGAGGGCTTCGAGCGCTTCTTCTGAGATCTCCATGCGCGGGCGGCCATACTGGCGGCCGAATTCGGAGAGGAATTCGCGAACCAGCAACGCAATATCCTCTCTTCGCTCGCGCAGCGGCGGCACGAAAAACGGAACCACATTGAGCCGATAGAACAGATCTTCGCGGAAGTTGCCCTTGGCGATCTCTTCTTCAAGATCTTTGTTCGTGGATGCGATGAGGCGCACGTCGACGCGCAGCGGCTGCGTGCCCCCGACGGGAGTGAACATCTGATCGTCGAGAGCGCTGAGCACCTTGGCCTGGGTTTTCAGGCTCATGTCACCCACCTCGTCGAGGAATAGCGTACCCGCGTCGGCGCGCTCCAGCGTACCTCGTTGCTCGGGAGGTCCCCCGGGCTGCGCGCCATGACGATAGCCGAAGAGCTCAGCCTCAATGTGCGCTTCGGGAATAGCGGCACAGTTGAGCTCAACAAAAACGCCGTCGCGGCGCAGGCTTTCCGCATGAATGGAGCGAGCGATCAGCTCCTTGCCCGTGCCCGATTCACCGTAAATGAGCACGCGCCCGTTGGTAGGAGCCATCAGGCGGATCTGCTGGCGCAAGGCTTTCACGGGTACGCTCTCGCCGGTGAGAACCGCCGCCGCGCTGAACTGGCGCTTGAACTCCTCGTTTTCGGCCCGCAGATGCCGCGCTTCGACGGCGTTCTTGATGACGATCAGCGTGCGCTCGAGCGAGAGCGGCTTCTCAAGGAAGTCGTATGCTCCGAGCTTGGTCGCTTTCACGGCTGCGTCAATGGTGCCGTGACCGCTAATGATGACAACTTCAGGACGGGCATTGGGCTTGAGCTCTCGCATCTCGGCCAGCAATTCAAGCCCATCGCGACCGGGTAGCCAGATGTCGAGCAGAACCACGTCGTATGGCGCGTCGCGGACCAGTTCCATGGCCTCATCCGCATCGGCCGCGCAGGCCACGCCATAGCCCTCTTCACTCAGAATCTCTTCAAGCGAGGTGCGAATCTCAGCCTCGTCGTCGACTACGAGGATGTGATTCATGAGGCGATCCCCTTCACCGTCTCATCGTCTACCGAAGCCGGGGCAGGATGAGCGGCTGGTTCCATCATCGGCAAGCGGACGACGAAACGTGCACCTTTGGGCGAGTTGGCCTCGGCGTTGATGGTGCCGCCGTGCTCCTGCACAATCTTGGCGGCGATGGAAAGACCCAGACCGGTGCCGCGGTGCTTGGTGGAATAGAAGGGCAAAAAGAGCCGTTCGCGGATTTCGTCCGTCAATCCATGTCCGGTGTCGGAGACCGTGACCTCGACCGCCGTGCCATCTTCGCTAAGAGCGCTTTCGACGGCGAGTACGCGCAGCAGGCTGCCCTGCATGGCTTCGGCGGCGTTGTCGATGAGGTTGGCCAGAGCGCGCCGCATGGATTCCGGGTCGGCCATTACCGAAGGCAAATCGGGATCGAGATTGCGCTGCACGGTGATGCCTTCGAGTCTTCCGCCGAACAGAGCCAGGGCTTCGTCGACAATCTGGTTCATGCAGCAAGCGCGCGGCTGCGGCGCGGGAAACTGCGCCAGGGCGGCGAACTGGTCGACCAGGGTGCGCAACGTGCCCACGCAGCCCAGAATCACCTCGCTGCATTTGCGGATGATGCTGGGCGAATTCGCCTGGCCGCGATCGAGGTGACGGCCAATGCGCTCGGCGCTGAGGGCAATCGGCGTGAGCGGGTTCTTGATTTCGTGCGCTACCTGCTGCGCTACTTCCTTCCAGGCGAGTTGGCGCTGTGCACGCAAGAGCTCAGTGGTGTCCTCAACCACCAGCACCGACCCGGTTCTGCCTCGGCCAAGTTCGAGACGCGCGCTAGTAATGGCCAGGTGGATGATGCGGCCGCGGGTATTGAATTCCACCTCAGTGGAAGCGGCGCCCATGCGGTGGCCGCGGCGAATCACGCCGGCCAGATCTGCGGCGCATTCCGCCGGCAGCAACGATTCGATTCTCTTCCCGGCCAGACCGAGGTCATCCTTAAGACCCATGAGCACGGCAAAGGCGCGGTTGGCTTGCAGAACGCGGCCGGCGGCATCGAGCGTGACGACTCCCGAGGGAATGGTCTCGACGATCGTCTCCAGTTCGCGCCGTCTCTCTTCGACGGCCCGGTTGGCCGCGGTAAGCTGTTCCTGCGCGCTATCCGCCAGCTTGCGGCTGGCGTCGAGATCGGCCGCCATATGGTTGAAGGAGCGAACCAGGTCGGCCATCTCGCCGGTGGCCAATGCTGAAACGCGATATTCGTACTTCCCCGCCGCGATCTCGTCCATGGCCGCGGCCAGCGCTTCGACGGGACGCGTGACCTGTTTGGAAAGAAACAGCGCCAGCCAGACACTGGAGAAGAAAACGAAGACCGTGATCAGCAGCAGCATAAGGGTGAACGTATTGCGGATACTGGCGCGAGAGCGAAGCAGCTGACGATACTCAGCCGCTCCGGCGCGGATCTGTGCGGTGGTTTGGCTCAGACCCTGCGGCACCGGTAGCGCGGCAACGACCACCTTGCCTGATCCTGTGGCGGCCATACCCAGCGCGTACTCGCGCCCCGCCACGCGCAGCATGCTCTCGTCGCTGCGCTGTGCTGCGGGAAGCAGGATTTGCGCGAGAGATCCCTGCAAGAGCGTGCCCTCTTTGTCCTGATCGTCGAGCCAGGTGACGAGACTTGCGGAGTTGGATTCGAGTGGCGCCTGAAAACCCGCCAGCACGCGGCGGTCCTTGTCGTACACCACGGCAAATCCGCCCTCAAGCGTGATGCGATGCGAGCCGAGCTCTTGCTGCACCTGAGCAGAATCGCCATCGAGCGCGCCGGATGCGGAAATCGATTCGGCTTCAACCCGGGCATTGTGCGTGGCGTACTGCGCCAGCTCGAGGATGACGCGGTTGGCATCTTCGCGCAGGTCGGCCGTGGGCTGCGAAAACCACCGGTCGATGGACCGGTTCATGAGCAGGAAGCTGAACAGGAACATGCAAACAGCGGGGATGAGCGCGATGAGCGCCGCGCCAACCACCAGGCGCGTGCGCAAGCGCGCGCCCAGCGCGCTGCCGCTTTGATCGGCGTAGAGCTTGAGGATGTTGCGGAAGAGCAGCGTCAACAGCAACAGCAGCAGCAGAAAGACCAACACCGTGAGGCCGACAAAGGCGAGCGTCTCGCCCGAGGTTACAGGGGTGAGAAACCGGACTTCGGAGAGGTTGAATGCCTGGAGCGCGCCCAGCGAGGCGAAGAGAAGGATGACGCCTCCTGCAAGCAGGGCCATCGATCGCCGCCGGGTGTCGCCGAGAAAAGGCATGGGGCGATTATAGTGCGGATGATGATGGGTTTCAGGTTTCGGGTTTCAGGGGTCAGGGGTGAGTCGCCACGGTGCGGCCGCAAAATTTCGATGCGGCCGGGTAGGCGGCACCGGGGCTTAGTGCCAGACAAGGAACTTGAGCCAGCCCTCCCAGATGTCGCTCCAGGCGTGGGAGATGATGTTGACGCGGAGGTTCCTGCGCCAGGCAGCGAGCATGCCGTAAAGCACCCCCAGCACGCAGATGACGGCGACGTTTTTCCATCCCTGATAGGCGTGAAAGGCGCCGAAGATTGCTCCCTGCGCGACAACCGCTGTGACCAGGTTACCGGTGAAAGCGTGAAGCTGGCGCTGCAGGTAGCCGCGAAAGACCATCTCCTCGCAGATGCCGGCCGTAGCACAGGTGGCGATCCAGACAAGAACTTCGAGGAAGCTGTGAGGCAGGAGGCTGTCGACCGATTTTGCGCTGCTGGCACCGAGCAAGAGGTGGACGCCGTAGGCCGCGCCTTCCCAAATCAGCCAGAAGGGCAGGGCAATGGCAAGATCGACCGCAACGCTGCGCCAGGAATTCCAACGTCCGCCGGCAAGCGACCACAGACTGCCGCCGCGGTGATGCACACCCGCCCAGCAATAGTAAAAGAGAGCCCAGTCAAGCGAGATGGCAAAGAGGTAGATCTGGATGGCGACGCCATGGCCGGCGAGCTGGCCGCTGGGCGCAGCACCCGAGCCGGCGTGCTGCGCATAGAAACCAGCGGCAACGACGCCGGCTCCGATCAGCAGAAGGCCGATGAAATGGCGCATGGACGCGATCGGTTCCAGCGGTTTGGGCATCCCTGCACTTTCCGCAGCGACCATCTCATCGTCTCGCATGTTGCTTTTCCTTTCCGGTTAGAGAAGGCTTCCGCCTATTCCCCTCGATACGGTGCAATGTAGCCAAGGTTTCTTTTGTCCAGCGCAGGTGGGCTTCCAGTTCAAGTTGGCCGAAGCGCGCCGCCATCTTCCAATAAACCGCGTCAGGGTAATGCGCCAAAGGTGTAATCTCCTCGCGCTCTACGCGTTTCAATTCATCAAGGATCGAGCTTTCCCGCTTGGCCATGCGCTCGACATACCCAATGAGAGTCTGAGGCGAAGCCTGAACGCCAAAAAATAGCTTAAGAAGCAGTTCGTTGCGCGGAATCTCAGGTCGCGGCTCGACGGCGAGCCAATTCGTCAGCCGCATTCGGCCCTTGGGAGTGATGGAGTAGATTTTCCGGTCGGGCTTGCCCTTTTGCTTTTCGGTTTTCGCGGTCACAAATCCGCCGGCGGCCAGCTTCTTCAGATTGGGATAGATCTGGCCGTAGCTTTCGTTCCAGAAGTGGCCGACAGAGACCCTTATGGCCTGGCCCAGATCGTAGCCCGACATTGGTGCGACGGTGAGCAGGCCCAGAAGCACTTCCATACTTGAGCTGGAGCGCCGCGCCATAGTTCTAATAGATATATGCCTATTAGAATGGAATGTCAACAGGAATCTTTTCCCGCGCCGCTCGCCGACTGGTCAGATTTGCGAGCAGTCGAGTGGGCTCAGGATCAGGTTGGTGATGTTGGTAACGATCTGATCGAAGGCATAACGCGGATTGGAGGAAAGCTTCTTCCAGGCGGGATCGTTGCGGAAAGCGTCCCATTTGGCGTCGTGCTCGGCCAAATCGGCAAAGCTAAGCATGTAGGTAAGGTTTGGCATGCGCGAGCCCACCAGCGTGTCGCCAAAGAAGACGGGTTGAAAGCCAGCGGACTTGAAAATCTCATATTCGCCCGAGGAGAACATTTCAACCTTGCGGACGTGGTCACCGTTCGAGGGGCTCTCATAGGTGCGGAGCTGGAAGGTCCGTTTGCCCCTGGACGCGGCCGCGGAGGGTGGTGTGATTCTGGGCCAGCCAGGAAAGGCTGCCAGAAGCGTGCTCTCGGCGCGCTGGAAGGCCGGGGCGGTGGACTTCGCGTTCCAGAACGCATCGGCGGCCTGCTGAAACTCGGGGTTTGCGGCCAGATAGAGGTCGAGCGTAGCGAGCTGCACGAGGTCGGCCCCGGGAACGAGCAGGTAGTAGGCAGGGGTCTCAGGGCCAATGTCGAGCCGAAACGCGCCAACGGGACCGAGGCCGAGTCGCTGGAGCGTGGGAATCATGGCCCCGGCCAGGAAGCTCTCAGTGAGCTTCAACTGCGGTCCGCTCACCAGGTTATAGCGGCGGAGGAGGTAATACTCGCTCTTGGGCACGGCAGCGAGCTGGGCGGACGCCGGAGTTGTGGCAGCCCCGGCAGCGGCTGCCAGCGATGCAGAAAGAAAACGGCGGCGTTCCATGAACCCTCCTGCTAGAAACGCGAAGGCGACTTTGGAGGCGGCCTGCTCAACTCCGGAGCACGCCAAGATGAGCCGGTTCCGCGCTGCCTGACCTGGCAATCAGGGCAGCTCCTCCACTTTGAAGTCCCTGAATTCGATGCGGTAGCCCTCGGACTCGAGGCCGATGTAGCCCTTGTCGAGGCCGATTTCGGCAGTGTTGACGATGTCGCCGTTCACTGCCAGCGTGCAAAGGGCACCGGTGCAGCGGATGTCGTAATCGTTCCATTGGCCCACCGGCTTCACGCGGTTCTGGTCCATGTCCTTCTGCAGGTTGAACCGGGTGGGTGTGCCGTTGATAGGGGTGAGGCCGAAGATGTAGCCGCCATCCTGGGTGGTCTGCGCCTGGTGCCAGATGGAGCCATCGAGATTGTTGCGGAAGAAGACGCCGGAGTTGTACTTGGGATCGGGCGTCTTCACAGGGGTGAAGCGCCACCTGACATGGAAGGTGAAGTTGGTGAACTCGCGGTTGAAGCGGAGCCATTCGTGGCCGCCGTTGCCGTCGCAGACGATCACGCGCTTTTTGTAGTCGATGTGCCATTGCGGGGTGTTGCTCACCGGGTGGTCAGGCGGGATGGCCACGCGCGTCCAGACTTCGTGCTGGGGATCGTCATGATTCTTGGGGAAAAGATCGACGGTTTGCGCAGGAAGAACAGTGAGAAAAACGAAAAAGGCCGGGGCGCACAGGATGGTTGCTGCGATTTGGGAGCGTGAATTCATTCTTCTTTCCTTTGGACAAATGCGTGGATTGTCGACAGATCAATCGGGAGGAATTGTAGCACCACCCGGGGTGGGGCAGACCGCGCCTGCGGCGCGAGAAAACTCTGGGTTAGCGGGCGATGAGAAACATGACCCAGCTGAGGACGATCGCGGAGCCGATAAAGAGCACGAAGCAGTAGGCGCCGTACCGAACCATCTTGCGGGGCGTGTCGCGCATGGTGATCCCGAAGACCGTAGAGGCGCAGAGAGCGAAAAGCAGAACCGCGGCAAAGTGGGAGGGATGAATCACGAGCTCTTCCTCCCCGTGCGCAGGTTGTGCGCGTCGACAGCGGCGATGATGTTGAGCAGGCCGGCGACCACGATGAACTTGGTGCCGTAGTCGGCGACCGTGGTCTGCACCGGCTGGCTGCCCCAGCCCGCGGCGCGGCCAACAAAGTAGAGAATGCCGCTGCCCAGGTCGCCAGCCACGCCGAGAAGATCGAGAATGTCTTGAGCGCTGGTGTAGAGCTTGCCTTGCATCCCCAGGCCAAGGATGAACATGGTAAGAACCGCAACGGCGAGCAGCGCGCCACGGCCCCACTTGCCCAGCAGAAAGTGACCGGCGCCGGGGACGAGCCATCCGGCGATGAGAGGTAGATAGACGAATCCTTGTTGTGCTGATTTGCCCGCCACTGCGGGCTTGTTCGGTGTGGTAGCCATTCCTTTAACGACTATATCGCACGAGGGCGCGGCCCACAGGGTGCGCCTGTCCCGGGTTATTTCGGCACCGGGTGGTGGTCGATGCTGATGGCGCGGGCAACTCGCCATGCCCCGTCTTTGAGCTGCCACACAGTGATGAACCTGGCTTCTCCGAGGGCGGTGGGATCGTCCGGATGGGTGAAGCGGTGAACGCCAATCTCGACCGCACCATAGCCCTTGAGGGGGTAGACCTCGAGCGTGCCCGGAACGAGCTCGCGATGAACCTTGCCGCAGATGTTGGCCTTGATCGCATCGAGGAAGGTTTGCCGGCCGACCGACAGGCCGGTCTGGTCGTGGTAAAACTCGAGATCCTCAGTAACCATGGTGCCGAGCGTGGCAAGATCGCAATGGTTGTACGCATCGAAGAGAGCCGTATCGAGGCCGGCGACCGTTTTGAAGAGTTGGTCGGCGGGCGTCAGGGTTTGGCCTGCCTGGGCGAAAATCGAGGAACCACAAAGGGTGAATGCGGCAGCAGCAAAGAAAATGCCGAATCTGGACAAGGAGAGATCCCTCCTCGGGAAAGTGCGTGCGGGGAGAGATACGCAGAGAAGGGCCGATCAGTTCCCGGTGGGGATAATGCCGGCATTTTCGACCATGAGGATGATGGCGCGCTTCGGCGCGCGCGTGCGATGGACGACAGCTTTCGGCACGACGAAGCCCTGGCCGGCGGCAAGCTCGATGGTCTTGTCTTCAAGATCGATCAAGAGCTTGCCATCGACGACGTAAAAAAACTCGTCGTCTTCGTCGTGCTTGTGCCAGTGGTACTCGCCTTCGATGATGCCCACGCGAACCACCGAGTCGTTTACTTTGCAGAGGGTCTGATTGAACCACCGGTAGTAATTGGCTGCGGCCATCGCGTTCACATCGATGAGTTCGAGAGGGCCGTGGAGAATGTTGAGGCGGGTTTCGTAGGGATAAGCGGGAGTGGAGGACATGGGTGCTCCTTGCGGGGAGGATAGCAGACGCGAAGAAAACGGCAACAGCAGATCCTTCGACATCGGTCGCCGAGGCGACCTCCGCTCAGAATGTCATCGCTGGAGTGGGGTTGGTGGTTTCCCACCCTAGCAACAAAAGCAAAGACGTCGCGAGGGTGGGGCACCCAAACTTCGGGAGTTCTAAATGCGCACCAGTTCCTTCTGAATGCGGCCGGTGACCCAGGCTTTGCCGGGGGCGGTGAGCATATTCACTTCGCTGCGCACACCGAACTCGGGCAGGTAGATGCCGGGCTCGACGGAGAAGCAGGTGTTGGGCAGGATGCGGCGCGTGTCGTGGGATTCGAAGTTGTCGAGGTGCGCGCCTGATCCGTGCAGCTCGCGCGCAATGTTGTGACCGGTGCGGTGGGTAAAGAACTCGCCGTAGCCGGCGGCGCGAATCACGCTGCGCGCAGCATCGTCGGCCTCGAATCCGCTGATGGGCTCGTTCTGCGCGAAGGCCCGCTCGACAGTGGTGATGGCTGCATCGCGCGCTGTACGCACGGTGGTGAAAATCTTTTGCTCGAGCTCGGTGGGCTCGCGGCCCACGACACCGGTCCAGGTGATGTCGTAGAAGATGGTCCCTGCTTTTTCGACGCGGCCCCAGATATCGACGAGGAGAAAATCGCCTTTGCGGATCCGCGAGGAGCGCGCGGCAGTGGGCTCGTAGTGCGAGTCAGACGTGTTGGCGTTGACGCTGACGTCGGGACCGTTTTCCCATACCAGGCCGGCGCGGCGCATGGCTTTGGCAAGCCACTGCATGTGATCGAATTCGGTGTACGCAGCTATTTTCTTGCCTTTGGACGGACGGATGCGTGATGCAATCTGTCGCCAGCCCTCGGCAACGATCTCGTCGATGGCTTTCTGCGCGACCTTGTGGCTGGCGATCTGCTGTTTGGTCAGGACGGCCTCAAACTGGCTGATAAGGTCGGCGGAGGTGACGATTTGCTTGCCGATTCCGCGCAGAAACTCGACTGTCCCGGCATCGACCATGGCGACGTACATGATGTCGTTGCTAGGCGAATACTGCATGGCGATCTTTTTCTGGTTTTGGAGGAGATTCTCGATGCCCGCATGCAATTCCTGCCAGCTTGAATAAAGGCCCTTCGAGCCGGGCAACGCGTCAAGCCGCCCCTGCTCGATACGGTGGACGAGCTTGCGAGGGTCGCCCTGGGTGGGGATGAAGTAGTACCAGCGGCGCGTGACGTGCGCCTTGGGATCGAGGCCGAGGATGCGCTCGCCCACGGGGTCGCGGTGATGGTGATCGTAGAAGAGCCAGCCGTCGAGGGAGGCTTCGCGGAGAGCTGCCCGGATAGCATCGAGATTCATACGGAAACATGATACCCGGAGAAAGAGGCGCCGGGTTAGCAAGTTAGCGGGTCAGCGAGTCAGCATCGCACCTACTCTGACAAAGTGCGGCACCCAGCATCCTGAATGCAGGTCCTTCGACTCCGCTTACCCCATGATCGCGTAGCGATCATGGGGCCCCAAACGCGCTCCGCTCAGGATGACTGCTTCATTTCTGATTGCTCATGCTGAAATTGGAATCCACCCAACGTTCAGGCAGTGGCGCGACGGCGGGCGCCTTGGAGCTTGATGGAGACGTGGACGAGCGTGAGCGCCGCGGGGGTGACACCGGGGATGCGGCTGGCCTGGCCGATGGTGATGGGCCGAATGAGCTCAAGCTTCTCGCGCATCTCGCGCGAGAGGCCGCTGATGGCGCTGTATTCGAGCCAGCCGGGAATCTCCACGGCTTCGGCGGCTTTGAGCTTTTCGATGGACTTCTTCTGCTGCTCGAGATAGCCGGCAAACTTGATCTCGGTTTCGACGGCGCGAGCCTCATTGCGGCGGGCGGCGCGGAGGATGGATAGATCCATTTCCTTGGGATTCGTGCTTGCCCTACGGGACGGCATGAACCTCTCCGGCTGACTCTCCCAGGACGGCGCTTCGCTTCGTCCTGGGCTATTCTCGTGGCCTCCCTCTGGGAGGCCGCTCCGGTCGCCCGCGCTCGGGCTCGAAGAAAATGCGGGTCCTTCGACTTCGGCCGCCGCGTTGAAGCGCGGCGGCTTGCGCTCAGGATGACGGGGCGTAGTAGGAGCGAGCGAAGGGATAAATTCGGCGAGCAACGGATCGGGCGCGAGATCTTCGCGCAGCGCCGCGAGCAACGGCTCGATGGTGACTTCGGGTCGCTTGAGGAGCTGCGCCCAGGTGAGGCCCGCAACGGCGGGCTGATCTCCGAGGCCAGCGGCCTGCAACTTTTCGGAGTTCACCTTGCCGGTTGCCAGAAAGGCCGCGAGCGCAGACCTACGCGCCTGCTTCTGCTCGTAAGCAGCCCATGCATCGTCATTGATGAGGCCGAGGCGGCGGCCGTGCGGCGTCAGGCGGCGGTCGGCGTTGTCGATGCGCAGGTGGAGCCGGAACTCGGCGCGCGAAGTGAACATCCGATAGGGCTCATTGGTGCCCTTGGAGATCAGGTCGTCGATGAGGATGCCCGTATAACCCTCAGTCCGGTCGATGGTGAAGGGGGCCTCGCCCTTGAGCCACAAGGCAGCGTTGATTCCCGCCATGATGCCCTGGCAGGCGGCCTCCTCGTATCCACTGGTGCCGTTGATCTGCCCAGCAAGATAAAGACCGGTGAAGGCCTTCACTCGAAGTGTTCGGTCGAGCTCGGTGGGATCGACGGAGTCGTACTCGATGGCATAGCCGGGCCGCAGCATCTCGGCCTGATCGAGGCCGGGAATGGAGTGCACGATCTGCCACTGCACCTCCATGGGAAGCGAGGTCGACATTCCGTTGACGTAAACCTCGTGGGTGTTCAGGCCTTCAGGCTCGAGGAAAAACTGGTGCTGCGCCTTGTCGGGAAACTTGACCACTTTGTCTTCGATCGACGGGCAGTAGCGCGGACCAATGCCTTCGATGCGGCCTGAATACATGGCCGAGCGATGAACATTCTCGCGGATCAGGCGCAGCGTCTCCGGCGTGGTGAAGGCGATATGGCAACTGATCTGCGGCTGCACAATCCTCGTGGTGCGAAAACTGAAGGGAGTGGGATCGGCGTCGCCGGGCTGCTCTTCGAAGGCCTTCCAGTCGATTGTCCGGCCGTCGAGGCGCGGTGGCGTTCCGGTCTTGAGCCGGCAAGTGCGAAGCCCGAGAGCACGGAGGGCTTCGCCGAGGAGAACCGACGCAGGCTCGCCCGAGCGGCCAGCGGGATATCGCTCTTCGCCGCAGTGGATGAGGCCGTTCAAAAACGTGCCGGTGGTGATGATGGTGGCACCGGCAAGCAGATTGCGGCCGTCGCGCAGCTTGAGGCCGAGAACCCGGCCGCTTCGCCGCGCCGGTCGTGGCATCTCGGGCGGGTCCTGTATCGCGGTATCCCGGGTCTCAAAATCGAGACCCGGGGCACCCAGGGACTGGCCGTCAAGGCGCTGGTCTTCTGCCTTTTCGCTGCTGCCAGCTGATTCGTCCAAGAGTAAATCGACGACTTCGGCCTGGCGGATGTGAAGGCCGGGCTGAGACTCGAGCACTTCGCGCATCTTGACGCGGTAGAGCTGCTTGTCGCATTGGGCGCGAGGGCTCCAGACCGCGGGGCCGCGCGAGGAGTTGAGCAGGCGGAACTGGATACCAACGGCATCGGCGACTTCCCCCATGATGCCGCCGAGCGCGTCGACCTCGCGCACCAGATGGCCCTTGGCCACGCCGCCAACGGCGGGGTTGCAGCTCATCTGCGCGATGAGGTCGAGATTCATGGTGATGATCGCAGTCTTCAGGCCCATGCGGGCCGCGGCCATGGCCGCTTCGCAGCCCGCATGGCCGGCGCCCACCACGGCCACATCGTATTGCTCGGTAAAAGCCATCTCATTCTATTTTACGGATGGTAGCGCGCAGGCCCGTGGAGCACGCTGACAAACCGATGTTTTCTATAATGGAGAAACACTCGAAAACGAGGGCTGGAGCGGAGGTTCACGTGGCGTGAAGATCCGGCGCAACAGGAGACAGAGCGAATGAAGATTCTGGCTTATGTCGTTTCCAGTCTCATCGGTTTTGCCGTCGGCCACTATCTTCTGACGGGGGCGGCGGCGGCGTACGCATCGATCCTGATCTCATATCACCTGTACCTCGCCTGCCTCGTGGTGACCGCTCAACATGACAAGGGACTATCCCTGCCGATCGGCCATGCACTCCTCACGCATCTCGCGTTCCTCGGGCTGGTTGTCGGGCTCTCTTATTCGAGGGCGCACATTCCATTCTTCTTCCTTCTCAGGTGGCTTATCCCCGGTCTGGCGCCGTTTGAAACGAAATGGCTGTTCAGCGGGAAAGGGAGCGTCTATCAGATCAAGAATGACGAAGAGCCGCCTCATCCCCTGGTCAAGTCAACGATGGAGGATCAGGACGCACTTCACCAACACCTTCTCCAGCCCCATGGCGGAGAGCCCAACGCTGCCATGACGATTTGCTCGTGCGGGAACGTGGCGGAAGAGGGCAGCGTGAAATGTGCCCGCTGCGGCGCGTTGCAGACCCTGGAACTCAAGACTGGGGCCAGCAACGAAGAAGTTCAGAACGCATTCGACGTGCTGAGCAACGCCTGGAACCCGGACCGCTTCGAAGGCGACAACAAGATGAGGGCGGTTGCCGAAGAAAGGCTCAAGGCAATCGACGCCGCTCATTCCCTTTTGGTTCGGGCTGCTGTGCAGGCCGCACCGTTTCGCAGCCAGGCGGCGGGCGCTCGAGCTGAGACTCCTATCGCTTCACCCTTCGACGAGCAGGCTGCGAAGGTCAGCGGAAAACCGCGCGATCTGGCGTCAAGCGATGGCCAAGAGGGGCGGCCCCGCCTTCCCATTCCACTCCCGCTGCTCATCGGCTGCGGAGTGGTCGTTGCCGGCGTCGTCACGGCATGGCTTCTGTTCAAGCCTCTTGATTCGATGCTGATGGGCACTCCGGTTGCCGGAAAGGTGTATGCAGAGTACAAAGCGGGTATAAGAAGTGGTGTCCAGGAGCTGGAGAACAAGGTCGGGCTGGGTGTCGGATCGGCAGCACCGGCGCCCGCACCAGACGAGACACCGGCGGCTTCGACGCCGAACCCGCAAGCGCAATCCGCCGGGGGGATCGCGCCGCCTGGGGAACGCACTGCATCCAGGCAGCCGGGTGCGAGCCGGACCGCTGCGTCATCTAACGGAAGCTCGCCCGCGCAGGGGCACGCGCTACCGCTGATTACCGCCGGGCTCACCCGAAGCGAAGTGATCGCCGCCGCGGGCGCCCCAACGTCGGAGACGGCCGACGAAATGGATTACGGAAACTCGAAGCTGTATTTCGACGGTGGAGTTGTGATCGGTTGGAGGATCGATCCTTCGTCGCCTGTGCACGTCAAGCTCTGGCCAGACGTGACGGCCGATCCCGATCTTCAGTCTTTTGGCATGGGCTCGACGAAGAACGAAGTGATCATCGCTCAAGGGACGCCCACGACGTACTCGCAGAGCATGTTCGGCTACGGCAAGTCGGAAGTGTACTTCCAGTATGGGCGAGTGGTGGGTTGGAAGAACGATGCCGCGACGCCGCTGCGCACGACGTCGCGGTGAAATTGGACGGGATTTGAGCCGTCAAAGTTCGATGTGATTCTTCGAACTCCGGGATTCCCAATCAATAGACAACTGCATAGGCGTTGGCCTGGAGCGAGGCCGTGTCGGTGTCATCTGCGTGGAACCGGACAACGAGCGGCACTCCTGGCGTCAGATCGTTGACATCGATCTCGCCGACCGTCCATCCGACGCCATGATCATTCTTGCTGCCACTTTCCATGCGCACGGGGATGGGCCGCCCGTATTGCGATGCATCGAGCGTAAAGGCTTGCCCGGCGTCTGGGCCGGAAGCGATTCCGCCAGGTTCAGTCGACGCCTGACTGTCGGATGCGCGCGGGCGCAGCACCACCCGCACCACACCGTCGATGGGCGGCTGAAAACTGGCCACCAGGGTTCCGGACTCGGTGGAATAGAAATTGGCGTCAACCGGCTCAACGGAGCGGGGGATGATCACGTCCTGCTGGACGCCGAGATTGAACGAGGACGAAGCATAAGCTCCGTAACCCACCATAGCCATCTGGCCGGGGCCGAGCGTGATGGCGTTGCCATTGAGAACCGGCAAGAATCCGGCATCGCTGAATTGAACCCGGCCTTCAGAATGATTCGGCGACCCGGTGCCGTGCGCGGGAAGCGTCAGCGTAGCAGTCGCCTCGCCGGGGTTGACAACGACATAAACCGAGCCGCGTTGGTTCGCAGCCGCAAATCCGTAGGACTGGCCGGTGCCGGCCCGAGCCCCAAAGCTGCGAATGTTGCCTTCTTCCCGGAGGGTGAGGAACAGATGCTGCACATGCGCCATCCAGCGAGCGTCGTCTTTTTCAACCAACGAGAGGTCGCCGTGGATCGAATTAACCCATCCTCCGCGCGCCATGGAAAGCAGGAACGCGCCCTTCCAGGCGTGCATGCCGGAGTCTGCGCTGCCACTGGCCGTGAAACCGTCCGATTCGATCTGCGCCAGCGACACGCCAGACTGCTCCAACCGCCTCACCGACTCGTCGCTCTGGATATCGATGGTGCGCCAGAGATTCGCCTGCGGCGCCGCGCCACGCGTCGGCAGCCCCGTCGACACCAGCGTGAAGGCGCCAAGCTGGTCCCATTCCCCTTGCCGTGCCGCGCTCTTCTCGGCGGAGCTGGCACTCGCTGCGGAAGAAATGGGCAGATTGCCATGCACTCCCGGGTCAACAGAGACGATGATCACCGCTTCGGGATTCTTGTCACGGAACGACTGGAGAGCCTTCCGCAACGCGGCGGTATTGCCCGTGGCCACCTCCGACGCGCTCATCTTCGTTGCTGCGGCGGGTGTGGCCGCGGCAAGATCGATTGAGTCAAGCTCAAAAAGGCGGACTCCGCGGTCGTACCACGATTGCAGCGCGGACACGAGGTCGGTGAGATATCCGCCCTCGGACAACGACAACGATCGCCCATCTTCGCCAAGCGAGTCTTTCCAGGCGGCAGGAACCTGCTCTGAAGGCGCGAGCACCGGGATTGCGTTACCGTCAATGCGCATTCCAGGGCGAATGCCCGCGGCGCGGCATTTTGCCAGCCAGGCATCCGGTCCACTGGGCCAATCGGCGGAACGCAAACTCCGATAGCCGCTCTCCGGCGCGAACCATGAGGCGTCCATCAGGTCATATTCGGTGCGCAGGCCGGCCTTGTTGAGACGTGCCAGTTCGTCGAGCTCGCGCGTCGCCTGCCGTTCATTCTCAGGCGCAGACGCCGCCATGGAGCCGGAGTCATGACTGAAGAGGAAAACCGGGGCTGAAAGCGGAGCAGTAAGCGAGCTCCGTTGCGCACGGGCGTCGCATACCGCGAGAGAAACCAAGGCAAGAAGCAAAGCAACGAAGAAACGGGGGCATCTGATCACTGTATTGCCTCCAGAAGGACCAAGTATTTTGCGCCACGAAACCTGCTTTGGGCGCGGTCTATTAGCAGTGGTTGCCTGCCAAGTGAATCACATTCTACGGAGGAATCATGTCAGTAAAAGGCGCAGAAGTTGCACCAGGGGATGGCCGAAGTGTAAGCGTCAGGCCAGAATCGTAACGCGCAAGGTGATTACCGGCAGTTTAGCGAGGAGAGAATGTAGGCGAGTTTTGCCGCGCACTGGAAGGGGCGAACGGCGCTCTGTGAGCGCAACGCTGTGGTTTCACCGCGTTGGAGGCGATTTCCAGCGGTAACCCGGACGGCGATTACTGGCGCGCGATCGCTTGGGAACAGCATCTCCGGCCAGGGTATCTTGCGGGTGGTGGGCCGGCCAAGCGGGCTCCGGTAGAAGGGCAAGACCTATGCTGCCCGGAGTTCGAGGATGATCGCAGCACCGCGCGGATCGAGATTCACGGCCGAAGCGCGGCCGTTCTGGTCGCTGAGAATTGTGGCGCAGAGACTCAGACCAAGTCCCGCAGTTTCGTTTCCGGCCTGGCTGGCAACAAAGGGATCGAAGGCGCGTTCCTGATTCATGAAACCAACGCCAGAGTGGCTGACAGAGATTTTCACCACTCCGCCATCGCTTGCCGCCTCGAGGCGAATAGTCTTGGATAGATCCAGAGGCGTCGCCGGATTTTCCCGTTCCAGCGCACCAATCGCATACTGCAGGCAATGCACCACCGCTTGACGCAATTGTTGTGCGCCGCACATGACCCTGGGCAAGCTCGGATCGATGTTCACCTGAAATTCGATGGAGCGCTGCACGAAGTCGGCCCTGTAGAGCTGCTCGATGTCAGCCAGCAGCTCGGCGACAGAGATGGCAGACGGCAGATCGGCATGCTCGCGCGAAACCCGTGAGAGGCTTTCGAGTGTCGAACGGATTCGGCGGGCTTCAGTAACGATGGCGGTGACGGCCTTGCGATCGTGATCGGCGAGCGCCGCCGACTCCTCAAGCAGGGTGCCGTAGCCCAGAATCACGGTCAGAGGATTGTTCAACTGCTGCGTGACGTTGCCCGCCAACTGGCCCACGCTGGCGTATTTTTCGGCATCGATCAGCTTTTCAAAGAGCATGGTTTGGCTGCGGGTGGCTTGCATGCGCGTCACCAGCATCTCGATGGGCAGCAAATCGTCGGCGCTGAAATCGCTGCTTTCTCGAGCCGCGGGATGCTTGTCTTCGAGGCTGAATTCTCTCAGGAGCAACGCGCCCTCTGCGCGGGTGCGGCCCCACATCGGCACGGCCAGCACGGAGGTCAGATGCGCTCGCTCGAGGGAATCGCCGCGGACCAGCCAGGGCGTCAGGTCGAGGCGGCGCGTCATCGTATTCTTCGCGGCGGCGGGGGTCGAATCGGGTGCAAGAAACCCCTCGACGGAAATACGCCGCGCCAGATCGTCGAACCCCGTCGCCGTCGCGACATCGATGCCCGCGCTGCCAGCCAGGCGGTACCGGCCTTCGCTCTCGAGCAGAAGCGCCGCCTGGTTGAAACGGCTGTGTTTCACCACGATTTCGCAGATATCCGGAGCCTGGCGATCGAAATCCTCGACCCTGCGGCGCGTCAGCATCAGATTGATGTAGGCCTCAAGCTGCAATCGCGCGCGACGCTCGCGTTGACGCACGGCTTGATTGATGTTCAGCTCATCCTCGAGGGCAAGGACGATCATGCCCAGCGCAGCCACCACAGGGCTCATCGCAATGACACCGCCCAGGCTGAGATCGAGCGACGCTTGGTAGCCCAGCCACGGAAACATCTCGAAAAATGAGAAGGACCAGGCCGAGAAGCCCAGAACACTGAGAAAGACGCCGGGAGAAAAGCGGCCGGGGACAAAGACCAGCAAGACCACGGTCATGAGCAGATTGACGCACTCTGCAAAGCTGAGTGCGGCTGCAGGACCCTGGAGGTTGCAGACGAAGATAGCGGCGAAGCCCAAAACTCCGCTGAATGACACTCCCAGCCAACGGGGAACGCTGCCGTCTGTATTGCCCCAGATCATTCCCACGCTGAAGCTCATTCCCAGCAGGAGCGGAAAAAGAAAGAAGCGTGGGCCGCTGACTTCGGCCCCCTGAAACACGCCATAGCAGAGAACCGAAGCGCAAACCAGGGGAGCGGTGTAAGGTATCACGTAGAGAATCTTGAACTTCGACGCGCGAAACCACAGAGGCGACAAGGACCCGAGAAACAGGGCGGTGCTAAGCTGCATGAAGGTCTGGCTGGCGGCCGCCAGCCATGGATAGAGGTGATTGGAAAAGCTTTGCGCGCACATGGAAACCAGCGCAAAGAGAAAGCCGAGAAACCACAGCAGCGTCCGGGTGTCGCGAGAGCGATGATAGAGAAAGCCGAAAGCCGGCAATAGAAGCGCGGTCAGGACAAGAGCCGGTACGTGATAATAGTCGGGCATGAAGGCAGTCAATCTCCTCCGCCAATGGCAAGAGTCACAACGATCCTATGCTTGCAATCCGGGCCGATCCTGACGTGCGAATGCCGCGCGATGGCAGATGACGCGCCCAACTTTCGCGTCGCGGCAAAGGTCCCTTGTGGCTAGCTTGAAACCACTCATATGCGGAGTACATCCGTCTAAAGTTGCAGGGGAACGGGACATTCAGCAGGTGGCGTCATGGGAGAGGCTAATATGTTGAAAATAAAATGGATTGCGTTTATCTCACTCACGGTCTTCTCGCTCGCCGCCGTGGCCCAGGAAAAGGACTCGTTCACGCCCATGCCGCTCGATTCGGGCTTCGGCCGCATGGACTTGACGCCACCATCCATCCAGCCTGAAGAGATCATCAAGCAATTCGCGGCCAAGGAGACCGAATTCCAGGAGGCCCTGAACCACTACACCTACCGGAGGGTGGCGCGTGTGCAGACTCTGGACGACGACAACAAGCCCGATGGGGAATGGTACGAGGTGGACGACGTGATCTTCGACCCGTCGGGCGCGCGCACGGAAAAAGTGGTTTTTGCGCCGGGAAATACCTTGACGCGCGTCATGATGTCGCCCTCCGACTTGCAGGATATCC
The DNA here is from genome assembly GCA_049520675.1 of Occallatibacter sp. GTDB lineage: Bacteria > Acidobacteriota > Terriglobia > Terriglobales > Acidobacteriaceae > Telmatobacter. The sequence continues at coordinate 153,639 of JBEKPO010000001.1, read as the reverse complement.
AGCACGGCTACCCGTTTGTGCTGACCACCTCGGATGTTCCCGAATACGACATCAAGTACATCGGCAAGCAAAAGGTTGACGAGGTGGATTGCTACGTCTTCGATGTGGCTCCCAAAGTCATTCAGAAGAACAAGCGATACCTCGACGGACGGATCTGGGTGGATGCGACGGACCTGCAGATTGTGGTGACCAACGGTCGCATCGTGCCTGATGACACCCGTAAAGGGCACGAGGACCTGCATCCGCCGTTCATGACGTGGCGCCAGCAGATTGACGGCCACTACTGGTTCCCCGTCTATACCAAAGGCGAAGGCATCCTGCACTTTTCGGGCGGGTATGGCTACATGAGCCAGGACGTGCATATTCGCGACACGGTGAAATACACGGACTACAAGAGATACGGCACCGAAACCAAGATCATGTACGGGAACCAGGAAGTGAAGAAGGAAGAGCAGCAGAACGGCCAGCAGCCCAACGCGCAAAATCAGCCCCCCAAGCAGAAGTGAAAAAACACTAGGTATGAAGCGCTTTCGGGGCTCGCGACGATACTCTGCAGCCGGACTGTTGCTGATTGCGACGTTGCCCGCGCGGATTCCTGCCGAGCCGACAGCTGCGGCGACCGCGGCATTTGATTCTTACATCGGCGACGCCGAGTCCCGGTTGGCACAGCAGCACGGATCGCCCGACGGCTTCCTGGCTCCTGCCGACCTTGCGCGCCTGCGGCACGGCGAGTTCGTCGTCGAAGAGCTGACCCCTACCGGAGGCAGGGATCTGGGGGGCTCTCTGCTGCATGACTGGCGCGGGACCGCGTTTGTTCCCGGATCCAAGGCTGAAGATTTTGAAAAGGTGATGAAAGACTTCCCCGAGTACCCCAGGGATTTCTCGCCACAGATACTTCGCGCACAGATATTGACGCAGCAGGGCGATCACTTTTTAGTGACGATGCGCATGCGCCAGCAGCACATTCTCACCGTGGTGTTCGACACCACCTACGACGTCACCTTTGCACCTACCGATCCGACACGCGGCACCAGCATTTCGCGCAGCGCGCGAGTGGCGGAAATTGCCGCACCCGGCACGGCGCACGAGCGCGCGCTTGCTCCCAGCGAAGATCATGGATTCTTGTGGCGGATGAACACCTATTGGAGCTACCAGGAGCGCGACGGCGGGCTATACATCCAGGTCGAGTCTGTTTCGCTCACGCGCTCCATCCCGGCAGGTCTCGGCTGGGCGATCGAGCCGTTCATCGAGAGCGTTCCGCGCGAGTCGCTGGAGTTCACTTTGCGCTCGGCGCGTAATGCCCTGCGCCGATAGCGCAGGACCCGCTCGAGAAGGCCACTCAGTCTATCAGCGCGAGCTCAAGCCGGGCTACAGATTCCGAATCGCCGAGGCGGTTCTCTAAAAGTGGCGTACCGTCTGAGTGTTTGCCGATTCGTTGGCGTGGTGGCTCTCCGGCTCAAGCGAGCGGCTCACCATCTCCTTCGAGCCGAGCCCGATGGCCAGCGACAACGCCAGCACGATCCCACCAAACAGGATGCCAAATGCCAGTTCGACGACCGTGCCTCCGATTCCCAAATGATCGAGAGCCATGGCTACGGTAAGAACCATCACCAGCCACTTGACTCCCTGGCTGAGAAGACGTGCATATTGCAGATTCATATTGACCGCGCCGATGAGAACCGTCCGGGCGAGATAGCGCGACACAATGGTGCCTGCCAGCAGGATCAGAATGGCGCTGACCAAGCGCGTCAGATACGGATAAAGCGCCACGGCGAAGTGCGTTGCGGGACTATAAGCCGCGTCGAAAGAGGCGATGCCGAGCACCAGGCCCAGCAGAATGCCGGCCCAGAAGACGACTCGCGAAAGAGCGAGTGAGAAACTTTGCCCGGGAGACCACCACTGCAACAACGCCGCAGTACGGCTGGCTTTGGTGCGCTCGTCGAAGCGAAAGGCCACGAGCAGTCTGCGGAAGATCCATGCGAAAAAAAGTCCCAGCAGGCCGCAGACTGCCACGGCCACCAACAGCGACAGCACCGCGGGCAGCAGGGTTGCGATCTCGGTGAGCACACGAACGAATGAGGCGTGCAACGCATTCTCAACTTGTTCCCACATGTGGATTCTCCTCTGATTTCCGGCGCAGTTGTTTACGGATTGAATTTGTCTGGCCAGCGCCAACGTGCAAGAAGGTAGGGTTTGTCGGTCTCGAAGGCCGCGGCAAGAGCCTCGATTTGTTGTTCGGCGCCGGATTCTCCCTCCGCGCCTACCGCCAATAGATGAGATGCGGCCCAGCCAAAATACAACGGCACCAGCGCTCCCACAAGATGGCTCCTGTTCACCGTCCGCTCGCGATGAGCCACCAGAAAGTCATAGACAATTCTGACCCACAACGCATTCGGCATAGAGTATTTCCCGTTCGGCGCCGTAGTCAGGCGCATGACCGACAACAGTGTCCGCGGCGTCATCGCCTGTGCCCATATCTCCTCCAGATTTTGCCCGGCAAGACGGAACGAATCGAGCATCGGCGTGACATCGGGAGCCGGCGCGGGACCCACTGCGACGCGCTCCGGAGGGGGCCCTCCTCGGATCCTCCTGGCCTGCAGAAAGGGGCGCGGCGTCTGCCACTCCTGGGCGCGAAACTCGATGTCGGAGAAGAGAGAGCCGACCACGCGCGTGAACAACGCGGCGATGTCGGCGACTTCGGCCTGGGCAGGCTGCTCTCGCTTCATCGGCACTTCAGCAACCGCGCAGTTCGCTCGCAGCGCCTCTGGAACCGGCCAGATGACGGGGTCTTCTTCGGAGAACGATGCATTTCCCGGTTCGAGATCGAGGGCTTGCACAAACTTGGTAGAGAGAGCGAGGTCGCCGCCCAAAGGGAATCTGACCGAGCAGCGGTAAAGCGCCTTGGCGAGAGGATAGAGGATGGCATTATTCAGCAGGCCTTCTTGGGGATCGAGAAGATAACGCGGCATGACCAGGTCGATCGGCCCGTCGATCGGCTCATGGAGGATGCAGCGAGCAAGCAACGGCAGAGCCTGTCTGTCGAGCGCGCTGACCGCGTGACTGAGCAGGATCACGGCACGAGCATGGTGCTCCTGCATCAGGCGCAGGGCATGGAGATACGTCCGGGTGGTATGAGGCCACTGTAGCGCGAATCCTCCGGACGACGGAGCGAATGGCGACAACTGAAGCCACGGGGCCCCTCCGACAGATTGCGGAGGGTGTGCTTCACCGGCAACCACCTTGTCTTGGGCTGGAAACGCGAGGACGGTGCGCACCGGCGAAGAACTTTCGCCGAAGCGCGCCACGATGGCGGCGATGGTCTTGTCGAGTTCTTCATGGGTGGACGGTGAGGCGAGAACGACAAGATCTATCGATCCCTTCAGGACCTGCGCCGCGTGTGAGGAAGATTCAGCGGCGGGCCGTTCGATCTGCGGGGAATCGGTGTCTGAAGAATCGGCAACATGGAGCGATTCTGCCGTGGCCGACGGCGCCTGCCGCTGCTCGACGGTCGCGAGCTCCAACTCCTCCGTTTCGTCGACGGGAGGCTCGGAGGGTAGATCGGCGGCAGGGGAAGCAACCTGCAGCTCAAACCAGAGAAAGGCGTAAGGTGTGAGCGAAAGAACGTAGGGCTCCCGGGTAATTTTCGGGAAAGCTACATAACCCAGCATTTCCACCGGCGTGCGGCCCTCGTATTCGTTCAGGTCGAGGAGCACGGGTTGGGCCGAGCGGGAGATATTGGCTACGCACAGAACCGTCTGATCTATATATTGCCGCAGATAGGCGAGCACCTTGCGATTTGCTGTAGGCAGAATGCGAAATGTGCCGCGGCCGAAAACGCGAAACAGCTTGCGCAGCCCGATCATTTTCCGCGTCCATTGCAGCAGCGAGGAGGGGTTCTCGATCTGTTCCTCGACGTTTACTGCCTGATAGCCGTATACCGGGTCGTCGATGACGGGACTATATAGCCGATCGGGATCGGCGTCCGAGAACCCGCCGTTGCGTGTGCTGTTCCACTGCATCGGCGTGCGCACGCCGTTCCGGTCGCCGAGATCGACATTGTCGCCCATACCGATCTCGTCGCCGTAATAGAGAATTGGCGTGCCGGGAAACGAAAACAGCAGGCTGTTGAGCAGCTCGATGCGCAGACGATTGTTTTCCATCAGCGGCGCCAACCGCCTGCGAATGCCAAGATTGAGCCGCATGCGACGATCGCTGCTGTAGGCCGCATACATGTAATCGCGCTCGTCTTCCGTGACCATTTCGAGAGTGAGCTCATCGTGATTGCGCAGGAATAAACCCCATTGGCAGTTCGCCGGAATCTCCGGTGTCTGCGCCATGATCTCGGTGATAGGCAGGTAATCTTCCTGGCGGATGGCAACATAGATGCGCGGCATCAGCGGGAAGTGAAACGCCATCTGGCACTCATCGCCATCGCCAAAGTAGGGCCGCACGTCACTCGGCCATTGGTTGGCTTCGGCCAGCACACAGCGATTGCGATACCCGGCATCGATCTCTGCGCGCAGCTTCCTCACGATGGCGTGAGTCTCCGGCAGGTTTTCGCAGCTTGTGCCCTCGCGTTCCACCAGATACGGAATGGCGTCGAGGCGCAGCGCATCGACGCCCATATCGAGCCAGAAACGCATCGCGGCGAGCATTTCATCGAGAACGTGAGGATTGTCGAAGTTCAGGTCCGGCTGATGCGAGAAGAATCGATGCCAGAAGTAAGCTTTCGCCACCGGGTCCCAGGTCCAATTGGAGACTTCGGTATCGGAAAAAATGATGCGGACGCCTGCGAACTTCGAGGAGTTTTCGCTCCACACATAGAAGTCGCGCTCAACCGAGCCGGGCGGCGCGCGGCGCGCCCGCTGAAACCACGGATGCTGATCGGACGTATGATTGAGCACAAACTCGATGAGCACCTGCATGCCGCGGGCATGCGCAGCGTCGAGAAATTGCCGGAATTGATCGACGGTCCCGTAGCTGGGATTGACGTTGGCGAAATCGGCGATGTCATAGCCGTCGTCGCGCAAGGGCGAGGGGAAAAACGGCAATAGCCAGATGCAGGTGACGCCAAGGTCGCGAAGGTAATCGAGCTTGCCGAGCAGGCCGGTAAAGTCGCCGATGCCATCGTTGTTGCCGTCGGCAAAGGTGCGCACGTGCAACTCGTAGATGACGGCGTCTTTATACCAGAGCGGATCGGATGAGCTGCCTGCCTTCTTCACATCGCCGCCTCATTTTCGGATGGTACCGATTTTGATGCAGTTCCCGGGAACGCAGTTGCCGCCGGCGGGCAATGTTCCACGTTACAAGCTCGCCTTAGCGCAAAGCCGTCTGCCTGCTCATCCTAATTGAGCGAGTGCCGGCTATCGCAATCAGAAAGTCTGTAAGGGCTCCCCAGCGCCGGATTTCAGTATCGGTGAATTGCGAAGGCCAAGCTCTAACTCTCATCGAGAACGGAAGACACCTACTGTAGAACTTCGCCTTGAATCCCAGGGTTGGAGAAACCGCCATTTAAAATCTTGACATTAGAGCGCAAAGCAGGGTTTACTAAGCTGTTGGTTGTGGTGAAGGAGTTCACCCTTAACCGCTGTCCATTCCGATAGGCCGGACAGATGATGACTCCTGACAGGGAATCCTGTTTCGGAGTCATGTCCCGGCCGAGTTCCCTGAACGACAATCTAGGAGTTCGTATTCATGGCGAGCACTTGGGCTCTTTGTGCGCTCTGGGTGGGTCTGGCTTTGGCGGCGACGCTGTTGGCGATTTGGTTCAAGATCTCAACGGCGCTTTCGGAAATTGTGGTGGGCACGGTGGCGCAACTGGTCATTGGCGTATTCCTCACCAGGTTCTTCGGTTTTGCTCAAGGTGGCCTGGCCGGAAATACGCAGTGGATCACGTTCCTGGCGGGAACCGGCGCCATTGTCCTGACATTTCTTGCCGGTGCGGAACTAGATCCCGCCATCTTCAAAACCAAGTGGCGCGAAGCTTCGGTCATTGGCCTCGCGGGATTCTTCGGTCCCTTTCTCGGATGCACCGCGATCGCGCATTACGTACTGCATTGGGCGGTCATGCCCAGCTGGCTGTGCGGTGTCGCTCTTTCGACAACGTCCGTCGCCGTTGTATACGCGGTGATGCTGGAACTTGGCTTCAACGTCACAGAATATGGGAAGGCGATTCTCGCCGCCTGCTTCATCAACGATCTCGGAACCGTGATTGCGCTCGGACTGATCTTTTCTCCGTTCACCATCAAGACTCTGATCTTCTTGGTTGTGTCGGTAACGGTTTTCATCGTATTGCCTTTCTTAACCCCGCGTTTCTTCAAGAAATATGGCGGGCGCGTGTCAGAGTTGGAGACCAAGTATCTTCTCTTTTTCCTCTTCGCGATGGGCGGACTTGCCGGATGGGCGGGAAGCGAGGCGGTGCTGCCGGCTTACATCATTGGCATGGTGCTGGCGGGGACGGTCGGAAAAGATCATGCACTGATTCGCCGTCTGCGCACGCTTACTTTTGGATTACTCACGCCTTTCTACTTCATCCGCGCCGGGTCGTTTGTTTCTGTAGCGGCATTGATGGCTGCGCCCGTCACGCTACTCGTCCTGTTTGGGGCGAAATCGCTATTCAAGGCAGTTGCCGTGTATCCTGCGGTCAGAATTCACAAATACGATGGCAAAGCAGGAGCCTACTACACACTGATGATGTCAACTGGCCTCACCTTCGGCACTATCTCAGCGCTGTTTGGCCTCAATCATCAAATCATCACGCAGGCGCAGTATTCCTACATTGTGGGCACCGTCATCGCCAGCGCCGTGATTCCAACGATGATTGCCAACGGGTTCTTCCTTCCGCGGCATCTTCTTCCCCACACACCCAAGATCAAGAAAACAGATTTGGCGGTTCAGGAGCCAATAACGGCAGAAGAAGGTTAGGCAAAGCCTATGGGAAGTCCGGTTTTCGTTGGAATTCAAAGAATACTCGTCGCCTACGACGGTTCGCCGCACGCAGAGCACGCCATGAATGTCGCCTTGGCGATGGCCGGCGATATGAAAGCCAAGCTCTTCGTCATCTCAGTAATTCGGCCGCCCGAACCCGCCGAAAGCGCGGAGTTCCACGCGGTGCTTGAAGACGGGCAAGAGCGTTACGAGAAATGCTTTGCTGCACTGCGCGAACGCGCCAAGCTGAAGGACATCGAATTCGAGACCGAAGTTGTCGTCGGCCATCCAGCGGAGCAGATCATCCATATGGCCGACAAGTTGCAGGCCAGTGTGATTGTGATGGGCAAACGCAGCCACACGATTCTTCATCGTTGGATGTTGGGCTCGAATTCCGAGCGCGTGCTAAGGTATGCGCACTGCCCCGTCATGATCGTTCATTGAGCAGAGAGTGGGCCATGAGTTAGACGGCCAGCGCAACCACGCGTGCTGAACTCGATGTCGACCTTTTGATGCTTTTGAAGCGGAAAGGTCAGACAGCTACCGAGACGGCGCAAGCAGGAACTAACAGGGAGGCGGAGAGAATTGGAGAAATATCTTTACATCGCGGTTGGAGGTTCTCTAGGCTCGATTGCTCGTTACTGGGTCGGCTCGACAATCGGGGGTCGCATGGGCACGAAGTTCCCCTATGGAACGTTCGTAATCAACATGACAGCCTGCGTCATCATCGGATTTACTTTGACCTACCTGAGCCGGCGGGCTTCTCTCAATCCGGCCTGGCGTTTCCTGATCCCGGTGGGTTTTGTCGGAGCCTACAGCACGTTTTCCACCTACGAGTGGGAGACGCTTTCGAATCTTCGCTCGGGCGCCTTCCTGCTGGCGGCGCTTTATGCGGTCGGAAGCCTGCTTCTGGGTCTCGTCGCGGTATGGGGTGGTTCGCTTCTTGCGGAGGTGCTGGGGTGAGGACGCATTGGCAACTCGCCGCTTGGCGATTAGGGACCGATCGCGTTTCACAAACGCGCTGCCTCGCGGCAAGGGAGGGTAAATGTTGAAAGCGGGAAAAGCGTTGAAGGTTTCAATCTACGTAAGCGAAGGGGCGAAACATCACGGCGTTCCGGTGTACTCGAGTATTCTCGACTTTCTGTTCTATCGGGGCGTCTCGGGGGCGACTGTTCTTAAGGGTGTCGCAGGCTTCGGCGCCGACCATCACATGCACTCTGCGAGCATCGTCGAGATCTCGGATCAGATGCCGCTCAAGATCGAATTTATCGAGACCCCGGAAAAGGTCGACGAAATCTTGGGCAAATTGGAGGAGATGGCAGGCACTGGAATGATCGATGTGCAGGAAACGACTGTTGCGAAACCCGCCCAAGTCTCGAAGACGAGAGAAGCGACGCCGCCAGAACATCTCAAGATGGAGGGCAAAGCCAAGATGATGCGGATCTACATAGGCGAATCGGACCGCTGGAAAGACAAGCCTCTTTATAGCGCGCTTGTCGAAGCTATGCGGGCCAACGACATCGCTGGAGTCACCGTCTATCGCGGCATCCTCGGCTACGGCGCACACCGCCGGATGCACAAGGACAAGGCTCTGCACCTGTCTCACGATTGCTCCATCATGCTTTCGGCCGTGGATAGCGAAGAGAAGCTCCGAGCCTTTCTGCCTCTGGTCGATCAGATGGTGGAAGAAGGCCTGGTCGTCTTCTCAGACGTGGACATTATCAAGTATTCCTACCGCGCTAAGGATATTCATCAGCCATAGCCACAGTCCGGCAGGCCCGTATAAGCGGAGGCTCAATCGTGAAAGATCAATTTCAGGCACGGATGTTACGCATTCACTTTGGCGAGGGCGACAAATGGCAGGGCAAGCCCTTGCACGAAGCCATCGTGGCGAAATGCATGGAGCTGGGAATGGCCGGTGCGACCGTGTATCGCGGGATCGAAGGATACGGTGCGAGCACGAGGATTCACCACAGCAGCCATTGGAAGTTCTCAAAAGATGCGCCGATTATGCTCACCGTGATCGACACGGAGGAGCAAATCGAAAAATTGCTTCCGCACCTTGACACGATGGTTGAAGAGGGCCTGGTGGCCATGTCGCGCGTCGAGGTCATCCGCTATTCGCGCGTTCCCGAAGGAAAGCAGGAGAGATCGGCAGGGCAAGCGTCATGATATCCGATTTACGACTGTTTCCTGGCTAGCCTGGTCACACGCCCGGTATGATTCCAGTCGGAGACATAGATATTGGCTTGCTGATCGATGTGGCATCCGTGAGCAGCGCTGAAGAGCGCGGGGGCGATTTCGCCAGGCTGGAGCTGATAGTTGGCCCACTGGTCTTTGTGTGGATTATCGCCAAGAAAGGCCACCGGAGCGTTATCGCGGTCGAGGATCGTGACGCGGCCTTCGAGTTCTGAGACTACGGCGTAGTCTCCATGAAAGCTTACCTGGCACGGCCGGCGCAGATGCTGCGTGACGGAGCTAACAAACTTGCCGTCGAAATCGAAGTGGCACAGGCGGCGGTTTTCGCGATCGCACACCAGCATCAGGGGCTGGTCATAGCGCGTATCCACTGAGACTCCATGGCAACAGTCGAACAGGCCGTCAGTCTTTCCTTTGCCCGCATAGCTGGCGAGATAGCTGCCGTTTTTGTCGAAGCGGAAAAGACGCGAGTCTCCATATCCATTGGCAATGAAGATGCTCCCGTCCGGCGCGGGAACGGCCGCTGTGAGCCGCCACTCATTCGGCACCTTGAATCCGGCCTCGGGCGGCGCGGTAATCTTCTGCACAACCGTCCCGTCGGTCTTCATTTTCACAAAGAGCCAGTTCTCTTTGGGAGTCCCGGTCTGCACTGTTGTGTAGAGAACCTCTTCGCCGTTCTCTTCGGCGTGGACCATGGAGTGCACCTCAGGATATTGACTCGCGATCGTCTTCTCGAGGGTTCCATCGGGCCGGTATACAAGGACCCCTGTCGCACTCTGCGTGCTCACGTACACATGCCCGGCCTTGTCGGTCGCGATGCCGCCATGAGTGCCGCCGAAGACGGTTCCCGCAGGCAATCGTCCCCAATCGGCAGAGACCTTATAGGTCCACTCGCCGTTGCCCGTGATGAGCTCCGGCTGCGCGGAGCCGCCTTCTTCAATTTCCGGCGCTGCGGCGGCGATACGTGGCGCAAGTGCTGCCACTGCCGTCGTTCCTGCTGCAGCGCAAAAGATTCTCCGGTCAACGATTGGGTTTGAAAGCCGATATTCCTTTTTCATTGCGGACTTTTCTCCTTCGACTGCTGCGGTGCTCCGGTCGCGGCAGGCGTAGATTGTGGCCCTCGCGTTGTGGCAGGCGCGGGTTGCGCCGGCGTGTTGTAGAGATACACGTGACGCAGGCTCTTGATCGCACTCAACGACGCAGCGGAAGCGGCTGTGACTTGCGTCCCGCTCAGATTCAGATAACTCAAATGCGAAAGTGAGGCGAGTTTGGGCAAGCCGGCGCCAGTAATCTTCGTCTCTTCGAGGTGTAGCGCGCGCAGATGAGTAAACTGCTTCAGCGTGTCGAAGCTTGCGTCGGTCACGGCGGTTCGGTCCAGTTCAGCTTCGACGATATAGGGTGCGAACTTCTTGAACTGCGCTAGCTGCGCATCGTCAAAGGCGCCAGCCGCATTCACGGTGAAAAGAATCAACCCATCGGAAGGCTTGGCCGATACCTGCTTGAGCTTTGCGCCCTGTCCCTGCTCCATCTTCTGGATCTCCGGCATCAGCGAGTTGTAATCGCCCACAGGCTCAATGGGCGGTTCAGGCAGTTCCTCACGAATCGTAACACCGGCAAGCTTGGTGAGAGTGGGCGATGCACCCTGATCGATCCAGGCTTTGATCCACGCAATCTGTTCGGGTTGAAGCGGTGGCCTTCCCTCGGCCGGCATGAACTGCTTGTGATCCGGCGGAAGCGTAATGCGCTCGAAGAGAACGCTTTTTGCCGCGCTGCCTGCAAGAATCACCGGGCCATCCTGGCCGCCCTTCATCAGCAATTCGTACGAGTCCATGCGCAGGCCGCCCTTCGCCTGGCCCTCGCCATGACAGTTTGCGCAATTGGCATCCAGAATGGGATGAATATGCCTGGCATAGAATGCGGCTGCGGGGGGCGCGGTTCCGAGAGCCAGCACTCGCTTCATTCCCGTGGGCATGTATTGCGTAAGGTAGTTGCTGCCGTGCGTGAGCGAGCCGCCCTGGTCCGCTGTCCAAACCAGCGCCATCAGCATGCAAACAAGCAGTGCGGGATATGCATATCCCGAAGCATGCGCCTGCCACTGCGGCCGGGCCAGCAGACACATGAGCACAACAATGGTGAGCACCACGCCGCCCCAAAGATGGCGCGTGACGCCTGGGCCCGAGTTCCCGCTGCCGTAGGCGAGAAGAAAACCCAGCGAGAGTGCAACCAGGCAACTCGCGAACGCAAGAACCAGCACAAAGCCGGCTGCTTCGCGCAGCGCAGGTCGCAGCGTGCCGGCCGCTTCGAGCAGCGGAACAAGAACCAGCAGTCCGATGGGAAGATGCACCACAAGCGGATGAAAGCGGCCGATGAACTGTTGCCAGTCGGCATGGGGATGCCCATTGAGCCTGACCAGCCATGGCAGCGACAAAAGCAGAAGGCCCAAACCGAGCGATGCGCCCCACACGATGCGCGTGGACTGCTTTGAAGGAAGCATTCGCAGGGCGCGTTCAGCCAACGTGCGCAGCCTCGTCACGCCAGAAGACCTGAGACAACACTGGCGGGCACGGGCCCAGTGAGTTTTTGATCGAGTCCCTGAAACTTATAGGTCAACTTGTTGTGGTCGATGCCCAGGCAGTGAAGAATGGTCGCGTTGAAATCGCGCACTGTGACGGGGTCCTTGACCACGTTGTAGCTGTAGTCGTCGGTCTCGCCGTAAGTGATGCCGGGCCGCACGCCGCCCCCTGCCAACCACGTGGTATAGCAGCGAGGGTGATGATCGCGCCCGTAGTTATCCTGCGTGAGGCCGCCCTGGCTGTAAACGGTGCGCCCGAACTCGCCCGCCCAGATGACCAGCGTGTCGTCGAGCATTCCCCTTTGCTTCAGATCCGTGATCAGCGCATAGCAGCCACGGTCGGTTTCCTGGCAAATGATAGGCAGGATTTTCGTCACGTTATCGTGCATGTCCCACCCGCGTTTATAGACCTGCGTAAAGCGCACGCCGCGCTCCGCCAGGCGTCGGGCCATCAGGCAGTTGTACGCAAAGGTCCCCGGCTGCTTCGCATCGGGACCATACAAGTCCCAAGTCGACTGCGGCTCCTTGCTCAAATCGGCAAGCTCCGGGACTGATGACTGCATTCGATAGGCCATTTCGTACTGCGCGATGCGCGAGTTCGTCTCCGGGTCTCCGAGTTCTTCATACGTCTGCCGATTGATCTCGTTGACCGCGTCGAGCATCTGGCGGCGCACCTCGCCATCCACCCCATTCGGGTCAGTCAGGTAGAGCACGAGATCGCCCGACGATCGCAGACCCACGCCGGCATACTCCGACGAGAGAAACCCGCTGCTCCACAACCGTGAGGAGACGGGCTGGTTGTTCTCCGTGGTATTCAGCTTGGTTTGCAGCACCATAAATGTGGGCAAATTGTCGTTCATGCTGCCGAGTCCATATGCAAGCCATGAGCCCAGGCAGGGTTTGCCGGCATTCATGTTGCCGGTGTTCATTAGCATGATTGCCGGTTCGTGGTTGATGGCTTCGGTATTGGTCGATTTGATGATGGTCAAATCATCGACAATTCGCCCCATATTCGGCATCAGATCGCTCACCCAGGTGCCGCTCTGTCCATAGCGCTTGAACGCCCAATGCGAAGGCGCGACGGGGAATCGGGCCTGCCCGGTGGTCATGCCGGTTAACTGCTGCGAACCGCGCACGGAGTCCGGCAGATCCTTGTCAAATTGAGCGGCGAGGTTCGGCTTGTAATCCCACAGGTCCACCTGCGAGGGCCCGCCCGACATGAAGAGATAGATGGCGCGCTTGGCCTTGGGCGCAAAGTTGGGAAACTTGAGCGTGTCGCCTGCCCGGACGCCGGCTGCCGGGTAATTGTCGCCACGCAGTGCGCCTTCGCTCAGCAAGCTGGCGGCCGCGGCCCATCCCAGCACCTTTCCCGCGCGGCCGAGAAAGTGCCGGCGCGTCTGCAGCTCGGCCCACTCCTGCTTCACGTGGGCGGGGATGGCGAGATCGAGCACATTCGTGACCTGCTCGGTATCAGTACACAACGGATGTTGTTTCATCCGGCCTCCGTCAATTTACTTTGTCACCGTCTCATCCAGGTTCAGCATCTCCGATGCCACCATCGTCCACGCAGCCAACTCCGGCGCGGGAATCGAGGTGTCGCTCTTCTTCTCGCCGACCGCAATCAAATCGTGAGCGGCTTTGGGATCGGCCGTGTAATGCTTTTCCATTTGCGCCAGCGAGTTTTCAAGAACGGCAGCCATGTTTGGCGGCGGATCGCGTGAGAGCAGAATCTCTCCCATCCAGTTGATGCGCTGTTCGGGAAGCTTTCCGCCCTCATGAATCACGCGCTGAGCCAATGCGCGCGCCGCTTCGACCCATTGCACATCGTTCATGGTCACCAACGCCTGCAGGGGGGTGTCGGTTCGCTGGCGCCGCGTGCAAACCACGTCGCGCATGGGCGCATCAAAGGCGTCCATGTCGGGCATGGGAGCCATGCGCTTCCAATATGTGTACATGCTTCGCCGGTAGAGCGCATCGCCATGTTGCTGCTCGTAGACCAGCGTATCGCTGCCGCCAATGCCGATCTGCTCCCAAATATTTGCGGGCTGGTAAGGCTTCACGCTCGGCCCGCCCACTTTATCGATGAGCAGGCCGCCCGATTCAAGCGCCACATCGCGCAACATCTCCGCATCCATGCGAAATCGTGGTCCATGCGACAGCAGCAGGTTCTTCGGATCTTTTGCGATTTGTTCCGGCGTCGACTTCGCGCTCTGCCGATAGGCCGCCGACATCACAATCAACTTGTACATGTGCTTGACGTCCCACCCGCTCTCGCGAAACTCGACGCCCAGCCAGTCAAGCAGTTCGGGATTTGAAGGCCGCTGCCCCATGATGCCGAAGTCTTCAGTGCTTTCGACGAGCCCAGCCCCGAAGATTTCGTTCCACATGCGATTCACGGTGACTCGCGCCGTGAGCGGATTTTCAGGACTCACTGTCCACCTTGCCAGCGCCAGGCGGTCGTGCGGCACACCGGCAGGCAAGGGCGGCAGAAAGTGTGGCGTATTCGCTTCAACTCTCTCGGTCCGCGCGGTATAAACGCCGCGCGTGAGCACATGCGCATAGGCGATCGAGGGCTTCTCCCACGAAACCAACGTCAGATCGCCGCCGTCAGACAGCTTGACCAACTGGGCATTCAACTGCTCAATCTGCGACATCGTTTCCCGGAACGATTTGTCGACGCTGTTGAAGTAGTACTCGGATGCGACATGCCACTCATCCGGCGTCCACGCGCTGGCAGGCTTATGCGATAGCTCCGCAACATAATCTTCAAACGGCAGGCGCTTCACTTCGTCGGCGGTCAGCGCGCGCCCATACAAGCGAATATCCTGGTAACGCGTCTCGCGTGCAGGGTTGGCCTCGGGATAGCGCATGCCGAGCTGCATGGGCGCCTGCGTGCGAATGGTCGACTGGGCCAGCGAGTCGTATACGACCTTTGTCGCAACGGACTTGCCATCCACATAGATGTGAATCCCTGAGGCCTTGCCCGAACCATCGTAGGTGAAGAAGATGTGGCGCCAGCGGCCATCGATCGGCAGCGGTTCGGCAGTAGTCACCTTCGCTGCGACAAACGGGGTCTTGTCCTCCGGCTCTTTTGGCTCGTCGGGCTTCTTCTCTTTCTCTTCTTCCTTTTTTTTCTTCGGTTCTTTCTTCTCCTTCGGTTTGTTCGCAGCGAGATCCTTCTTGGTCAGATCCGATGGCGTCGGATATTGAAACACCTCCTTGATCTCAGGTGGTTTCTGTTTATCCTTCTGTTTGGCGGGCGATTTGGGATCGGCCGGCGGCTTGGGATTCGGCAGGTCCTTCGGTCCCTGATTCACCAGGTTGACGACGACATTGCCTCTCTCGAGCGAGAGATCCCATCCGCGGTTGTGCCGGGTGGTATCCATCTTGGCCAGCAGAGCGCCCTTCGCATTGTCGAGGTTGTAGTTCGGCGCGGACCGCACCATGAACCATCCGCCCGACGAGAAGGCCTGATTCCACTCGTAGTTCCCCGTCTGACCCAGCACGATATGCGTAGTCGTTTCCATGCGCATGTCCGGCCACAGCCAGGTTGTCTCGCCCCATTGCGGCTTCAGCTTGCCGATCGGGAAACTCGCAACCTGCGCATGCGGCGCGCTGTTCTTCAGCATCTCGCCGCCGCCCTCGTCCAGGCGCAGGCGCATTTCGAGCTTGTCAGTTGAAACCAGCTGAGGCGCACTCTGCCGCGAACGGATCCACTGTTCCACCAGCGCGTGTTCCTGCAAGCGCATGGCTCGCACGCGTTCCGCCAGCTCTGACCGCGTGGCCAGCGCACGGTTGAAGGCTTCCTGGTTCTGCGCCTTCGGGACACGCGTCATGGGCTCCCACACGGGGCGATCGTTGTTGAAAGGCTTTTCTTCAAGGTTGTTGAAGAAGGCGCTCAGCGAATAGAAGTCTTTCTGCGTGGTCGGGTCGTACTTGTGGTCGTGGCAGACCGCGCAACCAACGGTGAGCCCCATGAATGCGGCGCCATAAGCCTCGGTTCGCTCACGAGCGATATTCACGCGCAACTCTTCAGGAATCGTTCCGCCCTCGTTGCTGCTCACTCCCAGCCGCACATAGCCGCTGGCAATCAGCGGATCAAGATTCTTTGCGGGCAGCATGTCGCCGGCAATCTGTTCCACGGCAAACTGATCGAAGGGCTTGTTCGAGTTGAAGGAGCGAATCACGTAGTCGCGCCAGGGCCAGATGTCGCGGCTGTTGTCGTAGTGCAGCCCATAAGTATCGGCGTAGCGCGCGTAATCCATCCAGTAGCGCGCCCGTTCTTCGCCATATGCCGGCCTCGCCAGCAAACCATCCACCAAGTGTTCGTAGGCCTGCGGCGACGTGTCTTTTTCGAAGGCCTTCACTTCTGCGGGCGTCGGCAGCAAGCCGGTGAGATCGAGCGTCACGCGGCGAATCAGCGTACCCTTGTCGGCCTCGGGTGAGGGATGCAGGCCCTCCTTCTTCATGCGCGCGAGAATGAACCCATCTATCGGCGTTTGGGCCCATCCGTCCTGCGGTGCGATCGCCGGCGGCACGGGGCGCGCAGGGTTCTCAAACGCCCAATGCGGGCGATAAACCGCACCCTCTTTGACCCATTCGCGCAGGACTGCGATGTCCGCGGCTTTCATCGGCTTGGCTTCGCCCTGCGCTGACTGGGGCATCAGGTGATGCGGGTCCTTCGATTCGATGCGCTTGATCAGCTCGCTCTGTTCAGGATGTCCCGGAACAAGCGCGTCGGGATGGCCGGGCCGTTTGCGGAATGCGGACTCCTCAAGATCGAGCCGCAGCCCCGCCTTGCGCATTTCCGGGTCGGGCCCATGGCAACTGAAGCAGTTGCTTGCCAGGATCGGCTGTACATCCTGGTTGAAATCGAGATGCTGCGCGCCGTGTGCGGCCACGCTGGCCGACTGCGGGGAATGGCAGCCTACCGCCCCGCTGAGCAAAACACCAGTGCAAAGCAACTTGATCGCGAAAGGAAGCCGGGTGGACTTGTTCGCCACTATCCTGTTTGGCTCCACTTGGTTAGGATAGATTCTTGCCACTCGCGCGGCTCCTTGTTTCGGCTGGGAAAGGCGTAGTGCGGGGCTTAAGAACCTGGCGGGAGTCCAGGTCTTCCGGACTCCGAACCCCATCCCCTCCGTACCACTAATACATAGGCAAGTGACGGGTGTCCAGCCGACAAAGAGACCGGCGTGGCAGGCGCCTGGCATCTGGCCCTGCGGCACGGATGGGGCAACTCGACGTTCGCGGGTTTCGGCCTGGGCGGTGTCAGACTCATCGACCCGATCCGATTCAACTTCTGGAGACCACCCATCGCCGCCAGGTGGCTTGACGGGAAAGTGCAGACCACGACCATCAGCCGCCGATTTCTCAGCGGCTTGGCTTAATCATTTGGACGTTCTCGGATGTCTTGGAATCGGGCACGACTGGTTTCGAACCAGCGACCTCTTCCGTGTCAAAGCCTCTAGTTCCAATACTTTCGACATCTTACAGGTCGCTGGAGACTGCCAAAGTACACGGGAATACATAGAAGGCGGGAATTTAGCAGGTGATTTTACAGGCGAGGACGCCGGCAAGTGTCACTTCTTAGATCGGTGACGGAATGGGCGTTCTCGAGGACCAATCCATCACGCATCCAACGACGCCGACTGGCGCTCGGTCAAGTTCCGACTTAGCAAAGGTGTTCGGCTGGTCGTTTTTCACGTCTCAACCTCGGGATTTTGTCCATTCGTGATCGCAGAGAGAATGCCGAGCAAAAATACCCATGCCTTCGGAACCCCATCCTTTATTGGCCCTGTATACCGTTCCAGACCGTTAGGAGTGTGGTCATATTAAGCCGGCCTTAAGGTTCGAATCGTGAATATAGGGAGCAGAGCCAGACAGCGGGCCCAGGCGGACGGATTCAGATCTGCCTTCTTGAGGCGTCAAGGCTCTCTCGATCAACGAAGGAGAAACAACATGAGGATAATGCGAAACCCTTTGGTGAAGATGTGCTTCGTTCTCGCGGCCGGCATCGTCCCAGCCGCAGCACAGACCGGATGGAAAGTCATCGACACATTCCATGTGGGCGGCGAGGGCGGTTGGGACTACGTCACGATGGATGCCACGCATCATCGCCTATTTGTGACCCGGAGCACGCACACCCAGGCGATCGATGAAGCGACCGGCGCGGTGCTTAGCGACATTCCTGGCCAGGTTCGCTCCCATGGCGTTGCGTTGGTTCCGGCGATTGGCCGCGGCTTCATTGCAGACGGCGGCGGAACAGGAGCGATCATTGTTTTCGATTTGAAAACCTACGCAGTGCTGGGCAAGATTCCTGCGGTTCCTGATTCTGACGGCATCATCTACGACGAGAAACAGAACCGCGTGGTGGTTGTTTCGGGAGATGGCGACGAACTTCTCACCTTCAGTCCCGAAATCGATCCAGCCAACGGCAAGCTCGATCCGCCCATACCCCTGGGCGGCGCACCAGAGTTTTTGGCGGCCGACGACTCAGGCAAAGTGTATGTCAACCTTGAGGATAAGAACCTTGTCGCGGTCGTCGACCTAAATCTGCGCAAGGTCATCGCACGCTGGCCCGTTACTCCTGGCGGCCGTCCGGTTGGTATGGCCATCGATCCAGTTGCGCACCTCCTGTTCGTCGGGTGCCGAAATCCTCAAATACTGGTCATAATGAATGCCGACAACGGAGCCATCGAAGCCTCACTTCCCATCGGCGCGGGAGTAGACGCCACGGGCCTTGATTCAGGCAAGGCTTTTGCCAGTGCGGGCGACGGCACGCTGACGATTGCGGCTCAGAAAGATGGCGAATGGGTGGTGGAAGAAACGGTGACGACGCCCAAGGGCGCGCGCACGATGGGGGTCGATACATCGACTCACCGGATTTACCTTCCCACGGCAGAAATGGAGTCGGATGCGACGGGCAAACCCAGGCCAAAGCCAGGCACATTCATGATGATCGAAGTCGGCCATTGAGAAACCTGCGCGCCAAGAATCCGGAACGATTGTTCGTCGGAGGATATCGATTCCATTTGAGAGACGGAGGGCAAAGACATCCGTGCAGAAACCGCTCACGGTGTGTCATCCATGCAAGGATGCAACGGTCTCATCCGCGGCACCGGTGCTCGCGTTCCTTGAACACTCTTCGATGGCGTCTTCGCTGGCCAGAGACAGTTTCCAGGAAAAACTGCTGCCAAAGCCGGCAACGCTCTTCACCTGAATTGTCGTGTGATGGCTCTTTGCAATCCAGGCGGCAAGAGCGAGTCCCAATCCCGAACCATTAGCGTTTGCTTCTCGAGCGTTACTGCCACGGCGAAACCGTTCGAAGATATGAGCGCGATCTTGCACCGGAATACCTATGCCCGTATCAGCAACTTCAAAGCAAGCAGAACCGCCGTCCATCCTGAGCGTAAGCTGAACCAAGCCACTGGCCTCAGTATACTTGGCTGCATTCTCGAGGACGATCATGAGCAAGCGTTGCAAGTGGATTGGATCCGCCATGAGAAGAGCAGGGGAGGTGGGAAGGTCGATTGTGAATCGAACTTGGTTACGCAGGAACATCGGACGCAACTTTTCATATACCTCAAGACAGATCCGCCGAGCGTCCACAGGGCGGATCTGCACATTTTCGGCGCCCGCGTCGGCCCGGGCAAGGAACAACAAGCTATCGAGCAAAGACGACATTCTCTGCGCTTCAGCGCCGATGATCCCTATCGCCTCGCGGTATTCCAGGTTGGTACGTCCCTTCTGCAGCGCAAGATCGGCTTCAGTTCGAATTAGGGCTACCGGCGTGCGCAGCTCGTGCGAAGCATAAGCAGTGAAATCCCGAACGCTACGGACTCCCGATTCGATCCGCTCCAACATCTCGTTCAGGGTAGCGGAAAGATGAGCGAGCTCGTCGCGCGTTTCCAGCTTGGGGAGTCGTGTTTGCAGATTGCCGTCATGAATCCGCTGCGCTTCGCGTGCGATAGCTGAAACCGGCTTGAGGGCGCGCCTGCTGACCAGGTGCCCGGCAAGACCGGCCATCAAGAACACCACAGGCGAGATGAGCAGCAATCCGTTTCGAAATAACACCAGTTCCTGGTCGGGTTTGGTGAGCGTCGATCCAGTCTCCACGATGAAAGTGCGGCTATCAATCGTAAAGGCGCGGCGCAGAGATCGCACGCGCTTGGGCCCAGCACCAAACTCGATGATGCTTCCTTTGTCCGGCAGAGATGCAGCGGAGGGCACGCCGTGCGGTGCAATCATCATGCGGCGCGCGCGATAGATCCAATGTCCTTGATTATCGGCAATCTGCAGCCATTTTCCGTCGTCCTTGAGTGCGAACTCCAGCGCCGTTTCAGCGCGGGCGCGATCCAGATCGTTGGCCAGCTCGTGCGCGGCGAAAAAGTCGCGCACGTCGTCGATATGCTCATCCAGTTCGTGATCGAGCGCGATGTAGAGACTTTGCCGCGCCATCACATAGACCGCGCAGCAGAGCAGGACGCCGGCCAACGAGAAGATGGCAAAGTAGCTGATTGAAAGCCGGATTCGTATCGGCAGTGGCATGGGAAGACGCGCGAAGCGTGAACCCATTGTAGGGTGCGATCTTTCCGGTATTTATTAAGCGAGTGTTACAGGTTCGCCGATTGCACCAGAACGTAGCCGCGGTTTTTCAGAGTGTGAATCAGCGGCTCATCTCCATCGCGGTTCAGCTTGCGGCGCAGCGAGGAGATGTAGACTTCGAGCACGTTGGAGAATTTCTCCCAGTTATGATCGTACAAATGCTCCAGAAGTTCGCTCTTTGAAAGCACAGATCGCGGGCGATGCGCCATGTATTCAAGGAGCTTGTATTCCATGGCCGTCAGCGGCAGAGGACGCCCAGCCCGCGTGGCCGCCAACTCGTCTGGATGAATGGTCAGATCGCACACCTCGATCACCGGGGCGGCAATGCCGTGGGCTCGACGGATCAGCGCGCGGCAGCGAGCCACCATCTCGCCGACGTCAAAGGGTTTAGTCATGTAATCGTCGGCGCCCGCGTCGAGCAGGGAGACCGTGGTCTCCTTATCGTCTCGTGAAGTGACGATCAGAACCGGCGTTCTTACAGCCTTTTGCCGCAAAGCACGCAGTACGCTCAGGCCGTTCACCTTGGGAAGCATTAAGTCGAGGAGAATCAGGTCGTAAGGATTCGATTCTCCCAAGAAAAGACCCTCTTGCCCATCCAGCGCGAGATCAACTGCATAGCCGGCCGATTCACGCAACGCCCGCGCCACATTCCTCGCCAGTCCGGCATGATCTTCTACGACGAGAACGCGCACTACCCCTCCTGTAACTTCGAATGACTGCTCCCGAGTCGTGCTGATTCAGCTCTCCGACTGCAGGCAGTGTAGACCGCGCGCTGCGCAGTCGAGAACTCCCGGGGACAAATTTACAGGATTGTCACAACTGTTTCAGCGTGTATTCAGTCGCAATTCGGCACTCTCAGAATGGAAAAGCCATTCTTCAGTTTCACGGAGGGCCCTCAATGAATCTCATTCGGCTAAAGGGTTTTCTTTTCTTTTTGATCGTCTTCTTCTGCGCAAATGGCGCGATCTTCGCACAATCCAAGACCGCATCCATCGGCGGCCATGTGAGCGACGCCTCTCAAGCCGTGATCCAAAATGCCCGGGTGGTCATAACTCCCGGCGACCTGACCACAACATCCGATTCTCTGGGTGACTTCGTAGTGGCTGGCCTCGCTCCCCGCAGCTACACCGTGACCGTCACCTCGGTAGGTTTTGAGCCGTTGGTTCAGACTGTTACGGTTGCCGCCGGACAAACCGTGCCGCTCAATGCGGTATTGCAGGTCGCATCGGGGAGCGAGCAGGTGGTGGTTTCCGCCGGCGGCGGGCAAAACATGTTGCAAGCGATCAATGAAGAAATCACTTCGCCGAACATCGTCAACGTGATGCCTGAGACCGAGATCCTCGCCCTGCCCAACGCCAACGTCGCCGATGCCATCGGCCGCCTGCCGGGCGTGACCGTCCAGCGCGACGAGGGTGAGGCCGTCTACGTGCAGGTGCGCGGTCTCGATCCGCGCCTGACCAACACCACTATCGACGGCGTGACCATTCCGTCGCCGGAATCGAATGTGCGCCAGGTCATCCTGGCCACCATTCCCGCGGACATGGTCCAGTCGATCGAGCTGAACAAAACGCTATCGGCCAATCAGGACGCGGACGGCATCGGCGGATCGGTCAATATGGTTACGAAGATGGCTGGTGAGGCTCCGACCTTCAATGGCATTTCCACGCTGGGGTACTCGCCAATCGAGAACGGCCGCTACGTGGGCTTGGCTGGTTTTACGCTTGGCAAGCGCTTCGGCGCCAGCAAGCGCTGGGGAGTGATCATGAGCGCCAGCTACGACTACAACGGCCGGGGCATCAATGACATCGAGCCAACTCCGGATCTCAACCCTGACGGAACAACCACCCCGTATTACGACAGCATCGACTTGCGCGAGTATCGCTATCAACGCCTGCGCTGGGGCGGAACCATGGGCGCGGATTACAAGGTCAGCGATCACTCCACACTGGCTGCACACTTCATCCTCTCCGACTTCAAGGACTGGGGCGACAAGTGGACCTATACGGTCCAAACCGACGCCAAGCCGAAGTTCAAGTACTCCATCCGTCGTCCCGACTTCATGATCGGCAGCCTCTCGCTGGGCGGAAACCATATCTACGGCAACAAGTGGTTCACCTGGGGTTCCTCTGTTTCGCGTTCGCGCGAGCTTAACGCCGCAGGCAATCCCGGAGGCGCCTTCGATCCTAGCTCAGAGTTGAAAAACGGGCCGTCGGGCAATTGCGATTACGTCGGCGGCTTGAATGGCGACCCCTACCGTCCTCAGTGGTCCTCGGACTGCATGGTGCCGAACACCGCCAGCCCGGCTGACAACATCTACAGCCTGGCGAATTACACGCTGGACAATATCAACACCACCTCCGGCCAGGCGGTCCAGTTGAACCTGCAGGAGTGGGGTGCGATGGGCCTCAACTATCACGTAGACAAGCACTCCGCCACGCTGGAGTTTGGCGGCGAGTTCCGCAACGCGCACAAGGGCCAGGATGCCTACACGCCCACTTATGATTACTGCCCGAACCCGAAGGCGGATCCCGGCTACGCGACCAGCGACCCATGCAACGCTGCGAACTCCAGCCCCTCTCCTGTGAGCTCGGAGACCTTCGCCAGCGGCTTCCAGGACCCGCACTATTACGATGGCACATACCATATGGGGGAAATGACGGACCACTACAAGGTGGATCAATTCCTTGGAGCCAATCCAGGACTGCTTCCACTCGACGTGCCAGCCACTCGGAGCTCATCGGACCCTGCCAACTACAATCTGATCGAGCGCGTCTCCGCCGGCTACATCATGAACACCGTCAACTTCGACCGCTTACGTTTGCAAACCGGATTGCGTATTGAAGCGACGCATGTGCATGGATTGGGATATCTGGTGAACCCGGCCGCCGGTCCCAACGGCGACGGGATGGACAACAGCGGAAACTGGGTTGGAACGACACCGGTTACGAATGGAAAGGACTACGTCGATCCTCTGCCCAGCATTCAGGCACGCTATGCCTTCACGTCCGAGACGGCCCTCCGCGCGGTCTACGCGCGTGGCATCTCCCGGCCCAACCAGTACGACCTGGTGCCGTACGCTGCCTCCGCCAACGGTCCAGGGAACATCGTGGCCACTATCGGCAACCCGAACGAACTGCCCACCCACGCCAACAACTACGATTTGCTACTGGAGCAGCAGTTGAAACCCTTCGGCCTGATTCAAACTGGGTTCTTCTATAAGCAACTGACCAATCCGATTGTTACGGCCAACCAGCCCTGCACCGTCTCTTGCGCAGCGTTTGCCGCTATCGATGGAGTAGATCCGGGTGTCGCTCTGGAAACGCAAGATATCAATGGCTCCGCCGCCAGGGTCTGGGGGCTGGAATTCGGCTTACAGCAAAGGTTCACCAATCTGCCCGGCGGTTTCCGCGGCCTGGGCCTGATGGCCAACTACTCCTACAACGATTCGCACATCAATGGCCTTCCCAATCGCGACGACTCGCCCTCGCTGATGGGCACTGCGAGGCACGCCTTCAACATCGAGCCATCTTACGAATTGAAACGCTACTCGGGACACGTGGGCATCTCCTACAACAGCTCCAACATTGACGCTTACCAGTACTTCTCCAATGACTCCGGCATTCCGTCGGGAGTGTGCGGCAATGCACCGCCAAATGGGCCGATCAACGGACCCTGCGGCGACAATTACTTCTATCCTCACCTGCAGGTGGACGCTCAGATGGGCATGCGCGTTTATCGCGGGCTGGAGCTTCAGTTGGAGGGGTTGAATCTCAACAACGAGGTCTTTGGCTTCTACAACGGCAGCCCGCAGTACATGACGCAACGGGAGTACTACAAACCGACCTACAGCGCGAGCCTGGTTTGGAACTCGGACCGCGAAAAGTAAACTCCTGACTGCAACGCAGTTCAGAAGGCCGACGATTGGGAGCCTCTCAATGCGCCGGCCTGCTTTTGTTTGCAACGTCCATTTTGCGGAGCCCCATCATGTTGCGGAAATGCTTCCATATCCGCGCCGTTCTCTTGCTCGCGGCCATCTTCTGCGCGTTATCCGTTCCGGCGCAAAGTCCTCCAACGGATGACGAGAGCCTCCAGTTCGTCATCTATCTCAGCCGTCACGGTGTGCGCTCACCAACAGGCAAGGCAGAAAAGTACGCGAAGTACTCCGCCGCTCCGTGGCCCGTATGGGACGTGCCGCCGGGTTATCTTACCGCGCACGGCTACGAGCTGATGAAACTGTTCGGCACCTACGATCGAGCCAAGCTAGCTGCGGAGGGATTGCTGTCGCCGAACAGCTGTGAAGATGCCGCACATGTTACGATCCTTGCCGACTCCGATCAGCGAACCCGCGAATCCGGTAAGGCACTGGCTGAGGGGCTGCTTCCTGGTTGTGGAACCGAAGTTCATGCTTTACCCGAGGGCGCGGCCGATCCTCTGTTTCACTCCATGGAAGCCCGCGCCGTTCACCCGGATGCCGGACTTGCTGCGGCGGCCATCTCCGGTCGCATTGGTGGCGCCGCAAGTAATTTGACTGCAGCGTATCAACCCCAGTTGATCGCCCTTGATCGGCTACTGACCGGATGCGGCAAAGTGCAGTCGATCAATTTGGCCCGGACATCGCTGCTTGACATCCCAGCGCAGCTTTCACCCGGAACGGGCGACCACCCCGCGAAATTTGAAGGCCCTCTGGCGACAGCGTCCACACTGGCTGAAAATCTGCTGCTCGAGTACACCGAAGGACTGAGCGGGACAAACCTCGGGTGGGGTTGCCTCAACGAATCAGCACTGCGCGAGATCCTAGAGCTTCATTCCGCGGAAGAGAACTATGCCGATCGCACTCCGGCTGTCGCACAAATGTATGCTTCCACATTGCTCGACCGCATCGACAAAGCGCTGGAGCAAAGTGCGAAAGGCAAACCTGTGCCAGGTGCGCCGGGAAAACCGAGCGACAAAGTTCTTATTCTCGTTGGACACGACACCAACATCGCAAGCGTGGCTGGGGCGCTGGGACTTGACTGGATAATCGACGGGCGGAGCGGTGATACACCTCCGGGTGGCGCTTTAATGTTCGAACTCTGGCGTGGGCGCGCAAGCCGAAGACTCTCTGTTCGTGTCTACTACACCGCACAGACTCTCGAGCAGATGCGTGCGTCACAGCCGCTCACGATAAGCAATCCTCCAGCCGAAGCGCCCGTATTTGTGCCCGGATGCAGCGGCTCGGACATGTCGTGCGACCTCGGCACCTTTGCCGCTGTGCTTCACGTCGCCGCAAAACCTGCTTCCGCGAGCCAGCAGTGATCCTGCGTTCGATGCTGCTCGCCGGCAAGCATTTTCAGGTCCATATCTTTTGCAAACGCGACCTTCACAGTTCTTCATCCGTGCCGTCGCATTCACGCCAGATAAGTACCCAAAAGTCGGCTAGTGTTTGGAAACCCGCCAATTGCTGGACTCTCGCAAAACCAAGACCTTCACCTGAGCCGAATCTGCTGAGGACATCTTCAAATTCGCTCTCAGAGTTCGCGGCCGAATGAAGACCGTCACTCTGGGTTGTTGCCGGCTCCGTTTTGCTCATCCGCCAGTGCTGCACCTGCAAACGACAAGTTCTCGGTGGCCATTTGATGCTCCCGAGGAAACCCCGCTTCCGTGTAGACGCGGAGCGCTGCCTCGTAGCAGGAGACAGCCTTCTCAAGATTGGCCGTCCGGTCGCCCGTGGGAAGGTCGCTCCAGGCATTGCCGAGATTGATCTGCGCTGCCGCCCAGTCTTGCGGGGAGTCTTGCTCAGTGTCTACACGCAGCGCCGCCTCGAAGCAGGCGATGGCCTTGCCAAGATCGGCTGCGGAGTCACCCGTGGGCAGATCGATCCAGGCGATGCCAAGATTGATCTGGCTTGCCGCCCAGTCTCGCGGGAATTCCTGTTCCGTGTAGACACGCAGCGCAGCTTCGAAACATGCGATCGCCTTCTCAAGATTGGCCGCTCGGTCGCCAGTATCCAGTTCGCTCCAGGCGAATCCGAGATCGTTCTGGGTCGTCGCCCAATCTTGCGGGAACTCCTCCTCTGTGCGAATTCGCAGCGCCGCTTCGAAGCAGGTGATGGCCTCGCCAAGATTGGCCGCCCGGTCGCCCGTGGGCAGTTCGCTCCACGCACGGCCGAGATTGTTCTGGGTCGTCGCCCAATCTTGCGGGAATTCCTGCTCGCTGCGCACACGAAGCGCGGCCTCGTAACAGGCGATGGCGTTCTGTAGATTAACCACGAGATCGCCCGTGGGCAGCTCACCCCAAGCGGCGCCGAGATTGTTCTGGGTTGCTGCCCAGTCTTGCGGAAGGTCCTGTTCCGTGAAGACGCGCAGCACCGCTTCGAAGCAGGCGATCGCCTTGCCGAGATTGGCTGCACGGTTGCCCGTAGGCAGGTGAGCCCAAGCGGTGCCGAGGTTGTTCTGGGTTGCCGCCCATTCTTGTGGGAACTCTTTCTCTGTGCGTAAGCGTAGCGCCCCTTCGTGGCAGGCGATGGCCTTGCCAACATTGGCCGCTTTGTCGCCGGTGGGCAGGTCGCTCCAGGCGTTGCCGAGGTTACTCTGGGTCCAAGCCCAATCTTGTGGGAACTCCTGTTCGGTATAAACGCGCTGCGCGGCCTCGCAGCAGTCGATGGCATTTTCAAGATTGGCGGCGCGGTCGCCTGTGGGCAGTTCGCTCCATGCGATGCCGAGGTTGTTCTGAATTCGGGCCCAGTCTTGCGGAAACTTCTGTTCGGTGAAAACGCGCAGCGCGGCCTCGTAGCAGCCAATGGCCTTGCTAAGATTGGCGGCGCGGTCGCCCGTGGGCAGTTCGCTCCATGCGACGCCGAGATTCATCTGGGTCGCCGCCCAGATTTGCGAAAACTCCCGTTCCGTGAGGACCCGCAACGCCGCATCGTAGAAAGAGATGGCTTTGCCAAGACTGGCCGCACGGTCGCCGGTTGGCAGCTTGCTCCAGGCGTTGCCGAGATTGTTTTGAGTTGAGGCCCACTCTAGCGGGAACTCCTGCTCAGTGCGGACTCGCAGCGCCGCCTCGAAACAGGCAATTGCCTTCCGATGATTGGCCGTGTGGTCGCCCGTGGGCAGGTCGTTCCAAGCGTTGCCGAGATTGTTCTGGATCGCCGCCCAGTCTTGCGAAAACTCCCGTTCAGTAAGGACGCGCAGCGCCGCCTCGTAGCAAGCGATGGCCCTCTGCAGGTTCGGACTCCGGTTCCATGAAGCATAGAAGAGCTCAAGGCCAAAATCGTAAAGCATTCCAGCTTCGTCCGGAGTGCTCGGAGGGTCGTCCAGCAATCCAAGCGGCTCCGCCCACTGGAGCAGGAAGAAGTGTTCTTTCATGCGGGGCGGTACGGCAGTCCTGGCGCTGTCAGTCAGCTTTTCCCAATCCTCCATCGCATCAGAAGGCGCGAGGCAATACCGGTGGTACCATGCAAGCCCCGCAGCGTCATCTGTCGCTTCATTGGAGCGCCCTGACCAGTATTCCTGCCACCACTGGTGGTCGCGTGCGATGCGATCCTGGGCGGAAGGCTGGTTCTTCAAAGCGGCGCGCATCTCCGCACGGATCGAGGACCAGTCGCTGCCGGGATTCCGTTCAACGAAGCTGTAATCGTGCAAACCTTCCCAGGCCACATCCTGCGCAATACTGTGCTCCTGCGAAAATGCGCAGCGTGCCGCGGGTTCGTCGAACCGCGGGGTCAGGGCAAGACGCTCAATCCAGCGGCGCTCCGCATCCGATGCCAGGGACGTGAGAAAGCGTCTGGCGAGTTTCTCCCGATCCTGGGGATTAAAGTGAAGGGTCTCCGCTTCGGGCTCCAGGCCTTCCTTGCGCTCGTTGAAGACGACGTCCGCGCACAAGCCAAGACTGAAACAGTGGTAGCCACCTGAAGACGCTTTTGACGTGGCCAGAATGCTGCTTTGCAAGGCCGTGGAACCGATATCGCATTGGGCGAGAAAGAGGCGGGCATCGCTCTCCGACAAGCCGCCTACAAGATGTTGATCCAGATGACTTGCCCAGTCGGGGTCAGTCTCATCCCAGGAGAGCCGGTTCTGCCCGGCAATCACGGTCAATGCAAAATCGAGCTCCGCAGAAAAGTCCTGAATCCACTTCTCTTGAAGGCGCCGGTGCTCGTCATTTTGAAATCCGGCTCCGACCGCCTCGAATGTGTCGAGGAAGATCACGCATGTCACGGCACGGTCCAGGTGCGTGGGAAAAGCCTCGCTGAGGTCGGCAGCGAGATAGTAAAGAATCTCACTCTCGATCTGCTGATCCGTCATCGAGCGCAATTCGATTTGAAGTTGAGTTCCGGTGGCAGACGCAAGCCATTTCTCCAACGCAGTGCCCTGCAAGCGAGAGCGAGCCTCCTTGCCCAACTGCTTCAGCACGGTTCCGGCTCCGGGGATGAACCCGCCCACAACCTCGGCTGCGAGATCGGCCCAGAAACCGGACTCTGCCTCGATGCCCTTCTTGTGGCGCATCACGGCAAGCGCGAGTTCGAAGCGAGGCGCGGGCGCTCCGAGCTGCTGCTGGATGCTCTGTAGCGCCACCGCGGGATCGAGGACGAACCGTCCGCCCATGGCAGCGATGCCAAAGTCAACGTAGGCGAATGGAATCCCGCCAGGCACCTCTGTCAACAACTTCTTGAGAAGCCAAGTCTTTCCTGAACCGCCGACACCGTAAAACACGAGCACGGGCGGTTCCTCCGCCGAGTTCAGATAACGCTGAAAGACCGCCTGCTGGCTTTCACGGTCCGTAAACCGCGCAATCTCATCCGATGGCGTGTTGGTGCGGCGTCCGGGCTTTGACATGTCGGCCTATGACCTGCAGGTTCCGATGCGGTTAGAATACATCGGCTCTCAATTGCTTCCCTGCAGAGGAGTGTGCCGGGACCGGATGAATCCCGATATGTCGGCATCTCGACTGCAATCCCACGGTCGGGTCCGGAATAAATGATCACGGTCGCAATCGGCGTTTTCCAGTACTAATCCCAGCCGCACCCCGAATCCACGGCGGTAGACCGGATCAATAGACGAGATGGTCCACTTTGGCCAACTCCGACCCGAAATCCCCCTTTCATGTCATCCCAAGCTGTGTGGATTCAGAGTATCCTTCCCTCGGACCCAGGGGTCCAAGAGCGAAAAGACAATGGGCATCAGGCTTGCGGCGAAGGCTGGAGCATTGGCGGTGGGCGGGATGTTGCTGTGGGCGCTGGCAGCGCAAGCCCAGGAGCATGTGCGGCTCATGCCGCAGCTCGGGATTCAAGGGGTCAATTCCATGGCTTTTTCTCCTGATGGCCGATTCTTGCTCACAGGAGGCTGGGACGGTGCAGCACGCTTATGGGATACGGCGACTGGCAGCCAGGTTCTTAAGCTCGATGGGAAACAGACACCGATCTTTTGGGTGGCCTACTCTCCTGATGGACATTCAGTGCTCACTGCGGGCTGGGGAGGGATTCATCTTTGGTCTTCAGCCAGTGGTCAACTCATTCGCGACTTCGAAGACATAGATGAAGGTACCGACGACCTCGTCATCTCTCCCGATGGCCGTCTTGTCCTTACGGGTACGGAGGAAAAGCTAGCACGGCTATGGGACGTCAACACCGGTAAGTCGATTCGCGTTTACGCGGGACATTCTGGAAGGGTGAATGCCGTTGCATTTTCACCGGATACCCGACTTTTGCTCACCGGCAGCGAAGACAAGACCGCGGTGCTTTGGAATAGGGAGACTGGTGAGCCGATTCGCTCGTTCACTGGGAACACCGACGCAGTGCAGTCGGTGGCTTTCTCCTCGGATGGCCGATTTGTCCTTACGGGCGGCAAGGACGGGACGGTGCGGATGTGGGACGCGGCGAACGGCCGCCAGGTCCGCAGGTTTATTGGGCATACAGGTGTTGTGATGTCGGTGGCCTTCTCCGCTGATGGCCGCTACGTGCTCACCGCAAGTTTCGACAAAACAGCGCGACTCTGGGACAGGGCCACTGCTGCGCAGATTTACTCGTTCGGCGGAAGTAAAGATCCGGTCTCTAAGGCCTTGTTCTCGCCGGACGGCCGTTGTGTCTTCACCGGCCGAGGGGACGGCAATGCATCGTTGTGGGATGTGGCCAGCGGGAAGAAGATTCGTTCCTTCGAAGGACATACAGATGGGATTAGTTCCGTAGCCTTCTCTCCGGATGGCCGCTCCGTGCTCACGGGCAGCGGAGGGATCCTAGAGACCTCGGACAATACGGCGCGGCTGTGGGACGTGGACAGCGGTCGGCAGTTACGTACCTTCAAAGGGCATACATCGTCGATCTCGTCAGTAGCCTTCTCTGCGGCTGGCCGCTCCGTGCTCGCCGGCAGCAGTGACGGCACCGTGAGGCTCTGGGACCCTGACACCGGACAACTGGTGCGGTCGTTCGATAGAGATCCTACTGGGTTTGGTTCTGTAGCCTTCTCACACGATGGCAGTCTGGTACTTACGGGGGGAGCAGGCGCGGTGAGACTTCGCGATGCGCACAGCGGTCGCGAGATCCTCTCGTTCGAGAGACAAAGCGGCGCCGTAGAAGCTGTAGCCTTTTCCCCGGATGGTCACTTTCTTCTCACTGATGGCGACGGAAATACAGCCCGCCTCTGGGATGCAGCCACCGGGAAGCAGATTCAGGTGTTCGCAGGTCATGAAAATGCGGTCACATCCGTGACGTTCTCACCGGATGGCCGATATGTCCTCACCGGAAGTTATGACGGTACCGCTAGATTGTGGGACGTAGGCACCGGCAACCAGGTTCGCTCTTTTGTAGGCCACTCCATCGTCAATTCGGTCGCCTTCTCGCACGATGGGCATTATGTGCTGACCGGTGAATTCGATAAGACCGTTCGATTGTGGGATGCCTTGACGGGACAACAGATTCGTGTCTTTGAAGGGCACACTGATGCAGTCGAGTCCGTGGCCTTTTCGCCGGATGGCCGCTTCGTGCTTTCGGGAAGCCTGGACACAACCACTCGCCTCTGGGGCGCGGCAAGCGGCAAGCAACTGGCGACCTTGCTGAGCTTCGACAATGGCGGCTGGGCTGTAACCGACCCGGAAGGCCGCTACGATTCGAACGATCCCGACAACACAGCTGGACTTATTTGGGTTACCGACAGCCTTCGTCCGATCGAGCTCAAGCAGCTCAAGGACAACTACTACACGCCCAACCTGCTGGCTAGCATCGTGAAGGGCGAGCGGCTACCGGAGGTGAAGGGGTTGGATGAGCTCCCTGCGTTTCCGGAGGTGGCCGTTGTTTCACCTTATAGGCCGGAGAGTAGGAACCTGACGCTCGCGATTAAAGACATGGGTGGTGGTGTAGGCCGCCTGGTCGTCAGCGTAAATGACCGCAAGGTGGCAGAGCTGGAGCGACCGGTAACCGGGCATGCGGCAAGGAGTGGCGACAAAGCCAATGTGATGGTAGATCTGAGTGCCGCGACACTCAAGCCCGGCGAGAACACGATTACTGCCTACGCATACGATGCCAGCAACCACATTCGCAGCCATGAGGCCGTGTCGACCTTTACCGTCGCGGCAAAGACAAAGGGGCTGACTCCAGAGCCAAGCGATTCGATGTCGGCCGACTACAAGCCGCAGTTCTACGGCATCGTGGTTGGGACAGCGAGGTTCGCCGGCAACCATGCGATGGACCTGGTATACCCGGCGCACGATGCCGAGAGTATGACGGCGAGCCTTGAGATCGGAGCTAACAACCTCTTTGGCAGGGAGAACGTTCACCTTCACCTTCTGACCACCGATGCGAATGAGGAGAGCGGGCAGTCGACGAAGACGAATATCGCAGCGGCTTTTGTGGAGGTAATGAGGAAGGCGAGGCCGACGGACGTGCTGCTGGTGTATCTCTCCGGCCATGGCTTGAGCCTGGGAGCGGAAAAGGACAGCTACTACTACCTGACGGCGGATGCGCGGAGCCTGGACATCGAGAAAAACGCAGCACTGAAGGCGCTTTCAACAGTCAGCAGCGCGGAACTGAGGCAGTGGCTGGGCGCGAAGAACATGCCGCTGAAGGAGGTGCTGATTCTGGACACCTGCGCGGCCGGCGCAGCAAACGAAGAGTTGCTGAAGCTGGTGGAGAAGCGCGATGTCCCGCCGGACCAGCGCCGCGCAGTTGAGTTCCTGAAGGATGCAACGGGCACAGTCATCCTGATGGGCGCGGCGGCGGACAAAGTGAGCTACGAGGCCAGCAAGTATGGCCAGGGATTGTTGACGTACGCATTGCTCGAAGGCATGAGAGGCCGCTCGGTTGACGCGAGTTCACAACTGAATGTCAGTCGCTGGTTCCAGAACGCCAGCGAGGAAGTTCCGCTGCTTGCGCAGAGTATTGGGGGCATCCAGAAGCCGCAGATCGCCGCGCCAGAGGGAGTCGGCTTTCCCGTGGCGCTGCTCGACCCCTCCGACGAAGCGAAGATTCCATTGGCGGCCATCAAGCCGGAGCTGCTCCACCTGAGCTGCCATGACGACAACGATGAGGATTCGCTCGGCCTTGCGGCTGCGGTGCGTGCAGATTTGCGGGAGATCAGTCATCCTTCGGTACGCGGGCAAGAGACCGAGCCACCAATTGTCTATCTTGATGACCTGACCGACGGCCCCGTCGATTCCCTGACACCCAAGATTGTCTACACGGCGCAAGGTGAGACGGTGAGCCTGAGACTGAGGATTGATCGGGGAGGCACGACAATACAGGAAGATCGGCTGAACCTGAACATTACGGACAAGGACGCCCTGGCGAATGCTATCGCCGCGAAGTTGGTTGCGATGGCCCAGCAGGCTCCGCCCGAAGGAGCGAAGCAATGAACGAGAAATGCCCTCCGGCGAGGGGACACTTCGCCTGGTGATTTAGTTCGGAACGCCGAGCTACACATACCGGGGCGATCAGTCCTGGCAAGTCGGCTAGTGTTCGGAAACCCGCCAATTGCTGAATCTTAGTCGGTTAACCGAGCGCGATGCCCTCGCCTCTGACATGAGCCCCAAGCTCTCACGCGATCTGTCTTCGAGCTGTAAGCTGACCTCTGCTCAGCTTCGGCGGACACTTGAGCTTGCAGGTGATTACGCCCGATCTCCCACAGCTTCACCGGTTCGAGTAAACCTGATGAGAGGATCGAGTGATGGCAGCGGTAGACGGTGGGGCCACCTATGCCTAGCTCGGGCTCGAATTTTCGGAATGCAACAGTCGATGTTATCCTACCCCGCAATACGGCCTCATTGGATGCACCGGCAAACGCTCTTTCACGTCGCGGCGGCAGTTCCCAAAACTCAGGGAGGAACTCAATGACCGATCTTTTGAGAAAGGCTGATTCTGAAGACGGAACCAGCCGAGCCGGCGGAAGGAGGGAGCTTTGTCCCTGACGCCTCGATGGACCGCCTGCACGATTGATTCGCTGAGGGATAAGTCATTACCGAAAGGGATCGGTACGCAACTCCGCAATATTCGAAACCAATTGAAGCTCACGTTGCGAGAGACAGAGGAACGCTGCGCGCAGGTTGCACAACAGTGGGGCAATGATGCATATCGAATTTCGGCAAGCTGGCTTGACCGCGTAGAGCGCGAGAATCGTGGGCTGTCTGCGACCAAGCTCATCGTGCTGGCCTACATCTACAATCTCTCGACGGACCAGATGCTTTCCTTTTGTCCCGGGTCGAATGAAGGTTCGGCACAGTTGCTACAGGCATCGAGTCCCAATTCCACGCTCCTGTTGGCGGAGGGCCCTCTCGAGAAACTTGCGAGAGCCTGGGTGCCCGACAACCTGATCTCCGATCCTCTCCCGGAACAAACAATGCTGCTTCAATCCGACCGCAATATGATGCCGCCCCATTATCGCCGCGGTATTATTGGCAGGCACGACCGAACCTTGGAGCCAATGATTCTCGCCGGATCCATCGTCCTGATCGATTCACAAAAGCGAGCTATAGCCAGCCGTAAGGATTGGACGAACGAGTTTGATCGTCCAATCTATTTTCTGTTTACCCGAAATGGATACTTCTGCGGCTTCTGTGAACTGGATAAGAAGGCTGAGTGGTTGACTCTTGTGCCGCACATGCTGTCACCGGAACCCAACGACGATCGGCGATGGAGAAATAGACGGGAAGTAGAGGTGATTGGGACAGTTGTGGGGTTGTTTACGAGACGGGCATCCAAGCTTGAACGCATCGAACGTGATTGGGCACCGCTATAGAGCCCTTTGGAGCTCTACAAGCCCGGGGAGGTTCCACCGTTCATAGAGCGCTAGTACACGGCGTGTCATCACGTAATAGATTGCAGCTACCTGCTCCGCGTGTTCCGGGAATGCCTTTTCGGCCCTGCCGACCTTGGCCGCGCTCTTCAGCCGTCCAATATGCCACTCAATCTCGCGTGCGTCCAACCTGAGTTGTTCGGCAATGACCAATGCCTCCGGATACCGTTGCTGAACGTAATAGACCAGATCAACGAGGACTGCGCAATTTCGTTCCAGAGTTTCAAGCCCCTCTATCCCACCAATCATCGACCATATCTGGGCTCCGTCGAGATTTGCGTCATTCTCGGGTCCTCGCCTCTGCCCGGATTCGTCAACCAGAGATAACGCGATCAAAACTACATTTTCCCGATTGACTGCCGAAAGCCTGCCTAGAAGCTTCTCCCAGCTTCCGTATGGGCGTTTCTCAGTCCGAATTCTCCGGAGATAAGAGTGGACCACCAGGATCAAAAGCGCGAGGAGGAAGACTGAGAGCACTAAAAAGAAATAGGTGGCACGCATACTATCTCCCCATCGTCCGAAGTCGCTGGAGGTGGGCTTCAACCTGCCTTTGCAGCGCTAGCAGATGCTGCTCCATTTCTTTTGGGAGCGCTTTGGGAGCTGGAGCGTCGAGCCAGAGCGTTATGATCCAATAGCCCACACAGATCAAGTAAGTGAGCATGCGAAAATATGTGAGGTCGGCCGAGATCTTTATGTCGTGATCGATTCCGAGGTAACTATGGCCTGCCTCGATGAGAATACAAACGAATGAGTAGAACCCAAGGCCTTGTATAATCCTCGTCGCGTGAGTCCTCCATGGGAGTCTGATGGTTACCGAGAGAGCCACCATTCCCGCGAAGAGCTCCGTCATCAACACGGCGGAAAAGAAATTGCCTCGAATCAGGATCGTGCTTAGCAATGTGTGACCAGGCGGAATTGCTGAGAGCCACGTGAGACCCGCCCCGATCGCAACACTTGCAAGGACAATCCAAGCAAGTCTGACCCTGGCGTCTGGTGCCCAGTTGCCGAGTGGGCGAAAGACTTGCGACGCCATCTCGCCTACAACGCAAAGCTGCAAGATCAGGTCAAGGCTTCCCAGTGAAAGGTACGCAATGAGATATGCATGCTTGCTGCCCATCAGGACAACACAGTATAGAACGACTGTTCTTATGACATTGTTGGCGATGAGAAGCGTGAACAATCTAAATGTCGCCGCGCGATGACGGACCCAAAGAACCAGAAGCAATAAGACATGGGCTACAAGGCCGGCCGCCCAAAACAGAAGATCTATGCCGGTCAAGTGCATCTTCTCTCCCTAGTTGGGCAGCCAGCACAAGCTCGTGCTCTCCAGACATTCTATGACAGTTGGAGGATCTGGAGCATCATCAATACGATCGTGCTCTGAGGCTCCGGATCAGTCCCAGTGACGCTCTGCGGCTCCGGATCAGTTCCCGTGACACTCTGTGGCTCGGGATCGGTCCCAGTGACAGATGACGGGGTGGAAGCCGACCCGGTAATGGTGGATTGAGCAAAAGCCCTGCCAGCGTGCATTGTTAAGGCCAAGAGAGTCAGGGCAAGGACTAGTTTGTGAGCAGCATGCTTAACCATCGACAAATCTCCTCTTCAGCACCAATAGGCGCTGCGGGGAGAATAGGGCTTCAAATCAGTTCATTTGTGCGATTAGTTTGTTCTGTTGCTTCGGCGCAACCGAACAGCATCGATCCTTCGGAATTGTGCCCCGAGCTAACCGTCCCACAGTTTTCCGTGACTTCAATGAATTTGCCAAGCTCGTTCGCATCTCAGTTTCGTTTAAGCAACAGGCAGTTAAAATGTCTTGATGATCACTCGAGTTAGATGAAGCGTTACACCATCCGACATTGACCGTCAATCGTTCACACGGAGACAGGGACGTTCTCGCATTTGATTGTTCAAGGAATCTGGTTGCGCATACGAAACACATTCATTTTGTAAGTGTTGCTTATGCGAATCACGGAAAAACACGATACCCAAAGCTTTCAGCTACTTACCTGGTTCTTAGCTCCGACCAGATCAACTACTCGCGTCTTGATCAAAAATGACTGGAGCCGAAATAGCTCTTTATTGCCAAATGTCATCGCGCACCGATCAATGCAGTCATGCGGCACATCGGGGTGCGTCGAGTGATGTGTCAGCGCCGTAAAGCGCGCGGACGCGCAGCTGCTGCGAGGGGATCACGGTTGCTTCAATAACTTGGGTTCGGACGTGGCTCTACCCTTCCAGCGATGTGCGTTGACGTGAACACGAAAGTGCTCAACGGGCATCATCATTTTTGCTCTTCGGTTCGAAGGCGGTGCCTCGAAGGATTGGGAAGCCTGCGTTGACAGAAGGAACAAGTAAGCAGATTGCTGTTTTTCCGTTCGATGTGGGACGGCAGCGGCCCTACCCGAATTCGTATTGGCCTTGAGAGGAAAGCCGATGACCACGGGCTTCGACATGGAGAGGGTATTCGATCAACACACCGCAAGAATCAAGCGCATCGTAGGAGAGGAATTCGCCGGCGGATCGGCGATGTTCGACAAGAATGCCTGGCCCCTTATCCGGTTCCAGGTCCACAACGCGCAAGGCAGAGTAATGTCAACCTCGTATCGACCGTTCTCTATCGCAGAACTCGTCAGCTTGACAGATGAGAAGCTTCGCGCGGCAATACGGGAGCTCTGCGAACCTTCAGCGAAATGAAGAGCGCGTTGTCACCGCAGAAATAAGCAAGAATCTACCCCCGGTCTACCACTGGTACCTCATCAAGCCGGAAACGGGGAAGAGGGTTGAGCATACCGCGGTTCTAGGTACGCTCGTCGAATTCCCATCCGAAGAGGACGCTTGGCGGGAGGTGGACCGACGGCACGTGAAACCGCAACCCGATCAGGGCACAGTAAACTCTGGTCGCTTAACCTTCGCCGATTTCGCAGCTAGCTACACGGAAACCGGAATGACGGAGCTGGCCATCACGACTCAATACACCGTTAAGCACTTGATCAACGACTACCTGTTGCCACGTTGGGGTGAGGACTTCGCACTCGAGATTCAGCCGCTCGACATTGAGCAATGGCTTGGAGCGTTGAAGCGATCAAATCCGACGAAGGACAAGATCCGTCGTACGATGTCCGTGATTTTCAAACGGGGGCAAAAGTACGGATTGATTCCACGCAACGAGTCGTCGAATCCGGTCAAGTGGGTGGAGCAATCTGCGAAATCCACCTACAAGCCAATCGTGCTAGACCCTGGAACCGCTGCCAAGATCTTCGATCATCTTTCAGGGTGTGAATTGACCCTGGCGATTCTTGTTGCGGCGACTGGCGTTCGCATCAGCGAGGCGTTGGGCTTGAAATGGGAGGATGTTGACTTCCAGAGCGAGCAAATCAACCTTCGTCGCGTGTGGGTGAGCGACACGATCGTCGAGAAGATGAAAACGGAGGATTCGGAGGCACCCGTACCTCTCACCGATCTGCTGGCCAAATACCTGAGGGACTGGCGACGCGAGACGGTCTACGGGCGGCCAAGCGATTGGGTCTTCGCCAGCAAGAGGAGCAAAGGGAAGACACCGAGGTCGAGCAGCGTCCTGACATGGGATCATCTCCGACCGGCAGCGATTGCCGCCGGAGTGAAGCTCAAGAAGGGGCAACGGTTCGGCTTTCACAACTTCCGTCATGGGTTGGCTAGTTGGCTCGTCAATCAGGGAACGACGTGAAGACGGTTCAAGGGTTGCTGCGGCACGCCAACGTCACGACCACGCTGGGGCTCTACGCGCACCATGTGAATGCGTCGATGATGGCCGCTCAGGACTCGATGATGCGGGCATTAAAGCCCGGATCGCGGACCGTGCAATAGGTTGTAGAGGGGGCGAAAACGGATACAGGCGACGTTTTACAGGCGAAAATCGAAAGGCCTTCCACTCAGCATGGACGTAAGTTGTTGAAAATAAATGGTAGGCACGATTGGATTCGAACCAACGACCTCTTCCGTGTCAAGGAAGCGCTCTAACCAACTGAGCTACGCGCCTACAACGCGACATCAGTTAGTTTATCAAGAGCGCATCGGCGGCGAAAGGCGAGCGCCGCCGCTCGATGGTCCTTGAGGGGTATGCGTGGCTGAGGTCCCAACAATTCGTCCCAGATGGTTGGGGTGTCGTTCATTAGATATTCCCTCGGCGATTTGGGCTCCAGCTGGCATTGAAGAGTGAAAGAATGAGCCCTATTCCGCCTGAGGGGTGCCGGGTTATCCGTGGCGGATGAACGTGCCGTTTTGCAGTTCGCTCATGGCCTGGCTTAATTCGGCCTGCGTGTTCATCACGATCGGGCCGTACCATGCCACAGGCTCTTCGAGCGGCTTACCCGAAACAAGCAGGAAGCGGATGCCCTCGGGACCGGCCCGCACCACGATCTCATCGCCGCGATCGAAGAGCACCAGCGAGTGGTTCTTTGCGTCGTAAACCGGCTCTGCGTTTGGATCGACTGCCGACTCGGTGAGCACGGCCTGCGGGGTCGATGCGTCGCGGAAGGTTCCCGAGCCTGCGAAGACATAGGCAAATGCGTTGCGCGTGGTCTCGACTTTGATGGCCCTGCGCTTGAATGGGGCGACGGAGATGTCGATATACCTAGCTGCCACACTGGATTCTGTCGCGACACCCTCGACCGGGCCGGTCTTTCCCCAGAACTCCCCACAAATGATGCGTGCCTTGGTGCCGTCGTCCTCGGTCACTTCGGGAATGGCCGCGGACGGAATGTCCTGATAGCGCGGATCGGTCATCTTCAGATGCGCAGGCAGGTTGGCCCAAAGCTGGAACCCATGCATTCGTCCCTTGGCGTCGCCCTTCGGCATTTCCTGGTGCAGGATGCCGCTGCCCGCGGTCATCCACTGCACATCGCCCTCGGTCATGCGGCCCTTATTGCCCAGACTGTCGCCGTGCGCCACTTCGCCGGCGAGAACATAGGTGATGGTTTCGATGCCGCGGTGGGGATGCCAGGGAAAACCGGCGAGATAGTCGGCGGGGTTGTCGTTGCGAAAGTCGTCGAGCAGCAAGAATGGGTCGAACTCGTGTGTTTTGCCAAATCCGAAAGCGCGTTGAAGCTTGACGCCCGCGC
Organism: Occallatibacter sp.; assembly: GCA_049520675.1. Taxonomy (GTDB): domain Bacteria; phylum Acidobacteriota; class Terriglobia; order Terriglobales; family Acidobacteriaceae; genus Telmatobacter. The sequence goes on along the minus strand of JBEKPO010000001.1, from coordinate 113,983 downwards.
CCTCAATGGTGGGCTTGGTTTGGTAAATCTCTTTTACGGCTCTGAGTGACATGATGGACCTCCGGGGCGAGCGGACCGGGATTGGTTGCTTCCGGCATGACTGATTCCGGGTGGGAAGGCCGCCGGGCAGCGCCCAGTGAGTTGCGGGCGTGCCCGATTCCGGTGCGCGCGTACTACGATTTGATGCGTTGAGAAGATATTCGTTGCAACAGGTAATTCGCATCCCTCGCTTCGGAGGTGAGGCGGCAGCCGATCGTTAGCTGCCGCCAGCATCTGCAGCCATCGACCTGGCTGATTACGCTGCCTTGATGAATTGAACCTCGAGCGTGATGGCGACTTCATCGCCCACCAGGAACCCGCCGCTCTCAAGTGCCGCGTTCCAGGCGAGGCCAAAGTCCTTGCGATTGATCTTGGTGGTAGCCGAGAGACCGATGCGCGTGTTGCCCCAGGGATCTTTGCCGGGCGCGCTCGGTCCCTCGACGGCGAAAGTCGCCGGCTTGGTGACGCCGTGAATGGTCAGGTCGCCGGTCACCTTGTACTCCCCTTCGACCTCCTTCACAACCCTGGTGGACTTGAAGCTCAGGGCGGGATACTTCTCCGCATCGAAGAAGTCAGCGCTCTTCAGGTGCCCGTCGCGCTGTGCGTCTCCGGTCGAGAGGGTAGCTACAGGGACCGAGGCCACGACGGAAGAGAGCGTCGAGTCTGTGGCGTGCTCGGTTAACACCCCCGAAAGGCCTGAGAAGCTGCCTTTCACGTTGGCAATCATCATGTGTTTGACCTTGAACTCGGCGGACGAGTGTGCCGGATCGAGGTTCCAGGTAGTGGTGGCGGCAGTGGCGGGTTCAGTTGGCGTCATCGCGGTTTTTGCTCCTTTTAAACTTGGATGCTACAGAGCTTTGGATGCTCGGGAGATATGTTCGTTGCAACAAGTATTTTCAATATCGCACCAAATTTTGTGCAACCGCGCTCCCGTAGCGATAACTCGGGGCGATTATCCACCCACCCAAGGGTCGACCCGGACCGTATTCTCAATTTGGACCATTCATGCAGGATTTTGCCCAATCCGTTAAGCAGCAGGCCGACATCGTCAAGGTGATCGAGAGCTACATCCGCCTGCGCAAAACGGGAGCCCAGAACTACTCGGGGCTCTGCCCATTCCACAAGGAGAAAACGCCGTCGTTCAGCGTGCATGCGGTGCGGCAGTTCTACCACTGCTTCGGCTGCGGGGTTTCTGGAGATGTATTTTCGTTCGTCGGCAAGATCGAGAACGTTTCCTTCCCCGAAGCCGTGCGAAGCGTCGCGCAGAAGTGTGGGATCCCGCTGCCCAAGCGGGAGTATTCGTCGCCGGAAGAAGCCGCTGGGGCACGGCTGCGAAGCAGGCTTCTCGATTTGCATGAAGCCGCCGCGGCCTGGTTCGAAGAGCAGTTGCGCTCGCCCGGAGGCGCCTTGGCGCGCGAATACCTTGCAGGTCGCGGACTTTCGGAGGAGGGAATCAGAAAGTTTAGAATCGGCTACGCGCCCGACAGCTTCAATGCGCTGCGCGACAAGCTGAGCGGCATGGCTGACGAAGCCACTCTCCGCGCCAGCGGCCTTTTCGGCTCGAAAGAGCAGGAAGACGGCGGCCACGGCCGGCTCTACGACCGGTTTCGCAAACGGGTCACGTTTCCCATCTCGAGCGAAAGCGGGCGCGTGATTGCATTCACCGCGCGCGCTCTCGAGACCGGCGAGAAGGCCGGTGCCAAGTACATCAATTCTCCCGAGACCCCGCTCTATACAAAGGGCCAAGTCCTGTTCAATCTCGACAAGGCCAAGCCGGCGATCCGCGCGCTTGAATTTGCACTGCTGGTCGAGGGGCAAATGGATTGCATCAGCGTGTTTCTGGCCGGCATTCAGAATGTGATCGCGACCAGCGGGACGGCCTTCACCGAGCAGCAGGTGGCGATTCTCAAGCGGCACACCTCGAACGTGATCGTGAACTTCGATCCTGACGCGGCCGGCGCGAATGCCGCGGAGAAGTCGATCGCGCTGCTCACTGAAGAGGGTTTTGCGATCAAGATTGTCACGCTCGACGGCGGACTCGATCCCGACCGGTTTGTACGCGAGCGCGGCGTGGAGGCCTACAAGGACGCACTGCGCGGGGCTCGACGCCAGGCCGATTACCTGATCGAGCGCGCTCAGCACTTGTTTCCCGGCGGAAGCGCGGAGCAGAAGCAGAAGGCAATGAACTTTCTTCTGCCCCACATCCGGCGCATTCCTGAGACGCTGGCGCGCGAGCAATTCGCCGCCGACGCCGCGCAGAAACTCGGCATCGGCTCGTCAGTCATGCGCGAAGAGCTACGGCAGGCGGCGCTCCGCCGCCGCGACCGTGTCGAAGTCAGGCCCGCGGCACTGACCGAAGTCGAGCGAGTATTGCTTCGCGCCCTCGCCAGCACGGAAATTGAGAGTGCCTACGCACGCCATCTAGCCGCAAAAGCCATTCAGGAACAGCCCTCCTGGTTTGAGCATCTTGCCTCGTTCCCGGCCATGCAGGCACTGGCGGTGCGCGAAGCCAACGATCCCATGGAGGTGGTGCCTGACCCGAGCCAAAAAGCGCTGCTGGCTGAAGTGTTGCTCGACGAGAGAAGGCCCGTCGAGGACACTGAAGTCGAAGGCGCGATGCAGGAGGTCCAGGAGCGCGCAATCGAGGGCCAGCTCCGCGACTTGCGGGCGCAAATCGCCGATGCCGAGCGCCTCGGAGATGACCCTGCCTTGGCAACCTTGACCCAGCAGAAGTTGGAACTGGACCGGACCCTGAGGCAACTACAGGGCCACAAGATCCGTGAGTGAGGGTTTACGGCGTCGGCTCGTCCGTGACCGAAGTGCCTGAAGTCCGAGTCGGATCGGGGGTTTGCGGCGTCTAAATAGATGGGAGCAGGAGTGGAAGGCTGGGAATTTCGGGCTTGGAGGGCTGCGACGGAATCTGGTGCTGACCGTTCCGCCGAAATGGTGCTGGCGCGGGCCAGCAAGCTTGTGGTAATCTATTGATCTCAGTGAGGATGCGCGCCCCTTTGCCCCACACATGAGCTGCGGCTCGCGGGCGACCCAGGCGAAACCTGAAGCGCTGCCATCCTGTTCCGAGGAAATATTTTCGCCGCTTGAGCGGGAAGCGCGGTGGTGTGCACGGAGTGAGGACTCTTGGGTAGGAGTCCTGTTTTCGTGCGTCTGGAACCGGAATTAGCGGGCCGGATTGCGATGCGACGGGCGCCAACCACTGGAGTGCGGCAGACCGTGACAAAGTGCCTCCGGCCGAGCGGATCACCTACCCGTTCCCGAGTGCGGCGAAGGCCGAGATGACATCGAGCAATGCGCAAGGCGCGGATGCGTTTTGCCGAAGAGAGCAGGATTGAATTGGCGATTGACGAAAACAAATTTGAAGAGGATGTTCAGGGGCTGATCGAGACCGGCAAGGAGAAGGGCTACCTGACGTACGGCGACGTAAACGACGTTCTGCCGGATGAGATCGGAACGGCCGACGATCTGGACGATTTGATGACCACTATCAGTGGTCAGGGCATCGATCTGCTCGATGCCCCCAAATTTCCAAGCGACAAGGATTTCGAGCTGGAAGAGGGCGAAGACGTCGAACTGGATCTGACGCCGGGCACACTGGAAAAGACCAACGATCCGGTGCGCATGTACCTGCGCGAAATGGGCACGGTGCCGCTGCTCACACGGGAAGGCGAAGTGGAGATCGCCAAGCGTATCGAGCGAGGCCAGATGCGCGTGCTCAAGGCGATTTCGCGCTCGCCGATCGTGATTCGCGAGATTGCGGCGCTGGGCGAGGACCTGAAGCGCGGCGTGCGCAACGTAAAAGAAGTGGTGATCTTCGACGAAGAAGAGCTGACCGAAGAGGTGGTGCAGGTTCGCGTGAAGGCCACCGTCGCACGCACCGACACGCTGGTGAAACACCAGAAGAAGATCGCTCAGCTTGAAGAGAAGCAGGCCGCCATCGCGCCGGGCAACAAGGCCAAAGTGAAAGAAGCGCGACGGCTGCGCTGGGCGATCGCCCGCGAAAAAGTACACGTGTCGCGCATCGTGCGCGAGCTGAAGTACACGCCCCTGGAACGCAAGCGCCTGCTCGACAAGGTCAATAAGACCGTCGACACGATGCGCACCCTGGAGCGGCAGATTCGTTCGCTCGAGCAGAAGCATGAATCCTCGAAGAGCGAGGAGCTGAAAAAGGAATACCGGCGCCAGCAGAAGAATTGCCGGACGGATCTGGAAAAAATCGAAGGCGACGCCGGCGTATCGATCGTGGAGCTGAAGCGCACGCAGCGCGAGATGATCCAGGGCGACATGGACGCCGAACAGGCCAAGCGTGAGCTGATCGAGGCCAACCTGCGACTGGTCGTCTCGATCGCCAAAAAGTACACCAACCGCGGATTGCAGTTCCTCGACCTGATCCAGGAAGGTAATATCGGCCTGATGAAAGCGGTGGACAAGTTCGAGTACCGGCGCGGCTACAAATTCTCCACCTACGCGACGTGGTGGATCCGCCAGGCGATTACACGCGCCATTGCCGACCAGGCGCGGACCATTCGTATACCTGTGCACATGATCGAGACAATCAACAAGCTCATCCGCACCAGCCGCCAGTTGGTGCAGGAGCTGGGTCGCGAACCCTCGAGCGAAGAGATTGCGCGTCGCATGGACATCCCCGTGGCCAAGGTACGCAAGGTACTGAAGATCGCGCAGGAGCCCATCTCGCTGGAGACGCCCATAGGCGAAGAGGAAGACTCGCACCTGGGCGACTTCATTGAAGATCGCCAGGCGGTCTCGCCTTCGGAGGCGGTGATTGGCGTGAATCTGAAGGAATATACTTCGCAGGTTCTGCGTACGCTTACTCCTCGCGAAGAGCGCGTGATCAAGATGCGCTTCGGCCTCGAAGACGGCTCGGAGCACACGCTCGAAGAGGTCGGCCAGAGCTTCCAGGTCACACGCGAGCGCATCCGGCAGATCGAAGCCAAGGCGCTGCGCAAGCTGCGTCATCCGAGCCGCAGCCGCAAGCTCAAGGCGTTTGTCGAAGGCGTGAAAGAGATGTAGCCACCTGCGGTCGGGCAGCCGCGCTTCGCGCACCCGACATTCGCAGGCAACTCAGTCACAAGAGGGCCGCAGCCGATCAAGGGGCTGCGGCCTTTTTCTTGCGCGGCTTAGAACCCGTAGTTCTTTTTCCGCAGCGCGTTCTTGTACGCGTCACGCGCTTTTTTGGCTACCAACTCCGCGTCGTGGAGCTTAAAGCCAGCATCGTCCCACAGCTCCATGGCTACCATCGAGTGGTCTTGCGTCGCCAGGGACTCTTCGGCGCGGATCGCATCAACCCAGCGATCCACCGCCGATCGATAGTTCGTGAGAAGTTGGTCGAAGTCCGGTTCACTCATTCCTGTGAACCTAGCCTCGCCGGAGATCGGAGTCAATGGGCGAAGAAATGAATTAACGGGAGATTTACACGGCGCGCTGCATCTGGCAAAGCCCGGCTTCGTTTGCGCGCGAAGCAATGCCCCGCGGGGCTTCGTTGTTACAATTTGCGTGTTTTCAATTCCTCTCCGAAGAGGCGGCTCATGCAAGTTTGCAGATGGTTCCCATTCGCTGCAGCTCTAGCCCTGTTAGCGGTTGGATTCTCGTCGTACCGAAGCACAATGGCCGTAGCGCAGGGCAGCGCGCCGGCGCCGCGGACGCTGGTGCGGGCAGCACATCTTCTCGATGTGCGTGCCGGCAAGATTCTCGACGCACAAACCATCGTAGTGAGCGGCGACCGCATCGTGTCGATTGCGCCAACCCCATCGACGCCTGCGGCCGCGGACGACAAGGTGATCGACCTGGGATCGTTGACGGTGCTCCCTGGCCTCATCGATGTGCATACGCACCTGACCATGACTACCAACTTCGATCCTCTGAGCCGCATTACCGAGACCGATGCGCGAGACGCAATCAACGGCGTAGCCAATGCCCGCGTGACGCTGATGGCCGGCTTTACCAGCGTGCGAAACGTTGGCGCCTCGGGCTTTGTCGACGTCGATCTCCGCGACGCCATCAATGCCGGCCAGGTTCCGGGGCCCCACATGCAGGTCTCCGGCCCGCTGATCGGCATCACCGGCGGTCACTGCGATGACAACCTGCTGCCTTATCGGTATCACTCCGTCGGCGACGGTGTGGCCGACGGCATTCCCGCGGTACAGCATAAGGTCCGCGAAAACATCAAGTACGGCGCGGACCTGATCAAGATCTGCGCGACGGGCGGCGTGCTTTCGAAGGGCGACGATCCGCAGGCCTCTCAGTTCACGCTTGAGGAGATGCAAGCGATGGTGGCCGATGCCCATCGTCTGGGCCGAAAGGTGGCTGCGCATGCGCACGGCACGCAGGGCATCCTCTGGGCCAGTGAAGCCGGCGTCGACTCCATCGAGCACGGCAGCTACATTGACGACGCGGGTATCGCGATGATGAAAAAGAACGGCACTTACCTCGTGCCCACCCTCTATCTCGAAGACTGGATGGTGCAATACGGGCATTTGCCCGCATACTCGCAGCAGAAGATGATTGATGTGAGCGCCGTGGCCAAGAAGAACATCAGGCATGCGTACGAATCTGGCGTGAAGATCGCGCTTGGCACCGACGCGGCCGTGTACCCGCATGGGCTGAACGCGCACGAGGTTGAGGTATATGTACGCGACCTGGGCATGACGCCGCTGGAGGCGATTCAGACTGCGACCATCAATGCGGCCGACCTGATGGGCTGGAGCGATCGCGTGGGATCGCTGGATGCGGGCAAGTGGGCCGACGTGATCGCCGTCGACGGCGACCCGCTAAAGGACGTGAAGCTGCTGCAGGATGTGAAGTTCGTCATGAAAGCCGGCGTGGTTTACAAGGCAACCGGCGCGCAATAAGAGGCCGCGGCGCGGACAGCAGCGGCCCCTTATTTCTAACCAGGGCCGAGGCTAGAATCTCGCTTCGGCGCGAAAATTCCGTCAGTGCAGCGCCTTGCAATTTACAGTGGTAAGGAACCCAAAGGAATATCTGCCATGAAGAGCTTCACCCGCCGTGAGTTTGGAAAAACTGCAGTTGCGACTGCAGCTCTGGCCGGGATGGGACTGCCCGAGATTGCGCTCGCACAACCTTCCCCGCGGCCTAGCTCCGCTGACCGGCAATTTCCGCAGGGATTCGTGTGGGGTTGCGCGACGGCTGCGTATCAAATAGAAGGCGGCGTGAATGAGGGTGGGCGCAAGCCCTCTAACTGGGACATCTTTTCGCACACGCCGGGCAAAACCCACAACGGAGAGACAGGCGATGTGGCCGACGACTCCTATCACCTGTACAAAGAGGACGTCGGGCTGCTGAAAAATCTCGGTGTCGGCGCGTACCGTATGTCGATCGCCTGGGCGCGGATATTCCCTGACGGCAAAGGCCAGCCCAATCCGGACGGCCTGGACTATTACAAGCGCGTGCTCGACGAGTTGTCGGCTGGCAAGATTACTCCCTACGTCACCCTGTTTCACTGGGATCTGCCCGCGGCGTTGCCGGGCGGCTGGCAGTCGCGGGATACGGCGTTGGCCTTCGCAGACTATGCAGCCTACGTGGCGCGGCAATTGGCCGATCGTGTCCAGCATTTCATGACCACGAACGAGTTCGCCTGCTTTACCGACCTCGGCTACCAGGTCGGCCAGTTTGCTCCTGGATTGCGGCTGCCGGCGGCCCAGGTAAACCAGATCCGCCACCACGGCATTCTCGCCCATGGCCTCGGCGTGGAGGCGATTCGCGCCAATGCGCCTGCGGCGCAGGTGGGGCTGGCAGAAAATGCCAAGGTCTATGTGCCCGTCATCGAGGATCGCGCCAACATGGAGGCGGCGCGGCGGGCAACCCGCGAAGAAAACGCACCCTTCCTGACCGCGCTGCTCGAGGGCCGGTACATCGACAGTTACCTCGAGCACGAGGGCGCGAATGCGCCCCATGTCGAGCCCGGCGATATGAAGGCCATCGGCAGCCGTCTCGATTTCGTGGGACTGAATGTGTATACGCCGACCTATGTGCGTGCCGATGGTTCGATGCGCGGCTATGCGATCGAGCCCTACCCTGCCTCGTATCCCAAGATGGCTTCTCCCTGGCTCTATCTTGGCCCCGAGTGCACCTACTGGGCGGTGCGAAACGTCTCCGAGCTCTGGAATCCGCCTGCGATTTACATCACCGAGAATGGCTGCTCGTCTGCCGACGCGGTGACGCCTGCTGGACGGATTGAAGACACCGACCGCGTGATGTACCTGCGCAATCACCTGACGCACCTGCAGCGCGCTGCGTCGGAGGGCTTTCCGGTGAAGGGATACTTCCTGTGGAGTTTGCTTGATAACTTCGAATGGGCAGACGGCTACAGCAAGCGCTTCGGCATTCACTACGTGGACTACAACACCCTGAAGCGGACTCCCAAGCTAAGCGCGGAGTGGTACCGCGAGGTGATTGCACGAAACGCTGTGGTATGAGGCGCCGCCGGACCGGGAGGGCTGCGATGCTCTTCCGGTCCGGCCTTGCCTTGATCAGGATGAATGCGGTACCTCAAGCACTCCGGCGGCCAGCACTTTCTCTGTCAACCGGTCCATCGCGAGCGGATATCTATACGCGATCGCGCTTTCATTCATTCCCAGCATTACAGCGGTTTCGGCCTGCGTGTACTCCTGAAGGACAACCCGGCACAGAATCTCGCGATCGAGGGATCCCAGTTGAGCAAGGCACCTTTCAACATCGAAAACAAAGATGACAGCGTCTTCGAAGGTGCGAACCGGGCGGCTCGAAGCCCATCCTCGCCCCACTGGATCCCTGAGGATCGAGGGCGACCTTCCCACTTGCATCGATGCATAGAGATATCGCCGCAACAGGCTTTCGGTGTGTCTTCGATAGAACGCCATGTTGGCTGGCGGCCTACGCTGCCACTTGACCTCGGCTAGTTGGCATTGAGTCTCGGATTTTCGCTCGCGGCAGGTCTCTTCAGCTCTTCCGGCGGCGTGGAGGGTACCCGGTTCCCATGCAGGGAACTGCAGCGCTGCGCTCATAGCGCACCTCCCGCTGCATTCGCCACCGCCCAAACCCTGGCCAACGGCCTGCGTGGCGGCCGGCCGCGCCGTTTGCGGCTATCCGGTGAGGGAAACTCTCTCAACTTCGTTCGGCAATCTTTACAATAAACACTCCCGTGAGTTTGTGGCCGGTACCAAAGGCAACCGCAACTCTCGCAAATTTTCAGCTGAACGCGCACTTCCATGACTGATTCTCCGTGTTTCTTTCCTCTCCCGCCGGAGTCCTGAAGTACAGGTGATTCGACGGGGTGATGAGAACCAGGCAAGGCAACTCAGGTTTCTCCTGACCTGATGGGGGATTGCCGCCTGTGCTCTCTTGTTTCGTTTTGTCATGACCACGGCGCGCAGATCCTGGAATTTTTTCTCCGTCGATTTGGCCCCGGCATCCGGAGAGGATGCCGGAATGAGAGCCGGAAACCAGACCGGTCGACTTGAACCGGTCCTCGTTTATTCGCCGCAGCAAAAGACAGCTATCCGCCCTCGTTCTGCTGGGCGGCGATGAACGATTCCAAAAAGTTCCTCAAGCCAACGCTCGATGGAGTAAACCAAATGTAGGGAGTTGCTTCTTCAAGGTCAACCTCTCGCACCTGCTTTCAGCGCCCCGGCTCTGCCATCTCAGCGCACACGCTCAAATTCAAGGCGTTTCGGCACTGATAACTTTTCCAGAGGAAATCAAGGGGCATTCGCTTCCATTGCTGGCAGCGAATTTTCCACAGATGAATTTCACCCAGATGCACGAACGGCTCCGGCTGGAACTGCTGCGCAGGATTCAGCGCGGGACTCTGAGCGTTTCTTTGCTGGCGCGGCAAACCGGCTTTCGCCAGTCGCATCTCTCGAATTTTCTCCGCAGCAGGCGGCAATTATCGTTGGAGGCGATGGACCGCATCCTGGCGGCGCAGCACCTCACGGTTGGCGACCTGCTTCCCGAAGTGCGCCAGATAGGTTTCTGGCCGGAGACCGAGACCGGTGACATCGTCCCTGTGGTTTCGCAGGCCGCAGCACTCTTCGAGCCGACCATCCGACCCGGCGCCATCCAGTTCATGCTCCACCTGCCGCCAAATTCACTCCGGTCAATTCACCCGCGGGGGCCGATCACGCGTAAGCCTTGGCAGCGGTTCGTTGCCGTTCGACTGTCTGCAACTGACTCAGCACCAATGGAACCCCTTGTCCTTCCCGAAGCCATCGTTCTCGTCGACCGGCATTACATCTCTCTGCTTCCTTACCGTCCCAATCGGCCCAATCTCTACGCAGTGCGTCATCTCTCACGCCTCTCTTTGCGTTACGTCGATTTTCTTTCCAACCGCCTTGTTTTGCGCCCCTACAACATTGCGTTCCCGGTGGACTTGGTCGAGTTGGACCCTGGAGAAGCGCCTAACGATCTGGTCGCGGGAAGAGTCGTGCTGATTCTCAACGAGGTGTGACGGGCCTTGCGATGCCGGCGTTGCACTGGAACACGGACAGCAAAGACAACCGTCCAGGATCGAGCCGCCATCTCAACCACAAAGGAGTTCACGATGGCGGCGAAATCGAGCAACGCACCGAACACGGGCAGGAAGTCAACCCCTAAGTACTCGCCTGCGGCCGGCAAGAGCGTGGAGCGAGAGATGCGCGCCATGAAGGAAGGCAAGCTCAAGAGCGGCCGCAGCGGTAAGAAAGTGACAAACCCCAAGCAGGCGGTTGCCATTGGACTATCGGAGGCACGCAAGGCCGGGGCAAAAGTGCCGGCGAAACAGTGAAGCTGGGCCTCATGGTTCGCACCCGAAGCGGCCCCTAAGCCCCGGGCGGACCGTTGTTACTACGGATGTGGCTGGTTCGCCGCGGCGCATCGCCTTGCTTGTTCTGATCCCGTCGCCAATTGAGATGCATTCAACCGCCGTTGTGAATGGCTTTTTCCCTTGACAATTTCGGCTGTGGCTAAGAACATTGGCACCTGGACGAGGTTTAAAGGCTTCGTTCTCAACGCGCTTCTCTCTTCAATAGGCCCCGACATCGATGCCGTGAAGCTGCCGTTTCCGGCGGAAATCTCAGCCTCACACACCGCTTTCCGCCAGCCTCTGAGAGAGAGAGACATTTTATGTCTTACCCTATTGCACGTCCGCGGCCCCTGGCCCGGCTCCAAGGAGATCGAATGAAATTGCAAGTAAGAATTGGCATAGCTCCCCTTCTCGCGGGAACCCTGCTCGTCGCAACTTTTGTCCCTGCTGCGCTGTTGGCGCAAAGCACAACACCGACGAGCAGCACAACCTCCTCGAGCAGCAAGAGTTCGACCAGCAAAACCTCGAAGTCGAAGTCCAAAACCGGAACCGGGACTTCGTCAACGAGTACGTCGAACAAGTCGACGACAACGAGCACGAAGCCGACCACCACCGGCTCATCCAAGACGACCACCACCAGCACATCCAAGACGACCACTGCAACCACGGCGAAGCCGGCAACGGCTCCCGCGCCTTCAGCTCCCAGCAAGCCGGCAACCAGCGCGACTTCAAGCAGTGCGCCGGCCGCACCGGCGGCCAAAACTGCCACCACCACCAAGGCTTCGACCACTCCGCAGACACCGCCGTCACCCGGCATGGTCTGGGTGAACACGAACACGAAGGTGTATCACAAGTCCGGTTCGAAGTTCTACGGGAACACCAAGCAGGGCAAATGGATGTCTGAGGCAGACGCCCAGAAGGCCGGTTACAAGAGCGCATCGAACTGATCAACCAAATCTCAGCAAAGGAGAAACGAGCAATGAAAAGGCACTTTCTGTCGTTGACGGCGCTGGCGCTGGTATTTGGTTTAATGTTGAGCGCAGGCTCCTTCAATTCCGTGTCTGCCGCGCAGTCCGGTCCCAAAGCCGCCGCACCTGCCGCAAGCAACCTGGTCGACTTGAATACCGCATCTCTTGCGCAGTTGAAAGCCCTGCCGGGAATCGGCGACACCTACGCGCAGAAGATCGTCAACGGACGTCCCTACGCCAAGAAGACGGACCTCGTCCAGAAGAAGGTCTTGCCGCAGGCCACCTACAACAAGATCGCCGCGCTGGTGATCGCCAAGCAAGGCAAGTAGTTCCATTTGCCCAATTAGCCTATTGCTGCCGGCCGCGCTTCCCGCGTCGCAACTCGGGAATGGGCCGGCAGTTCTTTCTCACCCAATCGTCACCATTGATTCCTGCAATCGACTTTGTCTGTCGACAGAAACGGAGATCTTTCAGCACAAGGCATGAGCTGAAGGCGGAGGATGGCGAGTAGTATTCAGCAATACATTGATTCGGTTGCGCAACTGCACGTCTGTGGCGAGAATTCGCTGGTCAGCGTGATTCTCTTCGGTAGTGCAGCGAGCGGTGCCTTCTCGGAGTCATCTGATGTGGATCTCATCATTGTGATTCCCGACGAAACATCCCCAGAAGATCGGCGCCTCCTTCGCGATGCGGTGACAGACCTCGAAATCATTCACGGTCTCCGATTTCCAGAGAGCCGGCCCAAGAACCCGCTGGAGAAGTTCGCTGAACACGCCGGGGGGCACGCGCATTCCTTCCTTTTCTGCGCCCGAGGCGACCTTATTTCGGGAGAAGTAGCGCGCGTCTTCGGTCTGCGGACAGCCGAAGAGGTGTTCCTTGAGCGCACGTTTCTTGCGAGCGTGATTGTTTCAGCCAGGACTATCTGGGGCGAGGACCTGCTGAGCCTCGTGCCCGTGCTTTCTATCCGCCGCCTCGATGTGTTCAAGGCACTTTTCCGATTAACTGGCTTGGTGCTGTTGAGCGCCGCCGCGTTCCCGGTGCTCTCCGACGCGACAAGATATGCAATGGGTGCGCTCAAGCACTCGCTACACAGCTGCTATTTCTGCTATCACCTGAAGACGGCCCCACTCAATGACGAAGTTGAGTTTTTCAACGCCCGTCTGGGCCGAAGCAAAACACTGCTGGACTTGTTGAAACAGCGGCGAAAGTACCAGCGATCATTTCGTTTCGTGCTGCGCTGTGTGCCGGTTCTCTTCCGACTCCACCTGCAGACCGCGTTCGATAACCGGTTCCCGCGCGCAGTGGCCAGGGGAGATGTGCCAGGTTATGGGTCTAATCCCCCGGCTCTGACTTAGCCGGCAGTTGGATCTTTCTCTCACCGCTTCAAATTCTATGAAATATGTCACTCTTTGAGAATCTTGAACAGGAAGTCGGCAGCCTAGCGGGCGGCAATGCCTCGGGCGGCTCGGAAATTCTCGGCCACGTGATGAGCCTGGTGAACAACCCCGAAACCGGCGGCCTGCAGGGCCTCGTGCAGCAGTTCCAGAGCAACGGCCTCGGCGAAGTAGTCAATTCCTGGGTCGGCAATGGCGCCAACCAGCCCATTTCGGGCGATCAGATTGTGCAGGTCGTCGGGCAGGACAAGCTCAACGAAATCGCTTCGAAGCTCGGCATGGATCCCAGCCAGATCAGCGGATTGATCGCGCAGCATCTGCCGGGCGTGATCGATAAGTTGACGCCGCAGGGCCAGGCGAACTAGACGCGCGCTCGTTCCTCTGGGAACCGGCGCATAGACAGAAACGCCGCGACTCGTCGCCGCGGCGTTTTGCTCTTGCCTGATTCACCTCATTCTTCCGCGATTCAACTGCGAAAGACTGAGCGAAACTTACGGGCCCATGGGAGGCCTCGCACTTCCGCCAATCTTAGCCCTGGTTCTCCTGCTTCTCTTCTTCCTTCTTGTCGATAAAGTTGGTGATCGCTTCGGTGCCTTCGAATCCAGCGACGGCGGCGACGCCTTCTGTGATAATGCCTGCGTTGGGATCCAGTTTCTTCACGCCTTCAACTGCGGCAAATGCGCCGGCTGCTTCTTCAAGAATGCCCATACTTTCCTCCATCTGGGGTAAATTTGAACGGCCAGGTCCCGTCTCGAGGCCCGCGCCGAATGAGCAAGGATAGCACGCAGGTTCGAGAGTTGGCCTCGCGGAATGCCCTGTGATTCGATGAATTTTTTCGGACAGCTGTCCATTTCGTTCCTCGTTGCGGCTTTGCACCATTTTCAGTTCAAATGCAATGTCGCGATAGGCTCGCAGCCTGGCCCGCTTTGGTATCGGCCGGGCTCGGTATAATCGCGGCAACTTCTTCAACGGAGCTGCGGCGTTGCCCTCCAAAAGTGCGGGGTCAGGAAGAAATGGAATGCAGCGGAAGGCCGTCGACAGCTTCGGTCTGTCGCCGGAGAATCTGCGCATGCTGCGCGCCCTCAAGACGCCCGCGCTCATTCAGCGATTTGTTGACGAGCTGACCTATCAATACGCCGACACGGCGTGGTCTCCGCAGCGCGTGCTGCGCGAGCGCAAGGGTCATTGCATGGAGGGAGCTTTGCTTGCTGCCGCCGCCCTGCGCGTCAACGGCCATCCACCGTTGCTCATGGATCTCGAGGCCGTGCGCGATGACGACCACGTGGTCGCTCTTTATCGTGAGCGGGGCCTGTGGGGCGGAATCGCCAAATCAAACTTCGCCGGCCTGCGTTTCCGCGCGCCAATTTACCGAACCCTCCGCGAGCTGGCGCTCAGCTACTTTGAGCACTATTACAATTTGCGCGGCGAACGCACCCTGCGTGCCTACTCGGTGCCGGTGAACCTGGCGCGCCTCGACCGCCAAAACTGGATGACTTCGGAAGAAGACGTCTGGTGCGTTCCTGAGCTGCTGATTCAGGCGCGGCACTACCCGCTCTTGCCCGACAAGGTGGCGCGCACGCTGCCGCGCCTCGACCGCCGCAGCTTCGAAGCCGGCCTGCACGGGCGGGTGGAGCACTGATCTGAGCAGTCGCGGTTCTCGCTGAACGCCGAGTCCCGAGAGGCTGCTCCGATTCAAGCCGGCGCATACAGCGGGACACTTTATATGGCAGAGCTGAGCTTGAGTGCGTATAGTCGTTGGAGCGGCTCCCCTGAGAGGTCATGCGATGGCCGGACGCACTCTCTTCCTCCTTTCGCTGGCAGCAATGTTCTCCAGCAGCGTTCTGGCCGTGGCCCAGCCGGCAGCGTCGCCGCAAGCGCCGAATGCGCCGTTACCGGACGCGCCCAGCGCGACTTCAGGCAGCAAGACGCCCGCCGCACCAGCCGACGAAGAGCAGACGAAGCGCATCATGGGAGTGCTACCCAACTTCCGCTCTGTGAGCGCAGGCGCGAACGTGCAGAAGGAGACGACGCGCCAGAAGCTCATCACGGCTACGGAGGACAACTTCGACTACACTGCGCTGTTCTTCGCGGGATTCATCGCGGCAGACTCGTTTGTGATGAAATCCACACCGGAGTTTCATCAGGGAGCGGCTGGTTATGCCCGATATTACTGGCACACGGTGGCCGACCAGTCTGTCGAGAACTATTTTGTTGAGTTGATCGTTCCGGCAATTTCCCACGAGGATTCACGCTACTTCGCCATGGGCAAAGAAGGCGGCGGCCTCTGGAGGCGGACCGGCTACGCGTTGAGCCGCGTGCTGGTCACCCGGACGGATGCCGGCAAGTCGGTGTTCAACTACTCGGAGATCACCGGCTCAGCCGCGGCAGTCAGCATCTCGAACTTCTACTACCCGACCAAACAGCAGACAGTCCGCAATGGGTTGCGCAATTGGGGGCTCGACATTACCTACGACTCGATCAGCTTCGAGTTCCATGAGTTTTGGCCGGACATACGGCACATGATTTTCAGCAGGAAAGACAACAAGACATTCGCTAACCCCTAGGGTTCCTCGTTCCTCCCACCGTGTGCTCTCAGGCCCTTGCGCCCGGGTGACCGGCTATTCGGACAGAGCTCGAAAATGGGGCAATGTCCGGATTGGCGACCACACACCCACAACGGCTGGGGTTGTGAGAATGAAAGGCGTCGCATGGGATCCCAAAGTACGACCAAGGTCAATTGGCCGCGCGTGGTTGGGTGCGGAATGCTAGCCGGAATTGTCTGGATTGTGCTCGGCTCGATAGTTACTGCCCTACTTGGGCGCGATTTTGCTGCGCTGCCGCATAACCGCCTAGGTGCACCCACGTCTGGATTTCTTATCCTAAATGTAGCGCTGGATCTTCTTGAGGGCCTCTCGATTCTTTGGCTGTATGCTTCGATTCGTCCGGCCTATCGTCCCGGCGCGAAAACCGCGCTGATTGCTGCTTTCGCCTGGTGGTTTATTGTGAGCCTTGGAGACGCTACATGGTGTTCATTCGGCTTCTTTCCACCACGCACTGTCATTCCATTGATGATCGGAACCTTGCCGGCGCTCATCATCGCCACAATCATTGGTGCCAAGTTCTACAAGGACTGACCCCTTCTGGCCGACGACACGCTCGGAGCTCACAGTTCTGATCCACCGATCCCAGGATCTCGGATATGGCAAACTCTGAATAGTGAAGCTGCTAGCGGAGGAACGCTGTGTCGACAAAACCCGGGACGAGTGACGTAGATGAGTACATTGCAAGCTGTCCAAAAGAGGCGTGGGACAATTTGGCGAAGATGAGAGCCACGATACGGGCGGCCGCGCCTGGGGCGACAGAGCGCACCGATTACTTCCAGATGCCGGGATACTCGTATCCCGGCTTTGACTATGATGGGATGTTTGTCTGGTTCAGCTTCAAGAAACCGTACATACGCCTGCATATACGCCCGCCAGTAATCCAGGAACATGGCAAGGAGCTTGCGGGTTACCTCACAACGAAGGCGATTGTCAGCTTTCCAATGGCTACGCGGATACCGGTGACCCTGGTGAAGAAACTAGTGAAGGCAAGTCTAAAGACAATGAGAGACAAGAAGCGCTGACACGTGCTCCGGTTGTATTACGGCAAGTCGTCAGTTACTAGTTAATCCACCTTCCGCCGGAAGCCCCGCCTGAACGCCTTCTCCGCAGGCCTGTCCGTCTTTATCGTTTGGCCCGGGTGCAAATTGATCAATCGCATAACGCGCTACGCGTCGTGCGTCATCTCAGGATTCTCAAAGCACGTGAACCGCGAAATGAAGTTAAGGTGCACGGTTCCCGTGGGGCCGTTGCGCTGCTTGGCAATGATTAGCTCCGACTTGGCCCGGTCGCTCTCCGTCAGCTCTTCGTCGCGGTTGTAGTACGAATCGCGATGAATGAAGGCCACCACATCCGCATCCTGCTCGATGGAGCCGGACTCGCGCAGGTCGCTCAGCAGGGGGCGCTTGTCGTCGCGTTTTTCATTGCCGCGCGAGAGCTGCGAGAGCGCGATGACCGGAACCTGGAGCTCCTTGGCCATGGCCTTGAGACCACGCGAAATGGCGCTTACTTCCTGCACGCGGTTCTCGTATCCCTTGCGGGCTCCGGCAGCGGGCAGCGTCGCGGTCATCAACTGCAGGTAGTCCACGAGCACCAGATCGAGGCCACCCGCATTCTGCTTCAGCCGCCGCGCCTTGGCCCGCATCTCGGCCAGCGACAGGCCGGCCGAGTCGTCGATGTAGATGCGCGAATCGACCAGTTGACCCAGCGCGTCCTGCAGCTTTCCCTGGTCTTCGCGGCCCAGAAAGCCGGTTTGCAGCCTTCGCTGATCGACTCGCGCCTGCGAGGCCAGCATGCGGCGCAGCAGCGACTCCTTGCTCATTTCCAGGCTGAAGACCGCCACGGTTGCGGCGTGATAAACCGCCGCGTTCTGCGCGATGTTGATGGCCAGCGCGGTTTTGCCCATCGAGGGCCGGGCGGCGATGATGATCAGCTCGCCCTTCTGCAGGCCGCTGGTCATGCGATCGAACTGGTAGAAGTTGGTGGCCAGGCCGGTGATTTCGCGGCTCTGCTTATACAGGTTGTCGATGGTTCCGAACGAGTCTCTGACGATGACGTCGAGCGGCTCGAGGCCCTGGGTCAGCCCCGACTCGCTCACTTCGAGCAGCTGCGACTCGGTGGAGTCGAGAATCCCGATCGCGTCTTCGCTCTGGTCGGCAGCCTTGGCGATGGCCGCCGAGCAGATGCCCATCATCCGCCGCAGCAGGCTCTTGTCTTTCACGATGCGGACGTAGTCTTCGATGACCGGGCGGCGCGGCAAACCTTCGGTGAGCGACGCGAGGTAAGCCACGCCACCGACCGATTCCACTTCTTTGTATTTGGCCAGCTCGTTGGCCAAGGTCACGATGTCCACGGTGCGTCCCGTGTCGATCAACTCGCTCATGCGCAGGTAGATGCGGCGATGCGAGTCAAGCGCAAAATCATCGGATTTGAGGGCTTCGGCGGCCTCGGCGTGAGCGGCGTTGTCGAGCAGAATCGCGCCGAGAATGGTCTTTTCCGCTTCGGTGTTCGCGGGCAGGCCTTCAAGGGAGAGGTCGGGAATGGTGGCCATAGGAGTCGGTCAGTTTTCAAATGCTCTCGTAAGAGTGTGCGGCCAGAGGGCGCGTGGGCCAAGGAGCAAAACGGCACAAAATCGTGGAAAACTCAGGCAGAGGCCTTCGTATTCTGCGATTGCTGCTAGCGATGTCATCCCGAGCGCAGGTCGCCCCGGCGACCGGAGTCGAGGGATCTGCAGTTGTCTTTGTTATCACATATCCCGGCCGCGGACTGCGAATACCCTGCCATGTATGCATCAAGGAAGCTACTTTACTTACATCATCGCCAGCCGTAGCCGGACTCTGTATGTTGGCGTCACTGGGAACCTCCTCAAGCGAATCTTCCAACACAAATGGAAAGAACACGAAGGCTTTACGGACAAATACAACTGTGATCGGCTTGTGTGGTTCGAAGGCCATCAGGATGTGGCAAAGGCTATCGCGCGCGAAAAGCAGTTGAAGGCGTGGAGGCGTGAAAAGAAGCTTGCGCTTTTGAGACGACGAATCCCGCGTGGGTCGACCTGAGCAAAGACTGGTACGACCTGGAGCCGGCTGATTTCAAGCGTGCCATAGATCGCACGATCTCTTAAGGACAACTGCAGATCCCTCGACTCGTCGCCGCAGCGACTCGCTCGGGATGACAACCCTTCCCCTATACTCCGCCCCTGGTAAGTGCGAGACTTCCGCTCGCCTACAGACCTCCGCTCACGCTGCGTCAAGCACCACTTCAGCCTTCTCGCTTCACAACCCGCTGAAAACACTCGCATGATTTTCCCACGCAAGATTGCAGAGTTTTTCGCCATTTGCGTACATACTGAACGCATGAGATCCAAAGAGGGTTCGTGTCGCCGTGTCAGCCGCTCGCAGCCGCGGGGTTGCGCAAAAAAATATTTCTGATACCCCACGGAGTATATTTGATGCTTAAGTCTTTCAAGATCAATAAATCGACTCGAAAATCGCGGTCAAAAACGTTCGATTTTGTCATCGCCAACCGGAAAAGGCGGCCCGCTTCCCGGACAAGGCTAATGGCCCCCTTGGCGACCGTAGACACGAATCACGAACCACGGCGACTCGTTTCCTCACTCACTCGTTCCCTTGTTCCCTGCTTTTTTCACCCCGGCCGGATCTCGTATTCCAGTTTGCCTGTTGCCTTGAGCTCAATGACCGCCAGGCTCTTGCCGGGCACCGGGCCGGGAGACGTGGCGCAGGCAATTTCAGTCTCGCCGCAGGCCGTGCTTGAGACCGGCGCGGGGCGCAACGCATACTCCGCGTTGGAAAGCACGCCGGCAGAATCGAAGACCGGAATCCGTTCCATGATCTGGCCGTCGCGTTCGACCGCGACCAGGATGCGACCGGGAGCGAAGGTCACCTGCTTGTGTCCTCCACCGGGCAATGGATACTGCACCATCGTGTTGTCCTGGCTGTCGAGGCCGTACTCTGCGTCGAGTCCCGATGCCTCTACCGGGAGCTCGCCGCCCAGGAACGTGCCCCAGGCCGACTCAGCCCCGCCGGTCTGCGACTGCAGCAGCGCGCCGGTGTTCGGCGTCCACACGAACGTCAATCCCAGTCGCTCCTGACCGGTGATGACCTTGGGCGCCGCGGCGAAAGCCGCATAATAGTTGGGCCGCCGGATGTAAGTGAACACGATGGGCTGGCGGGAGTCCTTCATCTGCTCGTCGAACGGGTATTCGTTCACCGGCCGCAGAAGTTTGCGCGCTTCGGCGATCTGATCGGCGGTCGGGTGCCAGTCGTAATGCGCGCGCTGGAGGAAACGATAGGGCGAAAAGCCGTCGGGATTGCCCGAGCCAAAAGCTTCCACCTTTGGCCACTCGTTGTTGAGCTTCTCGCGGGCCGCCTGAATCTGCGCGGCACGCCGCTCGGGAGAAGTGGCGAAAGCGCGCATGATCGTGCATTTGTCGGCGAGAGGCGTATCGAAGACAGAGACGATGGAGCGTTGCCGGGCGGTTTCGATGCTGCAGTTCGCCACCCAAAGTGACTGGTCCGGCTCGGGCATCAAATTGTATGAAAGCCATTTGCCCCAGCGCTCCTCCTCTGCCAGCAGAACGTCGCCGAGGTGCGTGCCGCGCCAGTAGCTGTAAGCCATGCGCAGGCTTTCATGGTGCGCCTCAAGCGTGGCGCCGAGATCGGGACCGTCGGCCTCGTAGAAATAGCCGCACGGACTTTGTAGATCGTTTGCACTGGCTTCGACCTGCGCCTTCAGCCGGTCGGCGAGTGCCGCGTCGGGAACCATGGCCAGAAACGCCGCTCCGCCGGCAAAGATGGGAGTGTACTGGCTGGAGTCGCTCTTGCCTTGGCTCACGAAATCGGGATCGTCCAGCACGGCGTGGAGCGCCTTGCGGCAGCAATCGATCGCGCGAGTGCGCAGGTCTGGCGCGATGGGCGGCCCGGTTTTGAGAAGCCGCAGGGCCTCGGAGATAAACTGCACCGCGGACGCGGTGGCTTCAAGGCTCCACTGCTGCGCGCCGTGCTGGCTGAATTTGCCGTCCGGCGACTGCATGTTGCACCAGTATTGGAGCGCGAGCTCGAGCCGAGCGCGCAGGGCCTTGTTGCCGAAATACTGATTCCATTTGCGCTGGCTGGCATAGAACCACGCGAGGGTGAGGATGCTCTCCATGGTCCGCGCATTGTAGGGACGGGGATTGCCGGCGGCGCGCGCGGCGGAAATGTTGATGAAGCCGCGATCGGGACCCTCGGTTTCGACGGCGTTGGCGATGCGCGCGAGGTAGGCCACGCTGTAGGGCATGTCGAGATCGGCGTCGGAGAAGTCCGCAGGCTTGACGCGCGACGGGTCGAAGGGAGGAACTTGAGCCGCGGCGGCGGGCTCGTCGGCCGCGACCTGGATGACGAAAGAGGACGCGAGCGGCACAGCTGCAGCGCGGACAAGAAAGTCTCTGCGATTCATCTTAGGGCCTGCTCACTAATCGCCGGTCGCGAGAGGATTTCGGCGATTCCTGAGTCAGTGTATCCTCTCGAAACTCGGCCGGTGTCGAGGGCTCTGATGGTCGCGTCGACTTGGGCTTGCAGCTCCGGCTGACAGTAACTCAGGAATCGCTTCAGGTTTCGTGCTCCTTAACGTAAATGACTGCAGCCGGAAGGTGTCAAGCACTGCAAAGCATGCGCGGTCACGAGAATGAGCCATTCATCCCGTTGAAGATCTGATCGAAGGCGCCGTTTTCTGCGGCGAAGCGCAGGCGCTTGGCGTTCTCGACACAAATCTCCCGAGGAGTGGGCTTCGTCTTGAGGATCTCGACGACTTCGGCGATGAACTGGTTGAGAGGCATGGCGCGAGGATCGTCGGCGCCGTCCATCAGGTCAGTCTGCACGTAGGGGGGAATCAGCTCGAGAACCTCGACAGCTGTCTTGCGAAGCTGGTGGCGGAGCGAAAGCGTGTAAGAGTGGAGAGCGGCCTTGGTGGCGCAATAGGTTGGCGTAATGACCATGGGCAGAAAGGCCAGGCCCGAGGAGACATTGATGATTGCCGCGTGCGGCTGCTTTTGGAGATGAGGCAGCAAAGCAGCGGTGAGGCGAATCGGACCAAGCAGGTTGGTGGCAACGATCGCCTCGGCATCGTCCAGGCCGGGCTGCTGGGCGAGGTGGTTTTCGCGGCGCATGATCCCGGCGTTGTTGATGAGCACATTGATCTTGGGATAGTCAGCGAGCGCCTTGGCAGCGAAATCACGAATCGACGCGAGATCCTGCATGTCGACGGTGAGCGACTTCATGCCGGGGTTAGCGGCAGTAGTTGCATCGAGCGCGTGCTTGCGGCGGCCAGAAATCACGACATGATTGCCCAACGAGTGGAAAGCTTCGGCCAGGCCGCGACCAATTCCCGAGCCTCCGCCGGTGATCAGGATGGTGTTCCCCGTAAGTTCCATAAAATGACGCCCTCAAAGGCATGATAGCGAGGCCGGGTATTTGATGCGACAGACGACCGGCGGGAGTTTGCCAATCGCCACTTCCGTGGACCGGGGCGCCAGCTTGGGCCAACGAAAAGCGCTGATTGCAAACTTGGAACGTCCATTGCTAAGAGTGATTCAGATCACACGCGCTCTGAGCGAGGCAAAAGCATAATGAACCATCGATCACGAACGACGAAACTGCAGCGCTGCAATATTTTCATCGACCTTGGTTGAGCCGGTGGTCCGGACTGCCGATATAGGTCGAAGGAGGGTGTCTCCGTGGCAACCCAGCATCTTACCAACCCGACTTTCGGAACACTTCCGCGGCCTCAGTTTTCATCGGCTATTTTACGCAGCGGATGTGCCGCACCGTTGAAGCTCTTTCTTCCGGCGCAGCCGGGAGCAGAAGTCCACGAACAGGTGTTGCCTCTGCCCGCAGAGGTCGAGTGCAACAGAATCGGCCGATGCCTCCGCTGGGCCCTTGCCATCGAAGGCGGAGCGGCGCTGCTGATTTATGCGCTTTGGACGCTCCTTCACATCAAAGCCTGAACTCTGAACCTGCAAAGCGCCCGGTAGTGAGTCAGTTTGGAAAGATCATCCCTCGGGGGCTAAAGCCGCGAGCCATTTTGCTGCCGTTACGGCACGACTGAAGTCGTGCCCTTTCAAATCAGATTCAAACTGCACCAGTACCAAGCGCCCAATTCGCCCGGACAATCTGCGATGATAGGACGATGTGTCCGATGGGTACTTCCGCAGATAGGAAACGTCCTCCGAAGTGACAACCGCAGTGCGCCGCGCGGCGTTCATCTACAATCCGGCCTCGGGACAATACTCCGCTCGGCGAGCATCGGGCATCCAGGACGCTCTGGATGTGATGCGCAGTGCCGGCGTCGAGACCGACGAGTTTGAAACCGATGGCGCGGGAAGCGGCACGGCCTGTGCGCAGAGGGCCATTGCGGCGGGTTGCGATACGGTTATTGCCTGCGGCGGTGACGGCACCGCACATGAGGTGGTGCAAAGCCTGGTAGGGACGAAGGTGGCCCTCGGCGTCATCCCTTTGGGAACTGCGAATGCCCTCGCCTCGGACCTGGGACTTCTGGGACCGCCGGCAAAAGTGACACGCGCGCTGCTCCAAGCCACGCCGGTGCGGGTTCCGGTGGGGCGCATCCACTTTCAGGATGGCGACGGAAACCAGGATTCACGGTACTTCGTCGTAGCAGCGGGAGTGGGAGCTGACGCCCTGCTGATGTCACGGATGGATGCCGGGTTGAAGCGCCGCCTCGGTTACCTGCTTTACATAACAGAAGCCTTCCGGATCTGGGCAACCGATCCGTTTCCTCTCTTCCAGGCGGCGTTTACCAAGAACGGCCACGATGCGGCGCGCAGCGCGGAGCTTTCGCAACTGTTGGCTGTGCGGGTGCGGTCGTTCGGCGGAGTGCTACGCGAGCTTGCTCCGGGAGCCACTCTGCGCAGCGGCAACCTCAGCCTGGTTGCCTTCAAGACGCGAAACCGGCTTCGCTACTTGAGCTTCCTGCTCGCGGTCGTTGCCGGACGCCATACCTTCTTGCGCGACATCGAATTGTGGAACGCTACTTCAGTCGAGTGCCGGGCGCGCAATGGCTCGACCAAGCCAATCTTTGTCGAGGCGGACGGCGAGGTGCTGGGCAGCCTCCCGGTGCGACTCGAAGTCGTGCCCGACGCACTTACGGTGCTGGTGCCACCGGGAGCAAATCCGTAAGGGGCAATCGGCTGATGCGGCGCGGTGACCAGTTTCAGTCGGAATACACGTAGCCTTTCGCGGTTTCTTGAAATCTCTCGAGGTCGCCGGCCTTCCAGGCTTCGTTGCGCCCCAGTTGCTGCGCCAGCAGCTCGGCGACGACTGGAGCAGCTTCGAGAGCGGCGCGGGCATCGAGGAAGAGGGCGCGCGTGCGCCGGGCAAGCACGTCTTCAACGGTCCGAGCCATCTCGTGCCGAGCCGCCCAGACCACCTCGCGGCGGCGGAAGGGCAGTCGGGGATGGAGCAATGCGTGGAGGCTTCTATCGTTTTCAGAGAGCGCGTTCAGTGCGGGCAGATCGGATCCGTAGACGGTCTCCCAGGGCGCGGCCGCGCCTGCGGTTTCGGCGATCCAGCCGTGAAGCTTGAGATCGAGTGTGTTCGACGACCGTCTGGGCAGCGATGCAACCTGCTCGGCGCGATCGATTGTGTCCTGGCCCATGCGGCGATACGTGGTCCACTTGCCGCCGGTGACGGTGACGAGGCCGGAGGACGAAACCAGAATGGTATGGTCCCGCGAGAGCGCTGAAGTCCTGGCGTTGCCCTTGCGAACCAACGGGCGTAAGCCTGACCACACGCTGAGAATTTCGTCGGGACGCGGCGCGCGTCCCAGGTAACGCGCAATATGCTCGCACAGGAACTGCTTCTCTTCGGGCAGGGCGCGCGGTTCCGGGGAGTGCGATTCGACGGGAACGTCAGTGGTTCCGACAAGCAGCGATCCATGCCAGGGAATGGCAAAGAGGACTCGGCCGTCGGCGGTCTTCGGGATCATCAGGGCGGTGTCGCCAGGCAGGAAGGATCGGGGCAAAACGAAATGCGAGCCCTGGCTGATGGCGAGGAGAGAGTCGCGTGGCTGGCCGTCGAGGGCGAGCGTTTCTCCGGCATGGACGCCGCAGGCGTTGACGACAGACTTGGCCCGCACCTCGAACTCCACGCCTGTTTCCACGTCGCGTGCCTTGATGCCGGCAACCTTCCCGCTTTGCATAAGGAGCCCTGCGGCTGCGACATAATTGATGGCCGTTCCGCCGAGATCTTGAAGCGTGCGCACCAGCGTGATGGCGTAGCGCGCATCGTCGAATTGCCCGTCGTGGTAGAGAATGCCGCCGCGAAGGCCGGAACTGCTCACACCGGGCAGACGTTTGAGTGTTTCTTCGCGCGACAGCAATTCAGACTGGCCGAAAGAAAGCTTGCCCGAAAGCCGCTCGTAGAGTTTGAGACCCACGCCGTAATAGGGAAGAGCGAGATAGCTGTAAGCGGGAACGACGAAAGAAAGATCGTGGACCAGAT
Organism: Occallatibacter sp.; assembly: GCA_049520675.1. Taxonomy (GTDB): domain Bacteria; phylum Acidobacteriota; class Terriglobia; order Terriglobales; family Acidobacteriaceae; genus Telmatobacter. Next base: position 88,660 of record JBEKPO010000001.1, on the reverse strand, counting down.
GGGGCGCGTTGCGCAACATGTGGCCGCGCTCGCGAAGCGCGTCGAGCACCAGCGTGAGGTTCATCTGCTCGAGATACCGGACGCCGCCATGGACGAGCTTGGTGCTGCGGCTGGAGGTTTCCTTGGCGAAATCGCTGCGCTCGACGAGTAGCGTACGGTGCCCGCGCGCGACCGCCTCAACGGCAGCACCCAGACCGGTTGCGCCACCGCCAATCACCAAAACGTCCCACGGCTCAGCCTGTCTGCCGAGATCATTGAGGATTTGTTCTCTTGAGATCATGGGTCACTCCTGACAAAATGCGGAAACATCGCTGAGATGCCAAGGCGCATGCGGAGCCGGACGAGCGGATACGAACGGGCTCGTTTAACGCGGACAAATCCGCGTGCAGCCTTGTATCAAGGTTTTTGAGATGATGTTTTCCGCCCAGATCTCTTCTCTATGGGGCGTGTTTCCAAAGACGTATCGCCGGAGGGCGGGAAACTGCGCCCCCGCCCTTCATTCTACGCCGAATTGCGTTCGAAAAGGCGCAGATTAGGCGATCACGCTGGCCACCGGCGTCCACTCTCGCTGCTGGCTTTCGGCAACGCCGCGATAGGTGAGCTTGCCTTCCCAGGTGTTCAGTCCCTCGGCCAAACCCGCGTCTTGCAGTAGGGCTTGCTTCGCGCCGAGATTTGCTATGCGCAGCACGTAAGGGAAGGTGGAATTGGTCAGGGCCAGCGTGGAAGTGTTTGGCACTGCGCCGGGCATGTTGGTGACGCAGTAGTGAACCACGCCATCGACGGTGTAGCTCGGGTTAGAGTGCGAGGTAGGCCGTGCCGTTTCCACGCAGCCGCCCTGGTCGATGGCGACGTCGACAATGACAGCGCCCTTTTTCATGTGCGAGACCATGGCGCGAGTGACAAGTTTCGGCGCCGTGGCGCCGGGAATCAACACGCCACCAATGACAAGATCTGCCTCGCGGGTCACGTGCGCCAGGTTGTAGCTGTTCGAGGCCAGCGTGTAAAGACGCCCGCCAAAGATGTCTTCGAGCTCACGGAGCCGGTTCAGGTTTACATCGATAAGAGTGGTTTTGGCGCCGAAGCCGAGAGCAATGCGCGCCGCATTGGTCCCGACCACTCCGCCACCGAGAATGGCCACGTGCGCGGGTGGCACGCCCGGAACACCGCCGAGCAGAATGCCGCGGCCCCCGCGCTCTTTTTCGAGATAGCTCGCGCCCACCTGAACGCTCATGCGGCCAGCAACCTCGCTCATGGGCGTGAGCAGCGGGAGGCTCCCATTGCGGTCGCGGACCGTTTCATAGGCAATGCCGGTGACCTTTGCTTCGAGCAATTTGTTGGTGAGATCGGGCAGCGGAGCGAGGTGGAGATAGGTGAAGAGAACCAGGCCTTCGCGGAAATAAGCGTACTCCGACTCGATGGGCTCTTTAACCTTGACCACCATGTCGGACTTGCCCCAGACAAAGCCGGCGTCGCCAACCATTTCAGCGCCGGCGTTCTGGTATTCAGCGTCGGGGAAGCCGGAGAGAGCGCCGGCCTGGGTCTCAACGAGAACCTTGTGACCGGCCTCGGTGAGAGCCTTGACCCCAGCCGGGGTGATGCCTACGCGTGCTTCATTGTCTTTAATCTCTTTGGGAACGCCGACGATCATGGTTGGTGCTCCTTCAGCGGAGCGTTCTCCGCTTTTTGTGACGGGGAGGGCTGCACTCAGGGAAAGCCTGCCGGGCTGGATTGGTTGAGGGAGGGCTGATCCCGGATTGCTACCCGATGAATGGGATTTTACGGCGTAAAACGGTACCAGTGTATGCAATTCTCGTGAGAATATAGCAGTATGGGAACGAATCGTGACAAGAATGGCGCAATTGCGCAGGATTCGGGCAACGCCCTCCTCTCGGCGGGGGCCAGCGCTGCAGGGCTTTCTCTGGACGAGCTGGACCACGCGATTCTGCGCTACCTGGCGCGGCAGGGACGGGCGACGAACTACGAAGTAGGCGACGCGGTCGGATTGTCTGCGTCGGCAGCTTCGCGGCGCATTCTGGCGCTGGAGCAGTCTGGGGCAATCCGCGGCTATCGCGCCTTAATCGATGACCGGCTGCTGGGCAAGCACATGACGGTGTACATCCGCGTCACGCTGGAGCGGCAGTCGGCTGGCGTGCTTGCCGCCTTCGAGGCTGCCGTGCGCCGCTGCCACGATATCGTGAGCTGCCACTTGATGGCCGGCCAGTACGACTACATGCTGGTGGCGCGCGTGGCAGGCATCGACGACTACGGACGGCTGCACCAGAACGAACTCTCGCGGCTGCCGGGCGTTACGCGGCTGGAGACAAGCTTTGCGCTGAGGGATGTGCTGGAGGCGGCGGGTAGTTAAAGCTCGTGGTATCCCACATCTCAAAATCGGATGAGCGGGCACCAGCAATCAACGCTCGAATGAAGCTGCTAGATCCTGACGCGACTTCATCTGTTTGTAGTTGTCGCGGACAATGACAACGGAGCAGACGACGATTGCAACGACTAAATATAAGGAAAGCGAGAAATCTGTGAGTCTGGGAAATGCCATCCTTCCCAAGAAGTCCCAGGGGTACTGGAGCACCGAGACGCCAATTCCCAGAAAAAGACCCAGCTTTGCGCGAGGAGAATATCCCCTGAGATGAAAAAGATTCCGTCCGGCCAGAGTAAGGAGTGCCACTCCCGCGCTGATGATAACCGTGAACAAAACACCCTCGATAGACAATCCAGCGAACGCGTCATTCCAGTGGCCGATCTCGTCCTGGTCCACGTCGTGGAACACGTAGACCGAGATGGTGGCAACCATAAGAAATGTGCAGAATATCCCCAGCGCTAGGAGAAGTATCACACGGCTCATATCCTGTTCCCTGCCTCTCAATCCATGTCGATGCGCGCCTGCTTCCAGAGATCGAGATCGCTCTCCTGCGCGTGACGGTCGATTTCTTTGAGCTCAGCCGCGGTGAACTTGAGCTTCTTCAGGGCGTCGAGTGAGTCGTCGAGCTGCACGACGTTGCGCGCGCCGATCAGCGCCGAGGTCACGCGCTTGTCGCGCAGCACCCAGGCAATGGCCATCTGCGCGAGCGTCTGGCCGCGGCCTTTCGCGACGTCGTTAAGCGCTCGTACGTGTTTGAGGTTCTCCTCGCTCAGAAATTGCTTGAGCATCGAGGAGTTTTCTTGTCTTGCGCGCGAACCTTCGGGAACTCCTTTCAGGTATTTGCCGGTGAGCAGGCCCTGCGCCAGCGGCGAAAAGGCGATGCAGCCGACGCCTAATTCATCGAGCGTGGCGAGCAGACCGTCTTCGATCCAGCGATTGAGCATGGAGTAGGACGGCTGGTGAATGAGCAGGGGGACGCCGAGTTGCTTGAGAATCTGCGCGGCTTCACGCGTGCGCTCGGGACTGTAAGAAGAGATGCCCACATAGAGCGCCTTGCCCTGGTGGACGGCGGAGGCAAGCGCGCCCATGGTTTCTTCGAGCGGGCAATTCTTCCAGGGGCGATGCGCGTAGAAGATGTCGACGTAATCGATGCCCATGCGGCGGAGGCTGTCGTCGAGCGAGGCGAGCAGGTATTTGCGGGATGCGCCGATGCCGTAGGGTCCGGGCCACATGTCCCAGCCTGCCTTGGTGGAGATGAGGAGCTCGTTGCGCAGGGCACTCACGTGCCTTCCGACACCGAAGTCCTTCCTCAGGATTGCCCCGAAGTTTTCTTCGGCCGAGCCATAGGGAGGGCCGTAGTTGTTGGCGAGATCGAAATGCGTAACGCCGCGGTCGAAGGCGCGCCGAACCATGGCGCGGCCTGTCTCGAAGACGTCGGCTCCGCCGAAATTCTGCCAGAGGCCGAGGGTGATGGCCGGCAGCACCAGTCCGGAGTTGCCGCAGCGCCGGAAGCTGGCGTGGTCGTAACGTGAGGGGTTGGGCGTGTAGGCGGTTTCCATAACACTGAGATTCTATTATCTCGATCGATCTTTTATTGGCAGCCAACCGGCAAGCCGCGGGGAAACGGAAGAAACGCGGGCAAGCGAACCCTTTAGACGTAGGCTCGGGCGAGCTTTGCGGGGAACGGACCGGCTCGAAAGAGATTGGCAGGTCAAACGTCTCGACGGCCCTGCTATCGGTGTGCTTTAATCTTGTTCTCTGAGTCGTTTCGATCGGCCCCTTCCCTCGCACGATACCCGCTAATCGTCTTTTGACGCTCATTGAGGTGTTGACAATGTCCAGTCGGATCGGTGTTCTTTCTGCAATTTCCTGCCTGTTCGCTTTTACCACCGGGTGTTCCCTGGGTCACATGAACGCGCCGGCTTCAACATCGACAACCGGGTCGACCACGCTGAACATCGCGGGCAAGGTACATGGCGGACAACAGCCCGTCTCGGGCTCCACAATCCAGTTGTATGCGGCGAGCTCGACAACTAATCAGGGTGCGTCGACGCCCATGCTGACAACAACGGTGACGACAGCGACCGATGGCTCCTTCACCATTACCGGCGACTACACCTGTCCGGCCTCTAACCCGTTGGTGTACATCGTAGCGACTGGCGGCAATCCGGGGCTTGGTGGCACGGTGAATAACACCGATCTGACTATGATGTCGCTGCTGGGCACATGCACTTCGTTGTCGTCTTTCACGAATGTCATCATCAACGAACTATCCACCGTGGCGAGCGTTGAGGCCTTGTCGTCATTCATGAGCGATGCCGTGCACGTGGGTTCGGCGCCTTCGAATCTGGTGGGGATTGCCGGCGCCTTTGCGACGGCTTCATCTACATACGATTTCACGACCGGAGGGTTCGACGGCGCTGCACTCGGTCTTCCGGAACTGACAGTGAATACCCTGGCAAACATTCTTGCCGCGTGCGTCAACACTTCGGGCGGGGTATCTGGCGACAGCTCACCATGCGGCCAACTGCTATCGCTAGCCGGCGGCGGGAGCACCGATACGGTCACTGCGGCACTTCATATGGTGCAATCGCCGGGGCACAATACCTCGCAGCTTTACGGGCTGATCGTTGCGTCGCCGCCATTCCAGCCGTACTTCACCACGGTGCCCACAGACTTCTCGGCCGCTGTTGGCTATAGCGTACCTGCCAACATCCAGGCGGGGACGCTCGATTCCAATGGCAATATCTGGCTGTATACGGGCGGATACAACTACGACACCATGACCGATCAAAGCACGGACACACAAGGGGCCATCTACGTCTACAACAACAGCTTCAGCGAGATTTTCTCCATCACACCGCCGGCAGGTGGTCTTTATTATCCAAACGGCATGACTACCGATGCGTCGGGCCATGTCTATACGATCAACGCGAATAATACGGTTTCGGAATTCAATTCGGCGCCGGCAACGTTATCTCCGGCTGGAGGGTGGTCCACGGGCTTCACGAGTGCTTTTACGGGGACCGGGACCGGCAACGGATATGTCACGGATTCCTCGGAGGCGGGCCCGATCACCGTGGACGCCCTGGGGAATATGTGGGTGAGTGCGCCTTCTACATCTACAACCGGTTGTTACGCCGAGCTGGATAAGACGGGCGCAGTGATTACCCCGGCGAGTACCAGCGCATTCTGCACCGCAATTGGCATTGACTACTCTTCCTTCGCGACTGACGGTTCGGGGAATGCCTGGGCGTCGGGCTATCTTTCCATCGCGAAGGTGAACGCATCGGGGTCACTGGCCGCCACCGCACCGACCAGCCAGAGCTGTTTTTATCCTGCCAACGACGTCTCCGTCGGGAGCGGGGCCTACTATCTGGCCACGGTGGGCCTTCTATACGACCATGTGAACAATCAGCTGTGGGGTTATTCCGAGACAGGAGCTGGTGCGATCACGGACTCGGGAACAGCGGTCTTTTGTGATGCGGGATCGTCAACGATGCCGATCATCGCGCCTTATGCGAGCACCTCGACAACGCCGGGTGATCCTTATTCCGCCGGCAGCCTCCTGGGCACCTCGGCAGTTTTGGACGGCGCGGGAAATCTCTGGTTCACCACGAGCGGAGTCGCGGCGACCGGCACGGTGGGATCGGTAGCCGGCACTTTCAATGGCACCGTCACCTATTCCACATACCTGGGCGAGATCAGCCCCAGTGGGGTGTTGCTCAGTCCGTTTGACGCCAGTACCTCGACCTATGGATATCAGCCAGCCGGGCTCGGAGCGAACGTCACGGCCAGCTCGACCGGTGGCTCGATAAGCAACGAGTCATCAAGTGTTTCATTGCTCGGAGTCGACTCATCCGGGAACATCTGGGCTCTCGATAGCCAAACCGACAAGCTGTTGAAGATTAGCGGGATGGCAACGGCGAACACCGTGAATTACTGAGGCGGGAGGGGGTTCACCGTGAAGGCATCAGCGCGTCGATGGGGAGCGATCTTGGCGTTCGGCCTGTTATTTACGGTGTCCCGGACTGCAAACGCAGCGGGACCGTGCGATCTTTTGGCTGTCCAGGAGATCGCCCAGGTGCTCGGTAACTCAGTTTCACCTATGCCGGTGGGCACCACTGGCTGTATGTGGAAGGGCAGCCCGCAGTACGTGAGCATTGTCCACCGCGATGCCTCGGCTTGGGAACGAACTATCATGCCCGTCCAGGGCATGACCAAGACGGATGTCAGTGGAATTGGTGACGCGGCGTCATTATCGGGGATGCAGAATATCTGGACGCTGGCCGTGAAGCAGGGAAACGATGTCATCGTGCTGACTGTCTACGGTGCCAAGACTCCGGATCAGCAAAAATCGTCGGAGGAATCGCTCGCACGAGTTGCTCTCAAGCGTCTTTAGGCCCTTCGGGCTCCCGTCCTTTTTCGGCTCTGCGGGTGAATTACTCGGCGTTGTCGATTTGCGCGCGCTGCAGCTTGTCGGAGTAGTCGACGTAGACGGCTTTCCAGGTGGTGAAGAAGTCGAGCGCGCCGAGGCCCTCGCGATGGCCGTTGCCGGTGTGCTTCACTCCGCCGAAGGGCAGGTGAACTTCGGCGCCGATGGTGGGCGCGTTGATGTAAGTAATTCCAGCTTCGAGATCGCGCATGGCGGCGAAGGCGCGGTTCACGTTCCGCGTGTAGAGCGCCGTGGAAAGTCCGTAGTCGATGGAGTTGGCGATTGCGACCGCCTCGTCGAAATCAGAGAATTCGATGAGCGCAACGACCGGACCGAAAACCTCTTCGCGGGCGATGCGCATCTGCGGAGTGACGCCGGCAAAGACGGTGGGTTCGAAAAACGTGCCGTGCGCGTGCGGTCCGCTGGCGAGAGCATGGCCGCCACACAGTAGTTTTGCCCCCTCTTTCTCGGCAATCTCGACATACTTCTGCGAGGTTTCAATCTGCGCGGCGTTCACCTGCGGGCCGACTTCGACGGATTCATCGAGGCCGTCGCCGACTTTCAGCTTTTTGGCGCGCGCGACAAATTTCTCGATAAATTCGGCGGCAATTCCCTTTTGCAGCAGGATGCGGCTGGTGGCCGTGCATCTTTGCCCAGTTGTGCCGAAGGCTCCCCACAGCGCGCCGTCGAGCGCCAGATCGAGGTTGGCGTCGTCGAGAACGATCTGCGCGTTCTTACCCCCCATTTCGAGCGAAACCTGCTTGAAGGTGCGGGCTGCGTGCTGCGCAACTAGCGAACCGACTGCACTTGATCCGGTGAAACTGATGGCGCGGACCTCGGGATGCTCGACCAGCGCCGCTCCCGCCGCCGATCCTGTGCCGCTAACGATGTTGACCACGCCGGGAGGCAGGCCCGCCTCAACCAAAGCCTGAACCAGGTTGTAGGTAGAGAGCGGCGTGTCGGTCGCCGGCTTGATGACGCAGGTATTCCCGGCAACGAGAGCGGGAAAGAGCTTCCAGCTGGGGATGGCCATTGGGAAGTTCCATGGCGTGATGAGGCCGACCACGCCGACGGGCATGCGGACGGACATGGCGAACTTGTCGGGCAGCTCGCTAGGGGTGGTCACGCCGAAGAGCCGCCTTCCCTCGCCCGCCACGTAAAACGCCTCGTCGATTGCCTCCTGAACGTCGCCGCGCGTCTCGGCCAGCACCTTGCCCATCTCACGGGTCATATCTTTGGCAAATTTTTCCTTGTTTTGGACAAGGATGGCGGCCGTACGGAAAAGAATCTCAGCCCGCTTGGGCGCGGGAACCAACCGCCAGGTGGCGAAGGCCTTCTTCGCGGCGGCGACTGCCAGTGCCACATCTTCCGCATGCGACGAAGGAAATGCCCCAACCACGTCGGAGTGGTCGGCCGGGTTCAGGTTCAGGATGGTTTTGCCGCTTGCGGCCGGCAGCCACTGGCCGCCAATGAGGTTGTGGTAGGTCGGGTAGGTCATAGATGAGTTCTCAGTTCGCGGTGGTCAGTGTCAGAGGTCAGAGATTGATTATCGAGCCATCCGACGCCGTACACTTGGCGTCGCCGAGGTTGTTCCGGGTCCGCGAATCAGTGTACGCCGGTCTGCCAGTACCGAGGTAATGGCATGGCCCGTTTGTGTGAGCGCGCACTCCGCGTAAGTGCAGGTTATTCTTAGAATGCACCTTTCCGCAGCCGGAGCGGGCTTTCACAATAGTGAACCCCTTCTAGCCGTACAATCATTCTGAGGTAGACTGCACCATCCATGTCATCGAACGGTTACCCTTCTCGGACTTCGCGGACCCATGGCTTTCGCTCACTTTTCAGCATGTTTTCGAGCGATCTTGCCATTGATTTAGGCACCGCCAATACTCTGGTTTACGCCGCCGGAAAGGGGATCGTCGTCAATGAACCCTCGATCGTGGCCATCAACAAGAACACCGGCGAAGTAGAAGCCGTAGGCAAAGAAGCCAAAGAGATGCTGGGGCGCACGCCCGGCAACATCGTGGCTATCAAGCCGATGAAGGACGGCGTCATCGCCGACTTCAAAGTCACGGAGAAGATGCTGAACTACTTCATCCAGAAGGCGCACAACCGCAAGATGCTGGTGCACCCGCGGATCGTGATCGGCGTGCCATCGGAGATCACGCAGGTGGAAAAGCGCGCCGTCGAGGATTCGGCATACCGGGCCAAGGCGAGCGAAGTCTATCTTGTGGAACAGGCAATGGTGGCAGCGATCGGCGCCGGCCTGCCGATCACAGAACCCTCGGGCAACATGGTGGTCGATATCGGCGGTGGAACGACCGATATCGCTGTGATCTCGCTGTCGGGCATTGTCTACTCGCGCTCGGTGCGCATGGCCGGCAACCAGATGGATGAGGCCATCACAAATTATCTGAAGCGCAAGTACAACCTGCTCATCGGCGAGCGTACGGCGGAGCAGATCAAGATCGAAATCGGGTCGGCGTTCCCGCTGGATAAACCGCTGAGCATGGAGATCAAGGGACGCAACCTGATCGAGGGCGTACCCAAGACCATCACCATTGACGACAGCGAAATCCGCGAGGCGTTGGGTGAGTGCATCGCGGTGATCATGAATGCGATTCGCGTGGCGCTGGAGCGGACACCGCCGGAGCTTTCGGCCGACATCAGCGATCGCGGCATCGTGCTCACCGGCGGCGGCGCGCTCATCAAGAATCTCGACAAGCGCATCCGCGAGGAAACGGGATTGCCGGTATCGGTCGCCGACGACCCGCTGGCGTCGGTCGTGCTGGGCACTGGCAAGATGCTCTCGGACTTTCGCCTGCTGCGCAAGATCAAAATTGATTAGAGACAGGGATCACGTGTCAGGTTTGAGGGGTCAGCGCCGAGAGCACATCATTGATGCAGGTCAGTTTTTCTGATCCCTGACACCTGAAACCTGAACCCTGGTTTTTATGGAATCCTTCCTCTCCCGCTATCGCAACCTGGTGGTGCTGCTGGCGATCCTGGTGGCACAGATTATCGGGCTCGCCATGCAGGTGCGCCGCACCAGCGCGGGGCACAGCACGCTCGATGCCGACGACCAGGGCGTGCGGCTGATTCGCCTCTGGGCCAACGCCGTGATTTCGCCGCCAGAGCGACTCATCCACGCAACCAAACTCGGCGTCGTGGGCACGTGGTCCAACTATTTTGACCTTCTCCATGTGCGACAGCAGAACAAGGAACTGCAGCAGACCATTGGCAGGCTGCGGCTTGAGCAGGCCGCCCTGATGGAAGATGCGCGGCAGGGTCAGCGGTTGCAGGCCTTACTGGGCTTCCAGGAAAAGTACATCTACGCCACGGTTGCCGCCCAGGCCTACGGCTCCAGCGGCAGCGACCGGTCGCACGTTTTCTACATCGATAAGGGCGCACGGGACGGGCTCAAGCCAGACATGGCAGTGATCACCGCGGACGGGATCGTGGGAAAAGTCCGCGACGTCTTTCCCCATACGGCCCAGGTTCTGGGCGTGAACGACCCAACCAGCGGGGCAGGCGTGATCCTCGAAACTACCCGCATTCGCGGCATTTTGAAGGGAGACGCTGCTGGACAGCTTGAAATTGTCGGCGTCACGGAGGATCAGCGGATCAAGGCGGGCGAGAGCGTGCTCACGGCGGGCGGCGACTTAATCTTTCCCCGCGGGCTGGCTGTGGGCGCGGTAGAGAAGGTGGTGCGCGATCCTGACCGCGATGGCCTGATCGATATTATCGTCAAACCGGCCGCGCATCTCGACCGGCTCGACGAGGTTCTGGTCATTACATCCACCGAGCCGCGCTTCTCACCGCAACAGCAGCAGGACCTGGCTGCGAGCGAACAGGCCGCTGCCAGCGATCCGGTGAAGGCCTCCGCGATCATGGCCGAGACATTGCCGGGGCTGCTCGATCCGAATCTGCCCGCCGACCAGCAACCGCTCCACGACACCAGCAACCCGAACCCTGCTTCGCGACCGCCGCAACCGTTGCAACCCGACAAATATTCACCGGGTCATGCGTATACACCGCCAAACGTCGAGCCGGACCCAAACTCCAATGCAGGGGTTGAGAGTCCGAAGAGCCAGTCGGCACATCCGATTCCGGATGGTGCAGGGCCGCCAGCTTCGAAAGCAGCGCAGCCGCCTCCGCGGCAGAAGGACCAATAAGCCATGCCGAGGAATCGATAGTTATGGCCCTGCTCAGCGCCGATTCGCGGCGCGATTTCGAGATCCACCGTTATCCACTTCTGGTTTACGCGCTCGTTCCTCTCGCCGCGCTGGTGCTGCAGGCGTGGCTGCCGCGTGTCACCAGTCCCTACGACTGGTTCGACCTGCCGCTTGTCGTCACGGTGTACTTCGCGCTGGGCCGGCGCAACCCCATCCAGGGAACACTGATGGGCGCGGCCATGGGACTGTTTGAAGACGCTCTCTCGCACCACGCAATCGGCATCAATGGCATCGCTAAAGCGGTGGTGGGGTTTTTGGCCGCCTCGGTGGGCATCCGCGTGGAGGTCGACAACCAAATCATCCGCTTGCTCATGAATTTCGGGCTTTCGCTGTTGTCGAGCGCGATCTACCTGTTCGTGACGCGTTTCCTGTTGAACCTGCCGATCGAGTGGAGCTGGCTGACCGAGCTGCTTCGCGCCATCGGCAACTCTCTCATTGCGCTGATGCTGTTTCCATTGCTCGACCGTCTTCACGTCAGGGACTGACCCGAAGTAGCACAGGATTGCGGCGATCCAGGCCGGAGAGAGTTGACATGTGCAACACATGCAAATATGCTTACAACATGGCACAAATGATTCAAGTCCGGAATGTTCCGGAGGCTCTTCACCGCGGCTTGAAAGCCAGGGCTGCGACCATGGGGATGTCTCTCTCCGACTATTTACTCGGTGAGTTGCGAGAGATCGCGGAACGCCCCACGCTTGCTGAATTCCGCGAGCGATTGCATGGGCGAAGACCAATTCCTTTTGCTCTGGACACCGCCAGTATGGTGAACGAGGAACGTGCGACTCGATGATTGTTCTCGATGCCTCGGCGACGGTCGACTGGCTGCTTCAAACTCCAGCCGGACAGCTCATCGAGCGCCGCATCTATGCGCGCAACGATACCCTTCATACCGTCCATCTGCTCGATGTGGAGATCGCGCAGGTTCTCCGTCGCCTGGTGCGCGAGAAGACGTTGGCGCCCAGGCGGGCCGAAGAGGCAATTGAGGACCTGAGCGTTCTGCGCGTGACTCGATATGCCCCGGTACTGATGCTCAAGCGCATCTGGCGGCTAAGGCCAAACCTGAGCGCTTACGACGCTGCCTACGTGGCGCTCGCCGAAGAATTGACAGCTCCTCTAATCACCCGGGATCGCAGGATAGCCATGGCTCCCGGCCACACTGCCGCGGTTGAGGTCTTCTAAACGAAGACTGCAGATTCCATCCGGATTGGTGCTGTTTCCGTTGCTCGACCGTCTGCGCGTCAGGGAAGGAGAAACAGGGAAAAAGACAGGGGCCAAAGGAACGAGGGAATGAGGGAACGAAAAGACAGGGAGCCAGAAGAGAGCCGCGTGGGGCGTAGGAACTTAGGTACTGGACATAGCCGTGGAGAGTAAGTCGAAGAGTTGAACCCGCGGTATTCTGAAGCGGAGAGGTCATGTTTTCCAGCAGCAGCAATCGAGGCGAAAAGGTCTCCCCGTTGAAGTTGGCGGTGGCGCAGTACGGCATCCTTTGCATGATGCTCGCACTGGTTGCCGGCTTGTGGCGGCTGCAGGTGCTCAACGTAGAGAACTACCGCGTGCTGGCCGAACAGAACCGCATCCGCAAGGAGCCCATTCTGGCTCCTCGCGGCAAGCTCTTTGACCGGGAAAACCGTATCGTTGTCGACGATTACCCGTCCGTTTCCTGCTTTCTGGTTCGCGAACAAAGCAAGAGCATTGAAGCCGACCTGCCGTTGATCGCCAAGGGACTCGACCTTGACCTGGATCAGCTGCGAGCCACGCTGCACCGCTACCGTTCGCAGCCCGGCTATCAGCCCATTCCCGTCAAGCAGGATGTCACCGCCGACGAGCAGGCATTCATCGCGGCGCATCACAACGAGCTGCCCGAGCTGGAAACCATCGACGAAGAGCGCCGGCTTTATCCGCGCGATGGGTTCGCCGCGCACCTGATCGGTTACGTGGGTGAGGTCAGCGAGGACGATCTGAACAACCCGCGATTCGCAGCCTACGAACCTGGCGACGTGGTGGGCAAGGCCGGTGTGGAGGAGACCTACGACGCGCTGCTGCGAGGGCAGGACGGATCGCGCGAGGTGATTGTCGACAGCCACGGACGCGAAGTGGGCTACTTCGGCATCGAACACGCAACGCCTGGACAGGACCTGAAGCTGACCATCGACAACGATCTGCAGCGCGCCGCCGAACTCGCTCTGGGCAGCCGCAACGGGGCAATCGTTGCCATGGATCCGCGCAACGGCGAGATTCTGGCACTGGTTTCGCGGCCCAGCTTCGACCCCAATGACTTCGCGATCAAGATTGACCGCACCGCCTGGAACAAGCTCATCACCGATCCCGACCACCCGCTGTTGAACAAGGCGATTCAGGCACAGCTTGCGCCGGGCTCAACCTTCAAGATCGTGATGAGCGTGGCGGGATTGCAGGAGGGGATCGCGCAGAACCTGCACGTTGTGTGCAACGGCGGATGGGGACCGTACGGCTACTTTCACCACTGTGACGAACACCATGGCGCGGTCGACATCTTCAACGCGATTCCCTATTCGTGCGATACGTATTTCTATATGCTCGGTGACAAGCTGGGCATCGACCGCATCGTGAAGTATGCGACGGCATTCGGCTATGGGCAGAAGACGGGAATCGATCTGCCGGGAGAACAGGCGGGGCTGATGCCGTCACCTGACTGGCTGATCAAGAACTTCCATCACCGGTGGTATCCCGACGAGACGCTCGACGTCTCCATCGGGCAGGGCGCCGTGGAAGCGACGCCGATGCAATTAGCGCGCATTATCGGCGGGATTGCGTCGGGCGGCCACATGGTGCGGCCGCACGTGGTTTTTCCCGACCAGCTTCCGGCGGATTTCCGGAAGGCGCTGGGCGACAGCTTTCCCGGAACTGGCGATGCGTATGTGCCCATCGATCCGCAGAACTGGACGATTATCACCGATGGCATGGCGGCAGTGACGGAGCCGGCGTATTTTCACACCGCCGGTTCGGCGCACCTTGAGGGCATCGACATCGCGGGCAAGACCGGAACCGCGCAGCAGATGAGTCACGCGGCGCTGGAAAAGACCAACAAAGGCCGGAGCACGAATCCCAACGTCTGGTTCGTGGGCCTGGTGCCGCGGCGGAATCCCGAGCTCGTGGTCACCGTGTTGTGGCAAAACGGCGATAAGAGCTTTTACCCGGCGCGGCTTGGCGCACAGGTGATCGCAGCTTACGTGGACAAGAAACGGCGCCTGGCCGGCAATCTGCCGCCTGAGAAGGCGTCCACAACCACCCCTGCCAAGCCGGTCGAGGTGGGTGCAGTGTGGACCGCTCCCGGCAATCCGGAGTCGAACGGCGGCGCGGCCACAAAGGTCGACAGCGGGCATTTCTTTATCGACGGGCATGGGGCTATGGTCGCGAATGCTGCAAGCGCCAAGGCCGCGCCAAGAACTGTTTCCGGTGCAGCTCCGACCGCTCCAGCCGGCGGCAAATCTGCCCAGATCGCTTCGGCCTCGCCGGGGCAACGGAAGGAATCTCAGTAGCCGTGCGCCGCTTCCTCAGTTTTCGCGATTTCGACTGGGGCCTTTTGCTCCTGGTGATGGCCATGTGCGCGATCTCGGTCCTCGAGGTCCGCTCGACGACGGTGCACACCAAATTCACGCGCTTCCCGGAGATGCAATTGATCGCCATGGCCGTGGGCGCGGTGCTGATGTTCATCTTTGCCAAGATTGACTATCACCGTGTGCTCGACTGGGCTCCGTGGGCCTACGGAATCGGACTCACTGCGTTGGTTGCGGTTCTTTCGCCTCTCGGGCACAAAGCACTGGGAGGCAGGCGCTGGATCAAACTTGGCCCGATGCTCTTTCAGCCGTCGGAATTCGTCAAGCTGGTGTTGATCCTGATGGTTGCGCGCTACTTCGCTAATCTCGGCGGCCGTAATCTGACCTGGAAGGAGATATTTAAGGCCTTCGCGTTGGTCGGGGTACCCATGCTGCTGGTGCTCAAGCAGCCCGATCTGGGAACGACGCTGACCTACGCACCGATTCTGGTTGCGGGCCTTTTCCTGGGAGGCATCAACTTCAAGCAGGCGGCGATCCTTGTGACCTGCGGAGTGGTCCTTGTCGGCGGAGTCTGGTCCAGCGGCAAGCTTCTGAAGCCTTATCAGAAGGCCCGACTGACCAGCTTTGTCAATCCCGATACCGACCCGAGGGGCAGCGGCTACCAGGTCAGGCAGTCGCTGATTGCGGTCGGCTCGGGCGGTATTTTGGGCAAGGGGGCCGAGAAAGGCACCCAAACACAGGGATATTTTCTTCCTATCCCATACACAGACTTCATTTTCGCCGCGTTTAGCGAGGAGCACGGGTTCGTGGGCGCGATCGTTGTACTGCTGCTATACTTCCTAATATTGATGCGTTTGATTCAAAACGCTCAAACAGCCGCCGACCTGCCCGGAGCCCTGATTATTATGGGAATCGTGGCTGTGCTGACCTTCCAGATCGCGGTCAACGTAGGCATGGTCATTGGGTTTATGCCCGTCACCGGAATCCCTTTACCCTTATTGAGTTACGGCGGATCTTCGGTGCTGTTCACGTTCCTGGCGCTGGGCGTGGCGATGAATGTCCGCATGCGCCGGTTCGTTAACTGACGCGCTTCGATCTCACGGTCGAGGTGTCGTCGTGAGCAAGATTGAAACTCTGCGACGCGAGGAGCGATTTGCTTCGCTCTGAATCGCAGGAGAGGGAATTTTCAAAGTATTTCGCCGGCAATGGTCCCGATGGATCGCGCCTGGCAGGATTGGATTATGAGCACGCAGAGACGGGAAGGGCGCTCGACCCTGGCGACGAAGATCGGTCGCATGGTCGTTCGCCTTGGTTCGCGGCTCTTTTATCGCGTGGCTCCTGAGAGCAGATTGAGGGCGACCTCGCCTGTTCGCCATCAAGGAGCCTTGCAACAGACGCCGAAAACCGAACGGCCCTTCCGGCAATCCCGGAATCGTCGGCCACAAACTCTCTGCCACCGGATTGCCGCAACCAACAGACCGTTTACAGTGTTCCCTGGTTCGCCTCCCCTGGCTTACCGCTCTGTAGACGCTCCGTCAAGCCATTGCTCTATTCGCTCTCACCTCATCCATTTCCCTGCTGTGGGTTCGCGTTTCCATCCAGCCTTGCCGCGGGTTCCGGCCGCCCTGTGCCGCCGGACGGAAAGGCACGATGGCAAAGGAAATTTGTATTTCCAGCACGCCGCATGAGACGCGGCTGGCAATTTTAGAAGACGATCAACTCGCGGAAATTTATTACGAACGCGAAAACGAATATACCCTAGCGGGTTCCATCTACAACGGGCGCGTCACACGCGTTTTGCCGGGCATGCAGTCGGCTTTTGTCGACTTGGGACTGGAGCGCGATGCGTTTCTCTACGTCACTGACTTCATTGAGTTGGAAGACCAGGACGAAACGGACGAACTTGAGAAGGCAGCCGCAACCGGGCCAGCTCCTCAAGAAGTCCACCATAGCCGTGAGCAGGAGCGGAATGGCGGACGGCAAAACGAAAGCACGCAGCGGCAGGGACAACGAGGTGAACAGAGGCAGGACGCGCGCTCGGGCCAATACCGGCAGGCAGATGAGGCCGCAACCGGCGGCTCGATGCCGCAGGCTCCCGAAGCACAGGTAGCTGGCGACGAATCCGAAGCGGGCCAGCAGCACGGCGAGATGGGCGGGCGTCGCTGGCGCGGACGCAGGCGCCGTCGTGGCGGCCGCGGGCAAGACGGTTCGCCGTCAAGTCCGGCTGAAGCCGGTTCTCCCACAGAAGAATTCGGAGAGGTCGCATCAGAGGCTGAGACCGTGCCGGGAGCTTATCCTTCAGAGGTTCCAGCCGCGCCGCATCCTGGACGCTCTCAACAGGCTTCAGCAGCCTTTGTGCTCCCCGGCGAATCGCTTTCGAAGTATGGCGGTGTTCCGCGCTCGGAGTCTGCAGAATCGGCGCCGTCGACGGCTCGGCCACAGACCACATCAAAACCCTCCTCGCTGGTTGAGGCTCCGCTTTCCTGGGACGGCAGCGGCTTGCTGCCTGGGGAATCGATTTCGCGGCATCGCGGGGGACAAAGTGAACAACCTCGAGAGGCGGCTGCCGAGCCGCATTCGAGCTTAGAAGCCGAGCCAGCCGGCTCAGCCGCCGAGGAAGTGACTTTCGAGGAGATGGAAGAACTGGTGCCGCCGGCTCTTCACGAGATCGAAGGTGCGGCGCAGCAGGAGCCAGAGCTTGCATTCGACGAGGAGGATCTCGCCGTATCCTCTGCCGGGCCGCTGGAAGAGCGAGAGCCACGGGAATTGGAATTCGCCGAGGAAACCATCGAATCCGGCCTCGAATTCGCAGAGACAGAGATATCGGCGCCAGCCGAGGCAGCAACCACCACGAAGACTCAGGTATCCGGCGAAGGCGCTCACGAGGGGTTGTCGCAGCTGGGTCATCCTGAGGACGATCCGGAAGACCCCGACGCGTCTGCCTCTCACCGCGTCGACCCCTCGGCTCCGACTGGATTCAGGCTCTTCGGATTCGGAGGCAAAAAGAAGAAGGATGACACGCCGGCCGCTGAATCCCCTGCTGCTGTTGCCACCGCTCCGGTGTCAACCTATGCTCCCGGCGCAGGTCACGTGGAAGAGGAAGTAATTGAAGGCGAGGAATTTGACGTGCCTCGCGCGCAGCGGCACAAGCCTGAAGTGCACGACCTGGATGATTACGAGGAGCAGACGCTGCCTTCGCACCTCCGCTCCGGCGACCTGGGCGAGATGTTCCAGGAGGCACATCTCGACCATCGCATTCAAATGAACTTCGACGAGAAGGGTGTGGAAGAAGAGGCGTTCGACACCGCTGAGGAAGAAGCCGAGGCGACGGCCGACACCCAGGTCCGGCCCGGCCAGGAGCGCCACACGCGTGGCGGACGCCGCGATCAACGGGGCCGCCCCACGCATGGGAGCCGGCGGGGACCGGCGCGCCGCTCCGCGCAGACCTCCAGCCTGCCGATCATCTCCGACCTTCTGAAGCCCAACCAGGAAATCCTGGTCCAAATCGCCAAGGAGCCGATCGCCAAGAAGGGCGCGCGCATCACCAGCCACATCGCGCTGCCCGGCCGCTTCCTGGTTTTCATGCCCACCGTGAACCATGTTGGCGTCAGTCGCAAGATCGCCTCGGACGAAGAGCGTCACAGGCTGAAGCGGATCCTGTTGAACGAGCGCGGCGACGGACCCGGCGGCTTCATCGTGCGCACGGCAGCCGAAGGCGCGTCGGAAGAGGAATTGCGCGCCGATCTGCGCTTCCTGATCAATCTTTGGAACGACATCAAGCAACGTTCCGAATCGCTGAAGTCGCCGGCACTCATCTACCGCGACCTGTCGCTGATCGAGCGCATTCTGCGCGACCAGGTCAGCGACGACTTCGCATCGATCTGGGTGGACACCGAGGCCGACTATAAGCGCATCGTGCAGTTTCTGAATCGCTTTTCGCCTTCGCTGGTGCGGCGCGTGAAGCTCTACACAAGGGAAACGCCGCTCTTCGAGCATTTCGGCATTCAGGAAGAAATCTCCAAGGCGATGCGATCGAAGGTGTGGTTGAAGAGCGGCGGTTCGATCGTGATCAATCAGACCGAGGCGCTGGTGGCCATTGACATCAACACCGGCAAGTATGTGGGCAAGTCCGCGCGGCTTGAAGATACGATCCTCAAGACGAATCTCGACGCAGTACCGGAGATCGTGCGGCAGATCAGGCTGCGCGACCTGGGCGGCATTATCGTAATCGACTTCATTGACATGGACGAGCGCAAGAACCGCTTCAAGGTAATGGCCGCTCTCGAAGAAGCCCTGAAGAACGACCGTGCACCTACAAAGGTTCTGCAATTCAACGATTTCGGCCTGGTGGCGATCACGCGCAAGCGGGTCAAGCAATCGCTGGAGCGGACGTTGAGTGTTCCCTGCCCCACCTGCCAGGCGACCGGCATGGTGAAGAGCCCTACCACGGTTTGCAACGAGATTTACATTGAGATGCGCAAGATGCGCAAGCACTTTGAGAACGCCGACGTCATGCTGCGCGTGAATCCGGAGACGGTGAAGGTTCTCAAGTCGAACGGCAATCGCTGGCTGAATGACTTTGAAGAACTGATTGGCAAGAACGTGCTGGTGAAGAGCGATCCTACGCTGCACCCGGAGCAGTTCGATATCCAGGGGTGAGCGGAGCAAGTCAGCAAGTCAGCGAAACAAAGGCCGGAGCGAGTGCTCCGGCCTTTGTTTCGCTTCGGCTAGCGTCTTTACCGGATCACGTGAATTGGAATGCCCACCTTCAGATTTCGCCAGGTCTGTTCCGTGGTATAGACCGGAGCCCTGAGGGCAATCGCCAACGCCAGGCAGGAGCGGTCACCAAGGGAAAGCCCGAGCTTTTCCGTTGTCGCGATCATGCTGCCCGCAATTCTCGCCTGATCGCTGGTGAAAGGCTCCTCCGCAGTGACAGACGAAAGAACATCCTGCCACGCTTGATCCGCATTGTCGCCCTTCTTGACCAGTTTGGACTGCACCTCGGCGAGATTCACCGTACTGGCGACCGCATTCTCAATGATTTCATCCGTCAACTTTTCCGCGCCTTGCTCGTTTTGAAGTAACGCGAGAATTGCGGATGCGTCGAACACGACCTTACTCATGCTTTGCTGCCTCACGGCGTTCCGCGCTCAGTTCCTCCGAAAGACTCACTCCAGGCGGAATCAACTGGCGTATACGTTCCTGCGCACGTCGAATCCTCGCTCGCCGGGTCGATACGCGCAGTTCGTAATCCTGGAAACGCATCTCGACCGAATCGCCCACCCGAATCCCCATGGCCTCGCGAATCTCGGCAGGAATCACGATCCTGCCCTTTTCGCCCACCAGTACACGCGCCTGCAGCTCCATTGTCCCCCCTTTCTCGCCCAGTGACACTATCATAGTGAGGTGGGAATGTTCACACAAGTGGTACATTGATAACTTTGTCCCACCTGATTCATTGCCAAACGTAACCTCATTACCAGGAAAAGCAACCTCCGGCAGAATTTGGTGTCTAACTCAATGGCCGGGAGAAGACCGCCCGGCTGCATATAAAACAATTCGATCCTTGAGGTTCCGACATGTCTTTCCCCCGTTCGGTGTCGCTGATGCGGCATGTCAGTTTCCTGGGCTGCCTGGCTCTATGCGCAGCCGGCGTTGCGAGCGCGCAGTCCGTGACTTCTTCCGATCAAACCGATACATCTGCCTACTCTTCCAGCCAGGCCGGCCTCAGCGCCTCGGGCCTCCCCCTCGCCGAATTTGCATTACCGGAAAGTCCGGAACCGGCCAGCTCTGCTAGCGAGGGCACCGGAGCGGGCGCCGGCCAATATGGCAACGGCGGGGGAGCCGCTGGCAAGAAGGGCGTCCTGCACAATTGGACCTTCGAGGCTGGCGGCGGATTCAACGCGCCGCAGAGCACCTCGATCACCTATGGCGGCCAGCTCACGGTTGGCGCCGGGCTGAAATTCAACAAATATCTCTCGGGACTGATCGAATACCAATACATGGATGACAAGTTACCGGGCTACCTGATTGCTGAGACAGGGGCCAATGGAGGCTACGCCCACATCTGGTCGTTCACCATCGCACCAGTTGTCGATCTCACACCCAAGGCGAACAACGGCTTCTACGTGACCGGCGGCGGCGGCTTTTATCGCAAAGTAACCAGCTTCACCGATCCCGAGGAGGAGGAGTACTGCTATTACTTCTGCGAAGTCGGCGTTGTTCCCGAAGTGGTGGGCCACTTCTCCTCAAATCAGGGCGGGTGGAACGCCGGCGCCGGGTTCTACCACCGTGTGGGCGGCCAGTATGGCGAAAGCAACACCAAGCTCTTCATCGAGGCCCGCTATCTTGATGTGTTAACTCCAGCATCAGTCAGCAATCCAAGCGGATTGGGCACTACCGCGGTGGCCGCCGGCACCAAAGTGATCCCAGTTACGCTCGGGGTGCGCTTCTAAACTCACTCGCCGGCGCGCCGGCCTGGCCGGTGAGGCCGGTCTCTCGCGAAGCCCTCCTTCGCCGAGGCATCGGCCTGGCTGTTTCACCACGGCTTGCGCTCCTGTTCCGTTGGCGTGCCCACCCCGCCGCGTTCGATGCGTTCGAGAAATGCGCGCGCCAGCCTCCGCTCGCCGGGATGGCTCTCGCCATGCATCGTGCACAGGTCAAGGAACTCATCGCAGAGCGCGTTACGCTGCTCGTGCTGGGCCAGAATTTGCTGGAGCGCGACGGCCAGCTCGCGGAGCCGCGCCGCTTCAGGCCAGTTTTCTTCCAGTTCGTCGACGTCCACCGGCTCTCCGAATAATCCCCGGCGGCCGCGGACGCACTCATCCAGACAGGCGAGCAATTGCTCGCTGAACGCGCGATTCAGCGACTCGAGTTGGTCTGGAGCCAACGCGTCGCGGGGATCGATGTTCATGGGCCGGTGCTCATGATCGGGTTCCAGAAATCGAATCTCTCTTGATGCTCATTTGGCGTGCATCGCCGCTTCGACTTCTTCCGGCGTATGCGGCAAACTCGCATCTAAATCTACGAGCTTGCCGTCTGCTCCAACCAGAAAGTCGCATTCGATGCGCACGCCCAGCTTCTCTTCCGGAATGTAAACGCCCGGCTCGATGGTGAAGATCATTCCCGGCTTGAGCACCACGGGGTATGTAGACGGATCGTGCACGTCGATGCCCATCAGGTGGCCGAGCCCGTGCACCCAATACTGGCCGAGCGGCTGACCGTGAAGGTCCTTTCCGTGGGTGTTGATGTAGTTGTAGGCCACGGTGTCGAGCGAGTTCGGGTCCTTGCGGTCGCGGTCGTTGATGGTGGACTTTCCGGCCACGAATGCGTCCATCGCCGTCCTTTGCGCGCCCAGAACGATGTTGTAGATTTCGCGTTGCCGTGCGGTGAAATGGCCATTCACGGGAACCGTCCGGGTAATGTCAGCGGCATACATCGAGTATTCGCACGCGGCATCAACCAGCAGGATGTCGCCGTCCTGCATGGTGCGGTCGTTGGCCGAGTAGTGCAGCGTGGTGGAGTTGATTCCGGAGCCGACGATGGGTGCGTAGCTTGGCCGCTCGCAGCCGTTCTCCATCCACACCGCCGTCATTCCGCCGGCGACGGCCCGCTCTGTCATTCCCGGCTTGACCCACCATTGCATCATCACTCGCTGGCCGAGGATCGATGCCGCCGATGCTTTCTTGATGAGGTCAATTTCTCCAGGGTCTTTGACTGCGCGCAGCTGGCCTTCCGGCTCAGTCACATCATGAGCCCGCGGCGCGGCGCTGTCGCCTAGGGTTGCGGCGGTGAATGTGAGCAATGCGGCAGTTGCCGTCGAGTCGGGCTGCGTCCAAAGATTTCCCAGCAGCGAACGGTCTGCGTCCACTAGCTGGACCAGCTCGCCGGGCAGTCGCGTCATCGGCTCCACGGCGTCCGCACCCGTGGCTTGTTGCACCCCCGGCGTTGCCGCATCCATCTTCACCCCGGTGTACTTTTCCATGCGCAGATTGCGCTCCGGAAGGAACAAGATTTCCCGGTAACTGCGAGGCGTGGCCGCATTCGGCGCGCCGGCTGCGATCAGCAGTGCAGCTCCGGGCTCCGTCCATCCGGTGAGATAGTAGAAGTTCGAATCCTGGCGGTAGGGCGCGAAGTCGAGTTGCGGCTCTTCTGCCGCGAAGAGAATCGCGACGCCGCCATGCAGCTTCTCTGCCAGTGCCACGCGGCGCGCGCGATAGGTATCCGCGGGTTGCTTTTCAAACGCGCGCAACGGGAACCACGCAGGACCCGCAAGCAGCAGACCCAGCATAAGAACGCGGTGGGCTTTCATTCCGCTATTGTCGCGCCTGGCCGCATGCATCGCCAAGGAAATCGATGAGAGAGTTTGTGAACATCCCGGCGCAATCGCGGGATCAGGCGAATGGCAGCAGCGGCTGGCCGATCCAGAAACGGTTACTCCAACGCGTGAGGGCGCCGGCGGGGCGTCCGGCGAGATGTGCCTGTGCCTCGCGCCACGGACCTGTGAAGCGCACTGTGTGCGGCAGCCTTTCGTAGATCCGTGGCAAGCGAAGACGGGCACGCTCGGCCGCTCGCTGCTCTGGAGCGCCGAAGACCAGCCCAAATTCGTTGCGGAGATTCTCCGGCAGCCATTCCGCCGTCAGCGCGCGATACCAATGCGGCGGCTTGATCCACGAACCTGCGCCGGCAAGCAGGCGATGCGCCATCGCCCGCGCCGCTTCATTCACGCCGAGCAGGCTGGATGCGTGCATCTCCTGGTTATAGGTGACGAAATCCGACCAATTCGCCGGCAAGGTTTGAGCGGGGATCCCGAAGAGCGCGGCCAGCGTTCGGCTTTCCTGGTAGTACCGATCGCGCTCCGCCTCAGTCAGCGGCGCGAGCGCGCATTCGTAGGCCAGGACGGCGCTTTCGACCAGCGTGGAGTAAACCCACCGCAGTGCCTCGATCTGGTTCGCCTCGTAGTGCGAGCCGCGTTGCCAGCGAGCGACGTCCTCCGGCAAGAGACCGCGAATCCGCGTGTGCAGCCGGTAAAGATGCCGCGCAGCAGCGAGCGCCTGATCGAGCGATCCGAAGATCATGGTGAATACAATCCGAAAGGTGTTGTGGAAACGCGCAATCGGATTGTTGAGCACCGAGGAGTGCTGTGCCAGACCGGCAACGACCCATGGATGGGCCAGTTGTAGTATCGCCGCGCGGCCGGCTCCAAGAAAGAGTGCCGACTCACGGTTGATGCGCCAGCTGAGAGAATCGGGGCCGAAGATACCAGCCCTGCGATCAAGGGTTCCGGCTTCGATCGCAGCGAGCAGCGCCTCGCTTTCGTCATGGGAGACGAATCCGCCGGGGTCCGCACGGTGCGATTGGTTCATGATTCAGTTATAGCGATTCCAGCGTTGCTGCACCCGGGCCTCGCCCTTCACGTCACCGAGCCGGTGTTTTACGCGGTGTCCTCGCACCGAGGCGGTTGAATTTCCCCGCAATTCGCTGTATTCTGAGAATGCAACGCGTTTGTCCGCCGGTTTTTCCGTGTGCGCACCGGCTGGCGGAGAGATGAGTGGGCCGAAAGCCCACTTTTTATTTGCGGCAAACTTAGCCAGACAACCCTGAAAAATAAAGGGATAACTGGATTGTGGCTGCCGAAAAGGCAGCAGGACACGATGGCGGTGAGACTCGACGAAATCCGGTCGGCGGCAGAACGGGTGGCCGCTTCGCATGGGCTCGACGTAGTGGAAATCGAGTTCGCCGGTCCGGCAAAGCAACGCACCCTTCGGGTTTATCTCGAGAAGAACGCCGAGGGGCGCGCACAACTGAAGGCGAGCCTGGCCGAGGGCAGGGGAGAAGACGCCCCGAGGGGCTTGCGCGAGGGGAAGTTAGCGATCGAGCAGTTGTCTGGCGTGACCCATGAAGATTGCGCCGCCTTCAGCCGCGATTTTGGCGTTTTGCTCGACGTAGAGGATCTGGTTCCCGGCGCGGAGTACACGCTCGAAGCAAGTTCACCTGGGCTGGACCGGAAGTTGAGCAGGCCGGAGGATTTTGACCGGTTTGTGGGCTGCCTTGTGAAGGTTCAGACCTTTGAACCCATCCGCAATAACCGGCACTGGCAGGGAAGATTGGTGGCGGGACCGGGGTGTGAGGCGGAACAGATCGTGATTGACCTGGCTCCGGTGAAACAGAACAGCAAGAGCCGCAAGGCGGGCGTGAGCAAGATTGAGATTGCACTCGGCAACATCGAGGTGGCGAATCTGGTCCCGGAGATTTGAGAAAGACAGGGACGTAGGGACTAGGGAACAGGGACTAGAAAGACAGTCAACCCGCGGGAAAAGAGAGTCAGAAGCATGGCAACCAGCGTTTTGTATCAAAGCATCGAGCTCCTGAGCCAGGAGAAGGGTATCGACCCCGGCATCGTTGTCGGCGCCGTCGAAGAGGCTATCGCCCTGGCTACGCGCAAGTTCTACAAGACTCAGGAAAACATGCGCGGGGAACTGAACAAGGAAACCGGCGAAATTACGGCCTATATCTTTAAGACGGTAGTCGCGACCGACGATGAAGTTGAGGATCCCGTGAACCAGATCACTCTGGAAGAAGCCAACGAGTTGGCTCCCGGAGTGGAAGTGGGCAGCGAGATTCGCATCTACCGCGACACCAGCCCGCTGGGCCGCATCGCCGCGCAGCTGGCCAAGCAGATTATCTTCCAGAAGGTGCGCGAGGCCGAGCGCGATACGGTCTTCCAGGAGTATGCGCATCGCGAGAAGGAAGTGCTGAACGCAACCGTGAAGCGCCTCGAAGGCCAGGACGTGATCTACGACCTGGGTAAGGCCGAGGCGCGCTGCCCCAAGCGCGAGCAGTCGCGACTTGAGCAGTTCAGCGTGGGCGAGCGGGTTCGTGTGGTGCTGTTGAAGGTCGACCGCGCCGCCAAGGGACCGCAGGTGATTGTTTCGCGGGCCGCTCCGGAGCTGGTGCAGAACCTGTTTCAGTCCGAAGTTCCGGAGATCTACGACAACACCGTGGTGATCAGGGCCATTGCGCGCGAGGCTGGAGAGCGCACGAAGATTGCGGTGCAGAGCCGCGACAAAGACGTGGATCCCGTGGGCGCCTGCGTGGGCATGAAGGGCATGCGCGTGCAGTCGATCATCCGCGAGTTGCGCGGGGAAAAGATCGACATCATTGAATTTTCCGATGAAATCACGACATTTGCCGAGAAGGCGCTGCAGCCGGCGAAAGTGAGCCGCGTTTCCATCGTCGACCTGACCGAGAAACAGCTCGAAGTCATCGTCGACGACACGCAATTGTCGCTGGCCATCGGCAAGAAGGGTCAGAATGTGCGGCTGGCAGCGAAGCTGCTGGGCTGGAAGATCGATATCAAGAGCGAGGAAGAAAAGCGCCAGGAAGTCGAACAGCAGATGCAGGCTCTGGCCGGCGCACCAACCACTCCTATCGAGCAGGTGAACGAACTGGGCGAAGGCATCATTCAGAAGCTGGTTGCCGCCGGGGTGACTACGGTGGAAGGATTGGCCGACATGACTCCGGAGCAACTTGAGGAGATTCCGGGCATCGGCGAAAAGACTCTGGAAAAGATCTCCGTGGCCGTGCGCCACTACTTCGGGCACTTTGAAGAAGGCGAAGAGGGCCGGCCGGCGGAAGGGGCAGCGGAAGGAGCGGCCGAGTCCGTCGAAACGCCTGAATCTGCAGCAGCTCTCGAGGGCGAGGCGGGAATGGCCGAAGTGGCCTCCACCACGGCTGAGCCCAAGTTGGAAAATGCCGATGAACTCACGCAAGAAGCAGAAAGCCAGGGCGAGCCTGCTGCTGAATCGGCAGCGAAGAACGCTGCGGAAGCAGGCGCTGAGGACCTTGCGGAACCGGAACAAGTAAAGCAAGAAGAGAGAGGCGAGGACGGCGCGTAACATGCGGAGCGCCGGACTCATGGACTCAAACCATCACGGAAGAATCACGAGCGGCCATTGCCACGAGGTAGCTATGAGCGACTAAGGGATTGGCGGCAGGTTGTAGTGAAAAGAGGCGGATGAGCAAGGTTCGTATCAACGATCTGGCGCGCGAGTTGGAGGTAAAGCCCCGCGCGATTATTGACATCCTTCGGGAGCTAGGCGTCGAGGGAGTGAAGACTCACTCGAGCTCGCTGGAACTGGACGAAGCGGAGAAGGTCCGTGCGCACTTTGCCCATGACGGGAAGGCGGGCGCGCACACGGGCGCTGTGCCCGCGCGTCACGCCGCGCCGGCCATCGTTCCTAAGATCGATCTTTCGCATATCTCCAAACCTGGCGATGTGCTGAAGGCAGTCCTGGCCAAGAAACACGAAGAAGAGGAAGAGGCCCGTCATCCCCATGTGGTTGCCAGGCCCGCGACCCCGCCACCAGCGAAGCCGGACGGCTTTGCCGCTCAGGCCGCACCCTCGGTAGTTGCCCCGCGCCCCGTGGTTCCTCCAGCCCGACCGGAGCCGCGCAAGATCGTTCCTCAGCCGCGCTCTGCCCCGCCGATTATCGCCCCGCCGCCGGCAACGCCCGCCATTGCGTCGCGACCGCCGACGGGCGCCGTAGTCGCCAAGCCGCCGGCCGGAGCTGTAGCAGTCACACGGCCAGTGGTCGTCGTGGCGCCACCCCCGGCGGGAACTGCGGTCAAGCCCCCGGTTCCTGCGGTTCGCGAAGAGTTGCCGCGTGCAGTTGAGAAACCGCCTGCCAGACCGCCGATCGCAACCGCACCCACAACGCCGGTATCGACAGCGTCAGCCCCGGTTCTTGAACCTCCCACAGCAGAAGCGCAGGTTGCTGAATCGCCAGCCCTCGCCAGCAGTGTCACTGCGGCCGTTCACGCGGCCCCTGCGGAGCCCTCGCCGCGCAGTCGCGACCGCGAGCCCGCCGTGCAGCCGCAGCGCCGCATGGTGATGCCCCAGACCGGGCCGCGTCCTGTCTACAAGGCGTCCTTCGTGCCGCCTGCTGCGCCCGCAGCGGGGGCCGCTCCAGGCCTGCAACGCGGCAAACCGATCTTCGATCGCAGGCCCGCAGGCGGTCCAGGCGCGGGACAGCGCGCGCCCGGTGCAGGCGCTCCCAGCCAGTTCGGAACCGGTCCCCGCCCCAAGCATCCAACACGCTCCACTTCCGGAGGCTTTGCGGGCACTGGCGCTCCGTCAACCCCTGGAGGCCGGCCTGGATTTGGCGCGCGCCCCGGGTTTGGAGCACGGCCGGGGTTCGGTGGTCCGCGTCCTGGTCCGGGTGGCGCAGCGCCACCAGAAGCGGGTCGCCCGCAACGCGCCCCCTCTCGCGGCCGCGGCCGAGGCCAGCAGCAATATCCGAAGACCAAAGAAGGCCCGATGAAGGGCTTTGTGCCGCCGCCTCGCTATAGCGGCATGCAATATAGCACAGAGCCGCTGCCAATCACTCGCGAGATCACGGTGACCGAGGGGATCAGCGTGAAAGACTTGGCTGAAAAACTCGACGTGCGCGCCAAGGACCTGATTGCTACGTTGATGATGGGTAACATCTTCGTCACCGTGAACCAGTCGCTCGATGCAGAGATGGTTAAGGACGTTGCCGGCAAATTCGGCGCGGCCGCCAATGTCATCAGCTTCGAAGAGGAGCTAGAAAACCAGGCCATCGAGGAAGTGCTGGACACCGAAAAGACCGACATGATCGAAGTGCCGCGGGCACCGGTGGTCACCGTTATGGGCCACGTGGACCACGGTAAGACTTCGCTGCTCGACGCGATTCGCGAGACCGACGTCGCCGCCGGCGAGGCGGGCGGGATCACGCAGCATATCGGCGCCTACAAGGTGAAGTTCTCCAAGGAAGGCTCGCCGGCATCGGGCCGCGAAATCGTCTTCCTCGATACTCCGGGCCACGAGGCATTCACCAGAATGCGCGCACGCGGCGCCAAGGTTACCGACATTGTCGTCATCGTGGTTGCGGCCGACGACGGTGTCATGCCGCAAACGCTTGAAGCCATCGATCACGCGAAGGCCGCCGAAGTGCCGATCATCGTGGCCGTGAACAAGATCGACAAGCCCGAAGCAAATCCGGAACGAGTAAAAAAACAGCTTGCCGATCGTGGCCTGATTCCGGAAGAGTGGGCCGGCGCCGGGCAGGAGGGCACGGTCTTCGTCGAAGTCTCGGCGAAGAAGCGAATACATCTCGACCTGCTGCTGGAAATGATTTGCCTGGTCAGCGATATCAAGGCGCCGAAGGCAACGCCGGGACGCAAGGCTGTGGGCTCTGTGCTCGAGGCCAAGCTCGACCGCGGACGCGGCGCTGTGGCCACCGTGCTGGTGCAGGATGGAACGCTGCGCCTGAACGAGAGCTATATCGTGGGCAACACCTTCGGCAAGGTTCGCGCCATGTTCGACGATCGTGGGCGCGCGCTGGAAGAGGCAGGGCCATCGACGCCCGTCGAAGTCCTCGGTCTCGAGTCCATGCCCGATGCCGGCGATACGTTCCTCGTGGTCGCCGACCGCGACAAGGCGAAGGGCATAGCGACCTATCGCAAGATGAAGGAGCGCGAGGCGCAGCTCGCCAAGAGCTCGCGCGTTTCGCTCGAAGGCTTGTCAGAGCAGATCAAGCAGTCTGGAGTGAAGGACCTGCCGCTGATCATCAAGGGCGACGTGACGGGCTCGGTGGAAGTGCTCGCCGACTCGCTGACCCGCATGTCCACCGAGAAGGTGCGCATCAAGGTCATTCACTCCGGCGTTGGGTCGATCACCGAGAGCGATGTGCTGCTGGCGACAGCTTCAAATACGATCATCATCGGCTTCAACGTTCGCCCTGAGCGCAAGGCCGCTGAACTGGCGCAACAGGAGAACGTAGAAATCCGCCTGCACTCGATCATCTACGAATTGCAGGACGAGATTCGCCTGGCCATGATGGGTCTGCTCGAGCCCGCATTCAAGGAGAACTACCTGGGCCGTGCCGAGGTGCTCAACATCTTCAGGATTCCGAAGGTGGGAACCATCGCGGGTTGCCGCGTGCAGGATGGCGTCATCCGTCGCGACGCAGAGGTGCGCGTGATGCGCGACGGCGAACAGGTGTTCAAGGGCAAGGTCGGCTCGCTCAAACGCTTCAAGGACGATGCGCGTGAAGTGACCAGCGGCATGGAGTGCGGCATCGGGGTCGCCAACTTCAGCGACATCAAGGAAGGCGACCTGATTGAGGCTTTCAGCACTGAGAAGATGGCCGCCGATTTGGGAGCGCTGACCTCAGCGAAGGCGTAGCTCATCCGCAGCCTCAAATGGGCCGCCTCTCATTCCGAGGCGGCCTTAACTTTTTGGACGTACCCTTTTGTCCCGCGAAAATTGTGAGACATCGCGTGCTGACAACGCGCTCACTGCGGACTTCAAGAACGAAACACCATTTCGATTGTGCGCTCGGGCGATAGCTTAACGCTGCCACACGGCGGCGTCGAAGGTGTGCGCGCAGACGTAGCCCTCGTCCTCGTAGAGCCTGATGGCGCCAGAGTTGGCTTCAGTCACGGTGAGAGAAATCTCGGTTGCACCCAGGCGCATGAAGTGAAACGCGGCCACATTGAGCATGAGGCGCGCCAACCCTTCTCTCCGGTAGTCCGGGTGAACGCAAACCTGAGTCAGATGGCCACTCTGCGGACTGACCCTCGAGCCGAGCACCAGAGCAACCAGATCGCGGCTCCCACGCTCCACGATGACGTGCGACGCCTGCGGGGAAAAACTGCCGCAGCCGGCATAGTGCACGATGTTGTTGAGAAATCGCATGGAGCCGTTGATCGAACGGTACTGATCGTTGATCAGACTATCGGGATGCCCGCTGTAGGACTCGCAGATGAGACGGGCGGCGGCTGCCAGATCGGTTTCACGCCAGGGCCGAATTTCCAGGTTTCCCGGCAATTCGGGATGAGGCGCGCTCCATCTCCCCTGCAACGGTTGAACCAGGAAGAGCCGACGGAAGATTTCAAATCTCGCCGTAGAAAAATCCGAGGAGAATCTGCCCGAAGGATGCAGCAGCAGTTGCGACTCGATGCGGTCGACGTGCGGCGAATTCAGCAGGAGTTCCAGAAGATGCCGAAGCAACGTTTGCTCCGCGCCTTGCGCTGAACCGAGGCTCGCGCTGGCTTCGCCGCCTGTTCGCGGCAGGGCGAACACATCGCCGATCACCGCTTTCGTCTCTTCGTAAACGCAGAAAACGTAGCCCAGGACCTGCCCGGCTTTGACTGCGGCAAATCCAGGCAACATGTGATTGTCCAGATATTGCATGAGCAGCCGCGCAGAGGCGCGATAGTCCCAGTGCAGACGCTGTTCCCAAAGCTCTCCCTCGGCCTCAAGTACAGCGCGAAGCGCGGGCGCCGCAAAGTGGCGCAGGTCGAGGATTTCGATCGAAGAGTCTAAGGCCAGCTTTTTCTCCCTTTGACGGCAAGCAGGTTGCAGCGCCCTGCCACGGATGCGGACAATCGACGTCTCCCGCTCACTTTCCCATGTTTGTGCGTCCAAGTGCAAGGTCAGGCGCAATTTACCGGCTGCCCACCAGATAAACAACCAGTCCCTGTTCGGGCCAATTGAAGATGGGCTCATAGCGTCTTCCCTCGAGATATTCCTCGAGGTCAGGCAGGGACTGCAGGTCGGCGCCGTTGCGTCCATAGGCACGCACCACCAGCACGTGCTCCGCGTCGGGGACGCCGCTTTCTTCATAGTTCGCAGCTTCGCGATTGCGATAAAAAGCCAACCCGTACTCAACATCGCGGCGTACGCGGAACACCGCTACGGTTTCGCTGGCAGGCACCAAATCGGCAATTTGCGCGGCGAGCGCTCGTGCCGAGTAGGTTCGGTCAAGCAGATGGATGACTCGCTTGGTTGAAGCAATCGCCGGAACACCGAAAAACGGGCCCACACCGTAGAGAAAAAACACCAGCACCACCAGAATCCAGCAGGTGGCTGAGCGTAGCCGCGCCACACCAAATCCCTTGGTGACGATTAGAATCAGCAGGCCTGCGCCGATCCCGGCCAGCGCGGCAGCACCGGCGGCATGAGGCGGCGGCATGTGCGCGCCATGCGACACAAACCAAGGCAGCAGCAGCACTGTGATGGTGGTGGCGCCGCACAGTGCCGCGTGGCCCAGCAAGATCCAGCGGTTGAGTCCTTGTTGCCTGCGGCGGAAAAGGTAGTCGCCCGTGAGGATGGTGATGGGAGGAATTGCGGGAAGAATGTAGCCCGGGAGTTTGGACTGCGAGAAAGAGAAAAACACCACCGGAATGAACGACCACACTACAAGAAACTCGGGAAATGCGTCGCCGGGGCGCGTGGGCAAAGGCTTTCCGGCTCGCGAGTGGCGCAGGCGCCACTCAGCCACCGAAGTTTGGATACCATCGATCAGAGCACGCACGGCAATCACGGTCCATGGCATCAGAGCCAGCGACATCACCACCAGGTAGTACCAGAACGGCTGATTGTGCTCATATCGGTCGGTGGCAAAGCGCGCCAGATTGTGCTCTAGAAAGAACTCGCGGAAAAATGTCGGGTTCTGATGCTGGACTGCGATAAACCATGGCAGCACCATGGCAAAGTAGAGAACCACTCCCGGCCACCACAGCGAGCGGTACAGAATGTTCCACTCTTTGCGTAGAAAGGCAAATGCCGCGATGATCACGAAAGCCAGAAACGGCGCCACCGGCCCTTTCGCCAGCGTCGCCAGTCCAGTGAAGAAATAGATGTCATAAAGCCAGAACTTCGAACCGGTCTCGTACCATGCGTACCATCCCAACAGCCCGATCGCCAGCGGAGCAGCCATCTGCATATCCGTCGAAGCTCCACGCGCGAAGCCCATGATCCCGACGCAGGCTACTGTAATGAGTGCAGCGTCGAGGTGGCCTCCGGGCCGGAATCTTCGCATGTGAAGGTAAATCAGCCCCGCCATGATGAAGGCGAACGTGGTCGAAGGCAGGCGGGCGCTCCAGTCATGCACCCCGAAGTCCTGGAACAAGAACATGGCGCGCCAATAGTAGAGAGCGGGCTTTTCAAGCCATGGGCGCCCATAAAGGTAAGGCGTGACGCAAGCGCTCAGGTGGTCTTTGAGAGTGTGTGCCGAGTCGAAGCGCACCAGCATTTCGTGTGCGATCTGGGCGTAGCGTGGCTCATCGGCGCCAACCAGCCCGAGGCCGTCTCCTCCCAGGATCGGGGTCAGCCCGTAGAGAAGGAAGAATACACTGAAGGCCAGAAAGATCGACGCCTCGACCACCGTGGCCCAATGCGGACGGCTCCAGCGTCGGCGTACGGGCGAATCCAGACCCGACGGTTCCACGGAATTTTCCATCTCCTCCAGACTCCAAACAGCGTGCAACCGCCCGCTCGGCGCCTTCGCGGACTTTTCAGTTTCACGCAGGACGGATTATGGGGGAGCCGTTGTTCAACCGAGGTTAGCCTGCATCGCCGAACGCCATTCCATCCCTAATTTCGTCGGCGATTCACCACGGTTAAGGCTAACAGATTCGCGGGCAAAGACGGTCGAATCAGTCAGCATCTCCGGGCAAACGATCGACCGCAAGGCGCAAATGAGCAAGAATCTGTTCGAGCGCCCGCGCTAGGGGACCTTCGAGAGTGCAACCGGCGGCATTCTCGTGTCCTCCGCCTCCAAGACTTTCGGCGATCGCCGCCACGTTGATCTCGCCCTTGCTTCGCAGACTCAATCTCACGCCTCCCTCAGGCAATTCACGCAGGAAAGCGGCGGCTTCCACGCCTTCCACTCCCAGCGCAAAATTCACGATGCCATCGCAATCGTCTTCGCTGGCCCCGCTTTGCATCAGGTCTTGGTTGGTCACCCACATCCATGCCAGGCGCCCTTCGTGCCGCAACCGGTTCAGCGCCGTGCCCAGAAGCAACAATCTCGACGCCGGCGCCGAGAAGTACACGTCCTGCGCGAGAGCAATGGGGTTTGCGCCGGCAGCCACAAGATCCCTGGCCAGGGCAAACGTTGATTCGCGCAACGAGCCGTAGCAAAATCCACCGGTGTCGGTCAGCACCGTGATGTAGAGACAGCTCGCCAAATCCGGCGTCAGCGATGCGCCGGCCGCCTGGGCAAGACGGTAGACCATCTCGCCGGCGCTCACCGCTTCGCGATCGATCCAGTTGAGGCCAGCGAACTCTTGACCGCTTACGTGGTGATCAATGTTGATTTGATAGTACGATTCCAGCCCCGTAAGCCTGGTGCGTTGCAGGCTGTCGCATTCCAGGATGATCGCCGCATCGTATTGCCCTTCCACATGGGGCAGGTTACGAATGGCGTCGGCGCCGGGGAGCTTGCGAAAATGGGCTGGGATCCGCCGAGCTGAGACCAAGTCGGCATGCTTGCCCATTTGTTCAAGCACAATGCCCAGCGCCAACATCGAGCCGACCGAATCGCCGTCAGGCTGGGAGTGAGAGCAGATGACGAAGCGCTCAGCTTCGCGCAGCACTTCGAGAATCGCCGCAACGGGATCGACCTGCGCCCAGCCGGCCTTTTGCGGTGGCGCTTCTACCGTCGCGCTGGTTGGCGCGGCTGCCATTACTCTTGAGGAAATCTGGCTCATGAAGCTAATTCACTTGAGCTTGCCGCTCCAGCTGTGGAGGTGGCGCCGGCAGGCCCGCGTTGACTCTCCGCCTGTTTGCCTGCGGAACGCTTGTGCGATCGGCTCATCAGCTCCTCAATTCGCGCCTGGAAGCGCCCTGAACGGTCGACAAGAAAGCAGAGATCAGGTACTCGCCTTCTGCCCATTCGCTCCTGGAGTTGGTGGCGAATATATCCTTTGGCAGCTTCCAGGCCGGCGATTGTCTGCTGCTCAGATTTGGCAGTGTCTTTGACCGCGCTGTCGAGAGCGACATACACACGCGCCGATTTACCGCCGGGATTGAGTGCGACTTCGCTTACGTAGCAGAAATCGATACGCGGATCGGAGAGTTCGCCCTCGATCATCGCGCCGATCTCTTCGCGGAGCGCTTCCGCCACCCGGTCCTGATGATGCTTTCTGCCTCTGTGTTCAGGCACGGCCCCTCCACGACTCGAATCGCGTCCCGAATAAACCCCTTAGGATACCAGAGCAATGGTTCCGCGCCCCGCAAGGAATCGCATTTGTCACTATTGAGTTGGACGCGCGAAAGGCCGGATGGCTATACAGCAAAATCCACGGCAACCACTTCATGAAGATCGATTGAGGGCACTTCGAATTCGATGCGTTGGCCCTCGGCGCGAAATGGAACGTCGCGTACCGCGGTCAGCAGATGAACGCGGCCCACGCGGCGGCTCGCCGGAACGCGGAGCGAAATCTGCTGCCTGGAAATGGGAATGATTTCGCGTACCGGCCCCTTGAGCATCATGGGATTGGTGAGATTCACGAGATGCACAGTCATGAAACCCTTGTGTTCCCAAACGGCGACATCGAGAACGCCTTTGCCCCGCACCATGACCGGCGCCGTTTCGTCCGTCGCCCACTCGACTGCGTTGCGCAGCAGCTTGCCGTGGTCGGTGCTGAGCACTTGCCAGAAAGTGCGATCGATGTCGCCGGGAAAGTAGGCGACGCGCCCTTTCCCAGGCCGGCGCAGGTACACCCCGGGCTTATGAGTCCCGCCCTGGCGCGCGAATACCGATTCCATGGGCAGATCAGGATACGAGGGCACGATGCGGAGCGGCGTGAATTGATCGGCGCCAAGGGGAGCCACATCCACCTGATCGATTGCGTTGACGATCCGGCCGGCATCCTCGAATCCGCTCAGCAGCGGATGAGATGGGCCGCCCGCAGGGTCTTTCTCCAGGGCCAGGTAAGAGTTCAGCATGTTTTCTTCAATCCTGCCCGCATACGTCACCCCAAACAAGCCGCCAAGGCCAAGATCGTTTCGCCGGACGCCCCACTCGTCATAAAGTGACGTCTCAAAGGTGGCGACCAGTCCGCCGCCGTGCTCCACAAATTCGCGCAGGCTGCGGCATTGCGCGTCAGAGAGCGCAGCGATGTTCGGCAGGACCAACGTCCGGAAAGGCGCAAGATGTTCGGCATCGAGGCAGCGGTCGCTGACCATTTCGAAGGGGATCCGCGCTTCCAGCAGCGCCTGGTAGAAGCCCAGCGCGGGCTCTTCAACCTTCTGGCGCGCGTCTTCGCCGGCATAGAACCACGCGCTCTGCTGCGAATAAACCAGGCCTACGCGGGCCACGGGGCGGACATCTCGAAAATACTTCTCGTTGGCGTAGTGCCACCGAAAGATCTCTTCGATGACGGGAAACCAGCGCCGGTCAATGGGCTTGGCATTGAACTTGACGAACCACGGCCGGAGCCCCTGAGCGATCCCGTCCGCGGCCCACATGCGAATCTCATCGCCGTTCTGAACAGAGTCCTTCCAGCGGTGCTCGTCGTCGATGCCCACGCTACAAATGCCGGCGATGGCCTTTCCGCCCATGGTCGAACGATATTCTTTGCCGTTCTTGCCGTTCGCCCACGGAGCCATCAGCCCGCTGCGGCTTTGCCGGTCGGCAAACAGAGTTGGCGCCAGCTCGCCGATGGTCTTCATGTCGAGATCGCTCAGCGCGCCTCCGCCGGCGTTCGCAATGTAGCTCGCGCCGGGATGGATAGCGCGGATTCTTTCGTTCCACAAGCGCCATAGGTCGAAGAGCCTCTGCTGCCGCCAGACAATGTACTGCTTCCTCGCCGGATGCTGCGGGTCCGAGCTGCGCGGCAGTTCCAGGCCGCTTGCATCGTGGAAGTTCTTCCGGCAATGTTCGCAATAGCACATGCCGCTGCCCGCCCAGCGGTTTGTAAAGATGCCGTCGGGCCTGTACTTGCGCATGATCTCTTCGTGTACCGACGTCATGAACTCGAAGTTGTAAGGTCCCAGTGCGCAGGTCTGCCAGTAGCGCGGATCGGAGCGATGGCGGAGCTGGTTGCCGCCGGCATCCACGCGAATCCAGTCGGGATGCTCGTCGTAGACCTTCTGCCAGCAAGCATGAGCGTCGGTGCGCGCCACAACATTCATTCCCAACGCGCGGCAACCGGCCGCCAGATCGCCGAATGCGTCGTGATTGCCCAGCCACGGGCTGCGCTGCTGCAGCGGCAATTCCGTTGGGTAGAATGCCACCACGCCGCCGGCGCTCAGGCAGGCTGCATCGGCATGGATACGGCGGAAATAATCGAGCCAGAATTGCCGATCGTAGTTGCCGGGATCGTCTTCGACAAATGCCAGTTGCGCCCAGCGCATCGGCCGGTTGTACCAGCCTTGGCCTTCTGCGGCAGACTGCGGCGCTTCGCTTGCGGCAGCCAACAGGTTCTCGCCTGTGTTCGCCGGCAACAGAGAGGTGGTTGCGGCCAGTGCCGACCCTTTCACGAATTCCCTGCGGCTGCTCATCGTGCCACCTCCCGTAACTCTGCAATTTCATCACGCCGGGCTCGAATGGCGCGACACTGGCCTTTTACAGATGCAAGAGAGGCTCGACGGATTACTTTGTGTCGATCGACAACGCCGACGAAAGCCAGCGCATCCTTGGCATCGTTGGTTACGGCTAAGCGCAAGCCAAGCTGTAGAACCGCTCAGGCCGTCATATTGATGCGCCAGCGGGCACGATCATTTCGTAAGCTCGGACCCCGGCTGCCAGGGAGAGGATTCCGCTCCGCTGTTTCTGGGCTACGCAATCCCATGAACCACGTCGCATTCTTTGATTGAAGATCACACACCGAATTGGCGCAGATGATGGTCCAGGTGCTTATACATCAGGATTGACCACTCGTCGGGCTTCAATGGCCCGAAAAAGGCATGAGGATGATCGGTGCAGCCTGATGGCCCAGCCGCCGCAAACCGGTCAATTAAACCAGTCAGCCGGCCACGCTCGGCTTCAAAGTCCTTCTCGCCGGTCATCACGAGCTCTCTTGAGGTTGGCGAGTTGCGGCGCATCGGCTCTTCGTCGCGAAGGGCGACGCGCTTCACCGCCGGTCCGATGATGCGGCCAATCAGTGCCCTCGCCGGTCGAATCTCTCCTGCTGCCATCTCGAGCCCCGCCGAGCAATGCGCCAGCATCTGTGCCGCACTCATCGCGCCCCACTGCCGCGAGCTGTCCGGACTCAACCGCCGCAGCCGTTCTTTGACTTCTCGCACACTCTCAGCTTGAAAAAGACTCTTCGCGCTCACCGTCTGCCCTTTCTGCATCG
The DNA here is from genome assembly GCA_049520675.1 of Occallatibacter sp. Lineage (GTDB taxonomy): Bacteria > Acidobacteriota > Terriglobia > Terriglobales > Acidobacteriaceae > Telmatobacter. The sequence goes on along the minus strand of JBEKPO010000001.1, from coordinate 50,962 downwards.
AGGGTCGAAGATTACAAGATTCGCCGGTTCACACACGGCGTTTGCCGCTCACGACTTCGCGGCGCGCTCCAGCTCGGCGAGATCGAGCTTCTTCATCTTCATCATCGCTTGCATGGCCTTGGAGCTCTGGAGCAGGTCCGCCAGGCGTGCCGGCACCACCTGCCAGCAGAGACCGAACTTGTCCTTTAGCCATCCGCAGGCGATTTCCTGCCCCCCGGCGGTCAACTTCGACCAGTAATCGTCCACTTCATTCTGCGTTTCGCAACGCACCACGAATGAGACGGCATCGTTGAATTTGTGGGCGGGGCCTCCGTTGAGCGCAGTGAACCTCTGGCCGTCTAGTTCAAATGTGGTGGTAAGGATGGCGCCTTTGGGACCGGGGGCATCTCCTGTGTTGCGCAGCTCTCCGAGCCGGCGCGAGTTCTTGAAGATGCCGATGTAAAACTCGACAGCCTCTTCGGCGTTGTTATCGAACCACAAGAACGGAGTAATTCGAGGAAAGTTCTCGAGTGCACTCATGAACAATCACCTGGCCATCGGATCGACGTCCGCGCGCGTGGAGATTTGCGGGCGCTCGCTGACTGCATTGCTACCATATTTAAATTGCATTTTGCAAGCTACTTAACTAAGCTTTCGCTGTGGCGAAGAAATCGAACGCGCAGCATCGCTCCGGCTGCCCGGTGAGCACCGCGCTGGAGCTCGTGGGCGACAAATGGTCGCTACTCATCGTTCGCGATGTCATGGTGCGCGGCTATCGCACCTTTCGCGAGTTCCAACGGTCCGGTGAAGGCATTGCTACCAACATATTGGCAGACCGCCTGCATAAACTTGAGTCCGGGGGCATTCTGGTGCGGGAGCCCGCGGAGGAAGACGGTCGCAGCATGCATTTCCTCCTCACGGAAAAAGGCTTTGCTCTCGCACCCGTTCTTCTCGAATTATTAATCTGGGGCGCGCATTATGAAGAAACCGATGCCCTTGCGCGGCCATCGAACAGATGGAGCAGAATCGCGCCGCGGTGATCGCCGAAGCCTATCGGCGCTGGCAGAAACGCGATCCCGCGCCGTTGATCCCTCCATTCGTCAAAGCTGCAAAGCCTAATCGCAATTCACATCCCACATTCAGTTCCCTGAAAGGACGGTCGAAGCAATGAAGGTAAACACTTATTTGAATTTCCCCGGCAACTGTTCTGAGGCGCTCGATTTCTACGCGAAGCATCTCGGCGCAAAGATCATCACGAAAGGAACTTTCGGCCAGATGGCCGGCCCCAGTGGCCCACAGAATCTGCCTCCCGGCCTGAAACCGGAACACATCATCCACGCACGCTTCCAGATCGGCGACACGCTGCTGATGGCGAGCGATGGTCCGAAGGTTGAGCCCATGCGCAGCGCATATATCACGCTTTCTGTGGACAGCAACGAGGAGGCGGAACGCATCTATGCAGCGCTTACCGAGGGCGGCGAGGTCTTCATGAAGATGGGCGAACAGTTCTTCGCACATCGCTTCGGCCAGTTCCGCGACAAGTACGGTGTCAACTGGATGGTCATCCACGAAAAGCCGATGCCCGCACGTGATTGAGATCACGCCGAACAATTGAACGGGAAGGCCATGGGCTGTTACGCTCATCTGTCGCGGTGAACCGCGCGGACGACAGGTACAGTCATGGCTTTTAAGTTTCAGGGTTTCGATTTTCTCAATCTCGATGCGACTTTCAGCGAAGAAGAGCGTCTGGTGCGGCGCACCGCGCGCGACTTTGTGGATGCCAGTGTGGTTCCCATTATCGAAGAGTGCTTTCGCGAGGGACGCTTTCCGCGAGAGCTTGTCGCGCCGATGGGCGAACTTGGTTTCTACGGCGCCAGCCTGGAGGGTTACGGCTGCGCCGGCATGTCGAACGTCGAGTACGGTCTGGTGATGCAGGAGCTGGAGCGCGGCGACTCGGGCCTGCGCAGCTTTGTCAGCGTGCAATCGGCGTTGGTCATGTATCCGATTTATACGTTCGGCTCGGACGAACAAAAGAACACGTGGCTTCCTGCCCTGGCCACGGGCGACAAGCTGGGCTGTTTCGGATTGACCGAGCCCGGTTTTGGCTCGAACCCGGGCGGAATGACCACGCGCGTGCGGAAATCGGGCAATGAATACATCCTCAACGGCGAAAAGATGTGGATCACCTCCGGCACGATCGCCGATGTGGCCGTCGTCTGGGCCAAGCTCGAAGGAGCGGGCGCCGAAGAGGGAGACGGCGCCGACAGCGTGCGCGGATTTCTGGTCGAAGCGGATCGGCCCGGATTCAGCGCCCACGACATTCATGGCAAATGGTCGTTGCGGGCCTCGGTGACAAGCGGGCTGACGCTCCAGGACGTTCGAGTGCCGGAAGCGAATCTGCTGCCTGGTGCAACGAGCTTAAAATCCGCTCTGATGTGCTTGAACCAGGCACGCTATGGCATCAGCTGGGGCGCGATTGGCGCGGCCATGGACTGCTATTCGACGGCGCTGAACTACGCCAAGACCAGAAAGCAATTTCACGACCAGCCCATCGCCGGCCATCAGCTCGTGCAGGAGAAACTGGTGTGGATGGCGACGGAGATATCGAAGGCGCAGCTTCTGTCGGTCCAGGTGGGGCGCCTCAAAGATGCGGGCAAGGCCGGCCATCAGCATATCTCCATGGCCAAACGCAACAACGTATGGATGGCCCTCGAATGCGCGCGCCTGGCTCGCGACATTCTGGGCGCAAACGGTGTGACCGAAGACTATCCGATCATGCGCCACAGCATGAATCTGGAATCAGTGAAGACCTACGAGGGCACGCACGACATTCATACGCTGGTGATTGGGCAGAACCTGACGGGAATCGCGGCGTACTGAGACCTGCGCGGCGCAACCTGCGCCGTGCGCCTTTCCGATCGCCGGCACCGCCGACCAATTGACACCCCATCATTCCGCACGGTAGCTTGGCGTCAGTCCGGCTGGTGATTCCAGCTTCATCGGGTTCCAGAAGTTCCGCGTCGGAAAAGCGTTAGACCTTCCCCGCATTTTGCAGGCAGCGCGTCGAACCTCCCGTCGCCGCGATCAGTTCGTCCCGATTCTCATTCCAGCACGACCGGAAATCACCATGCGATCGTCTCCCAGAGAGTTCGGCCTCATCGCCGGCTTTGCCCTGCTGGCGATGCTGCTCGCCGTTGACGCCCTGATTATGTGGCAGCGGCTCCACACCCAGATTGAACTTGGTCGTTGGGTCATCCACACGCACCAGGTCAGGGCGGAACTGGCGCAGGCCGAGTCATTGCTGGTCGACGCGGAAACCGGCCAGCGCGGCTATTTGTTGACCGGCGATGCCAAGTTCCTGGCTCCCTATCAACGGGCAACAGCCGAATTAAGCGGGCACATCGACAGCCTGGCAGAGCTCACCGCGGATAATCCCGTGCAGCGGGCGCATATCGCTCGGCTCCGGCTGCTTGTCGGCGAAAAAATGGATGAACTGGCGCAGACGGTTTCGCTTTACCGAGCAGGCAACGCGGCCGCAGCCAAGGCCATCGTGCTTTCCGATCAGGGCCTGCTAACGATGGACCAGGCCCGACGCATCTTTTCTGAAATGCTGGCTGAAGAAGCGCGCCTCGACGCAGAGCGAACGGCGGCTTATCGCCAGAGCGTGAAGTTGACCGTCGCCAGCATTTGGCTCTCCTTGTCGGTTGCCGTGCTGGGGCTGGCAATACTGGGCTGGTTTGTCCTCCACTCTCGGGCAGTCCGCGAGCGTCTTGCCAGCGAAATACGCGACCGCGAGGAATGGTTCCGTGTGACCCTTACCAGTATCGGCGACGCGGTCATCGCCACCGATCCCAAGGGCAAAGTGCTGTTTCTGAACCCAGAGGCCGAGAAGTTGACCGGCAGGAATCTGGCCGAGGTCCAGGGCAAAGACCTTGGCGCGGCTTTTCCCATCTTCAGCGAGAAGACGGGCAACGCCGTGGACGACCCTGTTCGCAAGGTAATGGAATTCGGCTTGGTCGTGGGTCTTGCCAACCACACGGTTCTCCGCCACTCCAGCGGGAAACTGATCCCCATCGAGGACAGTGCGGCGCCCATCCGCAACGATCGCGGCGAGCTAACGGGCGTGGTGCTGGTCTTCCGCGACGTGACCGCGGAGCGCAAACAGCAGGACATATTGCGCAGGACAGAGAAGCTGAACGCCGCAGCCCGTCTTTCGGCCACCATGGCCCACGAGATTAACAATCCCCTGGCTGCGGTAGTGAACCTCATTTTCATTGCGAAGAACACGCCAACGATGCCGCCAACTGCTCTGGCGCACCTGGCGAAGGCGGAACAGGAGTTGGAGCGCGTTACGCATATTACGCGGCAGACTCTTGGCTTCTACAGGGAATCGACTGCTCTGGAACGCGTCGACCTTCCCGCTTTGGTCGAATCTGTACTTGGTTTCTATTCGCCCAAATTTGCCGCGAAGGGCATCATCGTAAATCGCGCCTTCGAAGAATGTCCTTCAGTAATTGGCGTGGCGGGAGAGCTGCGGCAGGCAGTCTCGAACCTGATCGCCAATGCCATCGATGCCGTTGCACCGGGCGGGACTGTGACGGTGGGCGCGCGTCGAGCGGCCACCGACGGCAGCGATTCTGTGGAGCTAGTTATCGCAGACGATGGCCCAGGCATTGCCTCCGAGCACATCGGCCGTCTCTTCGAGCCGTTTTTCACGACCAAGAAGGACGTCGGAACCGGCCTGGGTTTGTGGGGGGCCAAGAACATAATCGAAAGGCACGGCGGCGCCATTTTGGTCAGCCCGGGCAACAACGGCGACGAGCGCACGGGCGCAGCATTCACGGTTCGTTTGCCTCGCGCCACCGAGGCTGGCAATGGAGCCTAGCTCAGCCTGAATCGCTGTGGCCTGGTGCCTGAATCGCTGTGGCCTGGTCCCGCCGAATGAGTCTCCTGGTCAAGACAATGATCGACAAGCTCATGCCAATGTTGGATAGTCTTAGTCATGCCGAGACTGCTTGACGCAATTCCGTCGCATCGCGATCGACTCCGATTGTTCTGCGCCGGCGCCCTCTTGACCGGCGGCATTGCCTTTCAATGCTTGGCACAGCAGCCAACCTCTGGCCCCATCGTTCTCCATGCCGCCCGGCTCCTCGAAGTTGAAAGCGGCAATATCCTGCGGCCGGGTGAGATTCTGGTTGAGGGCGAGCGCATCAAGGCGGTCGGCACATCGGTTGACCGTCTTCAGGGCGCGAAAATCATCGATCTGGGCGATACCACGCTGCTGCCTGGCCTGATCGACGCGCACGTGCATCTGTTCCTCCATCCTGGCGCCGAGGATCTGCAGACCGTCGAGGAATCGGTGCCGTGGCGCACGATTCTTGCCGAGCAGGCGGCCAAGGCCGATCTGATGGGCGGATTTACCGCGGAGCGGGACATGGGCACCGAGGGCGCGGGCTCGGCCGACACCGCAATTCGCAATGCCATCAACGCAGGGCTCATTCCTGGGCCCCGGCTGCGCGTCAGCGGCAATGCCATCGACATTCTGGGTGGCCATGAGGACGCGAACCAGTTCAATCCAGCGCAGCACGTGCTCTCCAATGCCGATTATGCCAACAGCGGCGACGAGATCGTCGCCGTGATGCGCCGGCAGCACAAGGAGGGTTCCGATTTCGCGAAAATTTACGAAACCGGGCCGGACCAGATGATTGACGGCGTTCTGCACACGCCCTACCAATACACTGAGGCGCAACTGGCCACGGCCGTGGAAGAAGCACACCGGCTGGGCACGTTTGTCGGTGTGCACGCGATGGGCGAGCCGGGCACGCTCTATGCGGCGCAGGCCGGAGTGGCCTCCATCGACCACGCCACGCAATTGAGCGATGAGACTATACGCCTGATGCGCGAGAAGGGCATTTTTGCGGTTCCGACGTTCACCATCTTCGAGTACTTTGCGACTCACCGCGAATCGCAAGACCAGGCGGCGGTCGAGTCGGCAATGCTCGACTACAAAATTGCCGAATTCAAGAAGCAGGTCGCGGCAGAAGTGCCATTCGCGGTGGGCTCTGATGTGGGGCCGTTTCCCCATGGAACGCAGGCGCGCGAACTCACTCTCATGGTGCGCTATGGCATGACACCTTTGGCCGTCTTGCAGGCCGACATGATCAACGGCGCCAAGCTGCTTCACTGGGACGGCCAGATCGGCCAGCTCAAGCCGGGCTACTTCGCCGACATCGTGGCCGTTCCCGGCAATCCGCTTGACGATATTTCTGTGGCGGAGCACGTGAGCTTTGTGATGAAAAACGGCGTGGTGGTGAGGCAATAAGCCGGTCGAAATGGAACGCCGGGCGGCCGAGTGTAAACTCTGTTAGGCTTGGAATCCGAACCCGCGAACCCCATCCCGCGTCCCGTTTCTGAAAAGCCAGCCCTCCCAGGAGGTTGCATCATGCGTCTCTTCGCTCCCATCGTTCTCGCCGCTTCCGTAGTCGCGTTGGCTCCTTCGTCGGCGACCGCTGCCCGTGCCGGCCTCGACCACGATGCCCGCGGCGATATGCGCCTCCATGGCGCATATAAATTCAACGAAAGCGGATGGACCTACGTGCATCTGCAGGGCACGCCGGAGCAGATCGGCTTCCAGCACGGCTACTTGCTGGCACGGGAGATTGAGGACAACGTGCACGTGTACCAGGTGGAGGCTCCGCATCACACCAAGCGCGACTGGAGCTTCTTTCGCGATGCAGCAAAGAGCGTGCTGTGGCCGCACGTCGATGCGGAATACCAGCAGGAACTGAAAGGAATCGCAGAGGGCCTGCGCGCACAGGAGTCGCCGTTGGATCTTTGGGATGTCGTCGCGCTGAACGGCGACATTGAGATCAGCGACTACTACATTCCCTGGTTGAACGCCAAAGAGGGCAAACCGAATCCGCCCGACGCGGTTGCGCCCGGAAAATGCAGCGCTTTCATCGCCACAGGATCGGCTACGAAGGATGGAAAAATCGTGATCGCGCATACGAACTGGTCGTCGTACGCAGAGGGTGAGCGCTGGACGGTGGTCTTCGACATCGTGCCGGCGAAGGGCCAGCATATGTTGATGGACGGCCTGCCGGGTGTGATCACGAGCCAGGACGATTTCGGCGTGAACGCGAGCGGCCTGATGATTACCGAGACCACGCTGCCCATGGCCAAGGGATTCGATGTGAACGGCATTCCCGAGTTCGACCGTTCGCGCAAGGCCATGCAGTATGCCGGTTCGATCGACGAATACGCGGCGATCATACGCAACGGCAACAACGGCGGCTATGCCAATTCGTGGCTGGTCGGCGACCGCAAGACCGGCGAGATTGCTTATCTGGAGCTGGGGCTCAAGAACACTCCATTGACCAGAAAGAACGACGGGTACTTCGTGTCCTCTAATTTTGCCGCGGACCCAGCGCTGATACGCGACGATGCGCCGGGCTTCGACCCCGCCAACTCCGAGAGCTCAATGAATGCCCGCCATATTCGCGCCGAGGAGTTCGTCAAGGAGCACTACGGCAAGCTCGATACGGCGCTTGCCGAGGCGTTCCTCTCCGACCACTACGACGTCTACGAGCACAAGATCGACGCCGGCAAGCGTAGCCTGTGCGGACATGAGGACACCTCGCCCGCAGGTGAAAAAGTGTGGGACGACCCACCGTACAGTCCGGGAGGCGCGGTTACGGGAAAAGTGATGGATTCGGAGCTGGCCGCAAAGATGAGCTTTATTGGCCGCGCAGGCCATCCCTGCGGCGAGGACTTCAAGGTTGCGCCGTTTCTCGCCGCGCATCCTCAGTTCGCCTGGCAGAAACCGATCCTGCACGACATGATCGCCGGCCCATGGACGACATTCACGGCTGCCGAAAAGCAGCCGGCGGCGATAGCGCAGAATTAGACCACAACGGTCAGGCGCAAATCACCAGGTCTGAATACTCGGTTAACCGTTTGTCAGCAGTGAGAAACTGCATCAGCTCGGTGATCGCCTGGGCGACCAACAGGCGATCGAAGGGATCCCCGTGAAGCAGCGGCAACCTGCTTGTAGCAACTGCGTGGCGATGGCTCACATTCAGTTCTCGAAGACCTGCCGCTCCCAGTTTCTCCACAACCACCCTCGCGTCCTCTTCGATCTTCCCCAGGCGGAATTTGATCGCGATCTCCCAGATGCTCACGGAAGACACGTAGATTTCCGAGGCATCGGAGATGAGAGAGCGTGCTCGCCGGCTCAAGCGCGGGCTATCTACCATCAGCCAGAGGAGCGTGTGCGTATCGAGTAGCAGTCGCAAAGCTATGCCTCGGGGGTGATGAGAAAATCTTCCGGAAGATACGCGTCGAAATCGTCCGCGACATGGATTTTGCCTTTCAGCAAGCCAAAGCGGATTTTCGGCTTGTCTGGCTCAAGCCGCGTGAGCCGAACCACCGGCTTGCCGGCCCGGGCAATGATTACATCTTCACCTTTTTCGGCCTTCGCGATGAGCTTGGAGAGATTGGTTTTCGCTTCGAAGACATTGACGGTCTTTGCCATAGGGTTTGCCTTAGCTAAGTCTAGCTTAGCATCCCTCTATTTACACGGCAACCGTAAAGCTCTCTTCGGTCCGCGTGACGGCCCGGTACAGCGTGTCGCGCTCCACGGGAATTCGCCCGGCCTCGGTGATCAGCCGGCATAGCTCCTTGCGCGTCAGCCCTTGCGGTGTGGTGGCGCCAGCATCGTGATAGATCTTTTCCTCGATCACGGTGCCGTCGAGATCGTCGGCGCCGAAGCGCAACGAAATCTGCGCGATCTTGGGTGTCATCATCTGCCAGTAGGCCTTGATGTGCGGAAAATTATCGAGCAGCAAGCGGCTCACTGCAATCTGTCGAATGTCGGTCAGTCCTGTAGTCACCGGCAAATGATCGAGCGGCGTATTTTCGGGATGAAATGCCAGCGGAATGAAGGTCTGGAAGCCGCCAGTATCATCCTGCAAGGCGCGCAGCTTCAGCAGGTGATCCACACGGTCGGCGTCGTTTTCAATGTGCCCATACAACATTGTCGCGTTCGATTTGAAGCCCAGCCGGTGCGCCGTGCGCGCGGTTTCCAGCCACTCTTCTCCATCAATTTTGTGATCGCAGATGATGGAGCGGACGCGCGCTGCAAAGATCTCCGCCCCGCCCCCGGGCATCGAGTCCACGCCGGCTTCGCGCAGCTTGATCAGTGTTTCGCCGATGGTGAGCTTGGCGCGCCGGGCCAGGAACGCGATCTCCACCATCGTGAAGGCCTTGATGTGCACCTTGGGAAAGCGCTCTTTCAGGCCGTGGATCAGGTCGAGGTAGAATTCCAGCGGAAGATCCGGATGCAGGCCGCCGACGATGTGAAACTCTGTAACCGCTTCGGTGTAGCCCGACGCCGCCGTCTGCCACGCCTCTTCGAGACCCATCGTGTACCCGGCTGGGTCGCCCTTTTTCCGGCCAAAGGCGCACAGTTTGCACGCGGCCACGCATACGTTGGTCGGGTTGATGTGGCGATTGACATTGAAATAAGTCAGATCGCCATGAAGGCGCTCGCGCACATGATTGGCGAGCCAGCCGACTGCCAGAACATCGCGCGAGGCATAAAGCGCAATCCCATCTTCGGCATTCAGCCGTTCCTTTGCCAGGACCTTGGCGGCAATCGACTCGAGGCGAGGGTCGTAGGTTCGGAATGGATGGGTCGCATTGCCCTGGTCGCCACCGTTAGGGCCGGGACCCGTCTGAACGCTCATAGAATGATGATACCGAACTCCTTGTGAGCGGTCACACCGGCTCAGGAACGGCCGGGAGCCTTTCATCTCCTGTGGGCTGGATCACACGTCGGTCCGGCCTCGCGGCGTAAACTTCCTTTTCCATTGCTGAAAAAGAGGCACTTGCAATGCCTGTAGTTTCTGACGCATCGGTTTCCACCCAGAGCTACGCAAAGGGCCCCGACCGGCCGCTTCTCGAGTTCACGATCGGTGGCCTGCTACACCACACGGCCGACCGCTTTCCCGATCGTCTCGCAGTAGCCTCCCGGCACCAGGACCGCCGCCTCACCTGGGCCGAATTGAGCTCCGAGGCGGATCGCGTCGCGCGCGGGCTCTGGGCGTTGGGTATCCGGCGTGGCGACCGTGTGGGATTGTGGTCCACCAACTGCATTGAGTGGATCATATTGCACATGGGCTGCGCGCGAGCCGGAGCTGCACTGGTCAATGTCAACCCCGCCTACCGCTCGCACGAGCTGCAGTTCACGCTCACGCGTTCGCGCATGAAGGCGCTCTTTCTGTGGCACAAAGATAAACGCGCCGACTACGAGGAAATCCTCGGCCGCGCGCGCCATGGGCTCGATCTGGCGCTCGAACATACCATCTACTTCGATTCGCCGGAATGGCCGGCATTGCTCGACGCCGAGGGTCCTCTGCCTGATCGCGTCGCAGTTGACGATGTCGCCAACATTCAATACACCAGCGGCACTACGGGTCTGCCCAAGGGCGTGATGCTCACCCACCACAACGTGGTGAACAACGGGCAATTTCTCGCGCAGGGTTTTCACTACACCGAGCAGGACAAGATCGTTGTTCCCGTTCCGCTCTTCCATTGTTACGGATGCGTTATCGGTACCATGAGCGCGCTCAACTCTGGCGCGGCCATCATCTTGCCCAACTGGACCTTCGATGCGCGCGCCACCCTCAAAGCCGTCCACGACGAGCGCGCGACGAGCGTCTATGGCGTTCCCGCCATGTACGTGGCTGAATTTGGCCTCGACGACTTCGCCAGCTACGACACGACGAGCCTGCGCACCGGCATGATGAGCGGCGCGCCGTGCCCCATCGAACTCATGAAGCGCGTCCTCGATGAGATGCATATCCGCGAGCTGGTGATTGCCTACGGGCAAACCGAAACCTCGCCCGTGGTGACCATGAGCGACGCCGGCGATTCCCTCGAGATCCGCGTGAACACCGTCGGCCGCGCCATGCCGCAAACCGAGATCAGGATCGCGTCTCTCGAAACTGGCGAAACGCTGCCCTTCGGTCAGCAAGGCGAGGTGTGCGTGCGCGGCTACGCGCTTATGAAGGGCTACGACGGCGATCCCGAGGGCACGGCGCAGGTTATCCAGACCGACGGATGGCTGCGCACCGGAGATCTGGGCGTGATGCGAGAGGACGGTTGCATTCACATCACCGGCCGCTCGCGCGATGTGATCATCCGCGGCGGCGAAAACATCTACCCGCGCGAAGTGGAGGAATTCCTCTATACCTGTCCCAAAGTCGGCGAGGTGCAGGTCTTCGGGATTCCGAACGAGCGCTTGGGAGAGATTGTTGTGGCATGGGTGCGCCTGCGACCCGGCGCGCAATCCAGCGAAGAAGAGATCAAGAGCTTCTGCCAGGGTCAGATTGCCTATTACAAGATTCCTGCGCTTGTTCGCTTTGTCACGGAGTTCCCGGCCACGCTCTCAGGCAAGATCCAGAAATACAAGATGCGCGAATTCGAGATCGAGGCCCACGGGCTGCAGGCAGCGGCGAAGACAGCGACAGCTTAATTCGCGAGTGCAGGCGCAGGGACGACCATCTCTCGTGCAGGAGCCGTTTCGCGGGCCGCTTCCCGCGTAATCGCGATGACCGTCATATCGTCCTGCTGGCCAAACTTCTTTGCCGCTTCCATAATCGCTGCCACTGGCTCCATCGCTAGTCCGCGGCTGCGCTCGAAGCCCAAGAGCTCGCCCTTGGCATTCTGCGCTTCGACAATGCCGTCGGAGTAAAACGTGAGCCGGCTGCCGCGAGGCAACTGGAAGCGCACGGTCTCGTATTGCGACCCGGCTTTGGCTCCCAGCGGCAACGCTCCCGGAACCCCCACCTCGTGGCCATCGAGATAGGGAGGCAGGTGCCCGGCGTTTGCCATCGTCACAGCTCCATCTGCGGAGATGCGAGCAGCCAGCGCGGTGGAGAAGCCTCCGGCCACCCGTCCAACCAGCCGCTGGTTCAGATTCGCGAGCAGTTCCGCGGGATCCGAAGTGTAGTCGGCTACGCCGCGAATCGCACCCACTAGAACTGAAACCAGCATGGCCGCCGGCAACCCCTTTCCCGCCACGTCGCCGATAACCACCAGCAGCGAGCCCCCCGGCGCCGGCAGAATCTGGAAGAAATCCCCGCCCACCTGCTGCGCCGGCTCGTATGCGCTTTCGATGGAGAATCCGGGCACGCGCTCGAGTTGCTCTGGCAGAATGATCTGCTGCACCTCTCGCGCTGCGGCCATCTCGCTCTCGATCAGAGCCTGCTGATGGCTCATGCGCGCCGAACGCAAAACAAGGATCACCGCCAGCGAGAGGATGAAGAGACAGCCGTCGAGACTGCCGACATTGATCGTGAACGGTCCAACGGTCCAGTTGAAGACTGCGAGCTGGAACCGGTATGCCGACGGCCCCAGTGCAGGGATCGTGCTCACGATGAAGATACCGAGCTGCAGATAGATTGCGAGACTGGAAACAATGGCGGGGATGAGCAGGATGCCTGCCTCATGATTCCCGCGCCGCCAGTGCACAATCAGCAGGATGGGAAGCACGCCCGAAATCAGGAGCTCTGCTGTAGCGCCTAATAGTACCCCGAGGGGCGAACCGCTCCCATTGGCCGTCTGTGCCGAGCTCCAAAGAGTGCCGACAGCGGCAATCACCAGGAACACCTGCAGCCAGCGCTTCAGCGGCATGCGCAGGAAGGCCAGGAACATCAAGATCAGCAGGGCCAGGCCGGCAAACTCAAATGCTCCGTTCACGTAGGCGATCCACGCAGGAAGATTGTGGAAGAGCAGGTAGAACTCCAGCGGTGCATGCAGCGCAGTGACCAGGAACAGCAGGAAGATCCAGAGATACTCACGCTGCTGCCGTTGAGCTGTGAAGAGGGCGAGAGCAATAATCCCCAAGCCCAATCCCGCAAACTCGTAAAACCATCCCAGCAGGTTGTCGCCGATTGTCTTCAACCAGACGTGGTCGCTGAGCGCAGTTTCCTGTCCGATCACGAGGTTGTACGGATAGAAGCCGGGGTATGAACTCACCCACTCGAAACCGGAAACATGCAGGCGCATGGCGATCACCACGGAGCCCGTGGCTATGGCTGCGTCCGGAATGCGCTTGACGATACGCGCCGCGAATGTGTACGGCCGAAATGGGGATACACTGCCGGTCTCAAACAACTTCTCGCCGTTTACATAGATCTCGAATGCGGCCGTGAGGTTGTACTCCTCAAGCGCTAGCCCTGTCTGGTTGGGCGCCACTTTTACGTGCAGGCGGTACCACATGACATCCGGATGAGTGCTGGGGAAATAGTGCTTCAGCGAGAGATTGGGATCGACGGCTGTCCACTCGGAATCGTCGAAATCTGTGCGCGCATAGGAGGGATCGTCACCCGTTTTGACCAGCCATGTCATGCCCATGTCGGTGGGTTGACGCAGCGTGGTCGCGTCAAAGACAAGCACTGGGGTCTGACCCGGCAGCGGAGCAAGCAGGACGCCAAAGAACGCAAATAGAGCGATTGCGCTCAGAACCCGCAAAGGACGCCGCGAAGCGAGGAAGATCATAGAGTGGACTCGACCTCTATCCCGTTCGAGTCCACCCTATCATTTCCACTCCCCGGTTCTACGAAGAAAATCTCGCGCGGTGACCGCCGGATTATTGCGCAGGCGCCGCTGCGGCCGCACCCCGCTTGGCCGTGAACTCCTGCGGAGGACGTGGGCCACCACCGCCCGGACCGCCACCACTCCCGCCGCCTGGGCCACCCATCCCGCCGCCGGCGAAGCTGCGCGTGAACTTGATCGAATCGGTTCCGTCGGCCGTTCCCTTGTAGCTCATGGTCATGGAATTGCCGTTGAAATTCATCACCGTGTCAAACGAGATGTTGTCGCCGTCCACTTTGCCATTCGAGATGTCCATCTCGCCACGTGGTGTGGTCACTTTGCCGGTGACCGTCGCAGCATCCACGTGAAGGTCGAAGGTGATGGTCTGCGTATTGCCGTTGCGCCCTTGCACATCGGCGGTCCACTTGCCGTTAAAATCGGCGGCCAGCGCAGCCACGGGGGCAAGCGCCAAAGTCAATATCGCAATTCCCAACTCCTTCATCATGGAGAACTCTCCTAACGATCGACCTATTCTGGCGGAAAAAGAGATCCTTCTCACCCGTTCATCGAGACGTTGAGAAGCGGCGATAGGACCCACCCCTGCCACCGGCTGGCCCATTCTGGCGCCTGGGCGCCGGTTGTTCCAAAGAGTTAGACGACTTTCGTCCTCGCCGGGATCAGCCGATAGCTGAAAGCTGCCGGCTGTCAGCTGCTTTTCACTTCACCAGACCTTCGCGCTGAATCCGCTCGACAGGCTTATCGTAGCGGCCCAGCATGGCATTCCAGCGCACAATCGCGATGTCCTGAAGCATCCGAATTCCGTCCTTCAGGTAGCTGATCCGGGAGCGCTCGTCATGCGCCCAGCCCACCGGAACTTCGGCGATGCGGTAGCCGCGCTTGAGAGCGATGAAGAGAATCTCCGGATCGAAGCCCCAGCGGTCGATGGTTTGCAACTGAAAGACCGCCTGGCCCGCGGCGCGCGTGAAGGCTTTGAAGCCGCACTGGGTGTCGGCGAAGGGCAGCCCCATGACCATGCGCGTGACGGCGTTGAAGCACCGACCGAAGAACTGGCGGTACAGAGGCTGGCGAATCGTCTGCCGCGCGCGCTCCAGCCAGCGCGACCCAATGGCTATGTCGGCGCCGCCGCGGATCGCAGCGAACAAATCCTCCGCCTCCTCGATTGGTGCTGAAAGATCGGCGTCGGTAAACATCACGATCTCGCCAAACGAGTGCAGAATCCCATTCCGCACGCTATAGCCCTTGCCGCGGTTTCCCGGATTCTGAAGCAGTCGCACTTCTGCAGCATGAACGCTGAAACCGCGCACAATCGCCGCCGTTTCGTCTCGCGAGCCGTCGTCCACTACCACGACCTCAGCAAACCAGTTGCGCTGACGAATGCATCCGACAACTGAGTCGAGAGCACGCCCGATCCGCGCGGCCTCGTTGTAGGCAGGAATCACGATGCTGTATTGCGGATAGTTCATTCAGGTTCGAAAGTTTCAGGGATAACTCTACATGATCTCCTCGCGGACCCACTCACCATCCCGAGGCTGGCGCTATAGCGTTCAACCGGGCCCCGGTTCAACTAACTCGACTCTGCTACTGCCATAGAAGTCTGAACTCGGTTGAAGACCGCTTCGCGTGGAACCGAGGTCCGCCAGCGGACAGGAGCCCCCTTGTTCCCTCCTTGGTTCTGACGGCAACTTGCTGATGTGTAAAGGATAATTTCCCACAGGGGGCTTGCTTTTTCCGGCTCGACTGGGCACAATCCCTTTATGCTGGCTGCGGAGGTTCGAGCGAGATGACAAAGGCGGACTTGGTGGAAAAGGTAACCGGCCTGGGGGATTTGACCCGGCGTGACGGGGAAGTGATTGTCGAAACGATCTTCGGCTCCGTAATCGGCGCCCTGCAAAGCGGAGACAAGATCGAGATTCGCGGCTTTGGCTCGTTCCGCATCCGTCAGCGCAATCCGCGTATCGGCCGCAACCCCAAGACTGGAGCGCGCGTCGATGTCCCGGCCAAGAAAGTTCCCTATTTCAAGCCCTCGAAGGAACTGCGCGACCTGGTGAATCCGGGGGAGGCAGCAAAAGCTTCGTAGCGCTCTCCACTCTTTCAGCGGCCAGCTCTGGCCACATCTTCGGCGCGGTCAATCGTTCTTTCGTTTCGTGCGAATCCCGATCACGGCCATCATGCGGCCGCAATGCCCGTGCGAGGCGCGATGCGAGTAGAACAGGTTCTGGTGGCATTGCGTGCAGCCGCCCACAATGCGGATGGAGCTGCGCGATAGCCCCGCATCCAGGAGCTGCCGGCGGTTCGCTTCTACGAGATCGACGTGTAGGCTGGGGCCAATGGATGAGTGGCCTGGAGCGCGTTGGGTCAGAAACAGCATAGGGTACTTCTTGCGCACGGGATCAGCATCGAAAACCTCGCGAAAAAGCTCCGGGGCGTATGAAAACTGCGACTGGAACTCCGAGACAACCTCTTCGCCGATCGCGTAGCAGCATGCGCCGATTCCGGGGCCGATGGCCGCAACCAAGTCGCCAGGACGCGAACCAAACTCCAATCTCATGCGGCCCACGCCGCTCTCGACGATCCGTTTCACCGTTCCGCGCCAGCCCGCGTGAAATGCGGCCACCGCGCGCCGCTTCAAGTCGACGACCAGAACCGGGATGCAATCGGCGGTCTGGATCGCGATCAGAAAGCCGGTCTCATCGGTCATGAGCCCATCGGCTTTGTGCGGGTGCGTGGGGGCAGCATCCACAGCTGAAGCGCGGATCACAACATTGGAGTGAAACTGACGCAGGGTGACGAGCGGTGTCTGATCCTGGCCGGTGACGGCTTCAGAAAGGAGCCGGCGGTTTTCGATCACCGCCCTTCGATCATCATGCGCGGTGAACCCGAGATTGAGTTCTCCAGCGCCGTCTTCGGGGCAATAGGATCGGCTGACGCCCCGGTTTCGAGTGCTGAACCCGCTCCACAACCAGGAGACCTCCCATCCTGGGACCGGCAGCCACTCAACACCATTTTTGTCGCGGCGAGTCGGCGGCGCCGCAAGTGTTAGTTCGGTGGGATCGGACTGCTGAAACCGCTCCGCTCGTGGGCCCGCCGGTCCATCGCGCGGTGCGCGGTCCAGGCCCGCCTTCCGGAACTGAGCGTCGACCGCTTCGAGCGCTCCGGCATCGGCTTTCCCTGGTCTGAGGGGAGACGGCATGTCCATCTCGACGATTCTACCGGTTGCTCACAAGGGGCAGGCGCCCCGAAGCTGCACCGAGGGATGCCTGGAATTCTGAGGACATGGGCCTACCTTCCGGTAGGCCCGCTTGAGAGGCAGTTGAGGAAGGGAGACCAGGGGGGAATTTGGGAAGAGGTTCCGAAGAACCCTCACGAGAGAGTTGTTTCCGTACTAAGGTAGGACAACTTGGGGAAGCCTCTGCTAATTAATTACTAGGATGCAGGACTTACGAAAAGGTTGCAAATCCGCCCTGAGTTGTTCCTGTGGAAAACTCCCCCTTGCCTAAGCTTTTTTACCCATCGAGCACACTTTCGGTGCAGATTTCCCGGTTTTGGTTGCATGATTGAGATCGATTGGGCAGGCTTTGAGTGTGATCCGCTTGGCAACCGTCGTCCTTGGAATCCTTGTTATCGGGGTGATCGTTTACTGCATTTACTTCTATCGCATTGAATTGGGGTTGGTTAGACCGCAAGACCACCCTGCGGCGGCCACGACGCAACCCTCAAGCCCCACGAGCCAGCCCACGCCTGTCGGCTGGCAAACCATCAACCGGCCGGCTGACGGCTTCAAAGTCGAGATGCCCTGCGGCATCACAGAGACCCGCCTTCCCGCCTACAACGCGAAAGGCGCGGCCGAGCCGGTCGAAACGATTGAAGCCTCCCCAGGCCCGGGAGCTACCTTTGCTGTGAGCTGGGCCGACAATCCCCCCGTGGAGCGGGCCGGCAGCACGGATGTGCGAACGACGCTGGATCTGGCACTCAACGGCGCACTGACTCGCACTCGGTCTGTGCTCGTCAGCCAATCCGAGAATGTTATCAGTGGCTATCAGGCGCGCGATTTCACAGCTCGCAGCGACGGCGGTGTCTTGACCGCGCGCCTGATCCTCGTGGGAAATAGACTCTATTTGCTCCTCGCCGCCTCCCCTTCTTCAACCGCCGCTCACGAAGACGATGTGAACCGCTTCTTCAACTCATTCACGCTGACGGCCGCGAAGCAATCGAACTGAAGAACTGCTGTCAGCCGCCAGCTATCAGCTATTTGTGCTAATGATCACTGTTTCTTCGGCTCCTGCTCCCATGGCACCTGCGGCCCCTCGTCAGGGAACGGCCAGTTGGTGTCAATCAGAATCTCCTTCTCGCGCTGCTCCTTGGGCACGCGATCGATGGTCAGGTTCTCAAAAAAGTGCACGCCTGTTTTTCCTGCCGTCACAATATCCAGGTCGCCATCCCCGTCCATATCCTGCACCACAAACTGGGTGCCTGCGCCTGCCGTGCCATTCACGCTAATTGGATACCGCGTGAACGTCGCCGTTTTGCGATCGATTTTGTAGTAGTAAACAACCAGCGGATCGTAGGAGCCGGGGTCGTTGCCGTTATGCCCGCGGTAGCGCTTGCCCGTGATGAGTTCGGGCTGGCCATCGCCGTCGATATCCGCCAGCTTCAATGCGTGAATCTGCGAGTACGATTCGTCGATGGTGTGCTTGATCCAGCGGCGGTCTGCGCCGCTGCCTTGCTGCTCGAGCCAATAGAGACCGTAGCTGTGGCCGTGGCCATAGATGATGTCGGTTCTGCCGTCGCCGTTGACGTCGTAGCCGATGATGGGGAAACCGGCATCGCCCATTTCCCAGTCTCCGTGCCACTCCCATTGGTCCTTGTCGGCATCGATCTGCCGAAACCAGCCGGTGGGCGTGAGGATGTCCATCTTTCCGTCGCCGTCAACGTCGGCCACGCCGGTGCCATGCCCGTCCTGCTCGCGGGTTCCGACATGATGCACCTTGGGCTCGGGACCGGAGAAGTCGATCCAAAGAATTCCCATGTGGCCGTAGTGCGCGAAGATCAAATCGGGCTTGCCGTCGCCGTTGATGTCGGCTATCCAGCCACCCTCGGTCGAATAGCTGTTGGTAATGAAGTGCTTCTTCCACTCGGCGCCAAGCTTGCCGGGGTTCTCCCACCAGAAGATGCCGTTGGTCATCCAGCCCGCAGTCACCACGTCGGGCAGTCCGTCGTGGTTCACGTCAATCGTCCACTCGCCGCAGTCGCTCACGAACTCCCCATTGATGCCTGCTTCGCGATACTGATGGCGCTTCCATTCGCCGCCATTGGGCCCGGGATTTTCATACCAGTAGGCCCCGCTCAGAATGTCGGGCAGCCCATCGCCGTTCATGTCGAGCGTGGTGACGCCTTCAGCGTGATCGGTGCCAAGTCGGTGCGCAAAAAATGTGACCTGGGGAACGCCGCCTGGACCTGGACCGGGCTTGATGAGGTGTTCGGCTCTTTCAGGATTTGGAGCCTGCGGCGATGCTGCGGGCGCGGCGAACGCGAATGCGAGAACTGCCGCGGCAAAAGCGGATTGGCGTGATGTCATCTGGGAAACTCCTTCCGCCCGCAATTGTCGCCGCTAGACCGTCCGGAAATCAAAATCTGCCTGGAACCTCTGCCTATCGGTGACAAGCCCGGTTCGCACCGCTCTCGAGGCAACTGCCGGACTGGGCGGCGGAGATCGAAACCGGCCATTGTGAATTTCGCGCGAAACCTTGGTGCTCGACTGGGCGTCTGCAGCATGCCTGGAATCTCAACGATGCGGTCGCAATCCTATGCGAGAATGGACCTGCGCGGGCCGGCACTATTCAAACATTCCCCCTTGAGGACAATGCGATGCGACGCTTGCTCCTACTTGCGACATCCGCAGTGGCACTTGCCGCAGCCCTCGTTAGTCTTCCTCTTCCCCCTGCAACTTGTGCTTCGAAGAGCCCCAGTCCGGATTCGAAACGTGTCCAGATTCCAGGAGCAAAGCCGGTGGGTTCCGATACCTGCGCGAGCTGCCACACCGATGTTGCGAAAAACTTCCAACACGCCTTTCATGCGCAACAGGGCGTCGGGTGCGAGGATTGCCACGGCAACGGCAGCCTGCACGTCGAAGGCGGCGGCGACGTGTCAAAAATCATCTCTTTGAAAAGTCGGACTGCCTCCGAAGCAAATGCCGTCTGCCTGGACTGCCATGCGCAAGGCGAAGACACGCGCCATTGGCCGACCGGTGTTCATGCCGCGAACGGTGTGCGCTGCATCGATTGCCACGAGATTCACGCGACGCCGGGAGGTTCCGCGCAAGAGAGCCTGGCTCGTTTCGATACGTCGACTCAGGGCGCGCGAAACGTGGAGATGGTTTCCCCGGAGACGAATCTTCTTGTCGGCTCGCGGGCAGCTGAGAACGCAGCCTGCCTTCGCTGCCACCAGACCGAGGGCGCGCAAATGAGCATGCCCTATCACCACCCGTTGCGCGAGGGCAAGATGAGCTGCGCCGACTGTCACGATCCGCACGGCGGAACAGCGGGTCGGAATCTGCGCGTATCGAATGTGAATGAACTCTGCGTGGGCTGCCATGCCCAGTATCGCGGGCCCTTCGCCTATCAACATCCGCCGGTATCGGAGAATTGCCTGAATTGCCACAGGCCGCACGGGTCGCCAAATACAAATCTACTGACAGTCAGCGAGCCCGCCTTGTGCCTGCAATGCCACAGCGGCCATCACAACGGGGCCTCACTGCCGCTGGCCGATCGCTGCTCGAATTGCCACGCCACCATTCACGGCACTGACGTAGCCACCCCCAGCGGCGGCAGCCGGTTCATCGACAAGGGACAGTACGGGCTGCCGTCGGAACCCACTGCCGGCATGGTGAAGGCGCTGGCCCACTCGACAGACAACCCTGCCCAGAGGTGGCAGCGCGCTTCAAATAACGTGGTGGCTGCCGCAGGCGGCTCGGCGGCGCTGCTCTTCTCCCGATTGCATCCCTTTCCGGGAGCGCAGGCAATGATGGGCGATGAAAGCACGCCGGCGAACGCGGATCCCGGTGGTTTCTCATCCACGTCTTCGGCCGCCTACCGGCTTCTGCACGTCTCGGGATTTGCCGGCCGCGTGGGCGAGTACGACAGCTTGCAGCAATCGGTAGGCACCGACGTCTCCACCGCATACGTCATTCCAGATAAACATCTCACCGTTGTCTCTCGCGGCGTCGTGGTTACCGGCGCCGACTATTCGGTCCGCTCCCAGTTGACTGTCGGCGGCCATCTCAGGGCAGGCTTCGACGTGCGCAGCCTGGTGCAGCAGCAGGACCACTATCGTTCCTACCTGGCCCAATTGTCGCCATCGGACTTCGGTTTGCCGGGAGCGGTTACCGACGCAATTCCTGCAAGCTCTGTTTTTGCGGTAACCAGGCGGCTCGGCAGCGGATATGCAAGGTTCAAGGCTCCGGGTTTGCCGGTTCATCTTTTTGCGAAGGGTGACATGCAGGCCAGAACCGGCCAGACGCAGCTCACCTATCTCGATGAGAACTCGACACCTGCCGTGTACGTCGATGGCACAAACACGACATGCGGCGCGCAATGCCACCAGGCTTCGCAATTCCAGGCGGTCAACTACACCACCCGCAGTGTCTCCGGCGGGGCCGACGCCGAAGTGAAGAATCTGCTGCATCTTTTCTATGAGCACAAGTTCAGCAGCTTCAACGACCGTCTCATCTTCCCGACAGTCACATATACAGGCCCATTCACCCCGGAGAACGAGGGATTTTCGACTGTCAATCCGCCGCCTTCCGGCCCGGCGCCGCAGGACGTTCCTGCCGGTAGCTACTACTTCGACATTCCCTCGCCCAGCCAGTTCT
Source organism: Occallatibacter sp. (assembly GCA_049520675.1). Taxonomy (GTDB): domain Bacteria; phylum Acidobacteriota; class Terriglobia; order Terriglobales; family Acidobacteriaceae; genus Telmatobacter. The sequence continues at coordinate 29,496 of JBEKPO010000001.1, read as the reverse complement.
CTGCAGATAGCGTGCAAATGAATCTCACGCCTGCGGCTGAGTTCGCCGTGAACGGCAATGTCACCTACACGCGTCTGCGGAATTCGTTCACGCACAATCCGCAGAATTGGTTCGACACCGACGAGACCGCGAGCTGGGAGCCGCAACAAAGCGTGCGCCTGACGGCCGATTACCACCAGCAGAACATGATCGACGGCTTTACGCCGTACTACACGCTTTATGGCAACGTCTCGTATCACCGGCACTGGGAGGGCGCGCGGACCGAGTTCGATCTTCCCGCCGGATTCAGCGTCGAAGCCAGCTACCGTCGTGCCGGCATCACCCGCTCCAACGCTTTCCTTTGGCCGCAGGTTTACTCGATGGACAATACCGACCTGCAGACTGTCATTCCTTCCTCGACCAGCAACACCGCGGGGCTCGCTCTGCGCTATCGGAGCGGCCTATGGAACGCACGAGCAGGATATGAGTTCACCGGGACCGGCCATCCCGGTTTCCTGATTGTTCCCGGAAGTGACAATCGCATCTTCGCGAACGTCTGGCTTGCGCCGAAGCCGTGGCTGACCTTTTCTAACGACACGGCCATCAACCTGCAGAACGCGTTTCCGTCGGTGGCGCTGCCCAACACGCCAAGCGAGGCGCCGGGATTTGGAGCAGACGTTGCGGGGCTGCCTTCAAACTTCCAGCGCCGCGATCGCTTCTACACCGACACAATCAGCGCTGAAGTGCGCCCGCTGCCGGCGTGGAGCCTCGGTCTCGGATACTCATACCAGCAAAACAACCTCACGACGTGGATGGCCTTCCAGAACGACAGCTCGGTCAATTATGTGGTCGATGAACCGCTGGTTCCTTACAAACAGCTCAGCCAGATCGTGTGGGGCGACACCGCTTACACGGTGAAAAAGCGCTTGGGCGTGGATCTTCTTTTCACGCACAATGCCTCCGGCAGCGGATATCGGCCCCACCTGAACCCGAACGACGCATCCTCGCTCGGCAACGCGGCTCTGATCGACCAGGGTCTATTTGATCCCGTAATGTTCCAGGCCGCGCTCGGCAATTTGGCGCTCAGTTCAACTCAGATCTCTGCGGTCAAGGTGCCGCAATGGCTCGGGGATGGCAAGGCCTTCTACCTCTTTCCCCACAAAACGGAGGCCGGCGTCGTGTTCCACTACGGCAGCTACGCCGACTATTGGAATCCAAATCTGAACGGCGCCCTGCGCGTCTTCGATCTCTACCTGGGGCGCAGCTGGTAGATCGAGCGGCCTGGCGCGATGAGTTTTGGGGCCTTTACCGTGGCTCAAAAGAGATCCCCATGGGTGGAATCCTTGTTCAAGTTTGAAGCCCCTTCGGCAGCCCTGCCCCTCAGAACCGGCTCAGACGGAGCGGAACCCTTTGCGCGTAGCACGATTTCGAAAATGGTATGATGGGGTCAGCTACGCGGAAGGGCGCCCGGCTGGAAACGACCTATTGTTCCAGATGAGGAGCGTCGCCCGACCCGTTCCGGAAGGAAGAATGCGCGATCTCTTCAGCGATGCGGGCGCCAACGTGAAGCGCAGCGTGGTTGGCATCTACGCGGTGCTGGCGGTCTTCAACATAGCCGCGTGGCTGTGGGCGATTGTGGCTTTCCGTCACTTTCCCGTGCTTCTGGGAACCGCATTCCTGGCTTACAGCTTCGGCCTGCGCCACGCGGTCGATGCCGATCACATTGCGGCCATCGACAATGTGACGCGCAAGCTGATGCAGGAAGGCAAGTGGCCGGTTGGGGTGGGGTTTTTCTTCTCGCTCGGCCATTCCACCATTGTGGTGCTGGGATCGCTGGCCATTGCGGGCGCGACTCTGCTGCTGCAGCATCGCTTCGATGCGCTGCACAACGTGGGCGGAATCGTGGGAACCGCGATCTCTGCCCTGTTCCTGTTCGGCATTGCAGGGGCCAACGTACTGGTGCTGCGCTCGATTTACGCGGCGTTTGTGGGGGTGCGCAGAGGCGAGCCTTACGTTGAAGAGGACCTGAACCTGCTTCTGGCCGGGCGCGGATTCCTTGCCCGGCTGTTTCGGCCTGTCTTCGCGATGATCCGGCGCAGTTGGCACATGTATCCGCTTGGCCTTCTGTTTGGGCTGGGATTCGACACCGCAACCGAGATCGGGCTGCTGGGCATCTCTGCCGCCGAAGCCTCAAAGGGGCTGCCCATCTGGTCGATCATGGTTTTTCCCATGCTGTTTGCGGCAGGGATGTCGCTCATCGATACCACGGACAACGTGCTGATGCTGGGCGCGTACGGCTGGGCATTTGTGAAGCCGATCCGCAAGCTGTATTACAACCTCACCATCACGTTTGTGTCGGTGGTGGTTGCGCTGCTGGTGGGGGGGATCGAGGCGCTAGGTCTGCTTGCCGGGCAATTCAGCCTGAATGGAACATTCTGGAGCACGGTGCGCGCGCTGAACGACAACTTCGGAGCGCTCGGCTATTTCATCGTGGCTCTCTTCGCGCTGAGTTGGGTTCTGTCAGTATGCTACTACAAGTGGCAGCGCTTGGATGAAGTGGAAGCGAGCGGTTCCGTGGTGTCGTCACTGGTTCGGCCGGATGGCCTTCTCGAGTAGTGCGGTGATGCGCGTGGTGGGAACGAAGCGGACGATGAATGCGCCGAAGGCTCCCTTGAAATTCGGGATGATGGTGCGCCGGCCACGGGCGAGGGCCCGGACGGCCTTGTGCGCGACTTCCTGGGCCGGCTGAAGACCGGCAATACGCCGGAAAACGCCGGCTCCGCCGGATACATCGAAGAATTCGGTTTCGGTGGTGCTGGGGCAGAGCGCGGTGATTTTGATGCCGAAGCGTTCGACCTCGGCGGCGAGAGCGAGCGCGAAGAATCGGTCAAAGACCTTGGTGGCGGCGTAGACAGCGTTGTAGGGGATGGGCTGGAAGCTGGCGGTGGAGGCGACAACGAGCATCCATCCGCAGCGGCGCTCGACCATGCGCGGAATAAAGAGACGCGAGAGGCGCACCACGGCTTCGCAGTTGACGCGGACCATGCTGTATTCCTGCGCGGGGTCGAGTTTGTAGAACTCGCCGTAGTGGCCGAGTCCGGCGTTGTTGATGAAGATGTCGACGGGGATACCGGCGCTCTCGGTGGCGTCGTAGATCTGCTGCGGGGCAGCGGGATCGTTGAGGTCGGCGACGACGATGCGGGTTTCAGTGTTGAGCTGGACGGCGAGCTCATCGAGGCGCTCGCGGCGACGCGCGGTGAGGATGAGTTTGGCGCCGTAGGTGGCGAGTTCGCGGGCAATGGCGGCGCCGATGCCCGCGCTGGCGCCGGTGACGAGAGCCCATTTGCCGCGGAAGTCATTAGGAGTGGACATGGCCGCTTCAGGATAGCGGATGGGGCGGAGTTAGCGGGGTTGCGGATTTGTGCGATCCCATCCGTATTCGTATTGAGTCGAGAGGGCAACGGCGACTTCGTGCGATACCACCCTAAACGTCAAAAACGCTTTTTAGGATGGGGCACTCCCCTTTTTCGTGCTGAGTTGAGGACAGTGAGTCGACTTTGTGCGATCCCACCCTAGCGACAAAAACAAGTACGTCGCGAGGGTGGGGCACCCCTTTTTTGTGCTGAGTTGAGGGCGGTGTGTCGAGTTCGTGCGCCGGCGTTTCGCGTCTCGATAAGGTGGTCTCCCCGGTCCCCAAATGCGAGGGACTGGGGGCACCCGGCTTGGGGGATTGGTGCGATCCCACGTCCCAAAATCGAGACGTCGGGCACCTGGCCCCCAGTTATTGGTTGGGCGTAGCCGGAGAGGCCGGCGCTGCGACGGGTGCTGCCGGAGCCGGCTGATTGCTGGCGAATTTACGGATGTAGATGATCAGGTTCCAAACATCGGAGTCTTTGGCGCGGGCGGCGTCCTCGGGAGGCATCTTTCCTTTGCCGTTGCGGATGACCGCGAACAGGTCGGCGTCAGTCTTGTTGGCCAGCGTGGAGGGGTTCGACCAGTCTTCCATCGTCAGTTCCATGCTCTTGGCCAGGTCAGTCTGGCCGTTGCCGTTGTCGCCGTGGCACAGCGCGCAATCGATCTGGTAGAGGCCCTTGGCCTTGGCCTGCGACTCAGCGGTCGGCTTGACGGGATTCTTGGCCTGCACTGGCGGAGCAGGCGTTACCGCGGGTTGCTGCTCGACCGCCGGAGCGGGTGTGCCCTGCTGGGGGGTGCGGCCCCGCAGAGGCAGGCAGACAACAACCAACAAAACCGCTGCGAAAAGGAGCAACGACGACTTCAACATGAAAAACCCTCCTGGATCGATGTCAGCTAATGGGCATCTTCTTTTCGTTTCGAGATTCTGCGAGGAATTATAGGCCCGATCGCCAGGAAAGGGCTATGCGCTGGAACACAGCGAATTACGGGAAATTGCGCGAAGGTTGGGCGAGATTAGAGGCTGAAATGCCTGCCTGGGCCGGCCGGCCCAGCCAATGCGGGGATTACTCGCGCGGGACTCGCGGTGGAGGGCGTCAGTGGACGCCTCCGCCGCTGGGGCCCCCGCCGGGCTTGTTCTTGCTGAGCATGAAGGCCAGTACGACGAGCAGGATCGAAGCGTAGGAGAGCTCCATATAGACATCCTGGTAGCCCTGCATGCGCGCCTGGTCGTTGAGCTGGTTGTAGATCTGGGCCAGAGCCATGCCGGCGCCGTTGGCGCCTCCGGTTGCGCCATTGAAGAAACCGGTAAGCGCCCTGACGTGCAGATCGTAGCCAACCGAGCCCGGTTGCATGGCCTGCTGCAGGTGCTGCTCGTGCCACATGGAGCGGGAGGTGACCTGGGCATTGGTGATGGCAATGAGAATGGAGCCGCCGATGTTTCGGACAAAGTTGATGAGGCCGGCGACCTGGTTTGACTCCTTCTGGGGCATGCCGACGTAGGCGGCGGTGGTGATGGAGATGAAACAGAAGGGCAGAGGGAGCATCTGGACCACGCGCAGCCAGGAGTTTTCAGCGAAACTCATCTGCAGGTTGGTCACGTCGGCGGCGTAGCGAAAAGTGATAACGAGCATGGTGAAGCCGAAAGCGGCAAGATACCGCGCCGGATACTTGCCGGTGGCGAAGCCGGCAAGGGGCATCATGACAACCAGCGCGAATCCGCCGGCGGTAAGCGCCATGCCGGCGGTGGTTGCCGTATATCCCAACAGTTGCTGAGTAAACTGCGGTTGCAGAACGGTGTTGGCGTTGAGCACGCCACCCACCAGCATCATGAGGAAACAGCAGATGGCGAAATTGCGATAGCGAAAGAGGCGCAGGTTGATGAGGGGATCTTTGTGGTTCCATTCCCACACGAAGAGCCCGATGATACCGACAACGAAAAGAACGCCGAAGAAACAGATGAACGGCGACGCGAACCAGTCGTTTTCTTCGCCCTTGTCGAGCATGATCTGCAGACCGCCCATGGCGATGGCGAGGAATCCGAGGCCGACGTAATCCATGTTGCGGATGCGCGACGGGTCAGCCTTGATCCACGGCGGATCTTCGACGAGACGCGTGACCAGGATGAAAGCGAGAATGCCGACGGGGATATTGATGAAAAAGATCCAGCGCCACGAGAAGTTGTCGGTGATCCAGCCGCCGAGGGTGGGACCGATGGAAGGAGCGAGTACGGCAACCAGGCCATAAAGGGCGAATGCCTGGCCTCGCTTGTGGGGCTCGAACGAATCGGCCATGATGGCCTGCGCCATGGGCTGCATGCCACCGCCGAACATTCCCTGCATCACGCGGCAAAGAAGCAGGATGGGCAGGGATGGAGCCGCGCCGCAGAGAAAGCTTGAAACAGTGAAGCCGGTGATGCAGAGAACGAAGAAGTTGCGCCGGCCGATGAGGCTGGAGATCCAACCGCCCAGCGGGAGCACCACAGCGTTTGAGACCAGGTAACTGGTCAGCACCCAGGTCGCTTCATCGTTGCTGGCGCCGAGAGAGCCGCCGATGTGGGGGAGGGCTACGTTGGCGATGGAAGTATCGAGCACCTCCATGAACGCAGCCAGCGCCACGGTCATGGCGATCAGCCAGGGGTTCACCCTTGGCTTCCACGCGACCGGAACGGAAAGATTCGGATTCTCTACAACCGCTTTAGGCGCTGCATCAGCACCCGCGGCGGGGGGCAATGTCGCGGTACTCGCTGACAAAAGTACTCTCCGTCAGTGGCTGGCGTTCTAATACCTTGCAAATGGCCGGGGAAGTGCGGCTTGAGGCAGATGAGCCAGGCAAGCAAAACCCTTGCGCACCTCAAATCATCTTTACCTACATCTAGATTCGCACAGGTCAGCACGGGGTGCAGAGATTATGGCCCGGCCGGTGGAGGAGACGCCTGAAGGGGACCCTTCCTATTGGGGTTAGCGGACGATTCCTTCGGCAAAGTGCGAAGGGCGCGAGCCTCACGGCCTGCGCCCTTTGTTCAATGCATCGAGCCCTCGAGCCGTTGCGATTACTCGCCGCTGTGGACGTACACCTGCTGGGGTGCATCCACTTTAGCCGGCGCATTCAGCTTCAGTCTCAGATTCTCGATCTGCGGCTTGCTCCCGACGGGCGTCATAAAGTCAAGCTCGTATTGGTTGTCGAGCCGCCGGTCGATATCGGCAAAGTACGGCTGAAACGAGACCGGATTGCCGAAGCCCATCCAGTAGCTGTTGCCGCCGGTCGCTTCAGTCACTTCAGCAAGAAGGTTCTGGCCGGCGTTGGCGCCGTACATCCTGCTGTCGAAGCGGCCCGAGTTGGTCCAGTAGATTGAGTAGACGACGAGGCGCGCACGAACCGCGTCATCGATGGCTGCCTGCACGTACGGATCCTGAGGATCGAAGCGGCGATCGTAGTTATCTACGCCGTCTGTAACCATCACCACCTCGCGGCGCGCGCTCGTGTTCTGCGACGGCCAGTGCTTGGCGAGATCGGAGAGGCAGAAGTACGGGCTGGCGTTGATGCCCGGCATTCCCGCCAGGGGCAGATGCAACTGGCGCTCAACCGTGGCGCGATCGCCGGTGAGCGGGCCGCTGAACGCGGCGCGGCCGTTCATCATGTAGGCGACTGCGACTTCGGCGTTGGGCGGCAGGCCGCCGATGAACTTGGCGATCTCACTGAGCTGAGTGCCCAGGCTGGTGCGCGCTCCGTCGTCAATCAAGACCACCAGCTCGACCTTGCTTTGCGGCCCGCGAAGTGCCGTCCAGCCCGTGATGGTGGATTCTTTTCCGTCGACTTTCAGTTGCAGCGCCTGTTGGGGAATGCCGCCGGGAAGCTCCTGCCCGTTCACTACGGTGACCACGGCGCTGCCCTGGCCCTGCTGCGTGTTATTGTCTGCTGCAAATGCCGCGGGAACCGTAACGAACATGCCAGCGGCCGCCCAGACAGCGAGTTTAAGTGTGGGGATTTTCATTGATACTTCTCCTTGTGAGGCGCCCGCTGCGATGCATTTCTCGCAGACTTTGGTCGCACTCAACCTCGTCCACTGTTAGATGAATCGCGGCGAGAACCGTTTCACCGTTGGCGCCATTCACCTTCGACGCAGTGGAACAAACACACCTGAACTGAGAAGGTTGCGGGAGGGCGAAGAAAGATTTTCGGCACCGGAGACTGGCGCGTCTCCAACCAAAAAACTTCGGCCGGGGGCGAAGCGAAATTGAGTTTGCGGCGTCTAAGGGTGCTCAATTTTCGCATGTGGACAAGTGCCGGGCGGTAAGAGAGAATTGGGGCGGCTTTTCGGGGGGACAAAATGAAGAAAGACTTGCTTACCAGACGAGACTTTGTCCGTCTGGGCGCCGGCGCGGCGGTAAGCGCCAGGCTGCTTGAAGCCCCGTTTCTCGACGCGCAGGGGCGTTCTGGCGGCCAAAAAATTCGTTTTGTGAGTATCGGGACGGGAATTCGCGGTTGCGACCTGTTGCGCTCCGCCCGCAAAGTGGCTTCCGGCGAACTGGTGGCGACGGCCGATCTGTATGAAATGCATCGCAAGGCAGGGTTAGAAGCGTACGGCGCGGATGTACCGGCGGTGGGCGATTACCGCCCGCTGCTGGATCGCAAAGACGTCGATGCGGTGATCGTCGCGGTGTCAGATCACCTGCACCGGGCGGTGGTGATGGATTGCCTGGCGGCGGGCAAGGATGTCTATTGCGAAAAGCCGATGTCGCACAACGTGGCCGACGGGTTTGCCATGGTAGACGCGGTGAAGGCGAACCATCGCATCTTTGAGGTGGGCAGCCAGCGCGTGAGCAACATCGTGTACAAAAAGGCCCGCGAGATCTACTTGTCGGGCAGCCTGGGCGAAGTCACTTACATCGAAGGCCATTCCGACCGTAACTCGCCGTCGGGGGCGTGGGTTTATCCGATTCCGCCCGATGCGAGCGAACAGAGCATCGACTGGAAGGCTTTTTTGCGTGACGCGCCCCAGCGGCCATTCGACGCAGTGCGATTCTTCCGCTGGCGATGTTTCGCCGACTACGGCGAAGGAGTGGCTGGAGACCTGTATGTTCATTTGCTTTCGGGAATTCAGTGCGTGAGCGGAATCAACGCAGCGCCAAAGCGGGCGCAATCGAGCGGAAGTCTCAGTTACTTCAAAGATGGGCGCGATTTCCCCGACCTCCTCGCGACGCTCTACGATTACGACGGCGTGACGGTGAACCTGCACTGCAACCAAAACAATGCGCAGGGCGAGCCCATTATTTTCTACGGCAAAGAAGCAACCATGACGATCAACGGCAACACGCTGACCGTGTCCCCGCAGGATACGCGGCCGCAGCCGGAAGGTTACTCGCTGAACGGATGGAGCACGGCCGCCAAGAAGCAATATCTCGACGACTGGAATGCGGCGCATCCGGAGCCGGCGGCAGGTTTGGCAGAGGTGGAAACCTACACCGCCGCGCCGGGCTACGACGACACGGCGGACCACCTGGCGGCGTTCTTTCGGGCCGTCGAGTCGCGCGAACCGGTGGTGGAGAACGAGATCTTCGGCAACCATGCGGCGATCGCGTGCCACATGGCCAATTATTCTTATTTTCACCACAGCGCAGCTACATGGGACGAAGGCACCCGGACCATCGTTGGCTGAACTGTGCATTGGAAGGGAATTACCAACATGGCGACGTCACGCAGAGCATTTATGCAGGCAGCAGGAATGGTCGCGGCGAGCGCCGCCGCGTCGCAGATCCATAGCGCGCCGTTGCGCATGCCCATCGGATTGCAGCTTTACAGCGTGAGAAATCAGTTACCCGGTGATTTTGCAGGCACTCTCGCACAATTGCGCTCGGCCGGGTACTCGGTTGTTGAGGCGGCGGGTTACTTCGATCGAAGCGCGGCCGATTTCCGCCGCGCCATGGACACGGCCGGGCTGCGCTGTGTGGGCACCCACCATACGCTGAGTGAGCTGGAGACGCACCTGGACCAATGGGTCGACTACGCCCGGTCACTGGGTCTTGAGTACATCGTGTGCTCTTCGTCGGGAGGGATGCACCGCGATCCCGCTGCAAAAGGTCCGCAGACTCTCGACGATTGGCGCTGGGTTGCGGGCGAACTGAATCGCATCGGCGAAAAGGTGAAGGACGCGGGCATGACATTGGGCGTGCACAATCATGTGCCGGAGTTTGCCGTTCTCGATGGCGTTGTGGTGTACGACGAACTGCTGCGCCTGACTGACCCTAAACTGGTGACGTTTGAAATGGATTGCGGTTGGGTGGTGGCCTCAGGGCATAACCCTCTCGACTATCTGAGAAAATCTCCCGAGCGGTTCCAGTTGATGCATGTAAAAGACATGATCGCCGGTGCGAGCGGACAGATGCACTCCACAGAACTAGGCCGCGGCACCATTGACTATGCGCCCATCATGCGCGCCGCTACGGGGCTTAAATACTACTTCATCGAACAGGAAGAGTTCGAGATCGATGCGATGCAGGCGCTGCGCATCGACTCCGAGTACATGCGGAGGCTGAACGTCTAAGCAGCGCTCGATGCGTTGCAGCATCTTCATTCTTCGACGAACAGTTTGAGCCGAGCCAGCGCCTCATCCCATCGGCGCGAGACCGATTCCAGGTAATCCTCCATTCGCCGCATGGGCTCCGGATCGAGCGCGAAGAGGCTTTCGCGGCCATGGCGCGTGCTGCACACGATGCCCGCCCGCTCGAGCACGCGCAAGTGCTTGGTGACGGCCTGCCGCGTGAGCCGCGAGCCCACGGTCAGTTGCGCGATCGACGAGGGCAGGCCTACGCTGAGCCGGGCGACCAGCGCGAGGCGAGTTTTGTCGCCCAACGCGGCGAAGACAAGCGCGGGCGCCGGCTGCCGGGCATGGCCCTCAGAGTTTTTCCGCGACATATTTTTCCACATTCAGCATCTGCTGTGCCCAGCCGCCGTCGTTGCCGCGCATGGCATCGCCGCGCCACTCGGCGGGAACATTTTCGAAGCCGGATTCAGTAACCGTAAGCAGCGTCCCGGCAGCCGTCTGCCGTAGGCGAAACTCGATCAGCGTCCGTGGGGCACTGGAGTAGTCGGATGAGTAGCGGGACTTGTCGTGGTAGCGAACCTGTGCCCAGGTAAACGAAAACAGATGCTCCGGTTCCATCTTCTCGATCATGGCTTCCCAGACGATATGTTCGTAGCCGGGATGCAGGATGTGGCCGCGCGAAATCTGCCCGGGGACGAAAGGCCCATCGAGGGCGACGCGGAACCACTCGCCGAACTCGCGGTAGTCGGTGAGGGCGCGCCAGACCCGAGCCAGGGGAGCCTTGAGCTCAACTTGCTTCTCGATCTTATTTTCCATAATAGGCAACCTCATGGTTGCATGATAATCCAGACTTGCGCTAATTGCAACCTTTTGGTTGCGTGTTTGCTGTCCCTGCACGAATTGAGGCTCAGTGTGGCTGTCGCAACGAGCGAAATCAGGCTGGGTTTTTTTCTGGCGGGTCGCGCAGTCGATCAGATTTTTGAGTACGAGCGCAGCTTTTGAATCGCGGCCCGAAGCCTGGAGTCGGAGAATTCCTGGAGCTCAGAGATGGAGAAGTGCAACGACTTTAGCGAGCACAAGGCACCATGTTGGTCCTGAAGGCGGAATTGAACCATCGGCCAAGCGGTCCGATCGAAGGCGGCTGAATAGCCGGAGAATTCTTCTTCGACAATGCGCTTGATCCTTTGAGATTGCTGATCAAACAACTTCACAACGCCAAGGGTGGAAGCCATGAATTCCTTTCCCAAAGACGAACGCTCGCTCTTATGTCTGTGATCGCAGCAAACGAGAAAACTCTGACCGAAGCCAATTCCCAGGTCTCGATTTCACGAATCGATGGCCCCAATGGGGATCACGAACCCTTAGAGGCTGCAGACGGGGTAAGGACATCGAGTTCTTGGAAGAAACAGCGGAACCCGCTTCCACGCCTTGTGCGCAGTCCGCTCGATCAGGGGTCGATGTGCCGACCCTCATTGGTCTGCGCTTTGGCCGAATCAACTTACGCCGCAGGGCGACTCAGTACGCCTGGCCGGATGGGAGATCGTAACTGGGTTCCACTCGTGGAGTCGTCCACACCCGACCCACCTAAGTATCCGCACAAGTCAAAGAAAGTCAAGAACTAATTTGGAACGGCTTGCTGCCCGGCTGGGCTTGCATGGAGGGGAAGGATAGCGGGGCAGGATTTGCCCGGGTAACTGCGGGTTATGTGACGAGTTATGCTGCGCCGACAGAACCCTTGGCGCTTTCGGACTGCCGAGTGTGAAAATGGTGCGCCCGGAGAGATTCGAACTCCCGACCTAATGCTCCGGAGGCATTCGCTCTATCCAGCTGAGCTACGGGCGCGCCTTCCTAGGATACCGCAAATCGCAGTCGCTGCCGGCCATTCCGCCGGTGCTTCCGCCTGATCTAATGGAGGTGCCGGTTCAGCGCCACGCGATAACTGCGGCCGAGGGCGACCTTATGGCCGCTATCCATCACCACCACGGAGTCGCCGCTGGCCTCTTTGCGCACTTCTTTCACATACTTCAAATTGACGATGAAGGAGCGGTGGACGCGGAGAAATCCCCGGGGATCGAGCCGTTCCTCGAGATGGGCCATGGTTTCACGCAGCAGGTGCATCTCATTCGAGGTGCAAAGCCGAACATAATTGCCTTCGGCTCCGATCCAGCGGACGTCGCTGACGGGAAGGAAGAGGATGCGGCCGCGCGATTTAAAGACGATGCGATTGGTGTAGAGAGAGCTCACACCAGGGCTGGTTCCGTTGCCATTGGGAGGTTCCGACGGCCTGGCTGTTTGTTCGCGGACGCGCTGAACGGCGGTACGTAAGCGCTCTGCTGTGAATGGCTTCAGCAGGTAATCTACCGCGTTGACCTCGAAGGCGCGGACGGCGTACTGGTCGTACGCAGTGGTAAAGATGACGCGCGGAAGCTGCTTATCTTTGTGCTCGGCCAGGGCTCCCATCACATCGAAGCCATCCATGCCCGGCATGTGAACGTCGAGGAACAGGAGTTCGGGACCGGCTGCACGCACCAACTCGATGGTTTCCAGCGCCGTCGCCGATTCGCCAACAATCTCAACGTCGCGGTCGTCGCGAAGTAATTGGCGGAGTTTCTGCCGGGCAAGGACCTCGTCGTCTGCTACTACCGCATGAATCATCACGCACCAAACCTTGTCACGCTTTCAGCGGCGTCCGCCGAAAGCTGCAATGGAAGAACCATGGAAACCTGCACGTGGCTTCGATCGAGCTCGCGAATCGAGAAGGCGCAGGCTTCGCCATAATGCAAGCGCAGCCGGTTTCTGACGTTGGTCAAGCCAACGCCGTAGCCGTCGGCTTGCCCTTCCCGAAACTGAGGTTGGAAGCCGTTCAATCCGAGTCCGCTGTTGGTAATCAGGGCCTTCACCCGATGGCCGTCTTTTGAAACTTCGATGGCAAGCTGCCCGCCGCGGTCCAACTTCGAGAGGCCGTGGGCATAGGCATTTTCGACGATCGGCTGCAAGATCATGGCAGGAATGAGCGCATCGTGGAGCTCCGGATCAACCGAGACGGTCCGCGTGACGCGCCCCGCATAACGCTTGTCTTGCATGGCCAGATAAGTTTCGGTGAATTCAATTTCCTCGTGCAGTGGAATCAGCTGAACGTCTTTCCGCTCCAGGGTCATACGCAGCAAGCTGCTGAGTTGTTCCAGCAGATCGTCGGCGGCGTCGATATCGATGCGCATCAGGCTGGAGATGCTGTTCATGGTATTGAACAGGAAATGCGGATTGAGCTGCATGCGAAGCGCAGCAATCCTAGCATTGGCCAGTTGCACCTGAAGCTGCGCAGCGACTGACTCCTTCTCGCGCAGGCGATGGTAGTAGCTGACTCCACGGAAGAAGAAGAACCCGCCCCAGAAGATGGCCATGCTTTCGACAAAATCGCCCGTATAATTCCATTCCACCCGATGCCAATAAGAAAGGTTAGCAATGTGCCTTGGGACCTTGGGGACGAGGACGACGTAGACCATCTCTTCGAGCAAGCAGATAACCAGGCTGGCGGGAATAACCATGGTGAACATTTGCGGCAGGCTTGCTTCTTGAATGAAGGATCGAAACTGCCGCAAAAGCAGCCACCAGATCACTCCCCATAAGAAGTACTGGATACCCCAGGATTCGAAGATGTCGGCCGCGCTGATTTCGTAGCTCATGTGGTGAGCATTGATCCACTCCTGAGTGGCAAACAAGAGCCCGAGCAAAGTGAAGGCAGGGATAAAGAAGGCCGGGTGCATCAGGAATGAGTTCTTGCGCGGCGCGGTGTCCCTGCTTTGCGACATAGACCGGTCACGAATGTGTTCGGCTGCAGGCATGTTTCTCCGTTCTTAAGATAAAAGGTCGCGCCGATTGCGAAAGAGCGAAAACACTGCGATGGCGCACGAATTGCCGCCGAAGCGTCGTGGGAAGCGCCGCTTCGACGGCAGGAATCGAACTGTCACTGGCCTCAAGAGACGAGCAATGGTTGTTTTGGTGTCAATTCGTAAACGCCGGGATCATCTGCGATGCGTGGGCCCCGCGTTGGGGCTCGGCGATGGCATAGTTTGGGAAAAGGGTCCCATGCACGCTTTCCTTATAGACGAAGGTCAAGACCAGATGGTGCTGGCGGTACCAATCTTCCGCGCGGGAATTGAGGGACGCGGTCTGAGCCAGCCCAAGCCGCGCGGATAGAAGCCTCAGGTCGTTGTCGAGGACGCCGTTTGCTTCGTTGCCGCCTTGGAGCGCGGCGAGACGGAAGTGGTAGTAGGCCTGGCTGGGGTCGGCGGGAACTCCTCTGCCGTCGCGTGCCAGCACTCCCATGATCATCGATGACTTCCAGACACCTGCCTCGGCCGACTGGCTGAGGAGATCGACTGCTTCGCTCTGCGAGCCGGCAAGCTCGGGATTGCGAACCAGCAACAGCCCCAATGAGGCCATGGCGGGAACATAGCCGGCCTCGGCTGACTCTCTGAATAAGCCTGCGGCTTTGCGGGGGTCGTGGGCATGATCCTTCTGATTGAAAAACAGCATTCCCAGGTCGTACTGTGCCTGCGGATTGTGCAAGGCGGCGCCTTTCGCATACCACTGCTCACCTAGCGTTTTGTCTTCAGGAACTCCGATTCCAAGGTAGAAGACATCACCTAGATCGCAGGCAGCCAATCCGCTGTTATTTGCAGCGGCTTCGCGGAAGAGCTGCATGGCAAGCTGCTGGTTTTGCTCGACGCCGGTTCCCCACAGATACAAAAGGCCGAGGTTCACCTTTGCCATTGACAGCCCCCCGGCCGCGGCAAGCTGATACCAGTGCGCGGCGATCTTCGGGTCATTTTCGACGCCAATACCTGCGTCGTAAAAGTAGCCGATCTGCGCCTCGGCATGCGGATCGCCGGACTCGGCTGCCTTCTTGAACCAATAAGCTGATCGCTTCAGGTCCTGGGCGACGCCGTGGCCCGCGAAGTAATCGTTCGCCAGTTTGATTTGGTCGGCGACGGATCGCGGCTCGGGTGCGGCCTTCACGGATGGGACGTCGGCGGCTCCGCCGGCAGCCGCGAATCCGTTCGCAGTTGCAGCGAGAATCACAGCCGTCACGAGAACGGTTATAACGAACGTTCGCTGAACACTCTTTCCGGTGCGCGTCATGGTAAGTCTCCTGTCGGTTGCTTGCGGGGAATGATTCGTGATCGAACGAAGCAGCCGCGCAACTGCGAACTAGACTCTCAGGATAGGCGAATGTTATTTATTTTGAGCTGCTTACGGGCATCGCTCACATCGCTGACACGCCGCCACAGACCGGCTTTGGGGCGGTTGGTCACAGGCCGAACGCAGTTGGTCACAAAGTGAAAAGCTGTGGGAGTTTGCCGACCACGATGAGGGAATGGCCGCGTGTGCTGCCGGTGGTGCGTGCGGCAGGCATCGTACTTACAATGGAAACCGCCATGCGCACCTGCCAGGCATTCTCCGATTTGTCGAACAAGGACGCGCCGGTTCGAGGATTCTTGTATCCATCAACGAACCCCGGCGCGAATTGCTTGATTCTGACGCATGGCGCCGGCGCCAATTGCGAGTCCCCGCTGCTGACGGGACTGGCGGATGGGTTCGCCTCAGAGGGTTGGACTGTGCTTCGTTGCGATCTTCCCTTTCGTCAGCTTCGCCCGCACGGCCCGCCGCCCCGCGGCAGTGCGGAGCGCGATCAGGCAGGGTTGAGAGAGGCTGTTGCCGCGATGCGCCGGCTGAGCACCGGCCCGGTCTTCCTGGGCGGTCATTCCTACGGAGGGAGACAAGCGTCGATGCTGGCTGCGGCCGAGCCGGAGTTGGTTGAAAGCCTTCTCCTGCTTTCTTATCCTCTCCATCCGCCGAAGAAGCCTGCGGAGATGCGCACGAAACATTTCCCCTCGCTGCAAACTCCGGCGCTGTTCGTGCACGGCACACGGGATGGATTCGGTACCATGTCGGAAATGGAATCGGCGTTGCGTATGACCCCGGCGCGAACCGAACTGCTGCCTATTGCCGGAGCCGGCCACGAACTGATGGCAAAAGCTAACCGCGAAGACTTTATCGAACAGGTGACGTCGAGATTCAGTGCTTTTGTGGGAGCCATCGGATGACCCCACGCGCCAAATCCCGCTCTACGCCGGCTAAGGAAGTCGATCGCCAATTGGCGCGTTATCGTGCGATGCGCGATTTCCAGATCACTGCGGAACCACGCGGCGGCACGAGCGCCAAGGGTGCGGGCTCACTGCCCTTTGTGGTTCAGAAGCATTCCGCGCGGCAACTGCATTACGACTTCCGGCTTGGCTGGCGAGGCGTACTCAAGAGCTGGGCTGTCGCCAAAGGACCGAGTTACTATCCCGGCGATAAGCGCCTGGCCGTCGAGGTCGAAGATCATCCGATGGAATATGGAGGCTTCGAGGGAACCATCCCCAAGGGCCAGTATGGTGGCGGAACGGTGATGCTGTGGGACTTTGGGGAATGGGAGCCGCTTGGGGACGTCGATCGGCTTTTGGAAAAGGGCGATCTGAAGTTCATCCTGAAGGGAACCAAGCTGAAAGGCAAGTGGGTTCTGGTGCGCATGCGGCGCCGGGACACGGATCGTTCGGCCAAGCCAAACTGGCTGCTGATCAAAGAGCGAGACGAATTCGCTCAACCCGAAGGCAGCCCTGCAATCACGGACCTGGAACCCGACAGCGCGCTCACGCAGCGAACCATGGAACAGATCGCGGAAAGCAAGGATCATGTGTGGGACTCGGGGCAGGGCCTTCGCGAGCCAAAGAAGGAGCCCGAAACAAGATCGGAGGCTAAAAAAAAACGCGGCGCGGCGCAACTTCATAGGTCGCTCGCTCGCTTGCTGCGCGGAACTCTGCGGGAGAAGTTTCCGGGCTTTATTCCCCCGCAGCTCGCCGAGGAGGCGCGATCGACGCCCAATGGTAAAGATTGGGTTCACGAGTTAAAGCTCGACGGATACCGCATCCAGGTGCACGTGCAAACCAGCTCGCAAGGCGGGCGCAAGGTTGCGAAGGCGCGTTTGTTCACCCGCAAAGGGCTGGACTGGACCGCGCGCATGCCGGCAATTGCGCAAGCTGCCTCGAGCCTCGGGGTTGAAAGCGCCATCCTGGATGGCGAGGTGGTGGTGCTTGACGAGACGGGGAGAAGCAGCTTCTCGGATCTGCAGGCAGCCTTTCAGGATGGGAAGCACGCCGATCTTTTGTACTTCGCCTTCGACATCCTGCACCTGAACGGTCACAATCTTCGCGGGCTCCCGTTGCTGAAGAGAAAGCAGATTCTGGAGATGCTGCTCTCTCAGACGGAAAGCAATTCGGCACTCAGGCTCTGCGAACACATAGAAGCGCGCGGCGATCTGGTATTTGCGAAGGCTGCCGAACTCGGCGCCGAGGGAATCGTTTCCAAGCTCACCTCAGCTCCATACACTTCAGGACGGGGGAGTTCGTGGCTCAAGATGAAGGCGACAACGAAGCAGGAGTTTGTGATCGGTGGATTTACCTCACTGGCAAAGACCGGCAAGGGGATCGGGGCCCTTCTGCTGGGATATTACGAGGGGGGCAAGTTGCTCTATGCCGGACGCTGTGGGACGGGCTTCTCGCGTGAAGTGGAACGCATGCTTCGCGTCCGCTTGGATGCGCTGGTCGAGAAGGCTCCGAGTTTCGGTGAGCTGCCGCGCGAAGCCAGGACAGGCGCCATTTGGGTGAAGCCGGAGCTGGTCGCAGAGGTGGCGTTCAATGGCTGGACAAACGACAACCTCATCCGCCAGTCGTCGTTCAAGGGCCTTCGCGAAGACAAACCGGCGAGCGAGGTGGTGCGCGAATTGGTTGGAGAGAAAGGCGCGGCATCTGCGCCAACGGTTCTTTTTGCAAGGTCCGCAGGCGGACGGCGGCGCGCTGAAGCGGACCGCAAACCAGACGCCGTACTGACGCTCACGCATCCCAAGAAGATCCTCGATGACGAAAGCGGGATGACCAAGCAGCAACTGGCCGAGTATTACGTCGCGGTGGCCGACCACATGCTGCCCCAGATTGCCGACCGGCCGCTGAGTGTGTTGCGCTGTCCCCACGGCATTGGCAAACAAGCGTTCTTCCAGAAGCACGTTAGCGGTGGGTTGCCAACTGGGGTGCACACGGTTGCGATCGCGAACAAGAAGACCGGCAAGAAAGAGGATTTCCTGACGTTGGATTCCGTGGATGGGTTAGTGGGGATGGCGCAGATGGCGGTGCTGGAGATTCATCCATGGGGATCTAAGAACGATGCGGTGGATACGCCGGATCGCATGATTTTCGACCTGGATCCCGATGAGGCGGTTTCGTGGGCTAACCTGGCCGCTGCCGCGCAAGAGCTGCGGGAGCGGCTGAATCAACTCAAACTTACCAGCTACGTGAAGAGCACTGGCGGAAAAGGCCTGCACGTTGTGGTGGCCATGGCGCCGGAGTACGGCTGGTCAGTCATCAAGAATTTTGCGTATGCGGTCGTGGTCAAGATGGAGAAAAACAATCCCGGCCTATACACCACGAATATGTCGAAAGCGGTGCGCAAAAACCGGATCTATCTCGATTACCTGCGCAACGATCGCGAATCGACGGCCGTCGCGCCATTTTCGACGCGGGCACGGCCAGGCGTTCCTGTTGCCGTCCCGCTGGAGTGGAAGGAACTGAAGGCCTCGACCAGACCGGCATTTCATGTTTCCGATTTCGGCGATTGGAAGAAGCGCTTGCGCCGCGATCCGTGGCTGGAAATGCTCCAGGCTCCGCAACGGCTGACGGCCGACGCTCTCCATTCAATGGGTGTGAAAATCGAGAAATAGAATTCCGCGCAAGAGCGAACGCGGGCGAGCGAAGACAAGGCGAAGTAACTAACTTCTACTTAATCAAGTAATCAGCTTCGACAGAATTTCGCTTCACCGAAAGATCGACTTGCGATAAACTCCAGATTCTACGCAGTCGAGCGGGTGCCCCAACCTGCTCCGGGGGTCTTATGGCGCGTCCCTATTGGACGGGAAACATCCAGATATCGCTTGTCTCTTTCGGCGTTGGACTCTATGTCGCGACCGAGTCGAAGAGCCAGATCAGCTTTCACCAGATCAGCCGCAGTACCGGCGAACGCATTCGTCATCAGAAGGTGCTGGAAAGCGCCGCGGAGAACAACGAGGCAACGACCGCGGTCGACAAAGACGAGATCGTGAAGGGATACGAGTATCGGAAGGGCCAGTATGTGATCATCGAGCCCTCGGAGCTCGAAAATCTTCGCGTGCCCTCGAAACACACGATCGCGGTTTCGCAGTTTGTCGACAGAGGAGAGCTGAATCCCGAATACGTGGAGAAACCGTATTTCGTGCTGCCGGAAAACGATTCTCAGACTGAGACCTTCAATGTGATCAGAGAGGCGCTGGTGAAGACCGGCAAGATCGCGATTGGCAAAGTCGCGTTCTCAGGCCGCGAGAACATCATCGCTGTGGTGCCCTCCAACAATGGCGACCGCGGGATGATCGCGTACACGCTTCGCTTTCAGAACGAACTGCGCAACAGCCAGGACTACTTCCGCGACATCAAAGCCACGGCCATCGACGCCGACTCTCTGCAGCTGGCCGAAAGCCTGATCGCGAAGATGAGCAGCAAACTCGATCTAAGCAAGTTCCACGACGGCTACGAGGAAGCCGTGAAGGCGCTGGTCGAGGCGAAGGTGAATAACATGCCTCTGCCGGAGGAGGAAGAACAGAAGCCGCAGCAAGGCAAGGTCATCAATCTGATGGACGCGCTGCGCAAGAGCCTGGGTGAGGACGCGAAGCTGGGAAAGAAACCGCCCAAGAGCGAGAAAACGCCACCTGCCAAGAAACTGCAACTCGTCAAGTCGCAGGGCAAGGCTGCAGGCAAGCGCAAAACGGCGTAGATCCGGTTGCATAAACAGCTCGGGGCGATGAAAGAATCCTCTCCGGGGGCTAAAGCCCAATGTTTATGCGGCTTTCACAGCACGACTAAAGTCGTGCCCTTTCGAAAACCATATTTATGCAACCAGTTCTAGGACGCGCCGAAGAGTTCCGCAATCCTCCGCGTCATGGCCTGGGCGTCAAACGGCGCGCGCACTTTGACGTCGTCGTCAAAATAGACAAACACATCGCGCAAGGCCTGTTTCGAACCGGGCTCAGGATGCACCCGCTCACCGTCGGTCACTTCTTCTCCGCGCGACCAGGCGAGAACTCTGTGCGCCCAGCTATCAATGCCCTCGGCGTCATAGCCATTGGGATATTGCTCTTCGTTCCCGTGCAGGCGGCAGTAAACAAAGTTAGCCGTAATATCCATCATCCGCGGCCACTTCTCGGTATCGGCAACAACTACCGCGATTTGATTCTTGCGCAACAGAGAAATGTACTCGGGAACGGCAAAGCTTTTGTTGCGCGCTTCAACGGCGTAGCGAAGCGGAAGGTCCTCTTCAACTTCGAGCCATGAGCGATCTGCCATCCACTCATCGCGCTGGCGCGCATAGACGGCCGCCTGCTTGAGGGTGCGCGGCAGCAGATCGAAAAAATCCTGAAGAAGCTGGGCGTTGAACTTGAAGTTCGGCGGGAACTGCCAGAGGATCGGTCCAAGTTTGCGGCCCATCCGCAACAGGCCCTGGGCGAGAAAATTTGCGAGAGGACCCGCGACGTTTTCGAGCCTGCGCACGTGGGTGATGAATTGCGTGCCCTTTACCGCAAAAACGAAATCGTCGGGTGTCTCGTTGGTCCACTGGAGATAGCTTTTCGGGCGTTGCAACGAATAGAAGGTTCCGTTCAACTCGACCGAGTTGAGCTGGCGAGAGGCATATTCAAGCTCGCGCCGCTGAGCAAGCTTTTCCGGATAGAAGGTTCCGCGCCACTCGTCGTAACGCCAGCCCGACATTCCAATGCGAATTTGACCCTGTTCGCTCATGCAATCGCGCGCCGCGAAGCTTACCCAGACGGCTGATGCAATTTTGTCACAAAGAGGACCGGCCAATACAGAAGCTCTTCGCGAAGCGATAAGCGAGGGCCTACCTCGCGCGATGGAATCTCAGGCAGCGAGTCTTCAGGACACTACTGCGTCGTCGGTGGATGTCTCGCCACGCTTTATGTCCCCTGGCGCGCTGTCCCTTGGTTACGCGAGCGAGGAGCTGATATTGCCAAAGGCGTGGTTTACGGCTTTCGCTATCCCGCCCATCGAGCTAGTAAGCGCGAGCGAGATCATGGTTAACAGCAAGGCATACTCCGTCAGATCCTGACCTTGTTCGCTACTCGTGAAGTTTTGCAACTTGACGTACACCTTAAGAATCGAATCGCGCATCCGCTTTCCTCCCTGTCACTCGTGGTCAACTCAGAATCCAGCAAGGAAACACGATATGCAATGCGGCTTTCGCTGCAAGAACCCGATGCCCCGTCGGTGCTCAGCCCGGTCAGGTTGGTAACTCGCGAATGGTTACTGGCATTCGTGCACAACTCCTCGAACCCTCGGCAAGACCACATTTGCTGCCATCAGCGCGGTCCGTCAACCATATTCATCAAGGCGCCGGCAAAAAGTACGGCGCACTTCCAATTACGACGCCAGCTTTTCCGGATAGAAGGTCCCGCGCCACTCGTCGTAGCGCCAGCCCGACATTCCAACGCGGATTTGACCCTGTTCGCTCATGCAATCACGTGCCGCGTCGCCTAGCCGAAGCTTTACACTCTGCGTTTCGTCATTGCTCCATGACCACGACTGCCGACCGCGCCGGCACGTCAACGATCCCGCTAAACGGATGAAGCTCTGGAGATTCGGGGCTCGCCCATTCCAACACTGCGCTTGTTTTCCCAAGGTCGACGTTTATCGTCAACGGCCGGCGATCAGAATTGACAACCACGACTGCTCTTCTGCCATCGGATCTACGATAGGTGGAGAACCCAGGAAAGGGCTCGCCTTCCACGGTGACATCGGCGTCCTGATCGTCGCGGAATTCAGCATCCCAGACATATTCGTGGTATTTCTTGCGAAATTCGTCCATTTTCAAACCATAGTTCAAGGTAAGCGGAAAATCGGAGAGGTTCCCTTTGAAGTGAAAGGGTTCGTAACTGATTATGAATCGATACCGCAGGGCCTCATTGATCATCTCGCGATCGTCAAATCCAGTCACCGCAATCATCATGGGGAGGAAGGGATCGTTGTAGCGCGCAAGAGGGATATACCCGGGAGAAATACGGGAATAGGTCAATGAATAATAGCGAGTCTCCAGGTCGTATGCCGCTTCACCGGACAACAGAAAATTCTCCGGGCCGACAGTGCTCCCAACGATTTGGCGCAGCCGCTCGCCGAGCATAGAGTCTCCCGCCCAAAGCGATTTGGCGACCAACTGGCCGTTCTTGTGACTAAAGCAATAGTCCGCGCCAGCATGATCGACCACATCGTCAAAGAGGATGCCACTGGCGCCGAGGTCGATGCTCTTGCGAAACTCTGTTGCCGACAGATTCAACCAGAATGGATCGGGAATACATGCGACTGCCAGTCTCCGAGTATTGATATCTTCGAGCTGTTCCGGGGTCTGATAACCGTACCCGGAAAATTGATAAGGGATGCCGTTGGGATCGTGCGCCATGTGGTTCTGGAGCTCGCGATCATACGCGGCGGTGCTGGTGTCGGCCCACTGGTACTTGTTGAAGAGAACTACGTGGACGCCCATCGCCTGAATTTTTGCGATCGCTTGCTTCAACTCCTCATGTGTGCCCAATCGCGGGTCGGTATCATGCGATGGAAGGCCGCGATCCTGTCCCCCTTTAGCCCAGCCAACAATTTGAATTGCATCGATGCGTGCCTTCGCGGCTTCGGCTGCCCTCTGAGGGAGGTCGGTGTACTTTGTGCGAAGGTCGTCCTCGGCGGAGTTGATTTGGAGCTCCTGCCACGAATTCACCTTTTCGACCCAGGCTGGGGTGATGGGACGATGAAACCAGGTGGCGCGCCAACGGCGATACACATCGGCGCCGTGATGCCAGTCTCCCTGAAACGGGCAAATTACGATTCTGGCAAGGGTTGCAGTTTCTCCTGAGGGAACGAAAGGAAAATGCTCGATACTCGTCACGATTCGAACAGGATGGGTGCTGATCTCCACATCGTCCGGAACCCGATCGTCAAATGAGTCGCTATATCCAGGCTTCAACTCGACCGTATATCGTGTGACTTCCTGATACGAGGTGTCATGAGTCCCAAGGTAGATTCCCTGGTCGCCAGCGAGGACAAGGTTGTAACGTCCCGCTCCCATCTGAATCGGGAAATTAGTACCCCAGTATCCCATCTCGTTTCGAAAAACGGGATAGATCGGCACCTCACGCCCGCCATGTTCTTCATTAGCCATGCGCCGCATATCAGACGCGGCTTTCGGCTTGCCAAGTGAACCAATCACCGGCCAATCGATGCTGGAGATTGTCAGGCCTGAGTTGTTTTGAACCTGCAGATCAAAGTTAACTTCGGAACCGACGAGCGAGACGGTGCCTGTGAGAGTCATGTCGAGCATTCCCCGATATTCGCTCTTCAGGGAGCGCCAGACGAGCTTCACGCTTTGCCCGTCAGGCGCTTTTTCAATCGCGCTCAGTTGATTACGTGCGCCGAGAATCGGGTTGTAAGACCGTTGCGCAGTAGGCGCAAAAATCCGAAAGGACTCCGCAAGCTCCGGGGCCGTCTGAATTTTCCATCCGGTTTTCTTGTACTCGAATTGGACCAATGCGCCCGATACAGAGTCGAAGCCCAATCGCACGTCGTCGTTTTCGATGATCGCGGTCTTTCCGCTGACCGGAGTCAGCCTGTCGGAGTCATGGACTGGGGAATCATTACCTGAGGGCCACTTCCACCCCTGTGCTCTCGCACCGGGAAAGAAAAGCGCGCCAGCGCAAGCGAGGAAAATGAGAAACGCCGATGCGGCCCGAAATGCATACGAATCGCGATTGATCGAGCAGCGAGGGGCCGCTTTGGGATTCCGGTCAGCAATTGCCCCGTTAGACATCGAGATCAGTATCTAACGGAGGGGCATCCCCTGCTCAAGAATTCTGGCGAATACGTGGCTTAAACTAAACGGATTCAAACCCGGAGGTGAGGCGAGCAACTGCATGGAATGGTGGACGCGGAAGGAATCGAACCTTCAACCTGTCGGTTAAGAGCCGAATGCTCTGCCAGTTGAGCTACGCGTCCCTGGGTTGGATAAGCCGCGCCAGAAGGCTTTCTTGCGGCGGCTTCGCGGGGCCGAAGATTTCACCCGCACCTCAAAAAGATTAGCACAATCGGGAGAAGCGATCCCAATCTCAATCTTCGACGGGCCTTGTCAAGCCCCCGCCGCCTCCGCCTCTGCCTATCTCTCACATTCCAGGCCCTCGATTTTTCGCGCCGATTTGCAGATCATTTCTTCGCAACCGCTAGACTCGATATATGCTGCCCACCAGGATAGAACCCCGGCCAAGTCGATCCCGGCCCGCTTCTCGTGCTTTGCAGATTGCACCGAAAGCAGAGCAAGCACGCCCGCAACCCTAAATTCTTGACAACTTTAGACGATAAAGTATTCGCGTTCAATAGGTTACACGTGACCATGGAATGTGGAGCGACTGAAAACAAGGAACTTGACTAAAAAACGTGGGGGGGGTAGCCCCTTGTACCAACCAGTAAACACCCGCATTTTGCGGGACTCTTTCGTGCGCCGATCGACTGTGCAGGCGGCGCGCACTACGCCTCTGCCGGCTTTTGCTCGGCCGCAGCAGGAGGAATCTCGATGCTTTCGTTGAAGCGGTAGCCGATGTGCGAATCGGTGACGAGATATTGCGGGTTGGCGGGGTCGTCTTCGATCTTCATGCGAATCTGACGGATGAAGGTGCGCAGATATTCGAGCTCGTTGCCGTACTCGGGGCCCCAGACCGAGCGCAGCAGCTTGGCATGGGGAATGGGCCGGCCGGCATGCATCATGAGGAAATGCAAAAGCTCGAACTGCTTGGGCGTGAGGTGAACGGGTTTGCCGGCTTTCTCGACCAGATGGCGCGCCGGATCGAGCATCACGTCGCCGATCAGGATGGCGGCATCATTGTCGTCGAGCGATTTGCTGCGGCGAACGGCAGCGCGCAGGCGCGCGGTGAGCTCGCGCAACTGGAAGGGCTTGGTGATGTAGTCGTCGGCGCCGGCGTCGAGCGCTTCGACCTTACGCTCTTCGCCGCCCTGTACGGTAAGCATGAGGATAGGCAGACGCGGCGAGGCCTTGCGCATCAGCCGGCAAACTTCGATGCCTCCCATGCCGGGCATGTTGATGTCGAGAAGCACCGCGTCGAACGATTCGCTGCGCACCAGGGACAGCGCCTCTTCGCCACGCGCAGCCTCGACGATCTCGAACCCAAAGTTCGAGAGGATGGTGCGAAGCGATAGGCGAATGGAGCGCTCGTCGTCGACAATGAGCAGATTGCCCGCCGATTCCTGATTCACTTGGCCGTACCTCCATTGAGTGGAAGTGACATATAGAACGTGGTTCCTTCTTCTGCGTTGCTGATGACCCAAACGTGGCCGCGATGCGCCTCGGCCGCCATCATCACGGTCGAAAGCCCGATTCCGGTTCCCGCAGCCATGTGGCGCGTGCCCTCGCTGCGATAGAAGCGCTGAAAGATGCGTTCGCGGTCACCGATGGGAATCGCCGGCCCGAAGTTATGCACCGAGAGCATGGCCTCAGAGTGGCTCTCCCAGGCCGACACCTTCACCGCAGTTCCCTCGAAGGAGTACTTGGCGGCGTTGTCAAGAAACTGAGTGAGCGCCATGGTGAGCAGGTCGCGATCGCCGCGCAGCGTCATGCCAGGGTCGGAAACCGCGACTTCGAGCGGGTGACCTGCCAGGCGCGCGCTCTGCTCGCCCACCACCGACTCCACCAGATCGCCCACGACAATGTCGTCTTTGGCCGCGCTGAACTCCTCGGCTTCGAGCTTGGCGGTTTGCAGCAGCCGCGTGCTTAAAAGGGTCAATTTGTTGGTCTCGTCCTCGATGAGCGAAACCAGCTCCTCCTGCGGTTTATTCAGCTTGCCCACTTCGCCCAACCCCGCGCTGGCCGATTGAATTGCGGTGAGCGGTGTCTTGACTGCGTGCGCCAGCGAATCGAGAACCGCCGCGCGCAACCGCTCGCCCTGGTGCGCCGCTTCCACTTCGGTTTCCTTCTTGAAGAAGACGCACCTGTCCAGCGTGACTGCGGTCAGCGAGGTGAGGGCATCGATTACCAGCGGCCCCAGATTGCCGCGGATGGCCATGGCGCCGATGGAGTCGGCGCCCACGCGAAGCAGCCGGCGCGAGGTGCGTGTGGCGTGGTCCTCGTCGTCGGCCTGCGCCAGGTAGCATTCCTTTGCCGGGTCGACCTCATCTGGCGCCCAATTACCGGCGACATCGCTCCTGCCGGAACTCACATCGAAGATCGCGACCGCTTCGACGGCGAAGATGCGCTGAATGAGATGCGCCAGTTGCGGCCCTGGCGGTTGGTGCAAGTTGATAAGCAGGGTGCTGCGGCTGAGCTCATAGAGCTGCTCCATCGATGTCCGCTGCATCAGCGCCTCACGCGAGTTGAGTCGCTCGCGGGACGAGAGACGGCTGACAATCAGGGCACTGACCTCGAACGAGCCAAGGGCAACCCAGTCGGCCGGGTCGGCGATAGAGAAATGAAGAACCGGCGGATAAAAGAAATAATCGAGGCAAGCGCAGGCGAGAAGAGAAACCACCGAAGCCTGCCAGAATCCCGACAGGATAGCGACGCTAACGACCACCAGAAGGAAAAGAAACCCGACCGGAGCGGGGTTAAAGTGGAGCACATAGCCGGCAAAGGTGAGGAGCGCGATGACCCAGCATCCCGCCAGGGTTTCTGCGCCACGCCGCGCCCAGGTGGTATGACTACGCTGGTCGAGCAGTTTCGCGATGTCCGCGACGCGCAAGGCTCTCCATCCTAGTTTCGACGTAAAACGAGGGTAGCGAGCGGGCCATTAGCGAAACATAAATATGTTGCAAAGAAACTATGCGGAAGGGAGCCCGCCAGCTTGTGTACCGGCGCACGCGAAGATGCTGACTTACAAGGAGTTTAGGTCAGGTTAGCGGCTTATCGCTGCTGAAAGGCCTTCATAATAAGCGGCCTTTCGGCCCATCTGCTGCGCTTCGTAGGTGAAGTAGTCGTAGCGATTTCTTGATGAGTCGGCGGGGCGCGGATACTTGGCCGCTTCGAGCGATATGTTCATGCTGCGCTGCGCCCAGAAGGCGAGCTCATCATGAGCCTGTTGCGTGAACTGCTGCTGACGCCAGCGAAAATAAGAGGCGAGGGTCAGATAATCCTCGGCCGTGTGCGCGTTCTGAATCATCTGCTTGAGTTCCGCGTGGCTCAAGTTCTGCGTCTGAGGTGTTGCCGCGCGCGCCGCGCCCGTTGTCACCGCTAAGGCAAGAGCCGCTACCGCCAAGGTCAGCCTGAAGCTCATCGCAACCTCCTTCTCCATGAAGAAGCTTGGAACGCCTCACGTGAAGGATGCATGAACGAGGAATAAGGGAGGCGTATATGCGGGCGCTAGGTTACGCAAAGTGCATTACTTTCGATGTGCTCATGGTCACAAGGTCAGAAATGCATTCAAAAGAGGAGTTTGCAAGGCTCTGCAAGCCAGATGAGGCTCTAACAAGGAAGCTTGGTTTCGTACAACATCGGGAGCATACTTATTGCCATGGCTACCTTGCCCAATGCCGAGGAAGTTCTGGACCGTGGTGCTGAGCGAGATGTTCGCGGAGCTAAATTGGGCGTGACTTCTCGAGTCTTAAGGTTCCTTGGCTTTTGTGCATTCGCGGTGGCATTTCCCTTACCCGCAGTCAAGTCAAGCGTGCCGAATTCGGTTTACTCAGGTTGGTATTGCGCATCCATTACTCTGGCACAGAGTATGCCTTCGGCGCAGAACGGAGCCGCACATTTTGACTTGGGCGGGTTTGTGCAGGGCATTCCGTTCCTGATTGACGGATGGGTAAATCCACTCGTGATTATCTATCTAGTGCTCGTCGCCATCCATCAGGCGAATATTGAGTTTCGCGGTGCAACGCGAATGAGACGCGTAGTCGCTTACGCTGTTCTGATCTGCGTTATCGATTGCTGGGGCGTAATGCTCGGGTGCCAACTTGTCCCACTCATCGGCCACTTTCTTTGGATTGGCGGAATTCTGCTAATGATTTCGCCGGAATTCTTCGACTTATCGAGGATGCCTTTGCGAAGCCAGCCTGCTCCGTCGAAGCGTTGATTCAGGTTCGTCCTCACGGAAAGAACTAGCTCTTCAGCACCACTCGTATGTTCAGCTCTTTCAATTGCTGCTCAGTGACGTGGGTCGGCGCTTCGGCCATCAGGTCGAGGGCCTTGGCTGTTTTGGGGAAGGCGATGACTTCGCGCAAGCTGGTCGCGCCGGCCAGCAGCATGACGATGCGGTCGAGGCCGAGGGCGATTCCGCCGTGCGGTGGAGTGCCATATTCCAGCGCATCGAGGAAGAAGCCGAAACGCGCGCGGGCGTCTTCCTCCGTAATGCCCAGTGAAGCGAAGATCTGCTGCTGCACATCCTTGCGGTGAATGCGGATGGAGCCGGAGCCAAGCTCGAGGCCGTTCATCGCCAGGTCGTAGCAGTTGGCGCGCACGCTGGCCGGATCGCTGACCAGATTCGGCATGTCGGACTCGTAGGGCGCGGTGAAGGGATGGTGTGCGGGCACCCACTTGCCCGAGCCGAGCTCGTACTCGAACATGGGGAAATCGGTGAGCCAGATGGGATGAAAGGCGGCGCTGCCGTCGATGAGGCCGGCATCGGCGCTGCGCGCGGCCGCGGCACTGCGTGCAGCAGCCTTTTGGACAACTTCGTCAGTGAAACGGAAAGCGCCGTGGCGATCGGCGTATTTCTTGGCGAGTTCAGTGCGGAAGTTGCCTGCAGCGGCGTAGACGTTGATCTCGCGCTCGGAAAGCCGGCCGGGAAACTTTGTATCGCTGGCCTTGATGTGGTGGGCCGGATCGCCGGCGACGACGATGACGAAGTCGGCCTCGGCCGCGCCGGCAAGTTCGCGCACCTTGGCCGCGGATTCAGGAAAGCTCTTGGCGAGCCGCTTGAAATCGTCGATGAATTTGGCGCCTTTCTTCTGGTCGAAGAGCGGATGGTTCTCTTCGCGTTCCTTACGGCTGAGCTCGCCCACGCTGGGAATGCGCAGGGCAACGATGGGCAGCGCGGGATCGACCTGCAAAGTGGCTAATGCATCGCCGGTGAAGGCGGAACGCACGTCGGTGAGGCCGGGGAGGCGCAGATCGGGCTTGTCGGTACCGTAGTTGCGCATCGCTTCGTCGTAGCTCATGCGCGGAAATGGAATGGGCAGCGCGATGCCGGCCGCGGCGAAAGCTGCTTTCAAGAATTGCTCGACCACGCCGAAGACCGAGTCCTGCTGGGGAAAACTCATCTCCAGATCGACCTGCGTGAATTCGAGCTGGCGGTCGGCGCGCTGGTCCTCGTCGCGGAAGCAACGGGCGATCTGGAAGTAGCGGTCGAAGCCGGAGATCATGAGGATCTGCTTGAAGATCTGCGGCGACTG